>CAMUMG010000001.1 GCA_947089905.1 uncultured Lachnospiraceae bacterium
TCGTTTGGTTACAGATGCAATTAAATCGGCAGATTGCTGCAAAACATATTTCTGTACCCGTTTTAACGGTAGATGGCTGCTATGGAGCGAAAACGGCTGGGGCTGTATTGGCATATTTTAAATACAAAGGCTGGTCTACTAACTGGTCAGGAAAACAGATCGGTAAAAATACGATGAAAGCATTAGCAAAGGTATAAGAAAATAGGGACAGTAGATGTGATTTTTCTATTGTCCCTTTATAATAAAACAAATTTTATTCTTTTCATTCTAACATTTCATTTTTTCTTTCTTCTTAATCTTAAAATTCATTCTGATTATTCATAGGTTGGAACATGTTCCATAATATCGCCCGGCTGACAATGAAATGAGGTACAAATACGATCTAAGACTTTTGGAGAGATTCCTTGCCCTTTTCCCATCGCAGCAATCGTCGTAGGAGAAACCTTTACAGAGATACGAAATGTTTCTTTTGTCATTTTTTTATCTATTAATAATTTCCATAGTTTATCATACGAAAAAGCCATTCTATCACCATCCCTTCTGAAAGTTATCATAACTTACCTTTTTATGAAATGCAATAAGAGATTTTAAAAAAATATTGATAAAATCTAAGGAATATTGTAGAATAACTACAAAATATAAAAGAATAGAAGTCATTCTTTTAATAAACAGAAGAGAAAGAGAGGAAATCAGGATGTCAAAAAAAGTAGAAAACAAACTAAAAGGCGTCAATATTGGTGGTAATTATGTAGGTGGAGATCAAATTGTTTTCCAAGGGGGCAGAGAGGAAAAGAGGCAGTCAAAAGAAGAGAAAGATAAAAAAACCACCATTTTTCTTTCTTATAGCCGGAAGGATGCAGAGGTAGCAAATCAAATTGATCAACAATTATCGAAGAACTCAAAGGTGATTGTGAAACAGGATATTCGTGATATAGGAGTATGGAACAGTATTCGGGAGTTTATGCAGAGGATACGTCAACAGGAGTATGCGGTTTTACTTGTGAGTGATGCTTATTTAAAATCTTCAAGTTGTATGTTTGAAGTATTGGAAGTAATGAAGGAACAAGAATATCAGAATAGAATTTTTCCAGCAATCATAGAGAAAAGGATATATAATTCTTCCTTATGGATAGAGTATATAAAATATTGGCAGAACGAATGTAAAACATTTGAAGCCGCTTTAGAAGGGATACATCCTACCAATATAGCAGAAGTGGCTGCTGAATTAAAACGTTATCAACAAATAGCTGCTTCGATGGGGGAATTTCTAAAGATAGTTACTGATATGAATAACCCAGAGATTCCAGATGTAGCCATTCAAATCGAAAGAGCGATACAAGATAGACAAAATAAAAGAGGAAAATATTATGAAGAAGCGTATTAAAAATCGGGTGAAAGATGCTCAGATACAGCATGACTATATAGGGGGAGATCAATATAACATAACAACGTATCAGGAGAAGGAACGAGAGTTTATAGTAACTCATAAAACAGAAACAACTCCTGTTACTTACTTTCTTGGTCGAGAAGCAGAACTGCAAAAGTTACGTCAAAGTATAGAGGAAAAACGAAAATGTGTTCTAGTAAGTGGAATGGGTGGAATCGGAAAAACACAAATTTGTAGATTTTTGTTCAAAGAATATGAACAGAAAAATTCAAATAAAGAAATACTTCCTTTTGAACATATTGGTTATATTGAGTACAATGGGAATATGGATAGTAGTTTAACGACATGTTTAAAATTCAAAGAACAAGAAGATCCGAAAAGAAATATAGAAGCTGCATGGAAAGAATTAGAATATTTAGCATCGAATGGAAGATTATTATTGTTTATAGACAACGTCAATGTATCAAGAGGAACCGATCTAGGGTTACAACGATTAAACAGTATTCCAGGAGCAATTGTTTTGACCTCTCGTAGAACCTCCTTTCACGGGTTTGAAATATATCGAATAGGCTTTCTTTCGACAGAAGAATGTAAAGAAATTTATGAAAAGATTCGATTTCAAGATAGTGAAAAGAAAATAGGAGAAGAAGAGAAGCAAGATTTGGAATATATTATAGAACAACTAGCAGCAAAACATACGATGACCATACAACTACTAGCACATCTTGCTCAAACGAAGCGTTGGACAGTTAGCAGATTAAGAGTCAAGAGAAAATGAAGGCTGTGAATACATATTATCGAAAAAATAAGACGCTAGAAGGCTGTTCAGAACTTACAGAAGAGGAAAAGATACAACTGAAAGAGGAAATGTCAAAAGACGGTATATAAATAGTATAAGATATGTGCTTCTATTTGACAAGTACAAATTTGAAAGGGGGTTGAGTTTTGTACGTATATATGTTAAAATTAATTATGTACAAAATGAAAGGAGGCTTAAATGTCACCACGTACAGGCAGACCAACAGATAATCCCAAAAAAGAAAGGCTTGAACTTAGATTATCTGATGATGATATAATAAAATTAGAATATTGTTGTCAGCAGACTAAATTAAGTAAAGCTGAGATTTTAAGACAAGGATTAGATTTGGTATATCAGAAACTAAAAAGATAAGAGTTGTGCCCCGACCAAAGTTTACAACTCTTATCTATCAACAATATAGAAAAGTATTGATAACTCTTATTGTATCTACTTTTCTATATTAAGTCAAGAAAATTCCAAGAAATAAAGTACATTATTTTGGAGAACCAGAGGTGCTATAAATTATTTATATGAAAAAGAATTCTTCTAAATATGATCTACTTAATATCATGGAGAAAAAAAGATGGAGTAAAATGTTTCTAAGAAAACTATACTAAGCAGATCATATAAATGAAGTTCTCTTTTATAAATTCTATAATATGATACAATATAATAAAACACTAATAACAAGTTAATAACATCATAACCTTGAAAGCCCTTATTTTATGCCAAAAATAATGATTATCATTTAAGTATCTTCTAAATAAAGGGGAAGTGTCACAACCGCTTTAAATAGATCTCCATCTAAGTATAGTTTAAAACTGCCATGCTGTAGTTCTGCTAAACTTTTTGCAATAGACAGTCCAAGTCCGCTTCCCTCTGTATTTCTGGATCGATCTCCACGAACAAAGCGTTCCATTAGTTCCTCGCTGCTGATATTAAGTGGGGCAGCAGAAATATTTTTAATGGAAAGCAAAGCATTTGTACTATTACAAAAAGCTTCTACATAAACCCTTGTTCCGGGCATTGCATATTTGTTGACGTTAGACAAAAGATTTTCTATAATTCGATAGGTACTTCTGCCATCTGCAATGACAGGAAGTTCTTCTCCCCGTTCTTTTGGAAGAGAAAGAATTAACTGCAAGTTTTGTTCTGTTAGTCTATCTTCAAATTCTCCACATGCCTGTTTAACTAATTCACATAGATTTAACCGCTGTAACTGAATAGAAAGAGTTCCAGAGGAAGCTTTAGACGCTTCAACTAAATCTTCGATTAAAGTTTTTAATCTCCATGATTTTTCCTCTAAAACAGCTAAATAGGATTTGGCAGTTTCATCTTTTAAATCTATTTTTTTAAGCAGATCCACATAGTTGATAATAGAGGTCAGCGGAGTTTTTATATCGTGGGATACATTAGTAATTAATTCCGTTTTCATCCGTTCACTTTTTAATTCTTTTTCTACAGAAGCAGCTAAACCGTTTCCGATATGATTGATGTTTTCTGTTAATTCCCGAAATAAAAGACTTTTTTGGGAAGGAGCTTTTGTATTGATATCACCTGCTGTAATACGGCGTGTTACTTGTCGAAGTACATTGAGATCGCCGGCTGCCCGAAGTAAATAAAGACCTAAAATAATAAAGCCTAAAAAAAGGAGACATAAACCTATAAAAGGAGATTCAAAAGCAATCAATAAAGAAAAGATAGTATAACAACAAAATATAAAAAGAGTAGCAAATACTAAGACAACAGTGGATCTTTCCAAAAAGAAGTTTCTAAAAAGTTTTTTTGTATCGTGAAAAAATTTGGAAATAGTATGTTTTATATATAAGCTGATATGATAGAAAGATTGAAATAAAAAACGGCATATTTTTAAACATAGAAAACTTTCAAACCATATATGCGATTTAAAACGACGTATAGTAGTGATAAAAAAAGCAGAAAGAGCCCAGAAACTAATCAGGTAAAAAAGACCTACCCATACAAAAATATTGTCAACTTTTATCTCTTCTTTTAAGAAAGAAACGGAACAGATTACTAAAAAAGCCAAAAGACAGATTCCTAATAAAAGTATCTCATAAAAAATTTTATCAAATTTTGAATGATAAATTCCATTGACTCCTTTTTTATGACCAATCACAATAATTGAAAATGATAAAACCAATATTAATCCTCCAACAATCCATGGAAGAAAATGGAGCATTTGTTGATAAGAATTATAATTTAATTCAAACTCTTTTTCTAATTCTGCAAAAACACTATTGGTTTCGGATTCTGTTTTTAAATATCCTGTATAGAGAAGATAGTTTGATGGATTTGTAATTTTTTCTGTCATTGTTTTTTCAGATAGTTCTTCTAGTTCTATTTGATTAGAAGAATTATCTAAGGTGAGATAGCGCAGAGCAAAAGAAACTGTATTTTCTGTAATCGAATAGTTTTGTCCTGAGAGATTGGTATAATACATACGATAAGAAGTATCTAATATTAGATAAGGACAATTAACTTTTACATAAGACTCAAAAAAATCGTCTAAAATTTCGGATGTAATCGGTGTTTGTTTCGGAATATTTTGAGTCTTTCGAATAAAATCAGACATAGTTTCATTATAATAGAAGGTATTTGTTGTCTGATTAAGAGCATAGTAAAAAAAATCGGGATTATTTTGATTCAGTATATAATTATAATATTCAAAACTTTCCTGACTCATGTTATAAACATCATCAGACGGAATTAAATTTCCGTTTGCTTTTCCATTAAACATAGAGATTAAATCTGCTTTGGAATAAAAGCTAGAGGGATCAGGCAAATAGCCAGCTTCTCGATATTTCGTATAGACAGCTGCCCGATCAAGATATTGTTTATAAAGTGATAAAAATGGATCAGTCTGAGTAAAAACAGTTTCCGATGGAGAATATTTTTCTAAAAAGGGAATAGCATGAAAAATAAAAAATATGGAAGCTGCCCCTAAAATTAATGTGACAAGCAAAAGAAAAAATTTTACTGCGATACATTCTTGTATATTTTTTAGTTTCATAAATAAACCTCGGCTTCTTTTAATCTAAATTTTCAATTTTATAACCAATTCCCCAAACTACTTTTAAATATTTAGGCTCTCTTGGATTAATCTCAATTTTTTCTCTGATATGACGGATATGTACAGCGACAATATTATCCACTCCAAAGGAGGGTTCTTTCCAGATCTGTTCATAAATTTCAGAGATAGAAAATACACGTCCTTTATTGCGAACAAGCAATTTTAAGAGATTATATTCGATAGGAGTAAGACGAACTAACTCTCCATCAACCGTTACTTCTTTTGAATCATCATTAATAATAAGATCGCCAGAGGAGTAAAGATTAGAATTGGCAGTGTTGGAAACATTACCAAGAGTGGTATAACGACGTAGAGCAGATTTTACTCTGGCAATCAGTTCTAATGGATTAAATGGTTTGGTAATATAGTCATCTGCACCAATATTTAGACCAAGAATTTTATCGTTATCTTCGGATTTAGCAGATAAAAAAAGAATAGGAAGACTATAATTATTTTCTCTTAGTTTTCTTGTAGTGCGAATTCCATCCATTTCAGGCATCATAATATCAAGCAAAATTAAATGTACTTCTTGTGTTTCAATTACTTCTATAGCCTGCTTGCCATGATAGGCTTTTAATACATGATAGCCTTCAGCAGTGAGGTAAATATAAATAGCCTCTACAATATCTTTATCATCATCACAAACTAAAATAGTATACATAATAAAATCCTCCCACCAATCAATAAATCAAATTTTAAATTTCATTTTAACATAAAATATTAAAGAGATATGTGTGGAAAAAATTAAGAATTTATGAAGTATATCAGATGCGGGATAGATTCCAAAGTAAGAGCACCACTGGCGTTTTTGAACTATTTGTGCACTTTGCTTAGGTATAACATTAAAATTTCTTTACTTTAAAGCAAAAAAATGATTGACGAAAGGTAAACTTGTGCCTTATAATACAAAAAAAGTTATTAAGAAGAAAAGGAGAATGAATTATGAGTTATGTAGATGAAGTAATTGAACAAGTAGTTGCAAAAAATCCTGCGGAACCAGAGTTTCATCAAGCAGTCAAAGAAGTATTAGAATCTCTTAGACCAGTTGTAGAGGCAAATGAAGAGGTATATCGAAAAGAGGCATTATTAGAGCGGTTAGTAGAACCAGATCGTCAGATTAAGTTTCGTGTGCCGTGGGTAGATGATAAGGGACAAGTACAGGTCAATACAGGATACCGTGTTCAATTTAATAACAGTATTGGACCATATAAAGGTGGACTTAGACTTCATCCATCGGTTAATCTTGGAATTATTAAATTTTTGGGATTTGAACAAATCTTTAAGAACTCTTTGACAGGACTTCCAATTGGAGGTGGTAAAGGTGGTTCTGATTTTGATCCAAAGGGAAAGTCAGACAGAGAGGTAATGGCATTTTGTAAGAGCTTTATGACGGAATTGAGCAGATACATAGGTGCAGATACCGATGTACCTGCTGGAGATATCGGAACAGGTGCAAGAGAAATTGGATATTTATTTGGACAATATAAAAAGATTAAAGGAGTTTATGAGGGAGTATTAACCGGCAAAGGTTTAACTTATGGTGGATCTTTAGTTAGAACAGAAGCAACAGGATATGGTCTTCTTTATTTGACTAAGGAGATGTTAAAATGCAATAATATAGATATTACAGGAAAGACTGTCTGCATCTCTGGTTCTGGAAATGTTGCAATCTATGCTGCTCAAAAGGCACAACAACTTGGAGCAAAAGTGGTAACAGTGAGTGATTCCAATGGTTGGGTTTATGATTCAGAAGGAATTGATATAGCAGCTTTAAAAGAAATTAAAGAAGTAAATCGTGCAAGATTAACAGAATATAAAAAATATCGCCCAAATTCAGAGTATCATGAAGGAAGAGGTGTATGGACAATCAAGTGCGATATTGCTCTTCCTTGTGCAACACAAAATGAACTCCTTTTAGATGATGCAAAGGCATTAGTTGCGAATGGCTGTCTTGCTGTTGCTGAAGGAGCAAATATGCCAACGACATTAGAAGCAACCGAATATCTACAACAAAATGGTGTATTATTTGCACCTGGAAAGGCAGCAAATGCAGGTGGTGTAGCGACAAGTGCATTAGAAATGAGCCAGAATAGCGAACGTTTAAGTTGGAGTTTTGAAGAAGTAGATGAAAAACTTCAAAATATTATGGTAAATATTTTCCATAATCTAGATCAGGCAGCAAAGAAATATGGATTTGAAGGAAATTATGTTGTTGGAGCAAATATTGCCGGATTTGAAAAAGTAGCGACTGCTATGATTGCACAGGGAATTTAATTTAAAAATAAAAACGGGAAGGAGAACAAAAAGCTCTTCTTCCTGTTTTATTTTGTTACAACCCGCCCAATCTTATAACTTTTATGTATAAATAAAAATTATGATTTACTTGATTATAACTTCGTTACGTTTGCAGCTTGAGGACCTTTTTCACCCTCTACTACTTCGAATTGTACAGAATCTCCTTCTTCTAACACTTTGAAGCCATCCATATTCAGTGCAGAATAATGAACGAATACATCTTGTCCTTCTTCATCGGAAATAAAACCGAATCCTTTTTTGGCATTGAACCATTTTACTTTTCCTGTCTTCATAAAACTCTCCATTCTTGTACCTTTTCAGGTGCACAACAAAATTCTAAAATTAAAAACAAATACAGACTATCAGATGGATAATCTGAGATAAATTTATCATAAATGGTGCAAAAAGTCAAATTATCTTTTTATTGAAATCGACTTTTCTGGATTTACAATAGAAAAATTTTGTGGTAGAGTAATAGACATTAAAAGAAAACGGGAAAGGAAAAGAGTTCATGGAACAATTTATAGAAAAGATCTCTAAAGAAGTAAAAGCAGCTTTTTTAGTATGTGGATATGAAGAAAAGTATGGACAGATAGCTATTTCAAATCGACCAGATCTTTGTCAATATCAATGTAATGGTGCTCTTGCTGCCTCAAAACAATATAAAAAGGCACCAATCATAATTGCAAAAGAGATAGTAGAACAGTTATCAGAAAAATCTATATTTCAAGAGGTGCAAGCAGTAGCACCTGGATTTATCAATCTTACCATGACTTCTGAATTTTTAGCAGATTATTTAGAAGAGATGGCTTTGTATCCAAAGCTTGGTTATGAGGAAGAGAAAGAAAAGAAGACAATTATTGTAGATTATGGTGGGGCAAATATAGCAAAACCACTACATGTTGGGCATCTACGTTCTGCAATTATTGGAGAGAGTATAAAAAGGATTCATCGCTTTGCAGGAAATCATGTGATAGGAGACGTCCATTTAGGAGATTGGGGTCTTCAGATGGGACTTATTATTGAGCAGTTAAGAGAAGAAAAGCCAGATCTGATTTATTTTCAAGAAAAGGAATCTCCAAAAGAATATCCACAAGAAGCACCTTTTACAATTTCTGAACTAGAACAGATCTATCCAAAAGCTAGTGCAAAGTCAAAACAAGACCAAACATTTTTAGAACGTGCACATATGGCAACTTTAAAATTACAAAATGGAGATCTGGCATATCGTGCCCTTTGGAATCATATCCGAAATGTTTCAATTACAGATTTAAAGAAAAACTATGAAAATCTAAATACTGAATTTGATCTATGGAAAGGGGAGAGTGATGTTCAAAATGAAATTGCACCAATGTTAGAAAATATGGTAAACCAGAAAATTGCCTATGAAAGCAGAGGAGCATTAGTAGTAGATGTAGCAGAAGAAACCGATACAAAAGAAATTCCTCCTTGTTTAATTCAAAAATCTGATGGGGCGGCGTTATATGCTACTTCAGATTTGGCTACAATTATAGAGAGGGAGCGACTATATCATCCAGACTATTATATTTATCTTGCGGATAAAAGACAGGAACTTCATTTTATTCAAGTGTTTAGAACAGCAAAAAAGGCAGGTCTTGTTCCAGATGATAGGAAGATGCAGTTTTTAGGATTTGGGACAATGAATGGAAAAGATGGAAAACCGTTTAAGACAAGAGAAGGCGGAGTAATGCGTTTGGAATATTTGATAGAGGAGATCAATGAAGCTGTCTATCAAAAAATTCAGTCTGGACAAAAAGTACCTGAAGAGGAGGCAAGACAAATTGCAAAGGTGGTTGGACTTGCTGCCTTAAAATATGGAGATCTATCCAATCAAATTGCAAAAGACTATGTTTTTGATGTAGAACGATTTTCTTCTTTAGAAGGGGATACTGGACCATATATTCTCTATACTATGGTTCGAATTAAGTCCATTCTTAAAAAATATGAAGAACTGACTGGACAAAAGAGTGAGTTGTGTAAATCTATGAAAGGAATAACAAATCGGACTAAAAGTGAGATCAACTTAATGTTGACAGCAGCAGGATTTTCCGAGATGATTACAGGAGCAATAAAAGAAAATGCACCTCATAAGATCTGCCAATATATCTATGCTTTAGCTAACGCATTTAATAGCTTTTATCATGAAAATAAAATTATTACAGAAGAAGATAAACAAAAGCAGCAGACATGGATTGCACAATTACGATTACTATTTTCCATTTTAAGTGTCTGTATTGATCTGCTTGGATTTGAAGTACCAGATCGGATGTAAAGGGGCAAAACAATGGATCAATTACTTTCAAAATTAATTATTTATAGAAATTTACCTAAAAATAGTGTCTTAGTTGGTCTGGCAACGGCGATTGAACAATATAAAAAGAAGAAGATTGACACAGAAGAAATGATATCAGCGGTTTATGAGCAGATTCATAAGCTGTTAGATATTGCTACTATTTATGGATTTGACGAAAATCTATGGCAGAATTATTTAGCATTTTTATTAGCAACATTAGAAACGCCATTTAGTATGAGTTGTGAAACGATTGGAGCAAGAACAGGTAGCGTAAATGAGTTTGCAAAAGAGGACTATTCAATTTTTTACCAATTACTTCACTATGATTTTTCTATATTAGAAAAGCAGTTAGGTATTCACTGTTTTTCTGTGATAACCAATTATAAAGCAGTAAAAAAGAATGGAACATCTTATAATCGTAGTGTGAGTGAAAAGGTACGTATTTTTAGTAAAGAACTTGCACAGGCAGAAGATGAAAAAGCAATCTTTAAAGTTGTAACTGACTTTTATAAAAAGTATGGCGTTGGGACATTAGGATTAAACAAAGCATTTCGAATAAAAAAGCAGCAAGATCAGGTCATATTACAGCCAATTACAAATACAGAAGAAGTAAAACTTTCCGATTTAATTGGATATGATCTGCAAAAGAAAAAGCTGATTGAAAACACACTTGCTTTTGTAGAGGGAAGAAAAGCTAATAATGTGTTACTGTTTGGAGATAGTGGAACAGGAAAGTCTACAAGCATAAAAGCAATCCTAAATGAATATTATGGACAGGGATTACGGATGATTGAAATTTATAAACATCAGTTTCAGGATCTAAGTACAGTAATTTCTATGATTAAAAACCGTAACTATAAATTTATTATTTATATGGATGATCTTTCTTTTGAGGAATTTGAAACAGAATATAAATATTTAAAGGCAGTAATCGAAGGAGGATTAGAAATTAAACCTGATAATGTTTTGATCTATGCAACTTCAAATCGGAGACATTTAATTCGAGAGACTTGGTCAGACAGGACAGATGTATCAAAAGATGAATTGCATCGCTCTGATACAATGCAGGAAAAGTTATCTTTAGTAGCACGATTTGGGATTACAATTAATTATTCTTCTCCATCTCAAAAAGAGTATCAAGAAATTGTAAGAGAGTTGGCAAAACGATATCCAGAGATTACATTAACACAAGAAGAGTTATTACAAAAGGCAAATGTTTGGGAATTAAATCATGGCGGTTTATCAGGAAGAACCGCACAACAATTTATTACCTATTTGGCTGGTAAGGAAAAGGAATAATGTGATTTGGGAATTTATTACGTTATATTTTCGCATAATTGTTTTGACATAATATGACCTTTTCTGCTACAATAAACTCGTACCAGATCAAAGAAGTTTGAGAAAGGAAGTAGGATTGTGAACAGGTTTAAAATGGCAGAAAGTAACAAAGGATCAAGTGGAAGAGTACAGTTATTTGGTTGGTTAGTAAAGGTTGGATTAATAGCCATCCTACTGACAGGTACATTTTTTTTACCTTTGCTTGATGTAAAAGGAGAACCAAATTCAAAAAGTGAGCAGGAAACTGAAATTTATTATAAAGGGAAAGTAACAGCAAAGGTCAATGTACGGGCAGGAGCTGGAGAAAATAATGAGAGAATAGAACACAATAATCAAAAAGTTCAACTTCAGCCAGGAACAGAAGTATTAATTTTAGATGAGGTAATGGTAGGGGATAAGCCATGGTATCATATTCGGTTTCAGATTGGTTCAGATACTTTAGAGGGATATTCAACAAGCAGTTATATTAATAAAACCAAAGAAACAATAACACCAACACCACTACCAACCCCAACACCGACCCCAAGTCCAACACCAAGTCCAACTCCTATAACGACACCTGAGCCGACAGTTTCTGCTGTTATGCCAAAAGAAAATAGAGAGAATAAAACATCAACAACACAAATAATTATTATTACTGCGGGGGCTGCACTATTACTTGTCAGTATGTGTGGAATTGTATTACATCAAAAAAAGCATCCAAAAGCAGAACAAAATGAATTAACAGAGGCAGTAAAAAAGCTTCAGAATGTACAAATTACTTCTCAAGAACAGAAAAAATCCTCTACAGAAAAGCTGCCAGAAATTCGTCCTGCAAAAAAGGAAGAAAAACCAAAGAGTAAAAAGACGAGCAAAGTTCCAGGAGTTTATGTAAAAAATCCATCTCAGTCAATATTTGAGGATTTAGAACCAGAGTTAACTCCTCAAGAAAGAATCGACGCTGTTTCAAAGGAAAATGAAGAAAAAAAGGCATTTCGAAAACAATTAGATGAATTAAGAGAACATGATATTGTACAACATATATACTTTGGAAGAGGAGAAGTATTTGATAACACAGATATTAAATTAATTGAAATTCGCTTTGGAAATGATGTACGTTTTCTAAATAAAGATGCGCTTGCATCTAAAAAATTGATTACAAAATTTGAAGAAGCAGAACGTAGATGGCGGTATTAGAAAAATAAAGATGGCTGTTACAGCTTTGTTGTAACAGCCGCTTTCTACGATGTCGTCAATTTGGAGGTTAGTTATGGAAGAAGAGTTAAAAACTACTTTAAAAGAAAATGGTGTAAATTTAGCGGTAGGATTAGAACGGTTTTTAGGAAATGAAGCACTATTCGAAAAATTTTTAAGAAAATTTTTGTTGGATTCATCATTTAAAGAAATGTCACAATCCATGGAAATAGGAGATACCAGTGAAGCATTTAAAGCCGCCCATACATTAAAAGGGGTTGCAGGTAATTTATCTATAGATGGAGTCTATCATTCTGTTATTCCAGTAATGGAGGCACTTCGTTTAGGAAATTTGACAGAAGCACAAAAACTATTTCCAATATTAGAAGAGAAGTATAAATCTGTAATTCATATTTTAAAGACAATAGTATAATAAATTCTTTTATTCTCCAGTAGTTTCCATTGATTTAAAAAATAAAACCTGTTATTCTATATCTGTAACAATTTTGTAACATATATGTAATAAAAGCAGGAGGAAAAGTTATGAGTTTTAAATCAATTATGATAGCAGCAGTATTAACTGGAGGATTTTCTATTGGAACACTTTCCATTGGAGGACAGCCATCTTGTAATTTAGATTCACAAACTTACATAGCACAACAAGAAAGTGAACAAAAAGTACAAGACAACTGTAACATAAAAAAATGGGAAGTGATAAACCTAAATAAAATCCAAAATTTCGAAAAATTCTTTCAAGAATTAAATAATCTTTTAGGAAATCAACAAAATAATTGCCCAGAGATAAACAAACCAGAAACAAACAAACCAGAAACAAACAAACCAGAAACAAACAAACCAGAAACAAACAAACCAGAAACAAATAAACCAGAAACAAATAAACCAGAAACAAATGTAGAGATTTCGAAAGTAATAGAAGAAGTTGCAAAACTTGTAAATCAGGAAAGGAAAAAGGCAGGACTTCCTTCTCTTACATTAAATGTAAAGGCTTGTAATGCAGCAACAATACGTGCAAAAGAGACACAACAGTCATTTTCACATACTAGACCAAATGGAAAAAACTTTTCTACAGCATTAAAAGAAGCAAATATTTCATTTTCAGGAGCAGGAGAAAATATTGCATGGGGTCAGAAAACCGCACAGGCAGTTATGAAAGATTGGATGAACTCCCCTGGACACAGAGCAAATATTTTAAATGCAAAGTATACTCAGATAGGAATAGGATATGTTTTAAATGACTCTGGAATTCCCTATTGGACACAGCTATTTTTCTATGAATAGGACTTGACATTTTATCTGCTTCCAGTTATATTTGGATCAAATATAATTGGACGGTGCATATTATGGAAAAACTAAATTGGAATTTGATTTCCTTTGATATTATACATTGTTTATCTCGAATGAAAGTGTCTATAGAAAAGGTGGTTTCCCCTGTTATACAGACATATAAATTAACTCCTCTTGGAATAACAGTAGTATTTTTTGTAGGAATGAAAAATAAACCAACGATTAGTGATATCAATCGCTGTTTAAAAATCAATCAGGGTAATTTATCAACTTTATGCAAAAAATTAGAGCATTTAGGATTTTTAACCCGAACAAGAGATCAAAAGGATGAACGAGTGGTTAGATTAGAACTGACAGATACCGGACAAGAGGTAATGAGGGCAATACAAAAAGAATTATGTCGTTTAGAAAAAATTATGTCTAAGCTTTCCAAAGAAGAAATATTTTATGCAATAGAGGGATTACAGCATTTTACTGATTTTACAGAAAAATTATGTGACACAGCAGGATCTTACAGTTTATAATTATTTAAGACGTTTTTACAGATAATCTCTTGACTTTTCGATATGTTTAGATTAAATTGTATTTAATTCAAATATAAAGAGAAGGAAGGAGATTATTTTGTTAGAATTAAAAGATATAAGAAAGACATATCGAATTGGAGAAATTGAAACAAAGGCCTTAGATGGTATTAGTGTTGCATTTCGAGAGAGAGAATTTGTTGCTATTTTAGGAACAAGTGGTTCAGGAAAAACAACTTGTTTAAATATTATTGGAGGCCTTGATCAATATGATTCAGGGGATTTAGTTATTAAAGGAAAAAGTACAAAAGATTTTAATGCCAATGACTGGGATGCTTATCGAAATAATTCGATTGGTTTTGTGTTTCAAAGTTATAATTTGATTACTCATTTAAGTATTGTAGCAAATGTTGAATTGGGAATGACATTAAGTGGGGTTTCTAGGGAAGAAAAACATAGAAAGGCGTTAGAAGTCTTAGAAAAGGTAGGATTAAAAGAACATCTTCACAAAAGACCAAATCAGCTTTCCGGCGGTCAGATGCAGAGAGTAGCAATTGCAAGAGCTCTAGCGAATGATCCAGAGATTTTACTTTGTGATGAACCAACAGGAGCTTTAGACAGTACAACAAGTGTACAGATTATGGATTTGATTAAAGAGGTAGCACAAGATCGTTTGGTAATTATGGTAACACATAATCCAGAATTAGCCGATCAATATGCAGATCGAATCATTCGATTTTCTGACGGAAAGATTATAGATGATACCCATCCACATAAAGAACGTCCAAAGACAGAACAATTTAAGTTAAAGAAGACAAATATGAGCTTTTTGACTGCTCTTCGTCTTTCATTTCAGAATTTAAAAACCAAAAAGGGAAGAACATTTCTTACAGCATTTGCTTCTAGTATAGGAATTATTGGAATTGCTGTTATTTTAAGTTTATCTACAGGATTTCAGGCAGAGATTGATAACTTTCAGTCAGATGCTATGGCAGAATTTCCAATTTTAATTACAAAGGCAATACAAGAAGTAGATATGAATTCCATGATTGAGATGTCAGAAGGAATGCAAAATCGTGTATATGGTACAAATGAGTATGCAGATACAACAGAATTGATGATTAAAGATAATTCTGGAGGGATTGAGGTTCACAAAAATAAAATTGAGGATGGATTTTTAGATTATATTCATAAAATTTCGCCAGAGATTTGTGGAAGTATTGGTTATACGAGAATTGTAAATATGAATATTGTAAGAAAAGTATCTGATACAACATATGTACCAGTTATAATTGGAAATGCGATGATGAATCATTCTTCTTCTAATAGAAATATGACCTCTACAAGTAGTATGGGAATTTCGTGTTATCCAGATTCTTTAGCCGAAGGAGATAATTATTTAGAAAATTATTATGAATTGGTTTCTGGAAGTTATCCACAGTCAGAAACAGATGTTGTTTTAGTAGTAGAAACGACGAATACGATTGAAAAAAGTACACTTGAAGCATTAGGATTTGATATAGAAGGAAAAAATAGTTTACCATTTGAAGAAGTAGTTGGGACAAAATTCAAAGTAATAGATAATAATTCTTATTACCAAAAAACAGAATTTGGAACATATTTACCTTCAATGGACTATGTTAAGATGTATGAATCAGGAGAGGGTTTTGATATTCAAATCTCTGGAATTGTACGTGCAAAGAAAGGCACAAAAATGTCTATGCTTGCTACAGGAATTGCTTATAGTGATGCTCTTTCAAAACGGATTATTACAGCGGCAGAAAATTCAGATATTGTAAAAGATCAACGTAATGTAGACTATAATATTATGTCAATGGAAGCAATGGACGAACAGACAAAGGAAAATTTTCTTGCTTATTTAGGAGGAGATCCAACGCCATATCTTGTTATGGTCTTTCCAAAAGATTTTGAATCAAAAGATAAGGTATTGGATTATTTAGATGAGTTTAATCGTGAAAAAGATAAAGATGATATTATTGTCTATTCTGATTTAGCAGGTACAATGTCTTCTATGACTTCTGGAATTATGGATGGTGTTACATTGGTATTGATTGCATTTGCTGCTGTATCTTTAGTTGTCAGTATGATTATGATCTGCATTATTACTTATACAAGTGTTTTAGAGCGAACAAAAGAAATAGGAATTCTTCGGGCATTAGGTGCTAGAAAAAAGGATATTACAAGAGTATTTGATGCAGAAACTTGTATTTTGGGAGTATTTTCGGGAGTTCTTGGAGTATTCATTGCTTGGCTTTTTACGTTTCCAATCAATACAGTAATTAATTCTCAAGCGGGACTGACAAGTGCTTCTCACCTACAATTTGTCCATGCAGTTATTCTCGTATTAGTTAGTACAATTATTACAATTTTAGGAGGTCATATTCCTGCAAAACTTGCTTCCAAGAAAGAAGCAGTAGAAGCATTGCGAAGTGAATAAGCAAAAAGGGAGTTATTGCATAAGACGGCATAACTCCTTTTTTCTCTACAAAATAGTTGAAATAGGGAAAAAAAAGTAGTATCATTTAAAGGAAAGAAATAAAAGATATACCATCCATATTTTTGAATTATGATAGAGGGGGAGAAAACGATGTTTAAGCAAATGAAATTAAGAAAAAAGTTAATGGTTTCTTTTATTTTTATTACTATTCTTGCAAGTATTTCAGGAATCATAAGTACAATTATCAATAAGGTAATTGATAACAAATATTCAAATGCACTAATTCAATATGGATTTTCTCAAGGGACGATAGGGGAGTTATTTGCTACATTAGGACAGATAGATGGAAGTGTTCATGATACAATTAGTTTTTCTTCTGAGGAGCATCAAAAGGCAGCAGAAAACAATTATACAGAACAAATAAAAAAGGTAGACTCCTATTTTTCTTCTATTAATGAATCTATAAAAGAACAAACAGAAAAAAATTATTATAATATAGCATGGGATTCTTGGAAGGAGTATAAAACACTTTCCGAAGAATTAATGAAAAAGGGAGATACATCAGATATTGAAGCGATACATCAAGTTCAACAAGAAATAGTAGATAAATTAGATCCTCTTTATAACAAGCTGTTTAATGCTATGACAGATTTGATGGATACAAAAGTAAGTAAAGGGAATGAATTAAGTATACAACTTACAAATTTTTCTTTCATAGTTATGATAATTACTGTAGTAGTAATTGTAATTGCAATAATAATAGGAATTCTTTTTAGTCAAAAGATTGCAAATATGATTGCTGATCCTATTGCTGCCTGTTCAAAACGTTTACTTCAATTAGCAGAGGGAAATTTAACAGATACTGTTCCTACCATAGAAAATAAAGATGAAATAGGAGAGTTAGCAGATGCAACTAGAGAAATTGTATCACGTCTTTCTAGGATTATTTCAGATGAAGAGTATTTATTAACAGAGATGGCAGATGGGAATTTTAATCTTACATCAAAAGAACGAAGTGCGTATCAAGGAGACTTTAAACCAATTTTAGATTCTCTTGCAGGTATTAATAGAAGATTAGATGGTGCATTAAAAGAGATTAGAGGTTCTTCTAATCAGGTGGCAATTGCTTCTTCCCAAATGGCACAGAGTGCAAATTCCTTGGCAGAAGGAGCAACGGATCAGGCAAGTTCAATTGAGGAGCTCCTTGCTACAGTTACAGATGTAACAAGTCAGGTAGAGGAAAATGCAAAGGCTGCTACACAGGCGAGTGCAAAAGCAGGAGAGATTGGAGATAAGGCAGAAATCAGCAATCAACAGATGGAAAAGATGACACAGGCAATGAATAAAATGAATGAAACTTCCAAACAGATTGCAGTAATTATTAATACAATAGAGGCAATTTCCTCTCAAACAAATCTCCTTTCTTTAAATGCTTCTATTGAAGCGGCAAGAGCAGGAGAAGCGGGAAAGGGATTTGCAGTAGTAGCCAGTGAAATTGGTGATTTGGCAAGTCAGAGTGCCGAGGCAGCAAGTAATACCAGACGACTAATTGAAGCTTCTATTTCCGAAGTGCAAAGTGGTACAGATATTGCAGTCAATACAGCAGAGGCATTACAATCTGTTACAGAAGGAATTGTTGAAATTGTAAGCATTGTAGAATCTGTAAAAGTGGCCTCTCATCATCAGGCAGAAGCAATGGAACAATTAAATCGGGGAATTGAACAAATTTCAGGTATAATTCAAAGCAATTCTGCGGCTGCACAGGAAAGCTCTGCTACTAGTGAGGAGCTTTCAGCACAGGCGGAAAATCTGGATCAACAGCTTTCTAAATTCCGATTACGCAGTTAATTATAAAATAGTAAAGATAAGGAATCTATTATAAATGAAGATAAAATATAAAAAATTAAAAAAAGATAATATATCTCCAGAACTATTTCAGTCTTTTGATAGACATCAGGAAGTAACACATTGTTATCGAAAAGAAGAGGGAAAATGGGTCATAAAAGAGATTCCTTTTGTAGAGGAATGGGGAGAAGAGGAAATAAAAGAATTGGTAAAATGTCTGAAAAATACTTTGGATACTGGGGGAAAAGTATGGGGAGCATTTGTAAAAGGAGTTTGTATTGGATTTACCTCTGTTGAAGCAGAACGATTTGGAACAGACAGAGGTTATGTAGAGTTAAGTTGTATTCATATTTCCAATGGATACAGAAGACATGGAATTGGAAAACATCTATTTTCTCTCGCGTGTTATAGTGCACAGTGGTTAGGTGCAAAACGCCTCTATATTTCTTCCCACTCTGCAATAGAAACACAGGCGTTTTATAAAGCTATGGGATGTATAGAAGCAAAGGAATATAAAAAGGAAGCGGTAGAAAAAGAACCATGTGATTGTCAGTTAGAATATCAATTACATGGTCTAAGGGCATATCGGGGAATGTTTTTATTGCTTGGTATATTAGCTGGAGGTTTTTATGGAAATGTAGTTTTAAAAAGAACAATTTTAGGAACTATTGTGGGCGTCTGTTTTGCGTTGTTTTTTTACCACTTTCTTAATGCAAAAGAAATACGTTCTTTAAAAAAATAAGAAGAGTTGTTGCAAAATAAAAATCTATTTTGCAACAACTTTTTTTTATTTTCTCCATGTTCTAGGTGTAATTAAAAGTAACATAGGAAAAATTTCTAATCGTCCTGCTAACATATCAAAAATGAGAACTAATTTTTCTCCATTCGAAAACATAGAAAAGTTTCCAGCAGGGCCCACTAAATTAAGTCCCGGTCCAATATTATTTAAAGTGGCAGCTACAGCAGTAAAATTTGTTGTAAAATCAAATCCATTTAGACTAAGAAGCAATAAAGAGGTAATAAAGATCATAATATATGCCATTAAATAGGCATTAGCAGAACGAATTACTTCATGTTCTATTTTTTTTCCATCCATTTTTAAGATTTTAACACTTCTTGGGTGAATTAAATAGGATAATTCTTTTCCGACACATTTAAAGTATATAATAAAGCGAGATATCTTCATACCTCCACCAGTACTACCTGCACAAGCACCAATAAACATAATCAAAATGATAAGACTTCTGGAAAACTCAGGCCATGTATTATAGTCAAGTGTAGAATATCCAGTAGTTGTCATAACAGATGCTACTTGAAAGGCAGCATGATGAAAAGTTTCAAAAAAATGTCCTTGAGAAGCAGCGACATTACAAGTAATTAATAGAACAGTTACAGTATAAATAATAAAGTACCAACGGACTTCCTCCATCTGAAATGCCTCTTTGGTTCTTCGCATCAGCAAGAAGAAATAGAGAGTAAAATTTACACCACTAAGTAACATAAAAATTGTAATAACAGATTGAATATAGTGGCTATAAGAACTAATACTACTATTTAAAAGACCAAAGCCTCCTGTACCAGCTGTCCCAAAGGATAGACATAGTGCATCAAATACAGACATTCTTCCAAATAGGAGAAGAATGACCTCTAAAAGTGTAATTGCAATATAAATACCATAAAGATAAACAGCAGTTGTACGAAGTTTTGGAACTAATTTACTAACAGAAGGACCAGGACTTTCTGCTCTCATTAAATGAAGATTTTCTCCTCCTCCACCCATTGGCAAAATAGCAAGCATAAAAACAAGTACTCCCATACCGCCAAACCAGTGAGAAAAACTTCGCCAAAACAGCATACATTTAGATAGATGTTCTACATCTGTTAAAATACTTGCTCCTGTTGTAGTAAAACCAGAAACAATTTCAAATAAGGCGTCTAAAAAAGAGGGAATTTCCTTACTAAAATAAAAGGGAAGACAACCAAGTATACTAATTGCAATCCAACTGATAGCAACTGTAAGAAATCCATCTCTTGCATAAAAGGCACTATGATTTGGTCGTTTTATAGTTAATAACTGTCCTAGAAAAATTCCAATTAAAGAACAGAAAACAAAAGTAAGTCCAGAAGATTCCCGATAACAGACGGCAACAAATAAAGGAAACAGCATAACAAAACCCTCTAATTTTAAAATCCAGCCAATAATATATAGAATATTTTTATGGTTCACCTAAATCCCTCCTTTCTTTTGTTATGTTTTATGCTAAAATATCTAAAATGTCATCCATTCCCTTTTGTGTAGTAACAATAACAACAGAATCTCCAACTTGAATCATATCCTGACCAGAAGGAATAATAATTTTTCCATAACGAAGAATATTACAAAGCAAAACATTTTCTTTCGTTTTTAATTTAGCAAGTGGAATTCCTGTTACTTTAGACTCTTCTTTTACAATAAATTCTACGGCTTCTACTCGATTATCCATCAATCGATAAACCGTTTCTACATTACTTCCAACCGAGTTTTGCATAGAACGGACATATTGAATAATATATTCGGCTGTTAAATATTTTGGACTGATAATACTGCCGATTGGAATTTCATTAATAACATTTTCAAATGAAATTTTGTTGATTTTTGTAATTAATTTTGCTGAAGAAACTTTATGGGCATATAAAGAGAGCATAATATTTTCTTCATCATAATTTGTCAGAGAAACAAATGCGTCCATCTGATGAAGACCTTCTTCATGTAGTAAAATTTCATTTGACGCATCTCCTCTGATAATAGTGGCATCTGGAAGAAGTTCACTAAGTTCTTCACTGCGTTCTTGATTGAGTTCGATAATTTTGACTGAGATTTTTGCTGAAAGAAGCTGACGTGCCAAATAATATGCGATGGTACCACCACCGGCAATCATGACATTTTTAATTACCTTTGTTGTTAATCCGAGTTTAGAAAAAAGACTGTTCATCCGGTAGGGGGGAATAATAATAGAAACACTGTCACCTTCATGAAGAACGGTATTTCCGTTTGGAATAATTAAAGAATGATCGACACGTTCTACAACGCAGATCAAAAGATTAGGACCATATTTGGCAGCATCACTAAGTTTTAGATTGTGCCAACAAGAACCAGAAGGAATTGTAAAATGAACAAGATTGATTTTACCCTTTGCAAAAGTATCTAATTCCAAAGCAGAAGGAACTTGAATAAGATGCAAAATTTTAGAGGCTGCTGCAAGTTCAGGATTGATTGCTAAAGAAAGTCCTAATTCCTCTTTGATAAATCCAATTTCTGCATAATATTCAGGATTTCGGACTCTTGCAATCGTATGACAATTTCCGGCTTTTTTTGCAATTAAACAGCATAAAAGATTGATTTCGTCTTGATTTGTAACTGCGATAAAAAGATCAGCATCCTTAACTCCTGCCTCTTGTTGGATTAGATAACTGGTAGCATTACCACAGATTCCAATTACATCGATTCGTTCAGAAATACTTTTTAATTTTTCACTCTGCTTATCAATCAATGTGATTTCATGTTTTTCTTCTAAAAGCTGCTCGGCAAGTGTATATCCAACTTTGCCGCAGCCTGCAATAATAATCTTCATAATAATTAACCTCTAATTCAATTATTAATTGGCTGTTGCCGGAATCTATTCTACAACATTTTTGAAGAAATGTATATATTAATTTTTAATTAAAAAATAGGATAGCACAGGTTAAAAAGATTTGTTATAATAAATAGAAAGAAAGGAGAAAGTATGCAGCAAAAGTTAATATTATTTTATGAGATTGAAAAAGAAAAATTAGATAGGATAGAACAAATATGTAAGAAGTTAAATTTTAAAACAAAAAAGGTGGCGAAAGCATTTTATTTAGAAAAAATAGGATTCTTAGTTTCTTTTCCGGGATGGAAAAAGCAGGGAATACGTTATGAAAAAGAAGGATTTAAAGAGGAAATGATAGTATTTTCAGGGTTGGATTCTAATGATTTAGATAAGTTTTTAGATCAGTATCAAAAAGAAGGCTTAGAACCCATTACCCTAAAGGCAGTTGTTACAGAGTATAATAAATCATGGACGTCAGTAGAATTATTTCAAGAGTTACAAAGAGAACGAAAACAAGTTAATCAGTAGATTTTCGTTGAATTTGATGTTTTTGAGGCTGAATGGTAATTTCACGAAGAAGTGCACCTGTTCGAAAGTTTAGTGCAGTATGTAGAACTTGTGCAATTTCTTCTGGAAATAAATAGGTATCGAAAGATTGCCCCTCCTTAAAATTAGAATTTCGATAAAATTCTGATTTAGTTATATCAGGATGTAGTGTAATCACACGAACTCCATATTTACGAACTTCTTCAAAAAGACTAGAAGAAAAGTTGGAAAGCCCTGCTTTTGTCGCTCCATAGGCACAGCCATGCGTGTTCGTTTTTTGTGCAGTAACAGAAGAGATCATAACAATGGTTCCCTGATTTTGTTTAAGCTGTCGTAAAAAAAGGTTAGTTAAAAGCATAGGAATTTCGAGATTTACTGTAACAAGTTCATGAATCTTTCTAGGGTTTAATTCCTCATGAGGACCAAAATATCCAACTCCTGCACAATTAATCAATAAAGAGAAAGAATAATTCTTTTTTAGTTCAAAAAGATTAGAAATAAGATGCTTAGAGTCTGTTAAATCGAAGGAAAAAGGAAAAAAGTTTGTATTCTTCGTAAGATCAGAAACTTTATCAAAATCGCGACCAATTCCACAGATCTGATATCCGTCTTTTAATAACATCCGACAAATTGCTGTTCCAATTCCAGAACTGGCTCCGGTAACAAGTGCTGTATTCATAAAAATCCCCTTTCTATAGATAATTTTAATAAGCATTTTCCCACAGATAGAACTTAGAGGTTGGAAGATATCCGTCAAACGCATCCAATACAGTATGGATTAATTCCTGTTCTATGCTTTTAGGATAAGAAAAGACACCATGATTTAATTCATAGGGAAACTGTAGTACAAAACTATAAGGACGTTGTTTTCTCATCCGTTTTAAGTATTCTTTGGAAACACGAAAGGTTCCAAGACTGATATCTTTAATTTGTTCTGGAAGTAGATTTTGTTTAATCAGATCAATCAGTGCTTTATATGCGGTTTTATATTCTGGTACATAAATTAGGGGATCCAGACAAATCCTAACAGGAAATCCAGCCAAAGAAACCGTTTTTGCTGCTTTTAATCTCGCTAATAAAGATCCGGTATTATGTTCTAAAGTTTTTTGTATAAGATCCAATGAAAGAGTAAATGCAAAGATAAATCGCTGCTTTAGAGAGAGGAGAATGTTTTCTGGCAATTTTTTTGCAACATCAAGTACAGAGAGAAAATTTGGATTATATCCACATTTTGTCCTAAGTTCAATACAAAGATCTTTTTGACCAGCAGTAAAAGTAAGCCAATGAGCACAATAAGATAAAATTTTTTCCATTGCTAAAAGATCAGAGTCATAGGAAATACAAAGATAGACAGGATGAATTGTCAAAAGTCGTTTTGTTTCTTCAAAAATTTCCTCTAAATTTACAAAAACAACAGGATTTGCGGACGGATACATTCCTTGAAGATAGCAATATTCACAATCAAACATACAGTTCATAAGACAAGAAGTATAATAAAAATGTTGATTCCCAAAACTTTGACACACAGGTGCTCCACAGTAGAGAAAAGGAGCTTCTTTACAGGCTAAAAACAGAGCGGGAAATTGTTTTTGAGCAATAAAATTTTGATGTCCACGATGAAATAAGGATTGATAATGATCAATTTTAATCTGTTTAGTATTAGGAAAGTGCGAGAGAATTTGCTCAGTTCTTGAAAATGAAAACGCCCTTTCTTCAATATAAATATGATGAAACAAATTCTTTGGAGTATTGAAAAATAAATTGTCGGAATCGTTCAAGAATTTCACCTCCCTTTTGTTTAATATGTAACAGATTATATTCTTCCTTAAAAATTTCAAGTTGTCTATAACATATATCCATAGAAATTCCCAATGTTTTTGCATATCGTAAAAGTTGTTTGAGTTGTTCCGTTCTTGTCACTGAAAAAGAAAACGTATCAGAAAAAAATGCAGTGTTTTTTTCCTCTTCTTCTGAAAAAAGCATATGAATTGGTCTGTTTGAAATAAATTTTTGTTGTTGTATTTTTAAAGAATCTAAAAAGGTAAGAATAGAAGGCAGACATTGTTTCATTAACTTGGAAACTTCAGAGGTTGTAACCTGTTTTGGAGTTAAAGGATCAGAAACAATTTTTAAAAATAACATTTGATGTTGTTGTAAAAAGGTCATACCAGCCTGATAAAGACTTGAAGCTTCCATATCAAATAATAGTGGAAAAGATGATATATTGCTAAATTCAACTAAAAAAGGAGAAGTGATAAGAGATGCTTCTAAAAAAGGATGAGAATACAAAATGTCCGGATAAAAAATACGATGAGTTGTCTGTTCCGTTATCTGATTACAGATAAAACAAGTTCCATATACTATTTCTTTATCATTACATCCACATACTCCAATATTTAAGTAGAGATCTTCTTTTGTTGGAGGGATTTTTGTAAGTAGATGTGTCAACGCTATAGCAGAAGAAATATTACCTGTTCCAGTAATCAACAGTCTTATATCTGAACCTGAAAAAAGTTGAAACTGTGAAAAGGAAGAGTCTTTTTTTAAATTTTGTTTTTCAATCAAAGCTTCTGCCTCTTGATAAAATGAAGTAAGAAGTGTGATCATACTATCCTCTTTCTAAAATGAATACTGAGAAAGAGCACAGCCAAAGACAAACTCTTTCATTGGTCTTTTGTGGTGTGCTCTATTTTAGTGTATTATTTTTCTGAATTTTCTTTTTGACTTGCCAACATCATTGCACGTACCTTTAATGGAAGTCCAAATAGGTTGATAAAGCCTTCTGCATCATGGTGATCATAGAGTTCTCCAGTTGTAAAGGATGCAATACTTTCGTTATATAGAGAATATGGAGAAATAGTACCCTGTTTTATAATATTTCCTTTATATAGTTTTATCTTTACTTCACCTGTGACATATTCTTGTGTAGATTCTACAAATGCCTGTAAAGCTTGCCGAAGTGGAGTAAACCATTTTCCTTCATAGACGATATCCGCAAATTTATTGGCAATTCCCTTTTTATAAGAAAGAGTATCTCTATCTAAAATAAGTTCTTCTAATTGATCATGTGCTTCCATTAAAATTGTTCCACCTGGTGTTTCATAAACTCCACGAGATTTCATACCAACAACACGATTCTCAACAATATCAACAATACCAATACCATGTTTTCCGCCCAATGTATTTAATTTAGTAATAATCTCAGAAGCTTTCATTTTTTCTCCATTTAAAGCAACAGGAGTTCCCTTTTCAAAGGTTAAGGAAATCGTTTCACCTTCCTGTGGAGCTTTTTCAGGAGTAACCCCAAGAACCAGTAAATGATCATAATTTGGAGCATTTGCCGGATCTTCTAACTCTAATCCCTCATGACTGATGTGCCATAAATTGCGGTCACGGCTGTAGCTGTGGCTGGCGTCGAACGGAAGATCAATATTGTGGGCTTTACAATAGGCGATCTCTTCTTCACGGGAGTTCATTTTCCAAGTTTCATTACATCTCCAAGGTGCGATAATTTTTAAATCAGGGGCTAATGCTTTAATTCCAAGTTCAAAGCGAACCTGATCGTTTCCCTTTCCTGTAGCACCATGACAAATAGCAGATGCCCCTTCTTTTCTTGCAACTTCTACTAATTTTTTTGCAATGACAGGACGTGCCATAGAAGTTCCAAGCAGGTATTTATGTTCATATACAGCACCTGCCTTTACACAAGGAATCACATAGTCATCTACAAATTCATCAGTCAGATGTTCAATATAGAGTTTAGAAGCACCAGAGAGCTTTGCACGTTCTTCTAAACCATCTAGTTCATTCCCCTGTCCTACATCAATACAGCAGCAAATAACTTCGTAGTCATAGTTTTCTTTTAACCACGGAATAATTGCGGTGGTATCTAATCCGCCTGAATATGCCAAAATTACTTTTTCTTTCATATTCTACATTCTCCTTTTTATATAATGTTATAAATATACATCATATTGAACAAAGATGCAAGAAGAATTTTTTCTGATTGTGCTTGAGTTTCCAAACATAGAATGGTATACTTGACAAGAATCAAAAAAGATAGTGATAAATAGAAAGGAAAGTTATGTATCAGCTTATTTTAGCCTCTGCTTCCCCAAGACGGAAAGAAATTCTTAATCAAGTCGGAGCAAAATTTATTACAATAGTCAGTCATATTGAAGAACATATGACGCAGGAAAATCCACAAAAGCTTGTTCAAACACTCTCTTATGAGAAAGCAGCAGAAGTTGCAAAAAGAGTAGATGTGTCAAATGCAGTTATATTAGGAGCGGATACTATTGTTGTACTAGAAAATAAGATTCTTGGAAAACCTTCCTCTATGTCTGAAGCAGAACAGATGTTGGAAATGCTTTCTGGGAAAGTACACGAAGTAGATACAGGAGTCTGTATTTTAATCTTAGAACAGGGAAAAATAAAAGAAGAAATTTCTTTTGTAGATCAGACAAAAGTAGAATTTTATCCGCTTACAAAAGAAGAAATTCTTTCATATATTGCGACAGGAGAGTCTATGGATAAAGCAGGAGCATATGCACTCCAAGGTCGATCTGCTCCTTATATCGCTAGAATTGAAGGGGATTATTATAATGTGGTTGGATTACCGATAGCAAAGATTTATCAAAAGTTAAAAAGATATGGAATCGATCTTATCACAGGAGAGAAGTGTAAATAGAGAAAATCTGCTTGCATATTATTTAATACAGATGTATAATTATGAAAAATAAAAATTATGAGAGGAACGAATATGATTCAGATTGGTATTATTGGATCGACAGGATATGCCGGTCAAGAACTGGTTCGGTTATTGTTACAGCATAGCGAGGCAAAAATTATATGGTATGGTTCGAAAAGTTATGTCGGCAGTCCCTACTCACAGGTATTTCAAAATATGTTTGAACTTGTGGACGCTGATTGTTTGGAGGATAACTTAGAAAAACTTTCAGAACAGGCAGATGTTATTTTTACTGCAACTCCACAGGGATATTTAGCATCCCTATTAAATGAAAAAATTCTGTCAAATACGAAAGTGATTGATTTAAGTGCAGATTTTCGTCTCAAAAATGTGAAAGTATATGAAGATTGGTATAAAATAGAACATAAAAGCCCACAGTTTTTATCAGAAGCAGTTTATGGTTTATGTGAATTAAATAGAGAAGAAATTAAAAAGGCAAGATTAATTGCAAATCCGGGCTGTTATCCGACTTGTTCTATTCTTTCTATTTATCCTTTATTAAAAGAAGGACTTATTGATCCAAATACTTTAATTATTGATGCCAAATCTGGAACATCGGGAGCAGGAAGAGGAGCAAAACTTGGAAATTTATTTTGTGAAGTCAATGAAAACATAAAAGCGTATGGAGTAACATCACACCGTCATACACCAGAAATTGAGGAACAGTTAACGAAAGTAGCAAAAACAGAAGTTACATTAAATTTTACACCACATTTAGTACCGATGAACCGAGGAATTTTAGTAACAGCATATGCCTCTTTAACAAAAAAAATATCTCAGGAAGAAATTCATGCAGTCTATGAAAAATATTATGAAAAAGAGTATTTTGTACGAGTATTAAAACCAGAACTATGCCCAGAAACAAGATGGGTAGAAGGAAGCAATTTTGTAGATGTCAATGCAGTGATCGATCCGAGAACAAATCGAGTGATTATGATGGGAGCAATGGATAATCTGGTTAAAGGAGCTGCTGGACAGGCCATTCAAAATATGAATTTAATGTTTGGATTAAAAGAAACAAAAGGGCTTGAGATAGCTCCGATTTTTCCTTAATAAAGGAGGATGACTGTGGAGATTCGAGTGATGAAACCAGAGGACTATCCAAAAGTTTATACACTTTGGATGAGTATTCAAGGATTTGGAATCCGAAGTTTGGATGATTCGAAAGAGGGAGTAGAAAAGTTTTTAAAAAGAAATCCAACTACCAGTGTAGTGGCGGTTGATAAAGACAGAGTGATCGGAGCAATTTTATGTGGACATGATGGTCGAAGAGGATGTTTTTATCATGTATGTGTAGCAAAAGAGTACCGTAAACATGGTATTGGAAAACAGATGGCTTCTTTTGCAATAGAGGCATTAAAGAAAGAAGGAATTAATAAAGTATCACTGATTGCATTTAAAAATAATGAGATCGGAAATCGTTTTTGGAAAAGGGTTGGATGGACATTTAGAGAGGATTTAAATTATTATGATTTTACTTTAAATGAAGAAAATATTACAAAGTTTAATCAATAACAGGAGGTCGTATTATGGAACAGATACAAGGCGGTGTTACAGCTGCCAAGGGGTTTTTAGCAGCACATACAGCAGCAGGAATCAAATATCAAAACAGAGCAGATATGGCGATGATTTTCAGCAGACAGCCATGTCAGGTGGCAGGAGTATTTACTTCCAATGTAGTAAAAGCGGCTCCAGTCGTTTGGGATAAGGAAAGAGTAGAGTCAGGACAAGAAATTCATGCAGTTGTAATTAATGCAGGGATTGCAAATGCCTGTACTGGTAAAGAGGGAATGGATTACTGTAAAAAGACAGCACAAAAAGCAGCACAAACGCTTTCTATTTCAGAAGATAGTGTACTTTTGGCATCAACAGGAGTTATTGGAAAACAACTTCCAATCGAACGGATTACAGCGGGGATAGATAGGTTAACAGAGGAGCTTTCTTGTGAATTATCTGCTGGAACACAGGCAGCAAAAGCAATTATGACAACAGATACAAAACATAAAGAAATTGCAGTTACATTTGAAGCTTGTGGAGTAACTGCAACAATCGGGGGAATGTGTAAAGGATCGGGAATGATCCATCCGAATATGTGTACAATGTTAGCATTTCTTACAACGGATTTTAATATTTCCAAGGAATTATTACAAAAGGCATTAAAGGAAGATGTAAAAGAAACGTTTAATATGATTAGTGTAGATGGAGATACTTCTACAAATGATACTCTATTATTACTTTCTAATGGAATGGCAGGAAATGAAGAACTGACAACAGAAGATGCACAATATGACAGCTTTAAACTAGCACTGCATACCGTTACCGAATTTTTAGCAAAAAGTATGGCAGCAGATGGAGAAGGAGCAACAAAACTATTAGAAGTACGTGTATTAGGTGCAGAAGACAAAAACCAAGCAGCTTTGTTAGCAAAGTCTATTATTTCTTCTAATTTAGTAAAGACCGCTGTTTATGGAAATGATGCAAATTGGGGAAGAATTTTATGTGCAATGGGATATGCAGGAGTTAATTTTATACCAGAACAAATAGATCTATGGATAGATAGTGAAGTAGATGGACAATTACAATTAGTCAAAGATGGAACAGCGACAGATTATTCTGAAAAATTAGCTACAAAAATCTTATCTGCCGAACAAGTAAATGTAATCGTAGATTTAAAGATGGGATATGAAACAGCAACAGCATGGGGATGTGATTTAACTCATGATTATATCAAAATTAATGCAGATTATCGTTCTTAATAGGGGGAAAAATGGAATCAATTACAGAAAAGGCAGAAGTGTTAATTGAGGCACTTCCTTATATACAGAAATTTAATAATAAAATTGTAGTAGTAAAATATGGTGGAAGTGCTATGTTGGATCCAGAACTTCAAATGAATGTTATTAAAGATATTGCACTTCTTAAATTAGTTGGGATGAGACCAGTTGTAGTACACGGTGGAGGAAAGGAAATCAGCAAGTGGGTAAAATTAGTAGGTCAAGAGCCAAAGTTTGTAGAGGGTTTACGTGTCACAGATGCTCTAACAATGGAAGTAGCGGAAATGGTTTTAAATAAAGTCAATAAAAATTTGGTACAGATGTTTGAAAAATTAGGTGTAAAGGCAGCGGGGATCTGTGGAAAAGATGGTGGCATGTTGACAGTAGAAAAAAAACTTGTCAATGGAAATGATATTGGATTTGTTGGAACAATTACCTCTGTTAACACCAAGTTAGTCGATACCCTAATTAAAAATGATTTTATTCCAGTTATTGCTCCAATCGGAATGGATACTAAATTTTTGTCCTACAATATTAATGCAGATGATGCCGCATGTGCAGTAGCACAGGCAGTCGGAGCAGAAAAACTTGCATTTTTAACAGATACAGAAGGCGTTTATAAAGATCCTACTGACTTGAATTCTTTAATTTCTGTACTATCCTTAACTCATGCTGAAAAATTAATTCAAGAAGGATGGGTTGGTGGTGGAATGATTCCGAAATTAAAAAATTGTATGGAAGCAGTAAAAAATGGAGTGGCAAGAGTACATATTTTAGATGGAAGAAAACAACACTGTTTACTCTTGGAATTCTTTACAGACCGCGGTATTGGCACAGCAATTATCAACGAGGAATAGGAGGAAAACATGGATCAAACTTCAGAAATGATAAGAGAACAGGCAGAAAAGGTTCTTATGCACACTTATAATCGATATCCTCTTGTTTTAGATCATGGAGAAGGTGTGTTTTTATTTGATATAGATGGAAAGAAATATCTGGACTTTTGTGCAGGGATTGCAGTATTTGCTCTTGGATATGGTAACAAAGCATATAACGAAGCACTAAAAAATCAAATTGATTGTCTTTTGCATACGTCTAATTACTACTATAATGTACCCGCAGTTTCCGCCGCTAAAAAACTGGCAGCAGCTTCTAAAATGGATCGAGTATTTTTTACAAACAGTGGAACAGAGGCGATTGAGGGAGCAATTAAGTTAGCAAGAAAATATTACTATAAAAAATATCATAGAGCAGATTCTGAGATTATTGCAATGGAACATTCCTTTCATGGAAGAAGTATGGGAGCATTAGCTGTTACAGGAACTAAAAAATATAGAGAAGCTTTTGAGCCGCTGATTGGAGGAACTGTTTTTGCACAATATAATCATTTGGAAGATATAGAAGCTAAAATTACAGAACGTACCTGTGCTATAATTTTAGAAACAATACAAGGAGAGGGAGGAATTTATCCAGCTGATAAACAGTTTTTAAATGGGGTGGCAAAGCTTTGTAAAGAGAAAGATATTTTACTAATTTTAGATGAAATTCAATGTGGCATGGGACGTACTGGAACAATGTTTGCCTATGAGCAATATGGAATTATACCAGATATTATGACCAGTGCAAAGGCATTGGGATGTGGAGTTCCTGTCGGTGCATTTGCAGCAGTACAAAAAGTAGCATCTGCTTTTGAGCCAGGAGATCATGGAACAACATATGGAGGGAATCCATTTGCCACAACAGCAGTCAATGCAGTTTTTGATTTGTTTTTAAAACAAGATGTTTTAGAAAATGTAAAACATACTGGAACATATTTATATGATGTATTAGAACAGATAAAACAAAATAATTCCTGTGTAAAACAACATCGGGGATTAGGATTGATGCAGGGCTTGGAGTTTGATACTTCCGTTTCTTCTATTATAACAAAAGCATTAAAAAAAGGATTAATTTTAATTTCCGCAGGAACGAATGTAATTCGTTTTCTACCTCCACTTGTCATTTCAAAATCAGATATAGATCAAATGGCAGAAATGTTAGAAGAATGTTTATAAAAATAATAGCAATTTCAGTAATAGAATAAAACTGTCTCTTTACGGAAACACTGTCAGAAAAAGCTGATAGGTAGTGAAAGGAAAAGGAGGCAGTTTTTCTTATGATTGGAATGATTACAGCAATTATATCCGGTGTGCTAATGAGTATTCAAGGAGTTTTTAATACAGGTGTTACAAAGCAGACAAGTGTATGGGTAGCATCTGCTTTTGTTCAGTTTACAGCACTATTAGTATGTTTAGTTGCTTGGTTTGTGACAGGAAGAGAAAGTAATTTTCTTGCTCTTTTTCAGGTAGATCATAAATATATGCTTTTAGGAGGAGCAATAGGAGCATTTATTACTTATACCGTTATACAAAGTGTTGCAGCATTAGGACCTGCAAAGTCAATTATGCTTATTGTTACTTCACAATTAATTGCTGCGTATCTAATTGAATTATTTGGATTATTTGGAACACAAAAAGTAGAATTTATGTGGAGAAAGTTATTAGGGTTAGGATTAATTATCTCAGGAATTATTATTTTTAAATGGGAAAGATCCTAGGGCGAAAGTGTTAGAAAAAAAATTGTATGACCTCTTGTAAATAACAGAAGGATTCGTTACAATAGAATAGTAAGGTTGTATTGAGGGTACATCATTATAAGGGCCACAAAAAAAGAAAGAGTGGTCAGACAATGAAAAAGTATTTATGGACGGCAGTAATAGGACTTTTTTTTGTCCTTGCTGGCATCTATTATTATTTTGTTGTTTTTACATCAGAATCTAAAAAAGTAGAAGTTTTAATAGAACAACAAAAAGAAGAGATAAAAGAGCCAGATCCTGTTTTAGAATCTGTTATTATCTATATTTGTGGGGCAGTAAAAAACCCAGGTGTATATCAACTTATAGAGGGTTCTCGAATTTCAGATGCAGTTATAGCAGCGGGAGGTTTGAATGAAGATGCAGCTCCTCAAATATTAAATTTAGCAGCAAAACTTGTAGATGAACAAAAAATCTATATTCCCACTCAACTAGAAGTAGAACAAGAAACTACTCTACAAAAACAGTTGATAGAAACAGAAACAAAAAAACAGGATCAAAGCAATAAACAAATAGATCTAAACTTAGCAACAGCAGAAGAATTGACCATGCTTCCAGGTATCGGGAAAAAAAGGGCAGAAGCAATTATTTCTTACCGAGAATCTGTGGGAGGATTTACAAATTCAGAACAATTAACAGAAATTGAAGGTATTGGAGAGGCGATGTTTGAAAAGATAAAGGATTTTATTACTGTAGGAGAGAAATAAAGAGAGAAAGGCATGGTGAAGCTTTGTGGGTAAGCGGATTTTAGTTGTAGATGATGAAAAGTTGATTGTAAAGGGAATTCGTTTTTCTCTGGAACAAGATGGAATGAAAGTAGATTGTGCCTATGATGGAGAAGAAGCACTTACAATGGCACGAATGACAGAATATGATGTGGTTTTATTAGATATTATGCTTCCAAAACATGATGGTTTTGAAGTTTGTCAGATGATCCGAGAGTTTTCTAACATGCCGATTATTATGCTTACAGCCAAAGGAGATGATATGAATAAAATTTTGGGACTGGAGTATGGAGCAGATGATTATATTACAAAACCATTTAATATTTTAGAAGTAAAAGCTAGGATTAAGGCTATTATTCGCCGTAATAGAAAGGATTCTGAGGGAGAAGGTCCAAAAGTTTTAGTCTATGGTGATTTAAAGATGGATTGTGAAAGCAGAAGAATTTATATTGCAGGTAAGGAAGCTAATTTAACTGCAAAAGAATTTGATGTATTAGAACTTCTAGTTCGTAATCCTAACAAAGTATATAGTAGAGAAAGTCTATTAAATCTTGTCTGGGGGTATGATTACCCAGGTGATGTACGAACAGTAGATGTTCATATTCGTAGACTTCGTGAGAAGATAGAAGAAAATCCAAGCGAACCAAAATTTGTACATACAAAGTGGGGGGTCGGATATTATTTTCAAAATTAAAAATCGACTTTTTTCTCTAACCAGTATGCGGGTTCGAATTTTTTTAGCTGTATTTTTTATAGGGGTAGGTTCTACATTGCTCGTAGGATATGGAGTGCTAGGCTTTTATAAAAATCAAAGTATTACATCAAAAATATCACATATGGTAAGTTATACTAACCAAATTGCAAACCAAATGGTACTTTCAGGATATTTAAGTGCCAACAATCGCCAACCTGAGATTTCAGCTGAATTATCTTTAGCAGCTGAATTAAGTAATGGAAGAATTTTAGTAGTAGATGGAAATTTAAGTGTTATTCTTGATACGTACCGCCAGCAAGAAGGAACTACTTTAATTTCAGAGGATGCAGTGAGATGTCTGCGTGGTGAGAGCAGGGCAATAAAAGAAAAAAAGATGCAGCGTGCAAAGATTACGATCCCTTTAGTTAATTCTGATACAAAAGAAGTCTTAGGAGGAATATTATTTATTTTTTCTTTGGAGCAAGAATATAGTATGACATCTATGCTACAACAAAAATTACTTCTCTTTGTTGGTGTAATCGCTGTCATAGTAGTTTTTTTTGGGTTGTTATTTTCCGAAAATTTAGCAAAACCTTTAAAGGAGATTGTAAACTCTATCAATCATATTACAGAAGGGTATATGGACGAGGATGTTTCTATTCATGGATGTTATGAAATTACTCAGATTTCAGATTCTATAAATGGAATGTTAAAACAAATGCGACAGTTAGAAGAAACAAGACAGGAATTTGTGTCAAATGTATCTCACGAATTGAAGACTCCGATTGCTTCTATGAAGGTATTAGCAGATTCTCTTTTAAGTCAGGAAGAAGCTCCAGCTGAATTATATAGAGAATTTTTACAGGATATCAATAATGAAATTGATCGAGAAAATGAAATTATTACAGATTTGCTTTCTCTTGTTAAATTAGACAAAAAAAACGGAGAAATGCACATTGCACAGGTCAGTATCAATGAATTACTAGAAATTATTTTAAAAAGGTTAAAACCAATTGCAAAGGCAAGAAATATTGAGTTAGTTTTTGAGACTTTTCGCCCTGTACTAGCAGAGGTTGACGAGGTAAAAATTTCTTTAGCAATTTCGAATTTAATTGAGAATGCCATTAAGTATAATTTAGAAGACGGTTGGGTAAAGGTTTCTTTAAATGCAGACTATAAGTATTTTTATCTTACTGTAGCTGATTCAGGAATTGGAATTCCAGAATCGGCACAAAGTTTAATTTTCGATCGATTTTATCGGGTAGATAAGGCACGTTCCAGACAGACCGGAGGTACAGGATTAGGGCTTTCTATTACAAAAAATGTGGTACTTATGCACAAAGGAGTTATTAAAGTCTATAGTAGAGAAAATGAAGGCTCTACTTTTACAATGCGAATTCCACTTAGTTTTATAGCTTAGGAGGAGAAAGATGAAAAGAATGAACCGATTTTTAGGGGGAATACTGTGTCTTTTTATACTATGCTTTTTAACTGGCTGTAAGACAAAACAAGAACAATCTTTTGAAAATGGTCTAAAACTTTATTTTTTAAATAAAGAAGAAACAGGACTGCTTAGTGTTACAAAACAGATAGAAGGTTCATCTTTAGAAGAGTTGGTAGATAAAGTAAGCCAAGAATTATTTCATCCGAAAAAATTGGGAAAGGATAAAAAAGTATTTCCAGAAAATCTTTCTCTTTTGGGATATTCATTTGGTGAAGCAGGACAACTTATTTTAGAGTTCGACTTAAATTATTATTCTCTAGCAAAAATCACAGAGATTTTGTGTAGGGCAGCGATTGTAAAATCATTTTGTAGTATTGATGGAATCGATGATGTTGAATTTTATGTCAATGGACAGCCACTTTTATTAGCAAAAGAAACACCAGTTGGAATGATGAGTTCAGATGATTTTGTCAATCATACTGGAGAGGATGCCGCATTTAACCAAACGATGAACTTAACAGTTTATTTTTCAAATACAGAAGGAACTGCATTAAAAGAATATCATAGAGATGTGTTATTTGATGGAACATTATCTGCGGAACAACTTGTTATACGACTTTTAATTCAAGGGCCTGCTGAGGCAGATAAGGAAGTACAAACAACACTTCCAAAAGGAACAGAATTATTAAAGGTAAATGTAAAAGATGGAATTTGTTATGTGGATTTTAATGAAAAATTTTTGGAAAGAGATTCTGAGATTTCCGAAGAAGTTGTTATTTATTCTGTTGTAAATTCTCTAATTGAGTTAGGATATATTAATAAAGTTCAGTTTCTTATTAATGGAGAACAAAAAAAGATATATCAAACCATGGATTTGAGTGTATTTTTTGAAAGAAATCTTTCAATTATTGAAACAGAATCTTGAAAGGAAGGATGCGTATGATTCAACGGCCGCTTGTGGTAGTAGCGGCTGCCTATCTTTGCGGTATTTGCGGTGCAAAAGTAGATAAAGTTTGGTTTTGGATTTTTCTAATTTTTTTCTGGATAGTAAGTGCTATTATTTATATTCGACTTCGAGAACCTATCTTTTTTAATCGAAGGGATAGGTTTCTTCTCATTATTCCTATCTTTTTTATAATTGGAATTCTACAATTTCAAATACAGTCTATAAATTGTGAATTAGAAACTAGCTTAGAGAGTAAAGGAGTTATATATGGAACAGTAACTGAATTAATTCATGGTTCTAAAAATGTTCAAATGACTTTAAAAGATGCTATAACTTCGGATGGAAGGAGATTTTGCGGTAATATTTTAGTAATATGTCCAAATGAATTTTCGTGGGACAAAAAGTGGATTGGAAGCACAGTAGAGTTATCTGGAGAATATAAAAATTTTTCCTATGCAACAAATCTCGGACAGTTTGATGAAAAAGACTATCGGAAATCATTTGGCTTTTGTATGAAATTTGTTTCAAAAAAAATTCAGATTATATCTCCGGCAAAATCACACTTTCGTCAGGAACTTGCTGCCTTACGGGAAAGGTTGGCTTCTATCTATCAAAAACTGTTGCCAGAACAAGAAGCAGGAATTATTTTGGCTATGTTACTGGGAGAGAGAGGATTTTTAGATGATAAAATCAAACAATTATATCAGACAGGAGGAATTTCTCATATTTTAGCAATTTCGGGGCTTCATCTATCGTTACTTGGAATGGGACTATTTCATCTGATGCGAAAATTAAGGTGTAATATCAAGTTTGCAAGTTTTGTATCATTAGGAGTTTTGTTTTTATATGGATATTTAACAGGTTTTGGTGTATCTACAAAACGAGCCTTTTTGATGATTGTTCTCTCCCTTTTGGCAAATATTTTAGGATGTACAAATGATCTGCCAAGCTCTTTATCTCTTTCTGCCATTATTATTTTATGGAAACGTCCAATGTTATTATTTCAAGCGGGTTTTTTACTTTCCTTTGGAGCAGTAGTAGGAATCGCTCTATTTTCCCCTTTAATCACTTTATTACAAAATAGAAATAAATTTTTGAATTTAATATTTATAAGTGGAGCAATTCAACTAATGACACTTCCAATTATATTACATTTTTTCTATGAGTTTCCTGTGTATTCAATCGTATTAAATCTTATTGTACTTCCACTTTTATCTTTTTTGGCAATCACGGCAGCATTAGCAGGAATAATTGGAAGTATTTCAATTTTTTTTGCAACATGGATCATAGGAAGTTCCTATACAATTTTAAAAGGATATGAAGGATTATGTTACCTTGTAACAAAATTTCCATTTCCTGTTTTAACACTTGGGAAAATGGAAGTTATGACAATGGTAAGTTATTACATACTTTTATTTGGAATCGTCTTTCTTTGCTATAGAAAAAAGAAAAGAAGGTTTGTATCTCTATTACTTTTTTTATTAATACCAATCTGCTTTACGAAAAGAGAAGGGTTAACAATAACTTTTTTAGATGTAGGGCAGGGAGATTGTGCTTTTATTGAGGATAAAAATGGAACGACATTATTAATAGATGGAGGAAGTTTAAGTGAAAAACAAGTTGGAACTTATAGAATTTTACCATTTTTAAAGGCAAAAGGAGTGGGAAAGGTAGATTATGCTTTTTTATCTCATGCAGATTTAGATCATACAAATGGAATTTTAGAATTACTAAAAGAGGGAAAGATTAAGTGTTTGATTCTTCCAGATACAAAAGATACGAAAGAGGTTTTTGCAGATATGATTTCTTTAGCAGAAAAAAAAGAGTGCACGATATTATTTTTTGGTGAAGGTAGTAAATTAAAGAAAACTTCTTGGACAATACAATGTCTTTCTCCAAAGAAAGGAGAAACAAAAAGCGCAACAGAAAACGAGGCTTCTATGGTACTTAGACTAGATTATGAGAATATTATATTCTGGTTTATGGCAGACATTGAAAAAGAGGGAGAAAAACAATTAGAAAAACAATTAGCAATACAGCAAAAATCAAAAATATCCATTCTAAAAGTTGCACATCATGGTTCGAAATATTCTACTACAAAAACGATTTTAGATCAAATTCATCCACAATTTAGTATTATTTCCTGTGCAAAGAAAAATTCCTATCATCATCCCCATCCAGAGCTTTTAAAACGATTGTCAGAAGTAAATTCACAGATCTATCAAACCCAAGATTCGGGTGCAATTACAATATATACAGATGGAACAAATATTAAAATTGTACCATATTGTCCATAAAAAATTACCGACATTTTCTAATCGAATTCTAAGAAAATGCCGGTAAACTGAGATTGACAAGACAAGTCGAAAATAGTATACTCATCTTATGTTTTTGTTTCTTATAAAGGTGGAGGAAGTAGGTTTGACAAAAAAGAACAAAAAGAGAATTCTCAATCTATTGCTGTTAATACTCATTATTGGTGGAACGTTTTATCTTTTACTAAAGGATCAAGAGTTGGGTGCGGTAATGTCAGCAATGGAACGTGCAAAGAAACTGCCTTTAGTGATAGGAATTGGATTGGTTATTTTCTTTGTTTGTTGTGAGTCTTTTATTATACATTATTTGATGAAAAGGTTGGAGCAAGGAGTAAAATTATTTCATTGTATTAAGTATTCTTTTATTGGATTTTTTTATAGTGCAGTTACACCTTCAGCAAGTGGTGGACAGCCAATGCAGATCTATTATATGAATCGAGATGGAATTGGAGTAGCTCCAGCAACTTTAGTATTAATTATTATTACAGTAGTTTATAAAGCAGTGCTTCTTCTATTGGGAGCTATAGCAGGAATTATGGAATTTCAAACTCTAAAAGATAATTTAGGAGGAGTAAGAATTTTATTAGCAATCGGTGTGATTGCCAATTTGTTATTTATTGGTTTTTTGTTGATGATAATTTTTAAACAGTCGTTTTCAAAACGGATAATAGGTTCTGTTATTTTGTGGTGTGGAAAACATCGTCTACTTAAAAATACAGATAGAATTTTAAAGAGACTGCTTAAATTGCTTGAAACTTATGAAAATTGTGCCGATTATATAAAAAAGAATTCAAGTGTCTTTTTTTATGTTATTTTAGTCACAGTTATACAGCGAGTGAGTTTATTTTTTGTCACTTTTTTAGTATATAAATCATTTGGGCTTCATGGTACAAGTGTATATCAAATCGTTGCACTTCAGACAATGATAGCACTTGCTATTGATGTAATTCCAGTACCAGGGGGTATTGGATTTTCAGAAAGCTGCTTTCTGGTATTGTTTGACAAAATTTTCGGGGAACAGTTGATTATTCCGGGAATGTTATTGAGCAGAGGAATTACATATTATGTGTTAATTGTGATAAGTGCTGTAATTACTCTAATTGCACATTTAACTAGTAGTAAAAAGCAAATAAAAGAGAGTGGGATGGATAGATGATAGGATTTTATAATTACTCAGTAATATTAACATATATAGGGCTTACTTCCGCAGTCGTAGGAATGACTCAAGTGTTTTCACAAAATTACAGACTTGCTTTTTTATGTCTTTGTATTTCTGGAATTTGTGATATGTTTGACGGAAATATTGCAAGAAGTATGAAAAACCGAACGGATCAGGAAAAAGTTTTTGGAATTCAGATTGATTCTCTTTGTGATTTAATCTGCTTTGGGATGTTTCCAGCAACTCTTGGGTATTCCATTTCTGGAAATAAACAATTAGGGGGGATAGCTTCTGTATTATTAGTACTTGGAGCAGTTATCCGTCTAGCATATTTTAATGTAACAGAACAGGAACGTCAGAAAGAAACAGCGGAAAAAAGAAAATATTATCAAGGTCTTCCTGTCACATCCGTTTCTATGATTTTACCAACCGTTTATATTTTCAGAGGTTTACTTGGAAAAGCATATCCAAACTTTTTTGCAGTTGTCATGTTGCTTACAGCTATGTTATTTGTTATTGATTTTAAAATGAGAAAGCCAGGAAAAATTGGTTCAATCTTAATGGCTGCTGCTGGAGTTATCATTGTATTAGGAGTGTTGTTTATATAATTTTGAAAGGGGAAAAGTAAATAATGGACTATAAAGACCGAGAGGGAAGAATCATAAAGGAAAATAATTCTCAAGATCAGTTACTTTCTGTTTTATATTCTAATTTAGCAGGAAGACTGTTTTTACGTGTATTAGCAGCTCCTATTGTTTCAAAAGCAGCAGGGGAAGTAATGAATTGTTGGGTATCGACATTTTTAATTGATGGATTTGTAAGAAAACATCATATACCAATGCAGGACTTTGAACGAAAGAAATATTGTTCTTATAATCAATTTTTTACTAGAAAGTTAAAAGTTGGAAAGCGTATAATAACACATGAAGCAACAAGATTAATTGCTCCATGTGATGGAAGATGTAGTGTTTATCCAATTAATTTACATTCCATTTTCTCGATTAAAGGAACAAGCTATTCGGTCGCTTCTTTATTGCGAAATAAAAAACTTGCTAAAGAATATGTAGGAGGATATTGTGTAATTTTTAGGTTGACAGTAGAAGACTACCATAGATATTGTTATATAGATAATGCAATCAAGGGGAAAAATTATAAAATTCAGGGAAAGTTTTATACCGTTCATCCAGCCGTTCTTGGAAAAGAGGATATTTATAAAGAAAACACAAGAGAATACTGTATTTTAAAGACGAAAAATTTTGGTAAAGTAATACAGATGGAAGTAGGAGCACTTCTTGTAGGAAAAATTCGTAATTATCATCGGGAAGCTATGGTACAAAAGGGACAAGAGAAAGGACGTTTTGAATATGGTGGTTCAACGGTAGTTTTATTATTTCAAAGAGATCAAATTGCTCTAGATCAGGATTTGTTTCTTAATACAAAAGATGGATATGAAACGAAAGTTCATATGGGAGAGGGAATCGGAACAGCACTTTTTTAATATAAAAAAGTATTAGAATAGGGAAAAGTATGAATACAATTAAAGAACATATTAAAAAAGGAATTTATTCACCTGTTTATCTGATCTACGGAACAGAAATTTATTTAAAGCATTTGTATCGAGATAAATTAAAAAAAGGGATCTTAAAAGATACAGATACTATGAATTTGTCTGTGTTTGAGGGAACCAATATCCCTTTACAAGAGGTACGCCATATGGCACAGACAATGCCATTTTTTGCAGAATGTAGATTGATCCTTATAGAAGACTCAGGATGGTTTAAGACTCAAAATGAATTTGCATCTGTTATTTTACAGTTACCAGAAACGACACATATTATTTTTGTAGAATCGGAGATCGATAAAAGAAATCGTTTATATAAAGCAGTAAAGGAAACTGGCTATATCAGTGAAATGAATGGATTAGATGAGAAAAATTTACGCCTTTTTGTCATTTCCTTATTTCGAAAAGAGGGAAAAAAACTTAGAGAAGAAACACTTTCCTACTTTTTAGAAACTGTAGGCTTTGACATGGAGCGGATTTGTAATGAAACAGAAAAACTAATCTGTTATACAACAGGGCGAGAAGAAGTAACTATACAAGATATTAAAGCGATATGTACTCAACAGCTTACGGGAAAAATTTTTCTTATGATCGATGCGATAGCCCAAAAAAATACAAAACGGGCAATGACATTATTTCATGATCTTATTCTACTCAGAGAAAAGCCCCTTTCTATTCTCTATTTACTGTTACGTCATTTTCATCTTTTGCTTCAAATTAAGGAAATGGCAGCAGTAGGAACAGATAATAAGACAATTTCAAATAAAGCAAAAGTTCCACCATTTGCAGTAGGAAAATACATTACTCAAGCGAGAAATTTTACAAAAGAACAGTTAAAAAATGCACTGAAAATAGGAATTGAAATTGAAGAACATATAAAAAATGGAAGATTAAATGATCAAATCGGTATAGAATTTATGGTTGCAAAATGTAGTAATTTATGTTAAGATAAGAAAGTGATCTTTGGAGTGGTATCGAAGAGGCCATAACGAGCTTGACTCGAAATCAAGTTGTCGGTTTCCGACACGTGGGTTCGAATCCCACCCACTCCGTAATTAGGAGCTGTCGCAATAGGACTTATTGCGACAGCTCCTTTGTTTGTTCTGTTTCAGAAAGTTTACAATTTAATTGTTGTTCAAAAATAAGATTTAATTTAATTAAATTATATTGAAGTAGAAATTTTAATGTATCATTTAAACATTCAGAGGTTTTGCAATTTACCTCACAAATGTCTTTTAATGAATGGGAAAGATTTAAAATATCAAGGGAGGTGATAATAGGAGGGGTAGACATACATAATCTCTACTTTCTGTTTTTGTATATTATATGAATCCTGATCGAACAAAGATACCATTTTAATCGAGAATTCTTTCGAATGATTTCCTATTTGATTTCATATAGTAGATTAAGAAAGAAATAAGGATGACGATGAAAATGAAAAAAGACATTAAGAGGGAGGGAAAGGTTCTTAGATACGGACTGTTTATTGTCTTTTTATTTGTTGGTATGTTTTTTTTGGGACGTTCAATTGGCTATGTAGTCTATCAGGTAAAAGCAGCTTCTATTTCTGAGATGCAGGTAGAAAACTGGGGACTTGGATTTGGAAAAGAAGGAGAACAGCCTACAGGAAATACATCAGCAGAGGAATTAAAGAAATATGATGCCTATTTTTTAGGCAATAACAGCGAGAAAAAAATTTATTTAACATTTGACTGCGGCTACGAAAACGGCAATACAGAGGCGATTTTAGATGCGTTAAAAAAGCATGGAGTGAAAGCTACTTTTTTTGTTGTAGGACATTATTTAGAGTCTGCTCCTGATTTAATAAAACGTATGATTTCGGATGGACACACAGTAGGCAATCACACCTATCACCATCCAGATATGTCCACAATCTCCAGTATGGAAAAGTTTAAAAAAGAGATGGATGATGTAGCAGTATTATTTGAAAAAATTACAGGACAAAAAATTTCTATGTACTATCGACCTCCACAGGGAAAATATAATATTGAAAATTTAAAAATGGCAAAGGAACTTGGATATCATACTTTTTTTTGGAGTCTTGCCTATGTTGACTGGAATCAAGATAGTCAGCCATCCCATGAAGAGGCTTTTAATAAATTGACAAAACGAATTCATTCAGGTGCAGTAGTTCTGCTACATAATACTTCTAAAACAAATGGAGAGATTTTAGATGAATTATTAACAAAGTGGGAGAAAATGGGATATACCTTTGGAATTCTTTCAGAATTGGTTGAAAATGTAGAATGAAGCAAAAAAGGGGTTGTCTTAGTTTCCTAATAAGACAACTCCTTTTTATGAACATAATTAAGTTCGCTTTTGACTATCCATATTTTCAAGATAAAATATTACAAAAGTATCACGAAAATTAAACTTATCGAACTTTAAAACTTCGAACTGCCTCCTCTAAATTTCCTGCATATTCTAATAATTGTTTTGCAGTATCATTTAATCCAGAGACAAGGGAGAATTGTTTCTTCGCAGTATCTACTACATTTGAAGTTGTTTGAGCAGAAATATTAGAAACGGCAGAAATATTTTCAACTGCCTCCATTGTGTGACTTCTTGCCGTTTCCATGTTTTTTGCATTAAAAATCAGCCCTGAAATCGCTTCTGTCAGTTCTTCCATCTGCTCTTTCATCTGCTTAAAAGAACCAGAAGTATCCTTTACCGCTACTTCTTGATCTAATACTGCACCTTTTGCTTCTTTTGCTGCCATTGCTGCCTCTTTCATCTGTATTCGAATCTGTTCTAAGATATCGTAAATTTGTTTTGTAGAATTAGAAGACTGTGCAGCTAACATTTGAATTTCTTTTGCTACTACTGCGAAACCCAATCCTGCTTCTCCAGCTCTTGCCGCTTCTATAGAAGCATTGAGAGAAAGAATATTGGTCTGAAATGCAATGGATTTAATTGTTTCAACAATCCCCCCAATATCTTCTGATTTTTCCTCCAAACTTTTCATTGTTTCAATTACGGTTTCTGTAATTTTTGATGTAGTTTTTGTCTTATCTGTTAAAATACTCATGGCTGATAAACTTTTTTGGATTGTATTATCTGATTTGTCTAAAATCTGCTCCATATTTTTTGTGTCACCATTTAATTGTTTAATTTGTCCAGAAAGTTCGTTCATTTGATATACACATTGCTTAGAATCATTTACTTGTTCTGTCATTCCCATTTCAATTCCCTCTGCTGCTTCTTTAATGTGATTTGCTGATATAACATAATCTTTAGCCTCATGTGTCACCTTTTCTGCTGCAATTAAAAGCTGTTTACATATTTCTTCTACTTTTTGAATTAGATGTTTGGTATGTGCAATCATATACGATAAATCTTGTGCTAACAACATAAATTCATCTTTTTTCTTCATATAAATTTTTACAGTTAAGTCTCCTTTTGCTGCTTGATTGATTTGATATAGAAAAAATTGAATTGTTCTGTCAATTCCCTGAGAAATGATAAGACCTACTATAATTGCAATCAGACTTGCAATACATACTACAGTTACAGTTAAACTTTCAATCTCTCTTGCAAGAGAAGTAATAATAGACATTGGTATCATCACACAGACTAAAAGTCCTGTATCTGAAACTTTTTCTCCTAAAAACAAATATCTTTTTCCCTGATAGGAAATTTCTTGTTCTAATGTATTTTCTTCTATAGAAAGTAGTTTCTGAAAAGCATCTGTTTTGGTAAATACACTTTCTTCTGACTGAAATTCTTCCTCTCCCTTTGTTAAAATTTCTGTTCCTTCTCTTGTAACTAAACCCCAAATTGCCCCATCACCAAATTCTAATTGATTTAAGATATCCAATATAGACTTTTTGCTAATATCTACTGCTAAAAAGGCATCCACTTTTTTAAATTTACGTAATAGCCGTAAGGCATACTCTCCTTTATTTGTTCCATAACTATCATCAATAGAAGGCATTGTACCAAACCAAAAATAAGAATTGGGATCGGATGCTGCTAATTGCCCCTGACTTGTTTTTTCTAATTCAGAATAAAGGGAAAAACCTTTTGGATAAGTCGTTGTAATTGAATCTACTATATCAGAAACAATATAGATATTACTTACAAATTTTGCTCCAGTTAATCGTTTAATAAAATCAGACCGATTTGAATTATAAATTGAAACCATCTGTTCTGGAAATCCAGATAATGTTCCCGATAAATAGGCGTTTAATTGATCATTTGTAAATAGTCCATTATAGTCTTTAATTGTAGAATCTAAAATAAAATCAAAATATTCTCCTGTAATGGACACAGTTCGTTGTGAAAAATCCTGATAACTTTGAATAATTTTTTCTGAGGCTTTTTTATAACAAACTACTCCTAATATAATGATAAAGCAAATTGGAAGTAATACTGCTAAAATAATTTTAAATCGAATACTTCTAAAAAAATTTACTTTTTTGTTTCTTTTCCACTTTCTCATATTCTCCCTCTTTTCTATGTAACTTAAAAAGTTCAACTTTAATTCTCTTTTTTATTGAACTTTCTATTTTGGTCATTAGTGATAAGTTTTATCTTATTATAACTGATATTTTGGTGAATTTCAACTATATTTTTCGCATATTTTCGAAATAAATCTACTATGATTTTGAAAAATTGAAATAAATAAAAAAATGTTATATAATTGATATGTCTTTTATATAACATTTTTTAAAAAGGTCTTATAGATTTAAAAATCTAGGGAGAGATAAAATATGAACAGATTAGAAACGAATCAAATGAAATTTATTAATTTGAGGTTGGGAACTTTTATTCATTTTAATAGTGCAACTATTCAATTTCACAATAGTGAGCTCTTTGATTGGGAATATGATCATGAAAATAATGGAGAAAATAGACGCTATCCGTTTAATGAAAAGGATTGGAATCCTTTAGAGTTGGATTGTAGTGAGTGGGCAGCAGTTGCAAAGAGTGCAGGATGTCGTTTTGCAGCAATAACTACAAAGCATCATGAAGGATTTGCATTATGGCCTTCCATATATTCTGAACACTGCGTAAAAAACGCATCCTATAAGATAGATGTAGTAGCAGAGTTTTTAAAGGCATTTCGTAAGGAAGGGATTTTGGCAGGATTGTATTTTTCCATTTTGGATCTGACTGCTGGAATTGGAAAAAGATCCTGTACAGATGAGCAAAAGAAACTGATTAAAGGACAGATTACAGAACTTTTGACAAACTATGGAGAGATTCCCTTTCTAATTGTAGATGGCTGGAATGCACCATGGGGAGGACCATCCTATGAAATGTTACCATTTGAAGAATTGGACAGTCTAGTGAAATCACTACAACCAGATTGCCTTTTTATGAATATTGGATGTTCAAAAGGACTTGAGGGGACAGATATAGTTTTTTATGAAAATGCAGCAGGACAAGAGGCAGAAGATTTTTTTACTGGTCCTGGTGTCAGCTGTAATAAGCTTACTAAAACATGGTTTTGGAGAAAAGAAGATTCCTTTACAGCACCTATAGAGGCAAACTGGGCATTACAAAAAATGCAGGACTATTTTCCTAAAAATATTAATTTTATGCTTAATATTTCTCCGAATCCAAAAGGAAAGATTGATACAAATTTAGCACAGGAATTTAAAAAAATTGGGGAAAAGGTAGTTATACCACAGCCTTTAACAGAGTTGCCAAAGGGATGGCTAAAAAGATGTGATGGTCAAAAATATAATACATCTTCTATTTAGAAATGAGGGATATTATGGAATTAATATATGAAAAAGAAAAATTAAAAACTCTGATTATAAAAACTGCCCAAAAGACACTTTCTATGGATTTAGTCTGGGAGTGGCCGTGTGGAGTAGCCTATTATGGAGTATTAAAGGCATATCATGCAGTAAAAGAAGAACAGTTTATAGAACAGTTAATTAAATGGACAAAAGAGTATATAAAACTTTCTCTTCCAGAATGGACTGTAAATTCCTGCGCAATGGGACATACCATGTTAGAACTTTATAAAATTACAAAAGAACCGGTATTTTTGGATATTGTAAAATCAAAACTAGAGTATTTAAAACAAAAAGCAATACGTTTTGGAGAGGGTGTACTACAACATACAGTATCCTCAGCAAATGATTTTCCAGAACAGGCATGGGCAGATACTCTGTTTATGGCAGCCTATTTTATGCTTCGGGCAGGAGTGGAGTTTTCTGACGAAGAATTAATTATAGATGCACTTAATCAATATGACTGGCATATTAAATTTTTACAAAATCCCGCTTTGGGACTTTGGTATCATGGATATGATAATTTGAAAAAAAATCATATGTCGGGAATTTATTGGGCAAGAGCAAATGCGTGGGCGGCTTATACTATGTCACAGGTAAAACCACTTTTAAATAATTGGTATCTCTATCCACAGTGTATGAATATTGAATGTTCGCTAAGGGATCAACTGGCGGCATTAAAATATCTTCAGACAGAGAAGGGACTTTGGAGAACCGTATTAGATGATCCAGATTCTTATGAAGAAGTATCGGCTTCCTGCGGAATTGCTGCTGCTATGCTTATAAATGAAAATCCGCTTCATACTCCATATGTACAAAAAGCATTGGATGGAGTTTGTTCTAATATATCAGAAGATGGAAGAGTTTTAAATGTTTCTGGAGGAACAGCGGTTATGAAAGACAAAGAGGGATATAAAAAAGTTCCAAAAACATGGATACAAGGCTGGGGACAGGGATTGGCATTAGTATTTCTTTCTAACGTTTTGTTAAAGGAAGAACAAAAGTAAATATGGAGATAAGATCGTGCAAAAAGAGGTACAATTAGAATCACTAAATAGAGGACTTATTGCAGTTTATACAGAAGAGGGAATTTTTTTAGCATGGCGTCTGTTAAAATCCGAAGTGAGTGGATATTCTGATACTGGTTTGACAGGAATGAATTTTATTGTTTTAAAAAATGGAAAGCAGATAGGATTTGTAACAGATAGTACCAATTATTTAGACAAAGAGGGTACAATACAAGATAGATATTCTGTTTTACCTGTGTCAGAAGATAATGTTACATATGAAATGACATGTAAAGAAGTTACTGCATTTCCTTCAAAAGCAAATTATTTGACTTTGCCCTTACAAAAACCAGAGGGAGGAATCACGCGAGCAGGAGAAAAGTTTACTTACTCTGCAAACGATATGAGTGTTGGAGATGTAGATGGAGATGGGGAGTATGAATTTTTTGTAAAGTGGGATCCTTCGAATTCCCATGACGTTTCTATTAAAGGATATACAGGAAATTGCCTAATAGACTGCTATAAATTAGACGGAAGCTTATTATGGAGACTGGATTTAGGATGTAATATTCGTGCAGGAGCACATTATACTCAGTTTATGGTCTATGATTTTGATGGAGATGGAAAGGCAGAACTCGCTGTAAAAACTGCACCTGGAACAAAAATGATTCAATATCAAAATAATAAGCCTTTTTGTGAAAATTATATTACACTACCAAAAGAAAAGGGAAAAGAAAAACAACCATCGAATGAAGATTGTTATGTCTGTAGCGCAAAAGATTATCGAACTCATTTAGCAGAAATGTTTGAAGACTGGCAGAATTTAGAACAGGTAAAACAGGGACAGTGGCCAAAGACGTTAGAAGAATGTTTTAAAATTCCTGTTCAATATTCCTATCCATTAAAAAAAGAAGATGCTTTTCAACTGGCAGATTATTTTATTTATGAATATGCACCTGCTAGAGATCCGAAAAATGAACTTTGGAACTTTGAAGGTTTTATTTATGAAGGACCAGAATATTTAACAATGTTTTCTGGAGATGGAAGAGAATTAGAAACAATTCCATTTCCATTTGAACGGATAGATGATGGACTGTGCTGGGGAGATTATGCAATGCCAAGAATTGAACCCTGTAACCGGGTAGATCGCTTCTTATCTGGAGTAGCATATTTAGATGGAAAACGCCCATTTTTAATTGTCTGTCGTGGATATTATACCAGAACAGCGATTGCTGCCTATCATTTCTTTTCAGGAAATTTTAAAGAAACGTTTCGAGTCGATTCAGGCTTTGTTCCAATGAAAAATCCATTTTGTGATGATCCGCATTCCGGATGTGGATCAGATCCTGTGTATGGAAAGTTAGCTGGTCAAGGCAACCACAGTCTGGCAGTTGCAGATGTAGATGGTGATGGCTGTCAGGAAATTATATATGGGGCGGCTACAATAGATCACGATGGAAGTTTATTATATTCTTGCTTTGATACACTACCAGATGGAAAGTTGGCAAAACTAGGGCATGGAGATGCTATGCACGTTGCAAGAATAGATCCGGATCGAAAGGGGTATCAGATTTTTAGTGTATTTGAAGGAGCAGTAAATGCCCCCTATGGTTACGCTCTGAGGGATGCAAAAACCGGAGAGATTTTATTTGGAGAATATGCAGATAGAGATTTAGGGCGATGTATGATTGGAGATATTAATCCAAATGTGAGAGGACTTCAAGTTTGGGTAAAAGAAGTGCGATCTTGTAGGGGAGAATTTTTGCCTGATCGTGTTCTTGGAACCAATCAGTCCATTCGTTGGGCAGGGGATTGTACTACACAGATTTTAGACGGAATAGATATTTTTAAAGAACATAAGGGTATCATTTCAGATAATATACATGGAGTTTTACTAGAACCAGAGGATTGTTGTACAAATAATGGAACAAAGGGAAATCCATGTTTAATTGCAGATATCTTTGGGGATTTTAGAGAAGAATTATTGTTAAGAACAAAAGATAGTACAGAAATTCGAATTTATACTAATACAGAATTATGCAATCATAAACTCATTACCCTAATGCACGATATTATGTATCGGACTGGGGTTGCATGGCAGAATAACTGTTATAACCAACCATGTTATACAAGCTTTTACTATGCTTCGGATATGGATTTTAAAGAAGTATTTTTTCAGATTGCCAACCAGTAAGTTTTGTGGTAAACTACAGTTGTGTAAAAAGACTGCCGTATTTTGGAAGTTATTTTACAACGAAACAAAATAGGAGGCTTTTCTATGCTTGAAAAACTATTTCAGCTAAAAGAAAACAAAACTACTGCGAAGACGGAGATCTTAGCCGGAATTACAACATTTATGACAATGGCGTATATTTTGGCGGTCAATCCTTCCACCCTTACTGCATTTAATGATATTTTGGGCTTGGATGGAAGTGCAAGAATGAATCCATCAGGAGTATTTATGGCAACTGCACTGGCTGCAGTGGTGGGTACTTTGCTTATGGCATTTTTGGCAAATTATCCATTTGCACTCGCACCGGGTATGGGATTAAACGCATATTTTTCTTATACCGTTGTTTTAAATATGGGTTATACTTGGAAACAGGCATTAGCAGCGGTTTTTGTAGAAGGACTTATCTTTATTATTCTATCACTGACAAATGTCAGAGAAGCTATTTTTAATGCAATTCCACAGACACTAAAATATGCTGTCAGTTGTGGAATTGGTCTGTTTATTGCTTTTATTGGAATGCAGAATGCAAAGATTGTAGAAGCTAATTCTGCAACTTTAGTTCAATTTCATGAATTTAATAAAGAAACATTTCATACGGTTGGAATCGGTGTTATTTTAGCATTATTGGGAGTATTAATTACAGCAATATTACTCATTAAAAAAATCAAAGGCGGAATTTTAATTGGAATTCTTGCAACTTGGATTTTAGGAATTTTATGTGAACTGACTGGAATTTATAAAGTCAATGCCGCAGCAGGTTTTTATAGCTTAATACCAAATTTTACTGCACCAGATATTGCATCTCTTGGAGATGTCGCATTTAAGTTAGACTTCTCTTTATTAAAAGGAGGCGCAAGTGGAATTGTCAACTTTATTGTTGTCATTTTCTCTTTTTTATTTGTAGATATGTTTGATACACTTGGAACATTGATGGGAGTTTCTGCAAAGGCAGATATGTTGGATAAAAACGGAAAACTTCCAAGAGTAAAAGGTGCATTAATGGCAGATGCAGTGGCAACATCTGCGGGAGCTTTATTTGGAACATCTACTACAACAACTTATGTAGAAAGTGCAACAGGTGTTACAGAGGGAGGAAGAACAGGACTGACAGCATTGACAACAGCAATCTTATTTGCTATATCTATTTTCTTTTCTCCTATTTTCTTAGCTATTCCATCTTTTGCAACGGCTCCAGCTTTAATCATTGTAGGATTTTATATGATGGGTTCTGTTTTAAAAATCGACTTTGATGATATGACAGAAGCTATTCCTGCCTTTTTGTGTATTTTGGCAATGCCATTCCTCTATAGTATTTCTGAGGGAATTTTCTTTGGTGTAATTTCCTATGTTGTAATTAATCTTATCACAGGAAAGACAAAGGAAAAAAATATCAGTATCTTAATGTATGTATTAGCAGTTGTCTTCCTTCTAAAATATATGTTATTATAAAAATAAAAGAACCGGCTGGTGGGTTAGTCCAGTCGGTTCTTTTTTTATTTGTTATAATAAAATTAAGCTAAAGCATTGACTGCTTTGGTCAGTCTGGATACTTTTCTAGCAGCAGTATTTCTATGAAAAACACCTTTGCTGCAAGCCTGATCAATTGCTACAGTAGCTTCTTTTAAAGCAGAAAGAGCAGTCGTCTTATCATTGTTAGAAATTGCAACTTCTACTTTTTTTGATAAGGTCTTTACCTTTGACTTAATCATCTTATTTCTCAATGTCTTTGTTTCAATAACTTTAATTCTCTTCTTTGCAGATTTTATATTAGCCAATTCTTACACCTCCCATACTTTAAAATTGCATGAAAGTCCAAACAGAATCCGGACACGGACGTTTCTGCCAGAACATACTATTACATAGTAATACATACAAAAGAAATTGTCAATACATAAATTCGAACAAAATGAAAAAAACTATAGGTATGAAAAATTTTCGCACTGCATATGTTTACGTAGGAATTTTTATATCTTTAGATCTAGTGCGGACAGGCGAGAGCGGTATTTACCGGAAAGGAGCGACAGATGAAGGAATTTCGAACAGATTTAGCGTTAGAAGTTAGAGAGAGTTTTGAAAAAGATGATGTAGAAATTAAAGGTGTAGCTTTAAAAGAAGAATTTGACAAAAAAACAAATGTAAAAGTTACGACAGTAGAAATTCGAACTCAACAGGGAGCTCAGGCAATGAGAAAACCAGTTGGAACATATATCACGATTGAGGCACAAGATTTTCTAAAAAAGGATATCACATATCATAAAACAATCAGTTCTATTTTAACACAATATTTAAAAAGGCTGTTCAAAAAAGTAAAAGATGGTCCTGTTTTAGTAGTTGGTCTTGGAAACAGAGAAGCTACACCAGATTCTCTAGGACCTAAAGTAGTAGATGGACTTTGTGTCACAAGACATTTTATAAAAGAATTTGGAGATACCTTTACTATAAAAGAAAAATCTCATCCTCTTTGTGCAATAGCACCTGGAGTTATGGCACAGACTGGAATGGAAACAATGGAACTTTTAAAAGGAATTGTAAAAGAAATTCAACCTGTTTGTGTAATTGCGGTTGACGCATTAGCAGCTCGTAGTACAAATCGTCTAATTACAACTGTACAGCTTACAGATACAGGAATTTGCCCTGGAGCTGGGATTGGAAACAACAGACAGGCATTAAACAAAGAGAGTTTAGGAGTAGATGTTATTGCAATTGGAGTTCCGACTGTAGTAGATGCAATGACAATTGTAAGGGACTCTTTAGAATATTTATTTGGACAGCAGGAATTTACAGAAAGTCAGCGAGATGAATTTTTTCAAGAGATCACACAAAATTCTGGAATCATCAATATGTTTGTAACGCCAAAAAATATTGATGAATCAGTACAATGGATTAGTGATACAATTTCAGAAGCAATTAATTCCTGCTTTGTCGGAAAGGATCAAAAATCTGGTGAAACGATGGTTTCGAACGCATGAAATTCGAATTTATCAATTTCTATTTTTAGGGGTTATCTTACTGACAGTAATAATTTTGACAGGAAGAATCATTCCCATTCCAAATCTGTTTGAATCAGTAGCAAAAGCAGTAATAAAATTTGTAGAAAAAGAAGAAAATCCAAGAATATCTTATTTAAACGAAGAACATGGAGAAGAAAAGTTATTTACTGGTCTGACGGGTTTTCATTGGAATGTTCTTTTAGAAGAGGAAGAAGTTCTGCCTGCAATTTCTGATAAAATAGAGCAGGCAGAACAAGAGGATTTAAACGAGAGTGCAGGAATTTTTTCGGAGGTTTTTTTAGAGCAATCTTTGGAATTTTCGGATGAAAAAATACTACAAAATAATACAGAACAAGATGCTTTAGAGGAATTGGCACAAAGAGAAAATGGCTTAATAAAAGATATCCCAAAACTTGAAGTAAAAAAGCAACCTGGAAAAGTGACTCCACTTCCTAAACAAGAAAATACAAAGTCAGAAGAACCCAAAAATTCTCAGGAGTCAAAAGGTCAGGAAAAAGAGGGGGAAACGAAAGTGGTTTCAGTCAGAAGATTATTGACAACAGAGTATTCTCTTGAAAAGATGAAAAACTTAAACTACTTATTGGCAAACTTTTATATCGTTGATTCTTCGACAAAAGCGACAGCTTCTTTATTTCAATCCGAAGTTCTATTAAATAAAGATTTGACTATTGAAAAATCTGATGATGAAATACAGATTTTAATTTACCATACACATGCCTCCGAAATGTATTCAGATAGCAGGAAAGGAGTTCAAGAAGATACAGTGGTCGGACCGGGCAATTATTTAACAGAATTACTAGAAAAAAAGGGATATGTAGTATATCATGATCAGACCGCTTATGATAAAAAGGATGGAAAGGATAACCGTAACTATGCCTATTCAACTGCAAGACCACATATTGAAAAATTTTTAAAAGAACATCCTTCTGTAGAAGTAGTAATTGATTTACATAGAGATAGTGGAACAAAACGTGTCACTATGATTAATGGAAAAGAAACAGCACAGATTATGTTTTTTAATGGTCTATGTCGAAATGCAAATGGTCCAATTGTAGATTTGGAAAATCCATATATCTTAGACAATCTAGCATTTTCTTTACAATCAAATCTAGTAGGAAGAAGCATGTACCCGGGATTAATGTATAAAATTTATCTGAAAAATTACCGATATAATCAACATTTATGTCCAAGATATTTATTAATAGAACTTGGAACACAACAAAATACAGTAAAAGAGGCATATAATGCGATGGAACCATTAGCTGAAATACTAGATCAGGTATTGACAAATCCATGATTATTTACATTACACCTTGATTTTTTATAGCTTTTATGATAATATATCGATAATTTAACATTAAAAAATTGGAGAGATATGTGTGGAGAAGAATTTCTAAGTGAAAAATACTTGCTTAGAAATTCTTTTTACACTGAGAGGCTAAAAATTGAAGAACGAGGGATATTTTTTGGCAAAGGGGTGTGTTGTTTCCTATAAGCCAATATATGAAGCATTATTATTTAATGAATTAAATGAAAGCTGCACAAATATAAAATTATTAGAACGTGGAAGCGGCAGTGCTGCTTTTACATTGGATAATTATAATCAACTGCTGCAGTTTCAACATTCGAGAGGCTATATTTTTTTACAGCATGTGCATCCCTATCAATGTAAAATAAAAATAAATAAAGATCGAACAGATTTTGACTTATTTTTAAAAGAGTTAGAGCGGATCTTAGAAAGCGTAGAAAAAGATGATCATTTAGTAGCACAATGTCGAATTGCTGGCGATAAAAAGACAGACTATTCCAATAAAGAGTTGACAGAGTTATTTGCAGAAAGATTAAAATTGCAGGGATTTATAATAGAGCCTGAAACTGCTACTGTAGCAATTTCTTTAACTATTTTAAAAGATCATGCGTTTTTGGGAGTTTCTGAATTAAAAGAAAATTTAAGTAGCTGGACAGGAGGAGTTTTGTTTTTTTCTAGGGAAGATTCTGTGATTTGCCGTGCAGAAAATAAGCTAGAGGAAGCAGTAAATTATTTTAAAGTTCCGCTTTATAACAACCAAAAGGTATTGGATTTAGGGGCAGCACCGGGCGGTTGGACAAATTTTTTATCAAAACGGGGAATATTTGTAGATGCAGTCGATCCTGCAGCTTTAGATAGCAGAGTTTTAACAAATAAGACAGTCACCTATTATTCTATGACAGCGCAAGAGTTTAGCCATAGTAATCTAGGAAAAGAATATGATTTAATTGTAAATGATATGAAGATGGATACAAATGAATCGATTGATATTTTATGTGAAATGTCACAATGGCTAAAAAAGGATGGAGCAGCAATTTTGACTTTAAAACTGCCAAAACATGAAATTCAAAAAAGAATTCAGATCGCAAGAAATGTTCTTGGAAGACGATTTTCATATATTAGAATTCATCAGTTATATTATAATCGTTCTGAAGTTACTGTATTTATGAAACAAAAATTATAAATTTTGAATCAGAAAGGAGAAATTACTGTAAAACAAAATATCGTTTTCAGTAATAAGATGCAATGAGAATCGATCAAAATAAAATTCGAAATTTCTGTATCATTGCACATATTGATCATGGAAAGTCTACATTAGCAGATCGAATTATTGAAAAGACAGGACTTTTGACCAGTCGTGAGATGCAGGAACAAGTTTTAGATAATATGGAATTAGAAAGAGAACGTGGTATTACGATTAAAGCCCAAACAGTACGTACTATATATCGGGCAAATAATGGAGAAGAGTATATTTTTAATTTAATAGATACTCCTGGGCATGTAGATTTTAATTATGAAGTTTCCAGAAGTCTTGCCGCATGTGAAGGAGCAATTTTAGTTGTAGATGCAGCACAGGGAATAGAAGCGCAGACATTGGCAAATGTCTATCTTGCACTAGATCACAATCTGGATATTTTACCAGTAATCAATAAAATTGATCTGCCAAGTGCTGATCCAGAACGTGTTATTAATGAAATTGAAGATGTTATAGGGTTAGAGGCAAAAGATGCTCCAAAAATTTCTGCAAAAACAGGGTTGAATATAGAACAAGTCTTAGAACAGATCATAACAAAAATTCCAGCTCCGGGTGGAAATCCCAACAATCCGTTACAGGCATTGATTTTTGATTCTATTTATGACTCTTATAAAGGAGTTATTATCTTTTGTCGGATTGTAGAAGGAACCGTAAAAAAGGGTATGACAATTCGTATGATGGCAACAGGAACACAGGCAGATATAGTAGAAATAGGTACATTTGGACCAGGACAGTTTCTGCCATGTGAGGAATTGTCAGCCGGAATGGTTGGATATTTGACAGCAAGTTTAAAAAATGTAAAGGATACTAGAGTAGGGGATACTATAACACAGGCTGATCGCCCTTGTGAAAGCCCTCTGCCAGGATATAAAAAGGTAAATTCTATGGTATATTGCGGAATGTATCCAGCAGACGGAGCAAAATATCCTGATTTAAGAGATGCTTTAGAAAAACTTCAGTTAAATGATGCTTCTTTACAATTTGAACCAGAAACCAGTGTGGCATTGGGATTTGGATTTCGATGTGGATTTTTAGGACTTTTGCATTTAGAAATTATTCAAGAACGATTAGAAAGAGAATATAATTTGGATTTAGTAACAACAGCTCCAAGTGTTATTTACCGAATTTATAAAACAAATGGAGAGATGTCAGAAATTACAAATCCATCTAATCTACCTGATCCATCTGAAATTGAGCATATGGAAGAGCCGATGGTAGCAGCAGAGATTATGGTGACAACAGAATTTGTTGGAGCAATTATGAAACTATGTCAGGAAAGACGAGGAGTTTATCAGGGCATGGAATATATGGAGGAAACAAGAGCCCTTTTAAGATATGATCTTCCACTCAATGAAATTATTTATGACTTTTTTGATGCTTTAAAATCTCGTTCCAGAGGATATGCTTCTTTTGATTATGAATTAAAAGACTATGTACCAAGCAGACTTGTAAAGTTAGATATTTTAGTAAATAAAGAAGAAGTGGATGCACTTTCTTTTATTGTACATGCAGATACTGCTTATGAACGTGGCAGAAAAATGTGTGAAAAGTTAAAAGAAGAAATTCCAAGACAGTTATTTGAGATTCCAATTCAAGCTGCAATCGGTGGAAAAGTAATTGCTAGAGAAACAGTAAAAGCAATGCGAAAAGATGTTTTAGCAAAATGTTATGGTGGCGATATCAGCCGAAAGAAAAAGCTCTTAGAAAAACAAAAAGAGGGAAAGAAACGGATGCGTCAGATAGGAAATGTAGAAATTCCACAGAAAGCATTTATGAGTGTATTAAAATTAGATGATGAATAAATAGGAGAGGAGCTGTTGTATTAAGAAAATCAGAGTACAACAGCTCCTTTTTAAGTAGAAAATAAAGGGAGACTAAGAATGAAATTTGGAATTTATGTGCATATCCCATTTTGTAAAAAGAAATGTGATTACTGCGATTTTTTATCTGCTCCAGCAACAAAAGAACAGTATCTACAATATTATAGAGCACTACTGCTAGAAATAGAAAGTTATAGAGGACAGATAATAGATAGACAAGCAGACAGTATTTTTTTTGGAGGTGGAACGCCCTCTATTTTAGAAGCAGAATGGATAGAAGAAATTTTAGAAAAATTAAAAGAAATTTTTTTAATTACACCAGATGCAGAAGTTACACTAGAGTGTAACCCTGGAACATTAAATTTAGAAAAATTGATTCGATACAAAAAAGCAGGAATTAATCGATTAAGTATTGGTTTACAGTCGGCCAAAGAAAAGGAACTAAAACTACTTGGAAGAATTCATACTTGGAACGAATTTTTGGATAACTATCTACTTGCAAGAGAACAGGGGTTTTCTAATATTAATGTAGACTTAATGTCAGGAATTCCTGCTCAGACAAGAAAAAGTTTTGAACAAACACTACAAAAGATAGTAAAACTACAACCAGAACATCTTTCTGTCTATAGTTTAATATTGGAGAAAGGAACACCTTTTTATAAACGCTATGCTATGAAAGAGGAAATCATGTCAGAAGAAGAGGATCGAAATTTATATGCTGATACAGAGCGTATTTTAAAAGAATATGGATATGATAGATATGAGATTTCAAATTATGCAAAGAGGGGATATGAATGTAGGCATAATACAAAATATTGGATACGTACGGATTATCTTGGACTTGGACTTGGAGCAGCTTCTCTTTGGAAATCTATACGATTCCACAATGAAAAAAATTTAGAACAATATATTAAACTCTCCTATGATTTTAAGAAATTGCGCCGAAATATAGAAAAATTGACAAAAGAAGATGCAATGAGTGAAACAATGTTTCTTGGACTTAGAAGAATGGAGGGAGTCTCCAAACAAAAGTTTTATGAATGTTTTCATATTAAGTTAGAAGATATTTATAAAAAAACACTTCAAAAAATGAAAGAATGTGGCTGTTTAGAAGAAAATGAAGAGTATGTATGGCTCACAAGACGAGGAATCGATGTCAGTAATCTAGTGATGTGTGAGTTTATTTTGTGAAAGTCTACAATTTTCTCATCAGATTTTAATAATTTTTTTTCAAATTAACAGTTGACAAAAGAAACGGCAGGTGCTATCTTATGTATAAAGATATTAGCACTCTACTTAAATGAGTGCTAATAATTTAGAACCTGGAAGCTAGAAGTTCCGCACTGAGCGGGGTTTGAACAGTGAGGAAAGGAAGAAGTGATTGAAATGCAGTTAGATGAAAGAAAACTGAAAATCCTCCAGGCAATTATCCGAAATTATTTAGAAACAGGAGAACCCGTTGGTTCTAGGACAATATCAAAGTTTACAGACTTAAATTTGAGTTCCGCGACAATTCGAAATGAAATGGCAGATTTGGAGGAACTAGGATACATTATTCAGCCTCATACTTCTGCAGGCAGAATTCCTTCGGATAAAGGGTATCGACTTTATGTAGATACCATGCTAGAAGAAAGAGTTGCCGAGGTAGACGAGATGCGGGATCAGCTAATACAAAATGCAGATAAGATGGATAAATTGTTAAAGCAAGTTGCAAAGATTTTAGCAGAACATACTAATTATGCAACAATGGTAACAAGTCCACAATACCGCAGCCGAAAAGTAAAGTTTATTCAGCTTACAGAGGTAGATAAAGAACAGCTCCTAGCAATTATAGTCTTAGAGGGAAATATTATTAAAAATAAGATGATTGCAATGAATGAACCGCTGAATAAAGATATTATCTTAAAACTAAATCTTGTGCTTAATACCTTTTTACAGGGATTAGATCTTTCGGAGATCAATCTTGGATTAATTCAGAAAATGAAAGAACAGGCAGCAGGATATACCAATGTAGTAAGCGATATTTTAGATGCAGTTGCGCAGGCGATCAGCGGGGAAGAAGATGTTCAGATTTTTACCAGTGGAACGACAAACATTTTAAAATATCCAGAGTTAAATGATACAAAAAAGGCAAGTGAACTCATCTATACATTAGAAGAAAAAAAGCAACTTAATGAGTTGATGAACAGTGAATGTGAGAGTGAAGAAAATAGAGGAATTCAAGTTTATATTGGAGATGAAACGCCTATTGAATCGATGAAAGACTGTGCTGTAGTAACTGCGACTTATCAGATTGAAGAGGGGGTATATGGAAAGGTTGGGATTATTGGTCCAAAACGTATGGATTATGAACGAGTAGTGGGAACTCTACAAAAATTAATGAGTGATTTGGATTATATTTTTAAGGATAAGAAATAAAAATTACCTAGTAGTAGGTTTTATAAATAGATAAAATAGAAGAAAGGTGGTAAAAAAGTGGCAGAGAAAGAAGGATTTGAGGATAAAGAAATAAAAGAGGAACAAGAAGAAAAGGTAATAGAATCTGTAGAAAAAGATGTAGAGGAAGAAAAAGAAACTATAAACGAAACAGAAGAGGAAATTGGTGAAAAGAATGAAAAAGCGGGTAAAGGCTTTTTCAAAAAGAAAGAAAAAAAAGATAAAAAGGATGAAAAGATAGAAGAACTCAACGATAAGCTCCTGCGCTTGATGGCAGAGTTTGATAATTTTAGAAAGAGGACAGAAAAAGAAAAGGCACAGATGTTTGAAATTGGTGCAAAAGATATTATTGAAAAAATACTTCCAATCATTGATAATTTTGAAAGAGGACTTGCAGCTGCAACAGATGAAGAGAAAGAGGGTGCGTTTGTACAGGGGATCGAAAAGATCTATAAACAGTTACTTACCTCTTTAGAATCCGTAGGTGTCAAACCAATTGAGGCACTTGGAACAGAGTTTAATCCAGAACTTCATAATGCGGTGATGCACATAGAAGATGAAGAGTTAGAAGAAAATATCATTGTAGAAGAGTTTCAAAAAGGTTATATCTATCATGATACTGTGATTCGTCATAGTATGGTAAAAGTTGCGAATTAGATAAATAAAAGGAGGAATTATTATGGGAAAGATTATAGGTATTGACTTAGGAACAACAAATTCTTGTGTAGCAGTTATGGAAGGTGGTAAACCAGTTGTTATTACAAATACAGAGGGTTCAAGAACGACACCGTCTGTTGTAGCATTTACAAAAACAGGTGAAAGGATTGTCGGAGAAACTGCAAAACGTCAGGCAGTGACAAATTCAGATAAGACAATTTCTTCAATTAAAAGACATATGGGTACGGATTATAGAGTAACCATTGATGAAAAAAGATATTCACCACAAGAAATATCTGCAATGATTCTGCAAAAATTAAAAGCAGATGCAGAAAGTTATTTAGGTGAAAAAGTAACAGAAGCTGTAATTACAGTTCCTGCTTATTTTAACGATGCTCAAAGACAGGCAACAAAAGATGCTGGAAAGATTGCTGGTTTAGATGTAAAGAGAATTATCAATGAGCCAACAGCAGCAGCACTTGCCTATGGTCTTGATAATGAACGTGAACAAAAGATTATGGTATACGATTTAGGCGGTGGTACTTTTGATGTTTCTATTATCGAGATTGGCGATGGAGTTATTGAAGTAAAAGCAACTGCCGGAGATAACCATTTAGGTGGTGATGATTTTGATGATAAACTCACTAGATATTTTATTGATGAATTCAGAAAACAGGAAGGAATTGATCTTTCCCGCGATAAAGCAACTCTTCAAAGATTGAGAGAAGCTGCTGAAAAAGCAAAGAAAGAATTATCCTCTGCTACTACAACAAATATCAACCTGCCATTTATTACAGCAACTTCAGAAGGACCAAAGCATTTTGATATGAATTTAACCAGAGCACAGTTTGATGAATTGACACATGATTTAGTAGATCGTACTACTATTCCAGTACAAAATGCTTTAAGAGATGCACAAATGTCTCCTTCCGAGTTAAGCAAGGTTCTTTTAGTTGGTGGTTCAACTCGTATACCAGCTGTACAAGACAAAGTAAGACAGTTGACAGGTCATGAGCCTAGTAAGAGTTTGAATCCAGATGAATGTGTCGCTATCGGTGCATCCATTCAAGGCGGTAAATTAGCAGGTGATTCTGGCGCAGGTGATATTCTTTTATTAGATGTTACTCCACTTTCTCTGTCCATTGAGACGATGGGGGGAATTGCAACTCGCTTGATCGAAAGAAATACAACAATTCCTACAAAGAAAAGTCAGATTTTTTCTACAGCTGCAGATAATCAGACAGCGGTAGATATCAATGTAGTTCAGGGAGAAAGACAATTTGCAAAAGATAATAAAAGTCTTGGACAATTTCGTTTAGATGGAATCCCACCAGCAAGAAGAGGAGTTCCACAGATCGAAGTTACATTTGATATCGATGCAAATGGTATTGTAAATGTTTCCGCAAAAGATCTTGGAACAGGAAAAGAGCAACATATTACAATTACAGCTGGTTCAAATATGTCAGAAGCAGATATTAATCGGGCAGTAAAAGAAGCAGCTGAGTTTGAAGCGCAAGATAAAAGACGTAAAGAGGCTGTAGATACAAGAAATGATGCAGATGCTATGGTATTCCAGACAGAAAAGGCATTAAGTGAGGTTGGAGATAAGATTTCTCCAGAAGAAAAGGCAACTGTTCAAGATGATCTAAATCATTTAAAGGATTTAGTTGAAAAGGCAAATCCAGAAGTAATGTCTGAAGGAGAAGTAGCAGATATTAAGGCAGCAAAGGAAAAATTAATGAATAGTTCTCAGGCAGTATTTACAAAGATGTATGAGAAAATGCAAAGTAGTAATCAAGGTGCAGGTCCAGATATGGGAGCAGGCGAAGCGAATAATACACAAAATAACAGCTATGCAGGAGACGATGTAGTAGACGGAGATTATCGTGAAGTATAAAAGTATTTGATAGTAACGCCGTATCAATGCGGCAGGCAGATAGGCGGTCGAATAGACTGCCTATTTGCGGGTTAGAAAATAAGGTAATAAATGTACCGGTTCCGGTAAAAAGGCTCAGAGGAGGAGAGTTATGGCAGAAAATAAGCGAGATTATTACGAGGTGCTTGGGATCGGAAAGGGTGCTTCAGATGATGAGATAAAAAAGGCATACCGCCAGTTGGCAAAAAAGTACCATCCAGATGCAAATCCAGGAGATAAAGAAGCAGAAGCAAAATTTAAGGAGGCTTCAGAAGCATATGCCATTTTAAGTGATCCAGAAAAGCGTAGACAATATGATCAATTCGGCCATTCCGCTTTCGAACAGGGCGGCGGAGCTGGAGGTTTTGATTTTACCAATATGGGGGATATGGGAGATATTTTTGGAGATATCTTCGGTGATTTATTTGGTGGCGGCAGAAGCAGAAGAGCAAACAATGGTCCAATGAAGGGATCAAATTTACGTACTACAATTCGTATCACTTTTGAGGAAGCATGTTTTGGAACAGAAAAAGAGTTGGAGTTAAATTTAAAAGATGAGTGTGGAACTTGTCATGGAACTGGGGCAAAACCAGGATCAAGTGCAGAAACTTGTTCTAAGTGTGGAGGAAGAGGTCAAGTAACCTATACACAACAGTCCTTATTTGGTATGGTTCGAAATGTTCAGACTTGCCCTGATTGTCGTGGAACAGGAAAGATTATCAAGGAAAAATGCCCAGACTGTTATGGAAGTGGATATATTTCCAGAAAGAAAAAGATTCAAGTTTCTGTTCCAGCGGGAATTGACGATGGACAAAGTATTCGAATTCGTGGTAAAGGAGAGCCGGGAAGTAATGGAGGAGAACGTGGAGATCTTTTAGTAGAGGTTGCAGTCAGTCGGCATCCGATTTTTCAGCGTCAAGATTATGATATTTATTCTACTGCTCCAATGTCTTTTACTACAGCAGCTCTTGGTGGAGATGTACGAATTAGTACAGTTGACGGAGATGTTTTATATACAGTAAAACCAGGTACACAGACAGATACCAAAGTACGTCTAAGAGGAAAAGGAGTGCCAACTCTCAGAAATAAAGATGTACGTGGAGATCATTATGTCACTTTAATTGTTCAAGTACCAACAAAATTAAATGGAGAACAAAAAGAATTATTAGAAAAGTTTGCAAACAGTATAGGTGACAAACACGAAGAAACAGCTACAGAAACAGGAAAAGAGAAAAAGAAAAGATTTTGGGAAAAATAGAAATAATAAAGAGTTCATACCGTAGGAGATAAAAAACTTTCGGTTTGGACTTTTTTATTTTTGACATTCTATTTTTATCTATGTATAATGAAAATTAATATATTAAAAGAGAGGATTTTTGTATGAAATGGAAGAAAATTACGATTGAAACAACAACACAGGCAGAGGAATTAATAGAAGCTATACTTTTGGAACTTGGAATTGATAGCTTTGAAATAGAAGATCAGATACCGATTTCAAAAGAGGATCAAAAAAAGATGTTTATTGATTTTCTTCCTGAAACTGATCCAACGGATTTAAAGGCGTACCTTTCGTTTTATAAAGAGGAAGAAGACGATTTAGAAAATTTATTAGAACAGATTCAAAAGGAAATGCTTAAATTGACTTCCTTTGTCGATTTAGGTTCTGGGAAAATAACCATTTCAGAAACAGAGGATAAAGATTGGATTAATAATTGGAAGGAGTTTTTTAAACCATTTCGAGTAGATGATACCATTATCATTAAACCAACATGGGAGGAATTAAAAGAGAAAAAAGAAAATGATCTTGTGATTGAATTAGATCCCGGAACTGCATTTGGGACAGGAGCACATGAAACAACAAAACTTTGTATTGCAGGATTAAAGCACTATCTAAAACCAGAAAGTAAAGTTTTAGATTTAGGTTGTGGCAGTGGAATTTTATCTATTTTAAGCCGAAAGCTAGGGGCAGATTTTGTTGTGGGAACAGATATTGATAGCAATGCCATAAAAGTATCAAAAGAAAACTGTACAGTCAATAGATTAAGTTCTGAAATCTGTTTAGATGTATTAAATACACAAGATAGTATAAAAGCTTTTAAGGCAGCCAAGATAGGATGCGGATTTCTTTGGTGTGATGTACTAAAAGATCAAAAGGCAAGAGATCTCTTAAAAGAAAAATTTGATCTAATAACAGCAAATATTTTAGCAGATGTTATTATACCATTAGCAGAAATAGCAAAAGATTTTTTAAAGCCAAATGGATATTTTATCAGTTCAGGAATTATTAACTCAAAAGCGGATGAAGTAGAAAAAGCGTTACTTTCAAATGATTGGAAGATTGTAGAGAAGAATTGTTTAAAAGATTGGTTTTGTTATATTGCAACACGATAAACACAAGAAGAAAACACTTTTATTTTTAAGGGTAATGTGATATACTAAAATTTGTTTAAACTTTACCTTTTAAAAACGTTGAAAGGTCGGTATCGATGTCATGTATCGTTTTTATATTGGAAACGGCAGGATAGAAGAAAACTATGCTATTTTAATTGGCAAAGATGTAAATCATATTAAAAATGTATTGCGAATGAAGTGTGGAGAACAACTTTTAGTTTGTACAACAGATGGAACACAATATTGTTGTAGAATTTTAGAATTTCAGGCAACACAAGTCATTACACAAATTGAATCACAAGAACAGTCTTTTGTTGAGCTTTCTATACCCATAACGTTATTTCAGGGAATTCCAAAGAGAGAAAAAATGGAATTTGTAATTCAAAAAGCAGTAGAGCTAGGAGTTTTTGAAATTGTACCTGTTATGACTAAGCGTGTTGTAGTAAAGCTTGAAGATGTAAAACGAGAGGAAAAAAAGTTAACACGCTGGCAAGCAATAGCAGAGAGTGCTGCCAAGCAGTCTGGGCGAGAAAAAATTCCAAAGATTCATCCTGTTATGAATTGGAATGAAGCATTAAATTATTCAAAGGGATTAGATATGACAATGATTCCCTATGAATTAGAAAAAGATAAGGGAATGAGAGATACAAAAGAGTGGATACAAAAAGCGTGTACAAAAAATTCAGTAGGAATTTTTATCGGTCCAGAAGGTGGTTTTGAAGTAGACGAAATTTTAATGGCTAAAGCAGTAAATATAGTACCAATCAGTTTAGGAAGAAGAATTTTAAGAACAGAGACAGCTGCGATAACAGCACTTTCGATTTTAATGTACGAATTGGAATGTCATATAGAAAATAGTTGATAAGGAAAAAAGTTAGTTATGGAAGCATATTTAGATAATGCAGCGACGACAAAGGTATTTTTTAGGGCAGCACAAAAAATGTTGCAGATGATGCAAAAAGACTATGGAAATCCATCTTCTCTGCATAAAAAAGGTGTAGAAGCAGAACAACAATTAAAAGAGGCAAGAGAAATAATTGCACGTTCATTAAAGGTACTTCCAAAAGAAATTATTTTTACTTCTGGAGGAACAGAAGCAAATAACTTGGCAATTATTGGAACAGCTATGGCAAATCGGAGAGCAGGAAATCATATTATTACTTCCTGTTTTGAACATGCCTCTGTTCACCAGCCATTTTTGTATTTAAAAGAACAGGGGTTTGATGTAGATTTTGTGTCTGTAGATTCAAATGGTCATATAGATCGAAATCAACTGATATCTCTAATACGTGATGATACTATTTTAGTTTCTATAGTATATGTAAATAATGAGATAGGAGCTATTCAAAATATAGAATCTTTAGTTCATGCAGTGAAATCAATCAATAAAAATATAGTATTTCATACAGATGCAGTTCAAGCCTATGGAAAGTTAAAAATTTTTCCAAATAAAGAAGGCATTGATCTTCTTTCTGCGAGTGGACATAAAATACATGGACCAAAGGGAAGTGGTTTTTTATATATCCGAGAGAAAAGTAAAATAAAACCACAGATATTAGGCGGCGGGCAACAAGAGGGAATACGTTCTGGAACAGAAAATGTACCTGCTATTGTTGGATTAAAAGAAGCTGTTTTAGAATATTTTACAGACCATGAAAAAAAGATAACCAAACTTTATGAGTGTAAAAAAAGACTTATAGAACAGCTTTTACAAATAGAGGGTGTAGTGGTTCATGCTTTGGGGGCAGATGTACAAAGTGCACCTCATATTGTAAGCGTAGGATTTGAAGGAATTAGTCGAAGCGAAGTGTTACTGCATATGTTAGAGGAACAAGGGGTTTTTGTTTCTTCTGGCTCTGCGTGCTCGTCAAATCATCCTGGCATTAGCAGTAGTCTAATGGCAATTGGTGTAGACAAAAAGTTTCTCAATTCTACATTACGGTTTTCCTTTTCTCTAGAAACAACTGTAGAGGAAATCGATTATGCAGTTGCAGTCTTAAAAGAAGTTTTGCCTAAAGCAAGAAGATTTACTAGGCGTTAATGATAAAAGATTACTTGGAGGAAAAAATGAATTATAAAGCATTTTTAGTTAAATATGCAGAAATTGGAGTAAAGGGAAATAATAGACATATCTTTGAAAAAGCTCTTAGAGATCGTATTTTGCAAAAACTCTCTCCTTTGGGAGATTACCATGTAGTCAGAGAACAGGGAAGAATTTTTATTGAATGTCCAGATGTCTATGATTATGAAGATACGATAGAAGCATTAAAACATACATTTGGAGTTTGGGGGTTTAGTCCAGTAGTAGTAATAGAACAAATGGATTGGGAAAATCTTGTAGAAAGTGTTTGTGAGTATGTTGGACAATGTTATGAAAATAAAAATTTTACATTTAAAATAGAAGCAAAGCGGGCAGATAAACAGTATCCAATTACATCTCCAGAAATGTGCAGTAAATTAGGAGAAGCTTTATTAGAACGGTTTTTGGATCTTCGAGTAGATGTACACAATCCAGAAAAGAGGATTACATTAGAAGTAAGAAAACGGGCATATATTTATTCAGAAACAATAAAGGGACCGGGCGGAATGCCAATTGGAACAGCAGGCAGTGCCATGTTATTGCTTTCTGGTGGAATCGACAGCCCAGTGGCAGGATATCAGATTGCAAAACGAGGAGTGGTTGTGAATGCAGTTTATTTTCATGCTCCGCCATATACAAGTGAAAGAGCAAAACAAAAGGTAGTTGATTTAGCAAAACAATTATCAAAATACACAGGCACTCTTCGGTTATATATTGTAAATTTTACTAAAATACAAATGGAAATCTATGAAACATGTCCTCATGAACAACTTACTATTTTAATGCGTCGTTTTATGATGCGAATTGCTCAAGTCTTTGCAGAAAAAGAAAATTGTTTAGGTTTGGTGACAGGAGAGAGCATTGGACAGGTAGCAAGTCAAACAATGCACAGTTTATTTGCTACAAATGCTGTTTGTACCATGCCTGTTTATCGACCATTAATTGGATTGGATAAAGAAGAAATTGTTGTAGCGGCAAAAAAGATTGGTACCTATGAAACTTCTATTTTACCTTATGAAGATTGTTGTACTATTTTTGTAGCAAAACATCCAGTAACACATCCAAATCTATCTAGCATTGAAAAATCGGAGTTACTTCTTGATGAACATATAAAAGAATTGATAACAGAAGCGGTCGAATCAGCAGAATTGCTAATAATCAACCCTTAAATGAAAAGAGGATACAGTTCTTTGTATCCTCCCCTTACTTTTTAAACCCTCTTAATCTGTAAGATGTTCTAAACGATCCTTATTCTACGATGTACGGACGTATTGCGTCAAGAATTTGATCGACACCCTCTTCACTATGTATATTCAGATCGATTGGCTTAGATAAATCAAGGCTGAATATACCCATAATGGATTTTGCATCAATAACATATCTTCCAGATACTAGATCAAAATCAGTATCAAATTTTGTAACATCGTTTACGAATGCCTTTACCTTATCGATTGAGTTTAAAGAAATTTTCACTGCCTTCATTGGAAACTCCTCCTTTTATTTTGATCATTCTAAGTGATTAGTCTATTTATCCTGTTACAATTATATACTACAATCTTAATAATTAAAAGTCAATATACAAAGTACATAAAAATGGAATCTAGGAAAGGAATTAAAAGATTGAAACAAATGAAAGAATATGAAAACTATAAAAATATAAAAGGAAAACGGACTGCATTTTTAAATTTAGGATGTAAAGTAAATGCTTATGAAACAGAAGCGATGCAACAGATGTTTATCAAGGCAGGAGCAGTATTAGTGGCATTTGAAGAAAAAGCGGATATATATTTGATTAATACTTGTACAGTAACGAATATCGCAGATCGTAAATCCAGACAGATGCTACATCGGGCAAAACATAACAATCCAGACGCTTTGGTTGCAGCAATTGGATGTTATGCACAAGCAGCAGGAAAAGAGTTACTATCAGATGAGGCTGTAGATGTAGTAATTGGAACAAATCATAAAAAAGAGATTGTGAAAATTATAGATCAGTTGTTACAGAAACGTTTTATAGAGAAAGAAAAAAAAGAGGTATTTTTAACTGAAACTTCTGCTTTGACAGAATATGAATCACTATCATTAGAAACAGTGACAGAAAAAACCAGAGCATATTTAAAAGTACAAGATGGATGTAATCAATTTTGCAGTTATTGTATTATTCCATATACAAGAGGAAGAATTCGCAGCAGAAGTATAGTAGAAGTAGCAGAGGAAGCAAAAAGACTTGCTATGCAAGGATATAAAGAACTTGTACTAACTGGAATTCATTTATCCTCTTATGGATTAGAAAAAGATACAAAAAAAGAACAGCCATTAGTTAATTTGATTCAGGTATTAAATCAAATAGAAGGTATTGAACGAATTCGATTAGGTTCTATTGAGCCAAGGATTATTACAAAGGAGTTTGTAGAGGCTTTATCAAACTTAAAAAAAGTCTGTCCTCATTTTCATTTATCTTTACAAAGTGGCTCAGATACAACTCTTACTAGAATGAACAGAAAATATACTACAAAGCAATATCGTCAAAGCTGTGAATTATTAAGAACATATTGGGAGAACCCGGCATTAACTACAGATGTCATTGTAGGATTTCCCGGAGAGACAAAAGAAGAATTTGAAGAAACCAAACAGTTTCTACAAGAAATTGCATTTGCACAAATGCACATTTTTAAATTTTCAAAAAGAAAAGGGACTCCTGCATGGAAAATGCAAAATCAGATTCCAGAACAGATAAAAACTCAAAGAAGTCAATGTCTTATGGAACTAGAAAAGAATTTAAAAACAAGTTTTGAAGAGCTTTTTACAGATCAAATACAAGATGTACTTTGGGAAGAGGCAGTGAAATTTGATTCGAATTGGTATATGGTAGGACATACAACACGATATGAGAAAATTGCTCTTTTGCTAGATAGGATAATAACTGCAAAAAAACTTCGAAATCAAATTTCTCCTGTTTTGTTATCAAAAGAACGTATCAAAGAAATTCGAATTGGATTAACCTGCAAAGGAAACAATACATTTACAAACATTTAAGTTGAATTATTTAAAAATTTGTATTATGATATAACTAACTAAGTAAAGATTACAGTTGAGATTGGCTAGGAGAGGTTAGGTAAGATGCAGGAGATAAATAATACGCAGTATTTTAAAGTGCAAAAAGATCCAGCACAGTCAGTACAAGAAGTTATTAATACGGTTTACTGTGCTCTTGTAGAAAAGGGCTATAATCCAGTAAGTCAGATTGTTGGATATATTATGTCTGGAGATCCAACCTACATCACAAACCATAGAAATGCCAGAAGCCTCATTATGAAAGTGGAACGAGATGAAATTATTGAAGAACTGCTCAAAAATTATATTGACAGTCGCTTAAAATAATTCATACTTGATTGGACACAGATGGAACGGATGGAAAGATACGAGGAATAGTATGCGGATTATGGGATTGGACTATGGAGCAATAACAGTTGGAGTTGCAATAAGTGATGAATTATTATTGACAGCACAAGCTATAGAGGTAATCAGACGTAAGCAGGAGAATAAACTTCGTCAAACCTATGCGAGAATTGAAGCATTAGCACAACAATATGATGTAGAGGAAATTGTAGTTGGATATCCAAAAAATATGGACAATTCCATTGGAGAACGTGCGGTTAAATCTGAAGAATTTGCAGAAAATATAAAAAGAAGGACTGGTCTAACAGTAACACTTTGGGACGAGCGACTGACTACAGTAGCTGCCCACCAAGTTTTAAAGGAAAGTGGTATTGGGCGGAAACAGACAGCAGCAGTAGTAGATAAACTAGCAGCTGTATTTATTTTACAAGGGTATTTAGATCTACGCAGACAGAAAAATTCTTAGAAATAGAAAAGTATATTAAGTAACAGTAATGGCAGTAAAGAAAGGTATCAAACATATATGGAAAATGAAGTAAAAAACAGTAATCAAATTGTATTGACTGCACAAGGAGAAGAAACTATTTTTTATGTTTTAGAACAGACAACATTAAATGGAGTTAATTATTTATTAGTAACAGATAAAGAGGAAGAAGAGGCAGAAGCTTATATTTTAAAAGACAGTTCTGATCCATCAGAAGAAGAAGCACTTTATACTATGGTAGAGGATGAAAAAGAGTTATCTTTAATTGCTGAAATTTTTGAAGAACTCTTAGATGATGTGGAATTAGTATCACAGGAATAAACTTGTGAGAAACTAGACAGGAATTTTTAAGGCATACGATATGCACAGAAGTTGGAACAGTAGGTGAGGACATGGAAGATATTCAGGAGAGATTTAAGGATTTATTAAAGAGAAATGGATTAAAGGTAACAACACAGCGCGTTGCCATTTTAGAGGTGTTAAGTAATAGACCGGAAGAGCATCTGACGGCAGAAGAAATTTATGACTGTGTTAGGGAAAAAAATCCAGAAATAGGTCTTGCAACTGTATATCGAACCATCCAGGTGCTCTCTGAGCTGAACTTGATTGATAGGCTGAATTTGGATGACGGATATGTGCGTTATGAAATCGGAGATCGTCAGGAGAAGGAATGTGGACACCATCATCATCATTTAATTTGCGTAGAGTGTGGACAGGTCTTAGCATTTCAGGATGATTTGCTGGAAAATTTAGAAGAAAGGATTTTGGAAACTTTGGATTTTGAGGTAGTCAATCATGAAGTAAAACTGTTTGGACACTGTAGCCAGTGTAGGGCTGCAAAGGCAAAAAAATAGATTGTTTCAGCGGAAGAAAAAGAGCAAAGTTCGCCCAGAAGGGAGGAATTCTTATGCCCTTTTTCGGTTAATGAAACCAGCATTCTTATGCCCTTTAAAATATATCTAAATTTATTTGGAGGTGCAAACGTGAAATTAGATATGATAAATGCTACAAAGACCGATTCCGTGACTGAAAATTTAGTAACACAGACAGAAAAGGCTGGTTTAAACACACGCCAGAGAAATACAGCAAAAAATACAAGAAGACCTCAATTAGAAAAGCGAGAAAAAATAAGAAAGAATGAAAGAATAGAACTGACAGAAAGAAAAAAACGAAGTGAACATTTAGACTCAGAACAAAGACGAACCAGACAGACACAGACAAAACTGCACAGAGTAAAATCAGATAGAGAAGAAAAGAATAATAATGAAATAACACAAATGCAAGGGGTATCTAATATAACACAGGGTATGCCAGAAAAAAATTCAGAAAAAAGGCCAGCAGTTAAAATTATTCCACTTGGAGGAATGGAACAGATCGGAATGAATATTACTGCTTTTGAATATGAGGACAGTATTATTATTGTAGATTGTGGATTGGCATTTCCAGAAGATGATATGTTAGGAATTGATTTGGTTATTCCTGATGTCACCTATTTAAAAGAGAATATAGAAAAGGTAAAAGGTTTTGTAATTACACATGCTCATGAGGATCATATTGGTGCATTACCATATGTATTAAGGGATCTAAATGTTCCAATTTATGCAACAAAATTGACTATCGGGATTATTGAGAATAAATTAAAAGAACACAACCTGATGAAAACAACTAAAAGAAAAGTGGTTCGTTATGGTCAATCTATTAATTTAGGATGTTTTCGTATTGAATTTATTCGAACCAATCATAGTATTGCAGATGCAGCAGCACTTGCAATTTTTTCGCCAGCAGGAGTGATTGTGCATACCGGAGATTTTAAAGTAGATTATACCCCTGTTTTTGGAGATACTATTGATTTACAACGTTTTGGAGAACTAGGTAAAAAGGGTGTCTTAGCCTTGATGTGTGACAGTACCAATGTATTACGTCAGGGATTTACTATGTCAGAACGAACAGTGGGTAAGACATTTGATAACCTATTTGCAGAGAATACAAAACATCGAATTATTGTTGCAACTTTTGCTTCTAATGTAGATCGTGTACAACAGATCATTAATTCAGCTGCTAAATATGGGCGAAAGGTAATTATTGAAGGCAGAAGTATGGTCAATGTGGTTACTACTGCTTCTGAGCTAGGCTATATTCGTATGCCAGACAATATTTTAATTGATATTGAACAGATGAAAAATTATACAGATGAACAGCTTGTCTTAATTACAACAGGAAGTCAGGGAGAAGCAATGGCAGCACTTTCTAGAATGGCAGCATCTCTTCATAAAAAAGTTTCAATTAAACCGGGAGATACTGTAATTTTAAGTTCTACTCCAATTCCGGGAAATGAAAAAAATGTTTCAAAGGTAATTAATGAACTTTCTATGAAAGGGGCAAAAGTTATTTTTCAGGATACTCATGTTTCAGGACATGCCTGTCAAGAAGAAATTAAGTTGATCTATGCTCTTACGAAACCCAAGTATGCCATCCCAGTTCATGGAGAATATAGACATTTAACATGTCATGCAGAATTAGCGGAATCAATGAAAGTTGCACCAGATCATATCTTTATTCTTCATTCAGGAGATGTATTAGAGCTTTCTGAAAACTGTGGTCAGGTAATTGATCATGTGCCTGCACAGGGAATTTTAGTAGATGGTTTGGGTGTTGGAGATGTAGGAAATATCGTTTTAAGAGATCGTCAGCATCTTTCAGAAAATGGTTTAATTATTGTAGTAGTTACTTTAGAGAAATTCAGTAATCAAATACTTTCTGGACCAGATATTGTATCACGTGGTTTTGTCTATGTAAGAGAATCGGAAAATCTCATGGATGAAGCAAGAGAAGTTGTAAATGTAGCTTTAGAGAAATGTCTTGCGAAAAATATGAATGACTGGAGTAAAATGAAAAATGAAATTAAAGATTCATTAAGTGATTATCTTTGGAAAAAAATGAAAAGAAATCCGATGATTCTACCAATTATTATGGAAGTATAAATTTTACACCAAAGAATGAAACCGATTGGAAAGAGAGGTATAGGATCATGCAGCAAAAGAGTCCAGCAACAAAAATTGCTCTCAAAATAGCAGCAGGAATTTTGCACTTATTATTTAATGTACTGTTTTACACAATAGTGATTTACGTAATTATTCAGGGGAGTAAATATGCGTTTACTTTTGCTTATCAGGTCTTTGGTTCTATGCCAAAAGATCCAGAACCCGGATATGAGGTGGAAGTACAGATTTTAAAAGGAGAGTCTACGATGAGCATTGCTAGTAAATTAGAAGTAAGCAATGTAATTCAAAATAAGTATTCCTTTTATGTAAAAACAAAATTAAAAAAATATGATATTATGCCGGGAACGTTTGTGTTAAATACTTCTATGGATTATGATGAAATTTTAGACGTAATTACGAATATTTCTAATTCTATTGCAGAAGAAAAATCAATAGAAGATAGTCAAAAGGCAGTACCATAAAGCGTAAAAGGAAAAAAGATAGATGATTATAAATGAGCATATTGCAGCATATTTGGATTCTTTAGCCACAACACTACCAGAATCATTAGAGCAGTTAGAACAGGATGCACTTATACACGAAGTACCAATTATTCGCAAGTCTGCACAAGAGCTTTTAAGTTTTCTATTAATTTTAAAAAAACCCAAGAAAGTATTAGAGGTAGGAACTGCAGTTGGATTTTCCTGTTTATTGATGAATGAGTTTTTATCCTTAGACTCAGAGATTGTAACAATCGAAAAAGTACCAATGCGAATTAAGCCAGCAAAAGAAAATTTAGACAAGGCTACAAATAATCAAAGAATTACATTATTTGTTGGAGAGGCAATGGAAGCCTTAAAACTACTTTGTAAACAATCGGGAAGTATTAAAGAGATCTATATTCCAAAAACAAAAACAAGTATTTTCCCAAATCAAAAGGAGTTTTTAGAAGAATTACCAAGATTTCAAAAACAATATGATTTTATTTTTATGGATGCGGCAAAAGGACAATATATGAATTTTTTGCCCTATATTTTAGAACTGCTTTCCGATGATGGAATTTTAGTAACGGATAATGTTTTACAAGAAGGCAGTATTGCCGATTCAAAATTTAGTATTCCAAGAAGAGAAAGAACAATTCATATGCGAATGAGGGAATATTTATTTACCTTAACGCACAGTAAAGATTTAAAAACGGTTGTACTTGCGGTTGGTGATGGAATGACACTAACCGTGAAACAGTCGTTATAAAATGAATATAAGGAAAACAATATGAGTGAAAAGAAAAAACCAGAACTTTTGATTCCAGCAAGCAGTTTAGAGGTACTAAAAACGGCAGTGATCTATGGAGCAGATGCAGTCTATATTGGTGGAGAGATGTATGGACTACGTGCAAAAGCGAAGAATTTTTCCATAGAAGAAATGAAACAGGGCATTGATTTTGCTCACTCTTATGGGAAAAAGGTCTATGTTACAGCAAATATCACAGCACATAATAGTGATTTATCAGGAATTGAAGAATATTTTAAAGAATTAAAACAAATAAAACCAGATGCTTTGATTATTTCTGATCCAGGAGTTTTTGATATTGCAAAGGAAATTGTTCCAGAAATACAGGTTCACATCAGTACTCAAGCAAATAACGTAAATTATAGGACTTATCGCTTTTGGCATCGTCTTGGAGCAAGCCGTGTAGTATCAGCAAGAGAACTTTCATTAGAAGAAATTAAACAGCTTCGACAAAATATTCCACCAGAATTAGAAATTGAAACTTTTATACATGGAGCTATGTGTATTTCCTATTCTGGCAGATGTCTGCTTAGTAATTATTTTACTGGAAGGGATGCAAATCTTGGGGCATGTACGCATCCTTGCCGCTGGAAATATTATCTTATGGAAGAAAACCGACCGGGTGAATATCTTCCAGTTTTTGAAAATGATAGAGGTACTTATATTTTTAACTCAAAAGATCTTTGTATGATTGAATATATTCCAGAACTTATAGAGGCGGGAATTGACAGTTTTAAAGTAGAAGGAAGAATGAAGACAGCGTTATATGTGGCAGCAGTAGCAAGAACGTATCGGATGGCAATTGACGATTATTTTATTTCTCCAGAGTATTATAAAAAACGGCTTCCATATTATAGAGAGGAAATCTCAAAATGTACCTATCGTCAGTTTACGACAGGATTTTTCTTTGAAAAACCAAAGACAGATGCTCAGATTTATGACAATAATGTATATGTAAAAGAGTATACATACTTAGGATTAATTTATCAGGTACATTCAGATAGAGTATGTGAAATGGAACAGAGAAATAAATTTTATGTTGGTGATCAAGTTGAAGTAATGAAGCCAAATGGAGAAAACAAAATTGTGACAGTAGAAGCAATAGAAGATGAAAACGGATTGGCTATGGATTGCTGTCCACATCCAAAACAGAAATTATTTGTACGTTTTTCTGAACCACTAGAGATTTTCGACCTTGTAAGACAGAAAGGATAAAAAAACTATTCTCTGATTTTGTTGGAAAGGCACGCAATCAGGATGATTTGCATAAAGTAATAATAACCCCGTTCATAAAGAGGTGTTATGCCTTGAAATCATTTCCGAAACCGCTCGATGTAAAAGAAGAAGAAGAGATGCTAAGGCGGTGCAAAGCCGGAGATCGGGAGGCAAGAAATTCTTTAATCGAGCATAATCTTCGCCTAGTTGCACACATTGTCAAAAAGTATGGTACAGCGGATAAGGAAGCAGACGACCTAATTTCTATTGGCACGATTGGTCTAATCAAGGCAGTAGATACCTTTGATGATGAAAAGGGAATTCGACTTGCTACGTATGCCTCGCGCTGTATTGACAACGAATTATTAATGTTATTTCGAAGCGAAAAAAAATTAGGACGAGATGTGTCTTTATATGAGCCTATCGGATCGGATAAAGAAGGAAACGAACTTAGTCTTTTAGATGTTATGGAAAGTCATGATGAGGATATTACAGAATCGATGGAGTTACAAGAAAATACAATAAACCTCTATCACTTTATCTATGATGTACTAAATGAAAGGGAGAGAGAAATTATTTGTTTGCGTTATGGGCTATTTGGAGAAAAAGAGGTAACACAAAGAGAACTTGCAGATAAATTAGGAATTTCAAGAAGCTACTGTGCTGTGAAATCAGGGCAAATAAAACGATATAGAAAGAACAATCATATGTAATATGGAGGATAAAAATGAAAGAGATCAGACAGGAATTTTTAACAGGAGAGAGAGCACTTTTTCAAGGAAAAAATCTTCGTATTTTTGACACTACATTTGGTAATGGGGAATCTCCATTAAAAGAAAGTCAGGAAATTGAGTTATATAATAGTATGTTTCAATGGAAATATCCACTATGGTACAGTAAAAATATTACTTTAAAGGATTGTTCTCTATTTGATATGGCACGTGCTGGAATTTGGTATACAGAAAATATCTCTATAGAGGATAGTATTATTGAAGCTCCAAAAAATTTCCGCCGTACCAAGAAAATTCGATTAAAAAACGTTTCTCTACCAAACGCATCTGAAACACTATGGAATTGTGAAGATATTCAAATGAATCAGGTTATGGCAAAAGGAGATTATTTTGCCATGAATAGCTCTAATATGAAAATTCAAGATTTTCATTTAGTTGGTAATTATTCTTTTGACGGAGTTAAAAATGTAGAGATTTATCGGGCAAAATTACTGACAAAAGATGCGTTTTGGAATAGTGAAAATGTAACAGTATATGATTCCTTTATTTCAGGAGAGTATTTAGGATGGAATTCTAAAAATTTAACTCTAGTGAATTGTACAATAGAAAGTCTTCAAGGAATGTGTTATATTGACAATCTTATCATGAAAAACTGTAAATTGTTAAATACAACACTTGCATTTGAATATTCTACAGTTGATGTTAAAATTGATGGAAAGATAGAGAGTGTTTTTAATCCATCAGGTGGAATAATTTGTGCAGATGAGATTGGAGAATTGATCATGGAAAAAGATAAAATAGATATAAGTAAAACTAGAATTATCTGCAAAGGAGAAGAAAAATGAATAAAGAGATAAAATATGATTTTGATACTCCAATTAACCGACGGAAAACAGATTCTATAAAATGGGATGTAAAAGAAGAAGAGCTTCCAATGTGGGTTGCAGATATGGATTTTCAAACAGCACCAGAAATTTTATCTGTAATTCAAGATAGAGCCAAAAGAGGTATATTTGGGTATTGTTTTATCCCACCGATGTGGCAGGAGGCTATTATTAACTGGTGGAAAGAAAGACATGAATTAGAAATAAAAAGAGAATGGTTAATTTTTTGTACAGGTGTTCTTCCTGCAATTTCTAGTGCAGTACGAAAGTTTACTACAGTAGGAGAAAATATAGTTGTACAAACTCCAGTTTATAATATGTTTTTTAATTCTATTGTAAATAATGGAAGACGTATTTTGGAAAGTCCATTAAAGTATCAAGATGGTATTTATGAGATGGACTTTGAAGATTTAGAACAAAAATTGTCAGATCCTCAGACTACTATGATGATTCTTTGTAATCCTCATAACCCTGTAGGAAAGATATGGGATAAAGAAATATTAGAACGAATTGGAGAGTTGTGTTGGAAATATCATGTAATTGTTTTATCTGATGAAATACATTGTGATTTAACAGAGCCAGGAGAATCCTATGTTCCGTTTGCCTGTGTTTCTGAAAAATGTAGACAAAATAGTATTTCTTGTATTGCTCCTACAAAGACATTTAATTTGGCAGGACTACAGACAGCAGCTGTAATTGTTCCAAATGAAAATCTTTTTCATAAGATGAATCGAGCACTAAATACCGATGAAGTTGCAGAGCCAAACTCATTTGCGGTTGATGCAGCGATTGCCGCATTTACAAAAGGAGGCGTTTGGTTAGATCAATTAAGAGAATATATCAAGCAAAATAAAGAGTGTGCAAAAAAATTCTTAGAAGAGGAACTACCACAGTTAAAATTAGTTCCTTCAAAAGCTACCTATTTACTTTGGATCGATTGCAGAAAATTAGGGGGACAGCTCAAAGAACTGCCTGATATAATCCGAAAGACAAGTGGGCTTTATCTTTCAGGTGGAAACCAATATGGGGCAGATGGTTATAACTTTCTTAGAATGAATATTGCATGTCCAAGAAGTATTTTAAAAGACGGTTTACAACGATTAAAAAAAGGAATTCTTGCATATGAATCACAATATTAAATTTTTTGAATAGGACAATCGAGAACCTACATAGATATAAAATAAAAAAGGAAGATATATATGGTAGATAAACTAAAAGAATCCTTTTTGTCTAAACAGGTTCTCGTAGATATCGAAACAATAAAAGTAGATCCTGCACTTTCTAAAGAAGAAAGAATAAAAAGTTATATCCAACAGATTAAAAATCCCTATTGGTGTAAATGTAAAGATATAATAATAGAATCGGTTTTTTCTGATACTGAAGTTACCATATCGCAGAGAATGAAGCAATATATTGAACTAATGTCTGAAACGGGATATGAAGCGTTTACATATAATCAAACCCAATAATAGTAAAAGTGGAAAGATAATCGCTGATAAGATCCCAATTCTAAGATTATCCGCAAAGTGACTGGATATAACTCCTGCTAGTGTTGGTCCTGTGGTACAGCCTAAATCTCCAGCAAGTGCAAGTAGTGCAAACATAGTAGTACCACCATTTTTTATAGATGCAGCCGCTTTACTAAGAGTACCTGGCCATAGAATTCCAACAGATAGACCACAAAGTCCACATCCTATAAAACCCAATATAGGATGTGGAATAAATGCAATACTTAAATAAGAAATAATACATAAAATACTACTATACATCATAAAGCGATCTAAATCAATTTTACTTCCGTACTTTCCATAATATACTCTTGAAACTCCCATTAGGACTGCGAATGTCATAGGTCCTGCTAAATCGCCAACCGTCTTATTTACTTTTAGTGCTTGTTCTGCAAATGTAGAAGTCCATTGACTGACTGCTTGTTCACTTGCACCAGCACTCATCATCATCAATAAAAATGTCCAAAATAATTTATTAGAAAACAATTCTTTCATTGTAAGACCATTTTCCCCCTCCTGCACTAATGGGGTAATTGGAGTTTTTAAAAATATAACCGCATTTACAATAGGAATTAAACTCCAAAGGATAGAAAGAATTTTCCAATTTTCAATACCAAATAATTTAAAAAAAAGAGTAGAAATTAATACAACTCCTACTTGTCCCCAACTATAAAAAGAATGTAACAAACTCATTGCCTTTTCTTTATTATCTGTAGGACAAGACTCCATAATAGGACTGATTAAAACTTCAATTAATCCACCACCGACTGCATAAAAGATTACAGCAATTACAATACCTGTGAATGGATCAGAACATAATTCTGGCAAGATAGCTAATAAGATTAGACCTATGGCAGAAAAGATATGGGCAAGAATAATAGAGGCACGATATCCTATCTTATCAATAAATCCAGCAGATAATAGATCGATTAAGAGCTGAATTCCAAAATTAACTGTAATTAACATAGTAATTTTAGATAAAGGGATATGATAGTTAGAGTGAAATGTAAGAAATAATAGTGGGACAAAATTAACTACAATGGCTTGCACAATATAGCCTACAAAACAGGCAGTCATCGTTGTTTCATATTTGGGTTTCATAGAAATTTTCTCCTTTAATCTTTTTGGGTTATGATACCATAATTTTGTGCACTAATGTGCACATGAAATCAATTATACCATACTAAAAAACTATTTTGAATAGGACAACTTATAATATTCATATAGATATAAAAAAAGATGAAAGGATAAATATGAACAACGAAGAAAAATCCACAGATATAAATAATATAGATTTTGATACTTTAGTAGATATGGAAACTATAAAGATTGATCCAAATCTTCCAAAACAAGAACGAATAGAACAGTATCTTCATCAAATCAAAAATCCCTATTGCTTTAAAGTAGGAGAGGTTGTAGTAAGCGTTAGTTATTCAGAAGATGATGTAACGCTACAAGAACGAATAGAACAATATCTGCAAAATTTATAATAAGGATTATAATAGAAATTATGAATCAAAAAAAGATTTATCAAACAGCTATTTATATTCGTATTTCTGCATTAGACAGTCAACAAAGGGATTGTGACACAATAGAAACTCAAAAAAATATGTTGAAAGATTTTATAGAAAAAGACCCTAGTTTTTCTCTGATTGATATATATATCGACAATGGGAAAACTGGGGTAAATTTTAAAAGAGATGGTTTTAAACGACTATTAGAAGATATAAACAAGGGAAAGATCAACTGTATTATTGTAAAAGATTTATCTCGCTTTGGAAGAAATTATATCGAAGTTGGAAGATATTTAGAACAAATCTTTCCTGCTCTTGGAGTTAGATTTATTTCAATTAATGATGGATATGATAGTAATCAAATAAAAAGCTCATTTGATGATATGAGAATTCCTCTAAAAAATCTGATGAATGATGCCTATAGTCGTGATATTTCAATGAAAGTAAGAAGTCAAATCAAAGTAAGGTGTATGAAAGGAGAATATATTGGGATATTTCCTGTGTATGGATATTTCCGTTCAAAAAAAGATAAACATAAGTTAGAAATAGATGATTTTGCTGCTATGACAGTAAAGGATATTTTTCGATGGAAGATAGAAGGATATAGTAATAGACAGATTGCAAATCATTTAAATATGGTAGGAATGTTATCTCCATTAGAATATAAACGAAGATTAGGTTTCTCTTTCTATACTTCTTTTCAACAAAAACAGGTGGCAAAATGGTCATCACAGGCAGTAGATCGTATTTTAAAAAACGAAGTTTATATAGGAACAATGGTACAAGGAAAAGAAAGTTCTCCAAATTATAAAATAAAGAAAAAATTTTTAAAACCCAAATCAGAATGGATTGTAGTAGAACATACCCACAAGGCAATTATACCGAAATATGAATTTGATTTTGTAAAACAGATCATGCAGTTTGAAACAAAAATTCCGTCAAATAAAGGGGAATCTTATCTTTGTTCTGGCAGTTTAGAATGTGGTAGTTGCCATAATCCTATGATACGAAAATCAATTACATCAAATCAAAGACTCTATTCTTATTATATTTGTCGGACCAATAAAAAAAATTCCTTAGAGTGCAGCGACAGCCATCGAATTAGAGAGGAAGGAGTGATTAATTGTATACAAAATTTGATAAAATTACAAATTTTAACTTATATTCGAGTAGAAGAATTTTTAGATCAATTAGATATAGTAAGTTTAAGACAAAAACAAATAAATAGGATAGAACTACAAATTCAAAAAAAGAAAGAAGAGTATAATGATTATCAGGATATGCTTTTGGGGCTTTTTAAAGACTATCAAAGTGGAATATTAGAAAAAGAAGAGTATGAATATATAAAAGAAGTATATGAAATCAGTTGTACAGAGAGTCTAAGGGCAATAAAAGTATTAGAAGATTTATTGAAACAATACGAAAAAAGAGGGAGTAAAATAGAATGGATAGAGGAGTTAGAACAAGAAAAAACCATTAGAACGCTTAATCGGTTTGTTCTAATAACTTTTATTAAAAAAATTGTAGTGATTGACAGCAATCATATTCAAATACATTTTCGCTTTCAAGAAGAGTTAAAAAATATTTTTTCTGGCAGGGGTGATACAAGTGAAAGAAACAAATAAACTTCATTACCGTACTGCTATTTATGTAAGACTTTCTATTGAAGATAATGGGATTAGAAGCAATTCTATAGAAAACCAAATATATTTTCTAAAAAAATATATTAATAGACATACACAATTAAATTTAGTTGCTTGTTATTGTGATAATGGAAAGACAGGAACAAATTTTCAACGATCTGGTTTTTGTGAAATGTTACAAGCAATAAAAGAAGAAAAAATTGACTGTGTTGTAGTAAAGGACTTATCTCGTTTTGGAAGGAACTATATAGAAACAGGAATATATTTAGAAAAAATTTTCCCTTTTATGAAAGTTCGCTTTATCTCTATTGAAGATCATTATGACAGTATAAATGCAACAGAGAATGAACGCTTTGAGTTATCCTTAAAAAATATGTATCATGATTTATATGCAAAAGATATCTCAAAAAAAATAAAAAGCATTTTAGATATGAAAAGAAAAGAAGGACTTTTCCTTGGAAATAGTGCTCCGTTTGGATATAAAAAATCAAGACAAAATCCTTATCAATTAGAAATAGAAGAGGAAACAGCAGCCGTAGTAAAAGAAATTTTTAACCTTCGTATGAGTGGAATGGGGGTAGTAAAAATTGCAAGACTCTTAAATGATAGAGGAATTTTATCAAAAAACCGAAGACGATATGAAAGAGGAGAATTAAAGGGAACAAATGGAGAAGAAAATGCTCTATGGTCTGGTTCTTCTGTTCTTGGTATTTTAGAAAATCCTATTTATTGCGGAAATCTTGTAGAAAGAAAATCAGAATGTCATAATAAACTTTCAAAGAAAGAATGGAATCTTATAAAATATACTCATGAGCCAATTATTGATCAGAAACTATTTGATCAAATACAAAATTTGATTCAATATAAAAGAGCTAAGAAAAAAGAAAATACTGAAAAGTTTAACACAGAAAATGTCCTAAAAGGAATGATTATTTGTGGAGAGTGTCATGGAAAAATGACAAGAAGTAGTGGATATCTTACTAAAAATAGCTTTCTGTTTCGTTATCATTATAACTGTCGTAGAAAATATATAAAATATGAAGGATGCAAAAACCGAAGTATCTTAGAAGAAAATTTAAATTTAGCGGTGATAGAAAGTTTAAAAATACAATTTTCTGTTATGCTTAATTTAAAAGATATAACTGTTTTTGATAAAAGACAAGTGTTTGATGAAAAACCCGTCTTTTATCACTTATATCAAAGATATAGAAAGGGGCAATTATCAAAAGAAGAATATATATTAGAAAAAAGAAATAGAAAAGAAACATATCAAAATAAAATAAAAGAGAAAGAAAAAGAGTTTAGGGAAAATATAGATAGAAAAAGTGAAATTGTACAATTTTTAAAAAATAATAGACTTTCAAAAGAACTTTGTAAAATGTTTATAAAACAAATTATTGTATATCAAAACTATATCAAGATTTATTACACCTTTTGCTGTGAATTAGATACAAAAAAAGAAGGTGAAAAATGACAGTTGCTTTATATTTAAGGATTTCAAAAGATGACTCCAATAAGGACCAAAAGGAAAGTAATAGTATTTTGAATCAAAGGCTTCTTTTAAAAAATTTTGTACAAAATCATCCTCAACTTTCTAACAGTACAATTTTAGAAATTGTGGATGATGGGTATAGTGGAGTTCATTTTCAAAGACCGGGAATTATTACATTACTTGATATGGCAAAAAAGCGAATGATTGATTGTATTATAGTAAAGGACCTTTCCAGATTTGGAAGGAACTATTTAGAAGTAGGAAATTATTTAGAACAAGTATTTCCACAATTAGGAGTTCGTTTTTTTTCGGTAAATGACCAGTTTGACAGCTTTTATGGGCTTGGAGCTGCTGGTTCAATAGAAGTTGGATTTAAAAATATTATTTATGAGGCATATAGCAAAGATCTTTCTGTAAAGGTAAAAACTGCAAGAAAAATAAAAGCACAACAAGGGAAATTTATAACAGCCTTTGCCCCTTTTGGATATTTGAAAGGTACAAAAAACAACCTAGTTTTAGATCCGGAGTGTGCACCTATTGTACAACGAATTTTTAAGTTATTTTGTAGTGGAATAGGACAGACAGAAATTGCAAAACAGTTTAATAAAGAAGGTATTTTATGTCCTAGAAACATTCGAAAGAAACGAGGAGAACAATTTGGTAGAAAGTCTCAAAATGAAGTTTATATTTGGAGGGCAGGAACAATATCTCATATTCTATCTGATCAGCGATATACAGGAGATGCTATTTTTGGAAAGACAGCTTCTAAAAAAGAATGGATAGTTGTTTCAAATGTACATCCAGCAATTATTACAAGAGATGAATTTGAAATTGCTCAAACAAAAAGAAAACAATATAAAAATAGAACCAAAAAAACGATAAAACAAACCATTTTAGAGGAAGAACATAAGAAATTACAAAAGACTGTAAAACAAAAAATAAGAAAACGAGAGCTTTATGAAAAATATCGAAGAGGAGAGCTTAATAGAAAAGAATTTCAAATAGCAATTAGCAAAGTATAATTTATCCCTAATGAAACAGACGAATATGTGAGCCGAATTGAAAAAAAAGCAATTCGAAAGCTTCGGGAAGAGTTTAATAAAAACAGTAACAAAAAGTCCCCGCCTTTTTAGGCGGGGAAAGTATGCTTTATTTTTTGTCCTTAATCTTACTATGCAGTTCTTGCAGGGAATGAACTTCTCCATTACCATGTTCTTTGACATATTTAATTCCATTAGCAGTAGCTCTGGCAGCAGCAATCGTAGTCATATATGGAATTTTAGACTTGATTGCAGTTTTTCTTAAATAACTGTCATCATGAACGTTTTCCTTTCCAACTGGGGAGTTAATAATAAGAGATATTTTCCCATTTGTCATATAGTCAAGTACATTTGGTCTTCCCTCATAGAGCTTCTTGATCTTTTCGGCTGGAATTCCAGCAGATTGAATCAAATCATAAGTAGCTCCAGTTGCAAGAATAGAAAATCCATCTTCTGCAAAGCTTTGAGCGATTTCTACGATTTCTGATTTATCTTTACGATTTACAGAGAGCAAAACGGTTCCTGAAAGTGGAAGTTTTTGCTGTGCTGCTTCTTGTGATTTATAAAAAGCTTCTCCTACAGAACTAGAAAGACCAAGTACTTCTCCAGTAGAACGCATTTCTGGTCCTAAAAGTGGATCGACTTCTGGAAACATATTAAATGGAAATACAGATTCTTTAACACCATAGTATGGAATATCCTGCTCTTTTAACATAGGAATTGGAGATGATTTTTTAGTAAATTCACAAGTCATTACTTCAATCGCTAATGGAATCATACGAATATTGCAGACCTTGGATACTAATGGTACAGTACGAGATGCTCTAGGATTTGCCTCTAACACATATACTTTGCCGTTTTCAATAGCATACTGCATATTCATTAGTCCTTGTACGTGCATTTTCTCTGCAATTTTTTTGGTATATTCTTTAATAGTCTTTAAATTTTCTTCCGAGATATGTTTAGACGGAATAATGCAGGCAGAATCTCCAGAATGTACACCTGCTAATTCAATATGTTCCATAACTGCAGGAACAAAGGCATGTGTTCCATCACTTATTGCGTCTGCTTCACATTCAGTTGCATGATTTAAGAAACGGTCAATTAAAATTGGACGGTCAGGAGTAACTCCAACGGCAGCCTTCATATATCCTTCCATACTTTCTGCATCATAAACTACTTCCATTCCACGTCCACCTAAGACATAGGATGGTCGAACCATAACTGGATAGCCAATTTGTTCTGCAATAGCAAGAGCTTCTTCTACAGTAATAGCCATACCAGATTCTGGCATCGGAATTTCTAACTTATCCATCATAGCACGAAATTGATCTCTGTCTTCTGCTAAATCAATAACAGAAGGTGGTGTCCCTAGAATCCGAACGCCGTTTTTTTCTAATTCAGATGCCAAATTTAAAGGAGTTTGACCGCCAAACTGAGCAATTACACCAACAGGCTGTTCTTTCTGATAAATACTTAATACATCTTCTAGGGTAAGAGGTTCAAAGTATAATTTATCGGAAGTGTCATAATCTGTAGATACCGTTTCAGGATTACAGTTTACAATAATAGTTTCAAATCCTAATTTCTTTAATGCCAAAGACGCATGAACACAGCAATAGTCAAATTCAATTCCCTGCCCAATTCGATTTGGGCCTCCTCCTAAAATCATAACTTTTGGTTTTTGTGTACTGATTGGATTTTGATCAGGGGCATTATAGGTAGAATAGTAGTAGGCACTATTTTCTGTTCCGCTAACATGAACTCCTTCCCAAGATTGTGTAATACCAAGATGAATTCGATGTTTTCTAATTTCATCTTCTGAGATATCCAGTAATTGAGATAAATATTTATCAGAAAAACCATCTTTTTTTGCACAGATAAACAGATTATCTTCTGGTAAGTGACCATGATAACCTTTTAGCTTTTCTTCTTCTTCCACCAGTTCTTTCATCTGTTCAATAAAATAAGCCTTTACTTTAGTGATTTCATAAATTTCTTCTACAGAAGCACCTTTTCGCAATGCCTCATACATAATAAAATGACGTTCACTAGAAGGAGTAATTAACAGTGATAAAAGCTGTTCTTTGGATTTTTTGGCAAAGTCTTTGACATTCCCAAGACCATAACGATTTGTTTCTAAACTGCGGATTGCTTTTTGCAGAGCCTCTTTATAAGTTTTTCCAATACTCATAACCTCACCAACTGCCCGCATCTGTGTTCCTAGTTTATCTTCAACGCCTTTAAATTTTTCGAATGCCCAACGTGCAAATTTGATCACAACATAATCTCCGTCAGGAACATATTTATCAAGCGTACCATACTTACCACAAGAAATATCCTTTAAAGTAAGCCCGCAAGCAAGCATTGCTGATACAAAAGCAATTGGAAATCCAGTTGCTTTGGAAGCAAGTGCAGAAGAGCGGGAGGTTCTAGGGTTAATTTCAATTACAACAATTCGATCGGTAACAGGATCATGAGCAAACTGAACATTAGTTCCACCAATCACTTGAACACTTTCTACAATCTTATAAGCCTGTTCTTGAAGTCGCTTTTGACACTCTTTTGAAATAGTAAGCATAGGAGCACAACAAAAAGAATCACCAGTATGAACTCCTAAAGGATCAATATTTTCAATAAAGCAAACAGTAATCATATTATTGTCAGAGTCTCGAACAATTTCTAATTCTAATTCTTCCCAGCCTAAAATGGATTCTTCTACAAGTACCTGACCGACTAAACTTGCTTGTAATCCCCTTGCACAGACTGTTTTTAATTCTTCTATATTATAGACTAAACCGCCGCCAGCTCCCCCCATTGTATATGCTGGACGAAGCACGACAGGATAACCTAAACGATCTGCAATAGCAAGAGCTTCGTCCACACTATATGCCACTTCACTACGTGCCATTTCAATTCCAAGGTTTTGCATTGCTCGTTTAAACTCAATCCGATCTTCTCCCCGTTCAATGGCATCTACTTGAACGCCGATTACTTTTACATGATATTTGTCTAAAACTCCTGCTTTGGAAAGTTCAGAACATAAATTTAATCCTGACTGACCTCCTAAATTTGGGAGTAAAGCATCTGGACGTTCTTTAGCAATAATTTGCTCTAACCGTTCTACATTGAGAGGTTCAATATAGGTAACGTCAGCAGTTTCTGGATCAGTCATAATAGTGGCCGGATTGGAATTAACCAATACAATTTCATAGCCCAGTTTTCTCAACGCTTTACAAGCCTGTGTTCCGGAATAATCAAATTCGCAGGCCTGTCCAATAATAATTGGACCTGAGCCAATGATTAATACCTTATGAATATCTGTTCTTTGTGACATAATTCCTCCATTCCGCTGAAAAACAGCATCTGTCTTAAAATCAATCCTTATTATACAAAAAAATATTCAAAAGGGAAAGTATATATTTTTCGTTGATAAGATAAAATAATTTACCATTCATTAATATTAGGTCTAGGATTTCTCCACCATTGTTCAAAATCTTTTGTATATTGTGATAAGATAGGTTTATCACTTGTTGGAATAGCATAGGAAGTAATTTTCAGAAAATGATTAACAAAAGCATCAATATCTGATATTTCCTGAGAACTTGCTGACTGTTTTCCTAATTTGACCAGTTCAAAAGTTTCTTCTGATATATTTTGTACCGTTTCTTCTAATCTTCTATTACTTGGAAATAAAATTTCTTTTTCTTGCAAAATCATCCGATAGATACTATAAATTACTTCATTTAAAGCGTGAAGTTTCATATAGCCATCAGGCTTGCACGATTTAAGGAAATAGTAGTAATTAAGCCAGAAATCCGAATAAAAAGAAAGCATTTTTTCCTCTTTTTCCTGCTTTTGAAAGACCGGAATTTTTGATACGATTTGAGGAATATCTGGATCTTTTGTAAATAATACTCTAGATTTAAAAAATGCGTTTCTTGTTGGCTCACTTCCTTTATTAGCAGCATCGATTAAAAATCCTTTCGTCATATATTTTACGTCAAAATAGCCACCTTCATAAGTACAATATCCAGCTATGGTCTCAGCAGTTATTACTCGAGTTCTATATGCTTCATCTGTTATTATAACCATTGCATCTAAATCTGAATCTGGTCTTTCACAGCCCTTTGCAACAGAACCGCCAAAGATTAGAGCAATTACTTCCTCTTTATCAGAAAAATAATTTTTAAGAATCTCAAGGGATTCTATATGATGCTGGTACATAATACCCCCTTAATTTTAAAATTTGTCGCTTCTTGTAATGTTGAAATTGTATCACATATTGGTACAAATTACAATATCATATCCTAATTGAAACTTGAAATGCTAAAAAGTCTATGATAGGATAAATATAGATAAGAAATAAGTGACGGAGGATTTGTATGAAAGAAGTTCAGATTAGAGAAAAAAAATTTTTAAAACAGTATCGATTAGAAGATTATGAACGACCGTCTGTTGCTGTAGATATTGCACTTTTTACTTTAAAAGAAGAACAAAATAATAATTATCGAAAGATTCCAGAAAAAAAGTTATCACTGTTATTAGTAAAACGAGCAGAACCCCCTTTTGAGGGAATGTGGGTATTACCGGGAGGATTTTTAAGAAAGGAAGAGACATTAGAGCAAGCAGCACAAAGAGAATTATTAGAAGAAACAGGTATGGACAAGGTAAATTTGAGAAATTTTAAAGTATACAGTGATTTAGGAAGAGATCCAAGAGGTTGGATTTTATCAAATGCCTATCTTGCCTTAACAAAAGATAATCAAACTATACTACAGGCGACAAAAGATGCTAAAGAAGCAGTTTGGGCAGAGATTGAGTTAAAAAAACAGGAAGAAAAAAGAATAGAACAAAAAACAGCGTATGAAGTTTTTCAGATCTATCAATTAACTTTTTTGGGATTAAAACAAGAGGTCAGAGCGAAAATTCAGGAAAAACTTCACTATGAAAAGACAGGAAGAAGTACAAAATTTGAAATTTTAGAGAGTGAAGGAATTGGTTTTGATCACGCTAAAATTATAACAGAAGTTCTCATTTATCTTAGAGAAGAATTATTTCGCTCAAACCTTGGTTTTGAACTGCTTCCGGAAGAATTTACACTATTTGAACTTCAAAAGGCATATGAGTTAATTTTGGATCAACCACTTTTAACTCCTAATTTTAGAAGAAAAATATCAGAATTTGTAAAAGAAACAGAAAAAATGAATGAAGGAGCAGGACATCGCCCTGCTCGATTGTATCGCAGAAATTTAGAGAAACTTTATGGTGGGCAATAATCATTATATTTTTTTAAATGATTTAGTTAATAATCGTTCAGTTAAATTGTATATTAATTTAATTTTCTAAAAAATGCTTCTATTTCAGAAATTAAATTTGACCAATCTGCATTAGTCACATATCCAGTAGCTGTACTTACAGCTAATTTCATAAAAAATTCATTTACAAATTTTTTAATAGCGGTAAGTGCGGTTCCTAATATACGTTTTTTCGGCATGCTTGATTGAATTTGTTCATTAGCTAATAATAAATTATTTTTTATAGAATTTAATTCTTTTTCAGGAATATCAATTAGATAGTCTAATGAAGAAAAAATTTTTCCATAAAGATTTTGGAATGATGTAGTATTTTCTACATGATTGTCATTAAAGACTGGATTATTAACAGGACCATTAAAAAAATTATTCATAGTCTTTTCCTCCTTTTTTAAATATATTTTATTGTTAATAATTTCTAATTCGGTTGTTAAATTTGATTGAATTTCATATTCAATTAATTTTTTAACACTTGGGTTTTCAAATTCATTTTCGAGTACAGAAAAGAAAGTATAAGTTAAATCATTTCGGACATTTAATATCATATAATTAAATAACAACCGTTTAACAGAAGATTCTATTTCACTTATATACCAATCAACAATTCCTTCCACATATTTATTATTAAATTTTATGCTAAGAAGTAAGTTTAAAAGTCCTTCTTTAGCACTTCTATTGAATAGAGATGAATTTATAATCCATGTATTTATAAGAGTGCTATTAGAAGATATATTTGGTATATACTTCAAAAATGGAAAAAACCATTTTAAGGTATCATTATAATAATAGGAATAATCTAGTATATCATTAGGAATATTTTTGATGTTTTGCTCTCCATGTAAATATAATCCCCACATTCCATATTCTTGTAATCCAATATCACCATCTATAATTAAATTTAACATATCATTTTGATCTATATATTTATGTATATCTTTTTTTTCTGCTAATCTATTATATCCATAAAATTTAGTTAACCAAGACCTGATTTCAGGCTTACTTTTGCGTAAGTTTTGTATTAACAATGATAAATTAGGAATATTTTTATCTTTTGAAAACAAAACTGTACTTGCGTCAATTTGTAACTCTGTAATATTATCAAGATAAGAATTATGTTTGTTTACCTTTTTTAATATATTTAGTAGTTCTTCTTTATTATAGATTGTAGATAGTGTTGCAAGTATCCAATTAATATTTTCTTGGTCATTTTCTAATTCGAGTTGCTTTTTGCATACTTTTATAATTTTTTCAGAGTTTATGGATGTTGATAAGTGAAGTGCCCACTTTCTAACCTTAGACACAGGAGATTGTATTAAAGACTCTAAACAAGTTTCTAGTCTTTGCATTGAAAAAGGAAGCAATCTACGCCCCTTAACAATTTCTTGAAAAAGCCTTTGAATACTATCACGTTGTATGTTAATATCTTGATTTTGCATAAGTACTAGATAATACTCTATTTCTAAATAAGTAAGAACATAGGGCTGATTAAACATCCAAATTCCCCCTTTTTATATTAAGCTTATCATAATACTTTTTATAAATCAAGTTAATATTAAAATTGCCTCAGAACAAAATTGTTTCTTACTTGACAAAATTGTATATTAATATTATAATGATAATAACAAAAAGATAATATTAAAATAATTTTAATAAAGGGGGATTTTTTATGGGAACAGGAGCATGGAGCAGCAGAGATTGGGAGAGCTATACAAGATCGAGAGGATATACGGATCGTTCTACAGCAAATGAGATGTATCGGGCAAGAACAATTTCCCCATTACTTGAACCAAGAAATATTACATTTCGAGAAGCAAGAGATAGTTTCGAACACCCACTTTCTACTCCTATTATTTTAGGATTGGATGTAACAGGAAGCATGGGAACTGTACTTGAAGTGATTGCAAAAAAATTAAATTATTTAATTACAGAACTATACCAAAGACAACCTGTTACAGATCCTCAGATTATGGTAATGGCATTTGGAGATGTAGAATGTGACAGACATCCTTTGCAGGTGACACAGTTTGAATCTGATATTCGAATTGCAGAACAGTTAAATAGTGTTTTCTTTGAGCAAGGAGGAGGAGGCAACGGGGGAGAATCCTATACTCTGCCTTGGTATTTTGCAGCACGCCATACTAGAACAGATCAATTTGAAAAAAGGGGAAAGAAAGGTTTCTTATTTACAATAGGAGATGAGAATTATCTTCCAATTTTACGAAAAGAAGCAATTCGACAATTTATTGGTGATAGTTCAGAACGAGATCTAACAGCACAAGAACTATTACAAGAAGTTTCAAGACAGTACGAAATATTTCATTTAATGATTGCACAGGGAAGTGGAATGAGATATCAAGGAGGCATGGAAGGCGAAGTGGTGGTTTCTAATTGGAGAAGGCTTCTTGGAGATAGAGCAGTTTTAGTAAATGAGTGTACACAACTTCCAGAAATTATTGTTTCTTTATTGGAACTTTTTTCTAATAAAAATTCAACACAACAAAATAGTTCTTCTCTTTTAGAAGAAGAACAGATAGGGAAAACATTTATAGAAGAGCAATGGAAGAAAAATAGGTGGAATTTATAATGAAGCAGATACAAGTAATAATTGGAGCAAATTATGGAGATGAAGGAAAAGGTATGATGACAGACTATTTTGCAAAAAAAGCAGAAGAAAATAAGGAAAGTTGTATTGTAGTCTGTCATAATGGAGGATCTCAGCGAGGACATACTGTAGAACTTTGTGACGGAACTCGTCATGTATTTCATCATTTTGGATCAGGAGTTTTTGCTAAAGCAGATACATATTTTGCAGATACATTTTTAATTAACCCAATGATTTATTGTGTAGAAAAAAAAGAGTTAGAAAAAAAGTTAAATATAGTATCTTCTATTCACTGCTTTGCTAATCCTTCCTGTTGTTTAACACTACCTTTTGATCTGTTAATAAATCAAATAGCAGAAGAATCTAGGGCAGAAAAACGACATGGCAGTTGTGGTATGGGAATTTACGAGACAATTCTTAGAAGTAAATATCCTCTTTATCGAATGGAACTTTCTGATTGGAAGGAACTGAGTAATCAAAAAAGAAAAGAATTTTTAATTCGAGTGAGAGAGGAATATGTAAAGGAAAGATTAAATGAAGTAACCAATGGAAAACTTTCTGATGCTTGGAAGGAGAGAGTGTATAGTCCCTATCTAATTGAAAATTTTTTACAGGATTGTCACGAATTCTTTTTAGATGTTACTTTAATAGAATCGTCTATGCTCTGTCACTATGATCGAATTATTTTTGAAGGCGGACAGGGACTTTTGTTAGATCAGTCAAATGTGGCAGAAATGCCACATTTGACTCCAAGTAATACTGGATTGAAAAATCCAGCAGCTTTTTTAAAAGCGTTAACTTCTTTAAAAGAATTTGCAATACCGAAAATAGAGGTCTGTTATGTAAGTCGAACCTATCTGACAAGACATGGAGCAGGGAATCTTTTTGGGGAGTGTAAAAGAGAAGAAGTCTATGCCAGAGAGGATCGCACCAATGTTACAAATCCCTATCAACAAAATTTTCGATATGCACCTCTTAATAAGAAAGAACTTATAAAACGAATTCAAGATGATTTTTTCTCTGAATTTGATTCGAAACAAAATATAAAACTTTCTTTAGCTATTACACATTGGAGAGAAAAAGAGGAAACAAATTTAGAAATTGAGCAGTGGAATTTACTAAAAGAAATGTTAGATCAAATGTATATTTCTGATGGGACAACAAGAGATACCATCCGCATTTTTTAATAGAAAGTGAATAGCTGTCAAAATAATTGCATAAAGTGTATAAAATTGAACGGGATGGTTAAAAATGAAACGAATCCGTTTTAAATTCCACTATTTAATAGCAATATTAATAGTAATTTTATTGCTTTCAGGCTGTAAACAGACAGAGAACACAAATATGGATCAACAACTATTAGGAATGGATGGAGAAGAATTAGAAAAAGAGTCACAACAAGAATTTAATGAAGAGTTGGTAAAAGAAAAGGAAGAAGAAAAGGAGAAGGAAGAAGAAAAAAAAGATTATATTAAATGGGTAGATTTTCAGGTGACATATGAGGCGTTAGATGCTGCTTATAAGTATGATGTATCTTCATACGGTTCAGAACCTCATTATAACTGGATTGAATTATTAGCCTATCTTGGAGCACGATATGGAGGAGATTTTAAAAGATTTCAAGAAACAGACATGAAAGCTCTTTGTGATAAATTAGCAGAGGGAAAAACAATAGAAGAACTCACAGAGAAAATGAGTTACTATAATTATTATAAAGAAGCTTATGAGGCGGTATTAGGCGGAATGGTTGGTGAATATCAAATAGAAGAGGATCAAATACAGGAAGATCAAACAGACTCTAAAGAACAGCCAGAAGTGGAATATGTAACCCGTTATGGTTTAAAAGCATTTTCACCGATTGCCAAAAATTTTCCTTATAGTGATTATGATGATTTTGGAGCATCGAGAAGTTATGGATATCGAAGAGTTCATTTAGGACATGATATGATGGGAGCAACCGGAACCCCAATTATTGCCGTAGAATCTGGCTATGTAGAAGCGCTTGGATGGAATCAGTATGGAGGATGGCGAATTGGAATTCGCTCTTTTGATAAAAAAAGATATTATTATTATGCCCATTTAAGAAAAGACTTTCCATATAATAAAGAACTAGAAGAGGGAAGTATTGTACAGGCAGGAGATGTCATTGGATATTTAGGACATACAGGTTATAGCGTAAAAGAAAACGTAAATAATATTGATATTCCCCATCTTCATTTTGGACTACAATTAATCTTTAATGAATCTCAAAAAGAGGGTAATAATGAAATCTGGATCGATTGTTATGCGCTAGTACGATTTTTATATCGAAATCGAAGTGAAACTGTAAAAGTTCCAGAAACAAAAGAGTGGATAAGAACAAAACAGTTTATCGATCCAGCAGCTCAAGAATATAAAAATAAAGAATAAAAAGAAGACAATAGTGGAAAAAGCTTTCTAAGAAAGCACTTTCCCTATTGTTTTTTTGTATCTAGTTGCCTTTTTAGAAAAAATCCGATAAAATAATAGAAAAGATAAATTAAAAAAACAGAAAGGTATGGTAAGGGTATGGAAAAAGCGATAAAGACAACGGCGATACTTACAGGGAAGGTAGAATTACAACCTGACATTTTTAGTTTTTGGTTTAAGAATCCTGACTTAGAAACAAGTATTGCAACTACAGCAGTTCCAGGTCAGTTTGTAATGGTCTATCTCAAAGATAAAAGTAAAGTGCTTCCACGTCCTATTAGTATCTGTGAAGTTGATAAAAAGAATGGTCTGTTCCGTTTAATATTTCGTATTATGGGAGAAGGTACAAGAGAACTTTCTAAAATGGAAGTTGGAGAATATATAGAGATATTAGGACCATTAGGAAATGGATTTTTACTTCCACAAAAAGAGGAGAAGTATTTAATTGTTGGAGGAGGAATTGGAATTTTTCCGCTGTTAGAGTTAGTAAAACAGTTACATGGAACAAAGCAGATTGTGTTAGGATATCGAAATAAAGATACTTTTTTAGCAGAAGAATTTCAAAAATATGGACAAGTTCAAATTGCAACAGATGATGGAAGTCTTGGGACACAAGGAACAGTAATCGATGTACTAAAAAATGATACCATGTCTTATCAGATGATATTTGCGTGTGGACCATTGCCAATGTTAAAAGGAGTAAAGGAGATCGCAAAAAAATATAACATTCCAGCACAGATTTCCATGGAGGAAAGAATGGCCTGTGGAATTGGTGCGTGTCTTGGTTGCGTATGTAAATCAACAGAACTTGATCCCCATTCCAATGTTTATAATAAAAGGGTATGCAAAGATGGACCAGTATTTTTTGCAGATGCGATTGAATTTTAAAATACGTATGAAAAGAGTGATAGAGTGGCTTCATGGATGGTTCATTTACGGATAGCGGATCTGTTGTTAGAAAGATTTCAACATATCAAAAATACAGAATTTGTTGTTGGAAATATTGCACCAGATAGTGGCGTGCCAAATGAAGATTGGACTTATTTTACACCGCTTAAAGAAGTATCACATTTTTGGGATGACAATAAACAGATTCAGATTGAACAATATATAAACAGATATTTTTCAAAAGAAATGCAAAAAAATTATAATCGGAAGCAATCTTCTTTTTACTTAGGGTATTTGACACATCTTATGACAGATATATTTTGGAGTAAACAAATTTTAAAGCCCTGTATAAAAAGTCATGAAAAAGAGGTATTGAAGGATAAACAGGGATTTATTTGGAAAATGAAAGCGGACTGGTATGATTTGGATTTTCTTTATTTATCTAAAAATCCTGATTTTAGAGGCTTTCAGATCTATAAAAATGCGGCAGGTTTTCAAAATGTCTATATGGATATTTTTACAGAAGATGCGTTTGATAATCGAAGAAACTATATTGTAGGATTTTATAGTGAGAAAAGAGAGAATTTAGAAAGAGCATATCCATTTTTAAATGAAAAACAAATGGATCAGTTTTTGACAGAAACTACGGATGCAGTTGAAAAATGGACAAAAGAACTGTTTGGTGATGAAACAGCAGATTAAATATAAAGATAGAGAGGAGAAGAGAGTTTCATGAATACAAAGGTAACGATTGCCGGAGTAGAATTAAAAAATCCAGTTATGACAGCCTCTGGAACATTTGGTTCTGGAGCGGAGTATGGAGAGTTTGTAGACTTAAATCTTCTAGGAGCTGTTGTGACAAAAGGAGTGGCAAATGTAGCATGGGCTGGGAATCCAACTCCACGTGTAGCAGAGACATATGGTGGGATGTTAAATGCCATTGGTCTGCAAAATCCGGGTATTGATGTGTTTTTAAAAAGAGATATTCCTTTTTTAAAACAATATGATACAAAAATTATTGTCAATGTCTGCGGACATAGCCTAGAAGAATATTGTGAAGTAGTAGAACGTCTTTCTGATGAAAAGATAGATCTGTTGGAAATTAATATTTCCTGTCCAAACGTAAGAGAAGGCGGTATTGCATTTGGACAAAATCCTAAAATGGTGGAACAAATTACGACAGAATTAAAAAAACGGGCAGCACAGCCTATTATTATGAAGTTAAGTCCAAATGTCACAGATATTACTGAAATTGCTAAAGCAGCACAGGCAGGAGGAGCAGATGCACTATCGTTAATTAATACTCTTACTGGAATGAAAATCGATATTAATCGAAGAGCCTTTGTTCTTGCCAATCAGACAGGTGGACTTTCTGGACCGGCAGTTAAGCCAATAGCAGTAAGAATGGTTTATCAGACAGCCCGTGCAGTAACCATTCCAATTATTGGAATGGGTGGAATCTGTAATGGGGAAGATGCTTTAGAATTTTTAATGGCAGGGGCAACCGCAGTAGCAGTTGGAACAGCAAATTTCATGAATCCATATGCAACGGTTGATACAATTCATGAAATTGAAACTTATATGAAAAATAAGAAAGTAAATGATATTAAAGAATTAATTGGGTGTGTACATTAATAATACAAATAAAATCCCAGTGACAAGAATACAAATAAAATCAGTCACTGGGAAAGTCTGATATCAGATACTTAAAATAGAACTAAAATTTCATTCGTAGCTTCAACCAATTAATTATAATATTTGAACTGTTTATAATGAAAGCGAAGCGAATAGCAAAAGAAGAAATATACAAAATAGTAAATGGTTGAAATAAAGTAATAGTAAAATAACAAATCGCACTACGCAGAACATAAGTTACTTTGTTCGAGAGAACAAAGTTAGGCTTAAATATTGGAAATATTTAAATAAAAAGGCGATTATATAACCAGAATCTTTCCTAAAGTCAGGAAAAAAACGGAATGCAGCATCCTACTTCATCTGCATCTGAAGCGATCGACAACGACGAAATTCATTTTAGTTCTATTTTAAGTATCTGTATCAGAATTTTGTTAAGCTTGTACTTGTGTAAGTATAATATCTTCTAAAGAATCATTAATGTCCCAAACAGGGGTATAATCTACTTCTGTTGTAATTAAAAGACTGTCTAATATAATAGAAAGTTCATCGCTTTGTTTTGTCAGTTTCTTTATCAGTCCTTTGATATCATTACGGTCAAAATCAATGGTAATGATTTCATCGATATCATAATAATAAGATATTTGATTTCCTTCTTGATTAAACTTGTAATCTGTACCACGAGATTTTGTTTCACGATTTTTTATTCCGTTCATGAAGTTTAGACTGGAAACAAATTCCTGACGTTTCTTATTCATCGCAATAGAATGATCGATATCGATCTTTGTTGTTTTTTTGGCTGCCACAATAGCAAGAGATAATTTTTCTTTTTCTTCTAAAGCTTTCACAGCAAAGTCTACAATCTGCATAGGAGTAAAATCAACAGGCATGAATTTATAAGTATCGTTTAACTTAGCTACTTTTTCTATGACTTCATCTTCTGCAGCAGGATTGGATTTTTTTCGATGATGTATCTGTTTTACATTTGTAATAAATGTTTCACTATTCATATAAGACTGTGCCTCAGAAAGTAATCGATCTAAAAAATTCTGATAACGATATGCCTCTTTTAATATCATAACTAGCCACCTCCATACTTATATAATCTGATGCTAAGGATATCATAAATAAGAAGGATTGTCAATTCATCTATAAAAATGTAAAAGCAGATTGTCTTTACCTCAGAAATTACAGTTGACTCTGGTAAGAATTCCTGTCATCTTCTATATCAATTCCAACAACAGTTTGTACTTCTTGAGAAATTCAAGAAAATACATTTTATACACAAGTAATTACTTATATATTTGGCATACTGCATACCTCCATTAAGTTCAACCATATTTGATTGTTCCAAGCTACTATCCCTTTACAACAAAATAAATTTCCTTCTTTTCCTTCTAACACTTCCTTTTTTATTTCTTAAAATTCATTCTGGTTATTCATACATTGAAATAAGTTCCAGAATATCACTTAGTTGAATTATCTCTTTTAAAGTTATCATAACTTACCTTTTTTATTTAATATAATAAGGTATTTCATAAAAATATTGATAAAATCTAAAGAATATTGTAGAATAACTACAAAATATAAAAGATATAGAAGTTATTCTTGGAATAAACTTAAGAGAAGGGAATTCAAATGTCAAAAAGGGTAGAAAACAAACTAAAAGGTGTCGGTATTGGTGGGGATTATATAGGTGGAGATCAAATTGTTTTCCAAGGAGATAGAAAGGAAAAAGAACTGGCAAAAGAAAAGGAAGAAAGAAAAACTACCATTTTTCTTTCTTATAGCTGGAAGGATGCAGAAATAGCAAATCAAGTGGATCAACAGTTATCGAAGAATCCGAAAATGATTGTGAAACGAGATATCCGTGATATAGGAGTATGGAACAGTATTCGGGAGTTTATGCAGAGGATACGTCAACAGGAGTATGCGATTTTACTTATCAGTGACGCTTATTTAAAATCTCCAAGTTGTATGTTTGAAGTATTGGAGGTAATGAAGGAACAGGAATATCAGAATAGAATTTTTCCAGCCTATGACAATACAACTACTAGCATATCTTGCTGAAACGCTGGAAAGTTAGGCAGTTAAGAGAAAAGTTAGAAAAAGACAGATTCCAGTTAGAATATAAAGATGGGAAAGATCAACAGATTAATATTCAAAAATCGTATGAAATCTTATATAACTTATCGGAGTTAAATGAGGCAGAGCAAAATATTTTGGAAGCATTTTGTATTTTTCCCTATCTTCCCTTATCGTTTGAAGTATGCAATCAGTGGTTACTTTCGGATGCAGGAGTAGAGGAAGAGAATGATATTTTGACAGGTTTAGAACAAAAAGGATGGCTTCAATTTGATGTAGAACAGGAAACATATACATTGCATCCTGTGTTTGCACAATTTATTTATCAGAAACAAAAGCCGAAACAGGAAAATCATTCTGGATTAATCGAAGCATGTCAAAAGAGTTTAGAATTACTAGAAGGTGGTTCAGTATTACAATATCAAAAATTAATTCCATTTGCAGAAAATATAATCCAAAAAATAGATATCAAAATTAAAAAAAAGGCATGTTTTATTTCTACTCTTGGAGAAGCATTAAGGTATATAGGAGAGTATAAAAAGGCAGAAAAATGGTATATAGAATGTTTAAGAATTTGTAAGAATATCTTAGGAGAAAATTATCCAGATACAACCACCAGTTATAATAATTTGGGGTTAGTATATACAAAAAAAGGCGAGTATGCAAAAGCGAAAGAGTTGTATGAAAAAAGTCTGGAGATTCGAAAAAAGGTATTAGGAGAGAATCATCCAAACACAACTAGCAGCTATAATAATTTGGCAGTAGTATATGAAAGAGAAGGAGAGTATAAGATTGCTTTGAGTTATTACTTGAAAGCATATAAAATTTTCGTTTCTAATTTTCAAATCGATCCTACAACTATAAAATTGATTTATAAAAATATGAAGAATATATACTTAAAATCGAATCAAAAACAAGATTTCGACCAATGGCTAGAAGAGAAAATGAAGAAATCAAACTAAAAATAAGTATACTTTTTAGAAAAATTAATATTAATACATACTATTAAAAATAATACCAGAAGAATTAGAAATGGCATTTTTAATAAAGTTACATGTATGGAAACCTAACTTTTGAGCATAGGCTTATACAGGTTCTCGTTTTTTCCTTATAGAATGGGATAGCCTATAAAAAATAGTGTATGAATTATTTTAAAATTAGGCAGGAAAGTATCCTGCCCTTTATATATTTTCTTAGGGTTATCGTAACTTTTTGTACATTTAAAACAAAATTTCTTTTTTGCGTTCCAATAATTTCACTCCATGTACAATCATAAATGCTCCACACAGACAACTAAGAGTACCTACAATTACAACACAGATCCCTACAATCAAATTGAACTTTCCTGCAGAATTCATTGTCTTATAAATTTTTTCTGTTCCCATTCAATTTCCTCCACTTTTCCTTCATCTTGATATGACTGACTACACTATATTATTCCTTTACTCCATATTGTTCGTAATACGCATCGATTTCATTCTTTAACTTATCATCAATAATTATCTTTCCACAATATGGTCTATTATATAAATGTTCTACTACTTCCTGCATTGTGACAATAGCTGTTGTTGCAATCTGATAATTTTCTTCAATTTCTTTTAAAGCACTTTTTGTTCCCTGACCACGTTCCATCCGATCTACAGAAACTACAAGACCTATGATATCAACTGCTCCCTGTGCTTTAATAATTGGCATTGTTTCGCCAATAGAAGTTCCTGCCGTTGTAACGTCCTCAATAATAACTACTCTATCCTTATCATGAATAGGGCTTCCTAACAAAATTCCTTTATCTCCATGATCTTTTATTTCCTTTCGATTACTGCAATAACGGATATCTGCACCATAGAGTTCTGAAAGAGAAATAGCAGTCGTTACACTAAGTGGAATTCCCTTATAGGCTGGTCCAAATAATATATCAAATTCGTGTCCATATTTCTGTTCTATTGCTCTTGCATAATATTCACCCAATTTTTTTAATTGAGAACCTGTTCGATAAAAACCTGTATTTACAAAAAAAGGAGTTTTCCTCCCACTCTTTGTTACAAAATCTCCAAACTTCAAAACACCACATTCTACCATAAACTCAATAAACTCTTGTTTATATATTTCCATAATCTCTTTACCTCCTTACCATTTTATTATATTTTCTCCTCTATATTATAATGGCTTGTCTATTAATTTTCAAGCAATACTTTTCTTATAACCTATGACAAATGCTAGAATCGATTTTATTGAAGATAAGTGACTTATTCATATACTTTCAGATTAAAATGATATCAGTAAAAAAATTAATTTTCCTATTTACAAACTACATAATTTTATGTATAATAAAAACAGAATTAATAATTTAAAACATAAATATTGTTTTTATTTGATTGAAAAGGAGAGGAATGTAAAATGAAGCAGATGTTACAAAAAGAGTTTGAAAGAGTGTATGGAGTGTCAGAAGGGGCACAATTCTTTTTTGCTCCAGGACGTGTGAATCTGATTGGGGAACATACAGATTATAATGGTGGACATGTATTTCCATGTGCTTTAACGATTGGAACATATGCAGCAGTAAAGCGACGTGAGGATCAAAAGTTGAGATTTTATTCAATGAATTTTTCGCAGTTGGGTATTATTGAGTGTTCTCTTGATAAACTGCTCAATATAAAACAAGACGATTGGGCAAACTATCCAAAGGGAGTTTTAAAGACTCTAATTGATGAAGGATTTCCAATAACTTCTGGGTTTGATGTAGTTTATTGTGGAAATATTCCAAATTCTTCAGGACTTTCTTCCTCCGCTTCAATAGAAGTATTAACTGCTTATTTTGTAAGTAAGATTTTTGATTTTTCCTCAAAGAATCTTGATATGGTAACAATAGCAAAATTGTGTCAGAAGGCAGAAAATGAATTTATTGGAGTAAATTGCGGTATTATGGATCAATTTGCGATTGCAATGGGGAAAAAGGATCATGCAATTTTTTTGGATACTTTTGATCTTTCCTATGAATATGCACCAATTAGGTTAAATGATGCAAAGATTGTAATTGCTTGCAGTAACAAAAAACGTGGACTTGGGGATTCAAAATATAATGAACGCAGAAGTGAATGTGAAGCTGCATTAGAGAGATTAAAAACGGTACGAGATATTACTTCTCTTGGAGAACTTACTATAGAAGAATTTGAAGAAATAAAAGATGTTATTCAAGATGAAGTAAAATGTCGCAGAGCAAAACATGCAGTTTACGAAAATCAGAGAACCATTCAAGCAGTAGAGGCATTAAAGAAGAATGATATTAAACAGTTTGGAAAGTTAATGAATGAATCTCATCAATCTCTGAAAGACGATTATGAGGTAACAGGAATTGAATTAGATACTTTAGTAGAAACCGCTTGGAATCAATCAGGAGTAATTGGATCTCGTATGACAGGAGCAGGCTTTGGCGGATGTACCGTAAGTATTGTGAAAAGCGATTGTGTAGAGGAATTTATCAAACAAGTTGGAATAGTCTATAAAGAAAAAATTGGTTATGAAGCAAATTTTTATGTGGTAGAAGTTGGGGGAGGTCCTTGTAACCTATAAAAAAGTTCATAGATAAAGGAGGATATTATGGCAGTATTAGTTTTAGGAGGAGCTGGTTATATTGGCTCACATACGGTATATGAATTAGTAGATCGTGGGGAAGAAGTAGTTATTGCAGATAATTTAGAAACAGGATATTTAGAGGCTGTACATCAAAAGGCAAAGTTTTATAAAGGAGATATTCGAAATAGAGCATTTGTAGATGAGATTTTTGAAAAGGAATCTATCGAAGCGGTAATCCATTTTGCAGCCAATTCATTAGTTGGAGAAAGTATGACAAATCCACTCAAATATTATGATAACAATTTATGTGGAACAAAAGTATTATTAGAATCTATGGTTGCACATGGAATTGATAAAATAGTATTTTCTTCTACAGCAGCTACTTATGGAGAACCAGAACGAATTCCGATTTTAGAAACAGATCAAACCAAACCAACAAATACCTATGGAGAAACAAAACTTTCTATGGAGAAGATGTTCCATTGGACAGGTGTTGCCCATAAACTTTCTTTTGTATCTTTGCGGTATTTTAATGCCTGTGGTGCACATAAGAGTGGAACAATTGGAGAGGCACATCATCCAGAAACACATTTGATTCCATTGATTTTACAAGTACCAAATGGACAAAGAGAAGCGATTACAGTTTTCGGAGACGATTATGATACGAAAGATGGTACTTGTGTAAGAGATTATATTCATGTAACTGATTTGGCACAGGCTCATATTTTGGCGTTGGAATATTTAAGAAAAGGTGGAGCAAGCGATATCTTTAATTTAGGAAACGGAGTTGGATTTACAGTAAAGGAAGTAATTGAATGTGCGAGAGAAGTAACAAATCATCCAATTCCTGCAATTATCGCACAACGGCGTGCAGGAGATCCGGCAAAATTGATTGCTTCCAGTGAAAAAGCAAAGTCAATTCTTGGATGGAAGCCAGAACATGCAGATTTAAAAGAGATTATTGCCTCTGCTTGGAAGTGGCATAGTACACATCCAAATGGATATAAGAAATAGGAAAAAGAATAGAAAAGAAGTTATGAAAGATATGCCTTAAATGGATTAAATTCATAGCTTCTTTTTTCTTTTATTAAGGAAAAATCACTAGAAAAAACTTGACATTACGACGATGATTTACTACACTAAGAATAAAGTATTAAAATTGGGGAAAATAAGAAACAAGAGAGGTAATGATATGGATACAAAATTTGAAGCAGAACCGAAAGAGGAAGCAGAGAAGAAATGGGAGTCAAAAAGTGTGATAAAAGAGATTTTTAGCTGGATTTTTGTATTAGTAGCTGCTTTTGTTCTAGCATATTTTATTACGAATCATGTCATTGTAAAGGCTATTGTCCCAACAGGTTCTATGGAATCAACAATTATGCCAAATGATAAAATTATTGGAAATCGAATTGCCTATTTATTTTCAGAGCCAAAGCGAGGAGATATTATTATTTTTAAATATCCGGATGATGAAACAGAAAACTATGTAAAACGAATTATTGGATTGCCAGGTGAAAAAATTCAAATTATTCAGGGAAAAGTTTATATTAATGACAGCTTAGAACCATTAGATGAATCATATTTAAAAGAGCCTGCAAATTTAGAAGATTATGGTCCATATCAAGTTCCAGAAGACCATTATTTTGTTATGGGAGATAACAGAAATCACTCTTTAGATGCAAGATATTGGATTAACACGTATGTATCAAAAGAGAAAATCATTGGAAAGGTATGGTTTCGGTATTCACCAAGCATTGGAAGTATTGAATAGAAGTTAAAAATTCAAGTTTGTGTTGGTGTGGCATCCACAAACTTGGTATATACAAAAAGCCACACAGAAATGTGGAGAAAAATGAGATATGCAGTGATAACAGGGGCTTCAAGTGGAATTGGAGAAGAGTTTGCAAAAGCGTTCTATAAAAAAGGATATCGAGTTATATTAGTAGCAAGAAGAAAGGAACGTCTTCTTGCCCTAAAAAGAGAACTGACAGCATTAAATGGTGCTGGAGTAGAAATTATGATTTGCAATCTGGCACAAGAAGAGGATTGTCGTACTTTAGCAAAAGCCTGTTATGGAAAAAAGATAGATTATTTTGTAAATGCAGCAGGACTTGGAACAGTGGGATGGTTTCGTTCTTATCCACTGGAAAGAGATTTGGAAATGTTGAATGTGGATTTAAAGGCAGTTGTTTTTTTGACAAAACTACTTTTAAAGCATATGAAATCTGGAAAGATTATTAATTTAGCAAGTACAGCGGGATTTTCTCCAAATCCGGGAATGACGGTATATGGAGCTGCCAAATCATTTCTAATTTCGTTTGGACAGGGAGTAAATTATGAGTTAAAACAACAAAAAAGTTTAGTGCGTGTTATCACAATTTGTCCCGGACCAGTTGATACGGAATTTGATAGTAAGGCAGGGGTTATAACTACAGAAAAAAGTAAAATTCGAAGTTATTTTAAAATCACTACAGAGGATTGTGTCAAACAGACTTTTTCGGGAATTCAAAAAGGAAAGGATCTGATTATTTTAGGAAATGCAAATCGCTGTTTGAATACGATATCTAAAGTAATTCCAAGAAATCTTTTACTTGCAGCTAAATGTCGGATACAATATGCAAAATTCGCAAAGCCACTTTCAGGAAGTACTGCTAAAAACAGATTAAAACAAGAACAAAATAGGATAATACAACAAAAGGAAGATAAAGTGAAACAAAAATTATGAAGATTATAAAGATAAAAGCTCGAATATATATATTATTATGTTATTTATGTAGTTTATTTATGTTTTTTCCCTCTTTTTTTTATATAACAGCACAGGCAGCAGTGAAAGAAACGAAAGAAATGACAGATGTAAGAGTAGGGTTAAAACAACAATATTCCAATGTTTCTTCCATTACAATTCAAACAAAACGACTTGGTGTTGGATATTGTATTCAGAATCAATATGTAGTAGATATAGAGTTAAACAGCAGCAACGGGTTTACATTTACACCAGCCCGTGGCTGCTATTATATTTTAAATAAAACCTATCAGGGATATGAAGCAGCAAAAAAGGTAGCAGATACATTAGAAGGTTTAGGTGTAAAGGCTTTTCCAACAGCAATTTATCGAAACTATTGGAAAGTTTATATTGAAGTAGGTGATAAAGAAAATGCTACAACTATTGAAAATAGGATTTCAGGAAGATTTGGATTTACTTATACTTTTACACAAGATAATGGTCATAGAATACAAGTTAAAGCAGACTCCTTTCAATTTTTAATAGATGCAGAAAAAAAACAGGCATATCCCCAATTTAAGCCGATGACCAAAAATAAAGATGGAGTTGCAGTATTAGATTTAGGAAATAAGCAATATCGTGGAAGACTTGAAATTGGAAGATATGGAAATGCTTCTTTAACAGCGGTCAATATTTTATATATAGAATCTTATTTGTATGGAGTAGTTTCTAGTGAAATTCCTTCCTCTTGGCATAAAGAAGCACAAAAAGCACAGGCAGTCTGTGCTAGAAGTTTTGCACTTACTAAAACAAAATATTCTGCCGACTCTACTATTTCTTCACCATATCAGTTAGATGATACTACATCCAGTCAAGTATATGGCGGTTATACAGCAGAAACTTCTACAGCAAGGCAAGCGGTAAATACCACAGCAGGAGAAGTTATTTTATATCAAAATAAAGTCATTCCTGCATACTTTTTTTCTACAAGTGGAGGAAGAACAGAAGATGCTTCAGATGTATGGGGAGGAAATGTTCCTTATTTAAAAGGAGTAGCGGATCCTTATGAATATAGTCCTGAAAAAGAACCTTGGATTGTTACTCATACAAAATCTAGTTTATCTTCTAAACTTTCCAATTATCGGTTGGGAGTTGGAACAATTACTAATATCTATCCTGCAATTACAACTCAATCAGGAAGAGTTTATCAGCTTCGCATTTTGGGAAGTAGTGGAACATCTGCAGTTCAAGCAGGAGCAATCCGTGAAGTTTTAGGTTTATATAGTACTAAATTTAAAATTATCGAATATGGCGATATTCCAGATTTAGTAACAGTTTGTTCTGCTTCTGAAAATCGTCAAGTTCAAATTGGAGAAAGTTATCTTTTAAGTGCTAATGGAGTGACAAAAGCTCCAACATTATCACAATATATTGTACAAGGAAAAAATAATTTAAACAATTATCCGTCAGAAGCCCCAAAAGATCGCTCTACATATTATTTTGCGGGAATGGGATATGGGCATGGGGTAGGAATGAGCCAGTCGGGTGCACTTGGAATGGCAAAAGCAGGATTTCGCTATCAAAAAATTTTAGAATATTATTATACTGGATGTAAGGTTGGAAAGGTTAATTCTTAGATGCCAAAATCAATCATACACAGAAATGAGGTTAAGAATGAAACGACAGGATTTTTATTTTGATTTGCCAAAAGAATTAATTGCACAAGATCCCTTAACAGATCGCTCAGATTCAAAACTTTTAGTTTTAAATAAATCAACAGGAGAAATAACACATACTAAATTTTATAAAATAACACAATATCTGCAAAAAGGAGACTGTCTGGTATTAAATAATACAAAAGTAATTCCAGCAAGATTAATTGGGGAACGAGTATCTGAAACAGAACCAGAAAAAAGAGGTGCAAAAGTAGAATTATTATTATTAAAACGCCGAGAAAATAATATTTGGGAAGTATTAGTAAAGCCGGGAAAAAAAGCTAGACCGGGAATGATAATTCAATTCGGAAATGGGCTGTTGACTGCAAAAATTTTAGAAGTTGTAGAAGAAGGAAATCGTTTAGTACAATTTTTCTATCAAGGAATTTTTGAAGAAATTTTGGATAAATTAGGTCAAATGCCACTTCCTCCATATATTACTCATGAATTAAAAGATCGCAACCGATATCAGACTGTCTATGCAAAGTATGAAGGCTCCGCCGCTGCTCCAACCGCAGGACTGCATTTTACAGAAAAACTTTTAGAAGAAATTAAAACAATGGGAGTGACAATAGCTACAGTAACATTACATGTTGGACTTGGAACTTTTCGACCAGTAAAAGAAGAAAATATCTTAGATCATCATATGCACACAGAACATTATCAGATTCTTGAAAAAGAGGCAGAAAAAATCAATACAACAAAACGAAATAAAGGCAGAATTATTTGCGTCGGTACGACGAGCTGCCGTACAGTAGAAGCCGCATCCGACAAATATGGTGTAGTACAGGCAGGAAGTGGAGATACGGATATTTTTATTTATCCGGGGTATCCGTTTCGGGTTTTAGATTGTCTAATTACAAACTTCCATCTGCCAGAATCTACATTATTGATGCTAGTATCTGCTCTTGCAGGAAGAGAACACGTGCTAGAAGCTTATAAAGAAGCAGTAAAAGAAAAATATAGATTTTTTTCTTTTGGAGATGCGATGTTGATCCTATAAATAAAAGCTACCTTTTTCTTTTTACACTAATCTTTGAGAAAGATGAACACAACAAATTGAAATCATAGAGAAAGGAGATGATAATAAATGAAATTAAATGATGAACAATTACAATTTCTAAAAGAAGAGTTAAATCTAAAAAAGGAAGATATTCAAAAAATGTCGTCAGAAGAATGGATAGCAGTTCGAGAGAAATGTTTTTATATTGAGGCGGATGAATTGTTAGATTTAGAATATTATGAAGATAAGATAGGAAATATAAAAACTACTGAACAAGAAACACAACGATGTATGATAGCAACATCGATTGCTGATATGAAATATTCTCAACTGCATATTTAAAAATATCCTAAAAATACATATATATATTACAAAATTAGAGATTTGGAGGTAATCGGATTATGAATAATAATGAAGAAATGATTGCTCAAATCAAGATGTTATGTTTGTCTGTTACAGAAAATAATTATAACGCTGTAGTACAAAAAGGTTATGAACTTTTGGTTAAGTTACATGATTTAGGATTAGAAAAGAAAAGAGTATATCAATCCTTAATTCAATATTATAATAGTTTAGAAGATAATCTGGCACGTGATTGTGCAGCCGATATCTTGGATTTTGTCGTTGGTTGGTGTTGTCCGCAAAAATGTATATGGAAAGAGTGATTTAACAGTGTAGTATTAGAAAGGCAAATTAAATGAATTATATAGAAAAAATTCAAGATTTATTTACTGTTTCAGAAGATTATTATTTAGTTCACTGCATTAGTGCGGATTTTGCTTTAGGAAAAGGAATTGCATTAGAATTTAAGAAACGATTTGATATGAAGAACCTTTTAAATTCACAAAATCCAGACTATTTGAAGCAGTGGATAGAAATTGGTGATAAGGCGGATTGTATTTTAATTGGGCGTGTTTTTAACCTCGTTACAAAAGAAAGATATTTTCATAAGCCTACTTATAAAACACTTCAGTGGTCACTTGAAATTATGTGTAGTATCTGTAAAACTCAGTATATTAAAAAAATTGCGATGCCATTGATAGGATGTGGACTAGATGGATTGAAGTGGGACAAAGTATCAAAAATTATTAAAGAATGTTTTGTAGATACAGACTGTGAAATTTTAGTCTGTAAACAGGAGTAATTGAAATAAGGCTAGCGAAATCCCACTGGCTTTAGACAATGGGTAGTTCACAAACAGTAGAAGTATATCAGATACAGTTCTTGAATTTTATTAGAGGAACTATTGCAAAAGATGATAAAGCAGTGTATATTTAATTGTGAGTTATTGAGTATTACTACAAAATGTTAAGGAAAAATTTAAAAAATGGAGGAAAGAAATGAATTATTTAGAAAGTTATAGAGATTGGTGTACAAATGCTTATTTTGATGAAGCAACAAGACAAGAGCTACTTGATTTAAGGGGAAAAGAAGCAGAAATAAGAGATCGTTTTTACAGAGAGCTAGAGTTTGGAACAGGTGGATTACGTGGTATAATTGGAGCTGGAACAAATCGGATGAATTTGTATACAGTTCGCAAAGCAACACAAGGATTAGCAAATTTTATTTTAAAAGAAGGCGGAGCAGAAAGAGGAGTTGCAATTGCCTATGATTCGAGAAATATGTCGCCAGAATTTAGCCTAGAGGCAGCACTATGCCTTTGTGCTAATCATATTAAAACATATCGTTTTGAATCTCTTAGACCTACTCCAGAATTGTCTTTTGCAGTACGGGAGCTTGGTTGTATTGCAGGAATTGTAATTACAGCAAGTCATAATCCAGCCGAGTATAATGGCTATAAAGTTTATTGGGAAGATGGTGCCCAGATTACATATCCAAAAGATAAAGACATTATTGAGGAAGTCGAAAGGGTAAAGACATATTCTGAAGTAAAAACAATATCTTTAAAAGAAGCAGAACAAAGTGGAATGTATCATGTTATTGCAGAAAAGTTGGATCAAAGATATTTAGAGGAATTAAAGAAGTTGGTTATCCATCCTGAAATGATTCATGAAATGGGAAAGGAATTAAAAATTGTCTATACCCCACTACATGGAACAGGAAATGTTTTGGTACGTCGTGTATTGTCTGAACTGGGTTTTGAACAGGTCTATGTCGTCCCAGAACAAGAGTTGCCAGATGGAAACTTTTCAACAGTCAAATCTCCGAATCCAGAAGATCCAGCAGCATTTACTTTAGCATTAAAATTAGCTAAGGAAAAAGGAGCGGAATTGGTACTTGCAACAGATCCAGATGCAGATAGATTAGGAGTTTATGCAAAAGATTCTAAAACAGGAGAGTATCATTCTTTTACAGGCAATATGTCAGGAATGCTTATCTGTGAATATATGCTCAGTCAAAAACGTGAACTTGGAAAGATTGCAAAAGATGGTGCTTTGGTAAGAACAGTTGTTACAACCAAAATGGCAGATAAAGTTGCAAAAGAGTATGACCTTCGTTTAATTGAAGTATTGACTGGATTTAAGTATATTGGAGAACAGATCAAATTTTTTGAACAAAACAAAAAGAATACCTATGAATTTGGATTTGAAGAAAGTTATGGCTGTTTGATTGGAACATATGCAAGAGATAAAGATGCTGTCAGTGCAGTTATGATGTTATGTGAAGCCGCTGCCTATTATAAAAAGAAAGGATTGACTCTTTGGGATCAGATGCTTCAAATCTATGAAAAATATGGATATTTTAAAGAGGGATTACAAACGATTACATTAAAGGGTATAGAAGGCTCAGAAAAGATCAGACAGATGATGGAAGACCTTAGAAATCATACTCCAGAAGAGTTAGCTGGTTTTAAGGTAAAAGCAATTAAGGACTATCAAAAGGGAACGATTCGTTCTGCATTAGATGGAGAAATTACACCAACAGAACTGCCAAAATCAAATGTTTTATATTTGGAATTGACAGATGATGCTTGGGTTTGTATCCGCCCATCTGGAACAGAGCCAAAGATTAAGTTTTATATGGGAGTGAAAGGATCAGAAAAAGAAGAAGCAGAAACATTGTTAGAAAACTTAACGAATGCTTTAATGAATTTAGTAAGAGAATAAAATCTGGAAGATTCTTAAATGAAAGGAATTCTTCACCGAAATATAAACTTATTTCCAAGAATGTCGATATATTTAACAGAAGGAATTTAAAACAGGGAAGTCCTAATATTATTACCATAAGTGAAGTGAAACAATTGAAATAAAGGAGGGATAGATATGGCAGGAAACATTTTTGGATCTAATTTATTTAGTAGTTTTAATAATAATTCAGCCGGCTTTTTAGGCGAATATATGAGTATCCGCAACGGCAGTTATAAGAAGTTATTAAAAGCATATTATGCTAAGACAAATGATAATAACAGCTCTTCCAAGTCCAATAGGACAAATAAGTATGGTAATAAGATTGAAAGCAGCTTAAGTAAAGAGGAACGCTTGGAATATAGTGAAGCGAAGTCAGATGCAGATGCTTTGAAATCTTCAGCCGATAAGTTAAGAGCAACCGGAAAGAATTCTTTGTTTAAACAGATCACAAAGACAGAAAAAGACGAAAAAACCGGAGAAGAAAAAGAAGTAAAAACATATGACAGAGATGCAATTGTAGGTGCAGTAAAAGAATTTGTTGATAACTACAATAAAGTGATTAAGTCAGGAAGTGAACCAGATTCTACCTTGATGCTGCGTCGTACTATGCAGTTGACAAGCTTAACAAAAGCAAACTCCAGTCAACTTTCCAGAGTTGGTATTAAAATAGGAAGTAATAATCAGTTATCTATAGATGAGAATACCTTGAAAAAAGCAAATATAACTACATTAAAATCATTGTTCCAAGGAACAGGATCTTATGCAGCAGAAGTTTCAAGGAAGGCGTCGGATATTAGCAGTATTGCACAGCAGGAGATCGATTCTGCAAAAACGTATTCTAAGAAAGGCGGATATATTCCTTCTTATTCAAGCGGAACATTATTTGATAGTTTCTTCTAATGAAAAGGAAAGGGAACTGTTGCAGGAAGTTAGAACAATATGCTTCATGCGACAGTTCCTTCTTTTTTGTAATTTTATCAATGCTTCCTGATATAATTTTGATTTCCCTTTCAATTCCTTCTAAACTTAAATTATAGTTCTTCCTCTGTAAATTCTGCTAATTGAGCAGCAAATATTTCGCTTAGTCCAAAATCAAATAAAAGTTGGAGAAGACCATAGCGGTTTCGCAGTTCTTTGGCAAAGAGAATACTATTATAAACTAAAGTGCTGCTTATTGCTTCTTGTTTTGGCTTTGTAGGAGCTCCTGCTCTTTCAAGCAGAGAAACTAAACGATTACAAGAAGGAAGATAACTTTTAATTAATGCCTCTATTTTACACCAATGTTGTTTTAAAATATCAAGCCTTTGAGAAACTTCTGCAACTCCATTTTTATGTACTTGTTCTTCTAAACGCAATACTTCATCTGCACCCTGTCCGTAGTATTGACGCATTTCAGACTGCCAAAAAGGATAAGAAAAATTTTCAATATGAGTATGTGCTGATTCAAAATCAGGAGCACCTGCTGTATCTACAGTTGTAAGTAGTAATCTATATAATCTAGTAGCAGTAACTGTACCAATTCCTACTTTAATTCCATGTAAAACAGGCAAAAGATTATTCTGTAAAAAATTTAGTTCCCAAAAGTGAGAAAGATGATGTTCACTGCCAGAAGCCGGTCTGGAATTTCCGACAAAACTCATTGCAATTCCAGATAATACGAGAGCTTCCATGATTTTACCAACCGCTTTTAAACTCCAAGTACGGTCAGAATCAGAAACTTCATCTGGCTGTTCTTCATCGATTGTACTAATAATAGTATCAATAGATTGGCGTACCATAGTTTCTACATATTCACAATGATATTCCCCTGTTAAAACAGAAGAAAGTTTCCAGTCAAGCAAAGCAATATATTTTCCTAAAATATCCCCAATTCCAGCAGCGATCATTTTAGAAGGCGCAGCAGCTAGAACAGATAGATCTGCAATAATTGCCTCGGGAATATGTGTAGGAAGAGTTGTTTTCATGTGTTCTAAAATCAAACAGGAAACATTAGAAGCAAATCCGTCCATAGATGGAGCTGTAGCAACAATATAAAAAGGCAGATGAAATTTATCACTGATATATTTGCCAAGATCATTTAAAGTTCCTGTACCTACTGACATAACTAAATCGACAGAGGTTGGAAGTTTAGCAAGAAGCTTTCCAAGAGCAGTTTCATCAGGAATAAGTGTTTCTTCTTCAAAAAGGCAAACTGTAACTAAAATATGTGCTTTGGTTAAAATAGAAAGCACTTCTTCACCAGCAGCCTTCATGGTATTTTGGTCTGCAATCAAATAAACAGAGTGGTAACCATATCGTTCTAATAATTCCGGCAGCTTTTCATGAGCACCTTTTGAAATTTCAATCTCCTTTAAACTGGTAGAGTGATCCCTGCCACAACGACAGTTATGATATCCAGCTAAATAGTTTTTCATAAAACCTCGATTCTGTCCGTTTTTAACGGACTTTTTATGATTAACGGCAAAGTCTAGTTAAATCCTGAAAAAAGGATGGATAGGAGATAGTAACACAATCAGCATCTAGGATATTAGTAGAGCCTTTTGCTGCTAAGGCAGCGATTGCAGCGGACATTGCAATACGATGATCCTTTTGACTTTGCATAGTAATTCCATGCAGAGAAGATCCTCCAACAATTCTCATTCCATCTTCGGTTGCCAAAATATCTGCACCCATCTTTGAAAGAAAGTTTACAACTGCATCAATCCGATTGGATTCTTTTACTTTTAACTCCTTTGCATCCCGAATAATAGTTTCGCCCTCAGCAAAACATGCCATAACTGCAATAACAGGAAGTTCATCAATCAAAGTTGGAATGATTTCACCTTCAATCACACATCCGTGCATTTTACTAGAACGAACGCGAATATTACAAAATACTTCTCCACCTTCTTGATTAACTTCTTCTAATTGATAATTGACACCCATTTTTTCACAGACTTTTAAAATACCATCTCTTGTCGGATTGATGCCAACTTCTTCAATAACAAGTTCGGAATCTGGCAAAATAGCAGCAGCTACAATAAAGTAGGCAGCAGAAGAAATATCCCCGGGAACATGAATTTTACAGGCGGTGAGTATTGGATTAGGAGTAATCGTAACAGTAGTATTTTCACATGTAATTTCTGCTCCAAATTGACGAAGCATAAGTTCTGTATGATTTCTGGAGATGTAAGGTTCTGTAACAGAAGTTTTGCTCTCTGCATACATTCCAGCAAGTAAAATACAGGATTTTACCTGAGCAGAGGCAACAGGAGATTGATAGCAGATACCATGTAAAAAGGAATCGGTTTTCTTAATGAGAAGCGGTGCACAGCCATTTTCTAGCTGGCTATAAATATTTCCTCCCATTTGAGTAAGAGGCTGAATAATTCGGTTCATTGGACGGCGTACAATCGAAGAATCACCAGTTAAAATACTGTCAAATGGTTGACCACATAAAATACCAGCTATAAGCCGCATAGTAGTGCCGCTGTTTCCTACATCGAGAGAATTTGCAGGAGCATGAAGTCCATTTAAGCCATTTCCATGTACAAGCACATGCCCTTTTTGGGACTCATTTTCTACTGAAATTCCAAGATTAGAAAAACAGCGGATAGTAGAAAGACAATCCGCACTTTCTAAAAAATTTTCAATAACAGTAGTTCCTTTTGCCAAAGCTCCAAACATAACAGCACGGTGAGAAATAGATTTATCTCCCGGCACTTTTATCTGTCCAAAGATGGAAGATACACTGTCAATGATCATAAAAACTCCTTTCTTTTATTGACGCTCGTAGATTGTATAATTTTTTCCCTTTAAAATTCTAATTGCACCCATTAAGGACTTTTCATCGTAAAATTCAATTCGAAGAACTCCCTGTTCAAATTCACGATTGTGCACAATTCCAATATTTTTAATACTAAGACTGTTGCTTCCAAGTAAAGTTGCAATACTTGCAATCGCTCCGGGTTCATCGGTAATATCTAAATAGGTTTCATAGACCGGAGTGATAATTCCAGTAAAACGATTTGGAATCTGACTGCGATATTCTCCTGCAAGATGAAACATATCATAAAGTGCTTTTTCATCCTTTTCTTTTAATGCAGTTAAAGAGTGATTTAATAAATGAATATATTGTTCCAGCATCATACAAATACTTTCTGTATTAGTAAGACAAATATTTTGCCACATGACAGGAGAAGAAGAGGCAATTCTAGTAATATCTTTAAAACCGCCTGCTGCAAGTAGCTTCATTTGTTCTGTACGAGCTGAATCAGTACGGATAAGATTGACAAGCTGTGCAGCAATAATATGAGGAACATGGCTGATTGCCGCAGTAATATTATCATGTTCTTTCGCATCTAATATAATAGGAAGAGCGTGAAGCCGTTTGACAAAGGAGATCATTGTTTCTAATTTTTCGTTAGATACATGCTCAGTAGGGGTCAAAATATAATAAGCATTTTCTAAAAGTGTAGCACAGGCATGAGCATATCCCGTTTTTTCAGAACCTGCCATTGGATGACCACCAATAAAGTAGGAAGAAAGTCCACATTCCTGTGCAAAATGATGAATACTTCCCTTTACACTGCCTACATCTGTTAAGATACAATCCTTTTTTAACACTACATTTGTAAGCTGTTTTAAATAGTCTAAATTAGTTAGTACAGGAGCACATAAAAGAATCATGTCACAGACTGTAAAATCATTGAGATCCGAAGTAATCTCATCGATCACTCCATCTGCTTTTGCAGCTAAAAGTCCCGGACTTTTCTGATCTTTATGATGATCCAATACTATGATATGAAAGGCATTGGAATCTTGTTTTAAGGCTTTTGCAATAGAACCCCCAATCAGTCCAAAGCCAATAAAGCCAATTTCTGATATTGTATTCATAATTCCTCGATTCTGTCCAAAAATAGACGAAAAATTCTTATGCTTTTAATCATATCATAATAACTGTTTTTCTGTAAAGATTGTTTTTTCACATGCCAAACTGCTTTCCAGAAAGCTCAATAAATGGACGCAGTTCTTCACAAAGATGGTCAAATTGAGAAAAAGTTAAAGACTGTGGACCATCTGAGAGAGCAGTAGCAGGATTTGGATGGGTTTCGATCATCAGTCCGTCTGCTCCAGCAGCAACGCTGGCTTTAGATAATGGCGCAACAAGACTGCGAATCCCTGTAGCATGACTTGGATCAACAATGATCGGAAGGTGGCTTTTTTCCTTAATAACCGGAACAGCACTTAAATCGAGAGTATTTCTTGTTGCTGTTTCAAAAGTACGAATACCTCTCTCACATAATACAACATTTGAATTTCCCTCTGCCATAATATACTCCGCTGCATTAAGCCATTCTTCTATAGTAGCAGAAAGACCACGTTTTAATAAAACAGGAAGTTTTGTCTTTCCAGCTTCTTTTAACAGATAGAAGTTCTGCATATTTCTTGCTCCGATCTGGAGCATATCAACGTATTTAACTGCTGCTTCAATCGCGGTGAGACTGGTAACTTCACATACAATAGAAAGTCCTGTGGCATCTTTTGCCTCTTTCATTAATTTTAAGCCATTTTCTTCTAAACCTTGAAAGGAGTAAGGAGAAGTTCTTGGCTTATATGCACCGCCTCGTAAAATTTGTGCACCAGCTTTTTTAATTGCCAATGCAGTTTCCATGACCTGTTCTTCACTTTCCACCGCACAAGGACCAGACATAATAACAAAAGAGCCTCTGCCAATTTTAACAGAACCTACCTGTACAACAGAATCTTCAGGATGAAATTTCCGATTGGCAAGTTTATAACTTTCTGTTACAGGAACGATTTTTTCAACATCTTCTGCAATTTCCAAATTTTTATTTAATAACTTTGTTTTATCTCCTACGACACCAATAATCGTAACTTCTTTTCCGGCAGATAGATGAACGTCTAATCCAGCTTCTTTTATTATATCTAAGATATGCCGAATAGACGATTCCTTCGCCTGCGGCTTCATTACAATAATCATAAAATCCTCCTTTTTGTTACATAAAAAAATAAATTCGCGGTCTTATTGTATTCGATTCTGTTTGTTTTGTCAATACTCTTTTACGTTGAAGTGTAACGGTTTAAAGTTAGAAATTATATATATAAATAAAAATAAAAAGAGCTGTTATACTCAGGAAATTCGATACAAGATAGTATAAATTTGATACCATATCTTATATATTCCATTTTAGTATAACAGTTCTTTTACAATTAGAAACTACTTTTTCACAATTACATAAAATTTGATCTTTTTGCCATTTTGATCACAAGTAAACGTAATGGGCACTTTTGTATGTTTACTATTTTTTAACCCTAGTCCTGTAATCTGAAATTGAGTTGTGCCAGAGACAGGCGTGATTTTGACATAACTTTCAAAAGCCGAAGCTACCGTAGCTGTATAGGTATAGATGGGATCGGAAGTCTTTTTTGTACCAGAAACGATTCCTGCAATCGCTACCTTTGCCGATTCTCCAACCGTGACACTTAAAGAAGTTACCTTTTTTCCATTGGTATTTTGCACTTCTAACTTTTTAGGTGCTAACTGAACGGAAATCGGACAACATTCGGATAGTCCTTTGCTGCCAGTATCCATGATCCATAAATACACTGTCCCCTGTTCCTTCCCAACCGCCGTTACGGTAATCTGACCATGTTGAATCGTTGCTTTAGCAAGTTTAGCCGCCGAAGCATCCACAATCTTTCCCTTGGTGAGGGTCGGTTTCGTATTCGATGAGGTAATTCCTACAATCACTTTGCCGATCGAGGGCTTTACTTTTCCTTTCTTATCGAGAGTGTATTGATAGGAAGGAGAAATGTCGGTATAAAGAGTCTGTGTTTTACTATAGTTCTTGACATCGCCCACTTTTGTTGTTGCCCCATTGCCATAGAGCGTAACTTGATTAGGCACTACTGGATTTGTATAGTTATAATCCTGAAACAGATGGGTACAAGCAGGAAGAACAACTTCTGGTTTGGATGTAGGTGTTGGCGATGTACCAGAATCGTCAGGAGTGGTTGGGATCGATAGTATAGTAAGATGTCCATCCGTTGTGTCTATTTGAACCATATTATTAGAAACGAGGAAAGGATTTAATCCTACTGTAACACTTCCCATATCTTTGTGATCCTGTAGTGCTTCAAAAACAATTTCATTAATTATACCTATTGGATCTGGATGATCTAATTGAAATAGTGAATATAGATAATTATTATCTTGAGTTGGTTCTGCTATTAATCCCTTTAACTTAATTCCATTTATTTTTTTTAATTTTAGCTGAGTAGAATCAAATATAATATTTCCGCCAATAGTATAGAGATTATTTAATCCTCCCGTCTGTTCTGTCAGATTAACTTCAAATACAACTTCATCTCCTTTTTTAAAGTTTTTTGCATTAGTAGAGATAGTAACAGTGGCAGTTGCTCCTTCTGAAGATTTAGCACTGACTATAATACCGTTTGAAAATACTACAATAAACGCAAGCAATAGAATACAAATTGTTTTGTGTAGGTGTTTCATTCGTTTTCCTCCCTTTTTATTATTTTATAAATAGTACACTACTCTTAAAAACAATATAACATAACGAATATTTGTAAGAAATGTAAGTTTTAATAAATTGTAATTATTTTCTTTTCAAAAATATTATTTTTAAGTAATTTATGAATTAAGTTATTTATCTGATAATTTACATACACAAAAATTTTGAAAATTCAAATCAAACGTATATTGCCATCTTTATCAAAAGCGATTCTATAACATGTTGTATAAAAAAATTAAAAAAAAATCGAAATATAGTTGTATTATGCACAAAAATTTAGTAAAATAGATAATAAGATGGACATTTGGATTGGTTCATTTCGACTGACAAACGATTGGGAGGTAGTTCTTATGGAAACGTATAAGTATGAAAAGATTCGTAATGTTGCACTGCTTGGTCATGGGGGCTGTGGAAAGACAACTTTAGTGGAAGCAATGGCTTATGTAACCGGAGTGACAAGCAGGTTAGGAAAAGTAGAGGATGGAAATACAATCAGTGATTATGATAAAGAAGAGGCAAAACGACTCTTTTCTATTAATACTTCTGTAGTTCCTGTGATTTGGGAAGATACAAAGATTAATCTGATCGATGCTCCGGGATATTTTGACTTTGCAGGAGAATTAGAAGAAGCTCTTTATGCCTGTGATGCCGCAGTTATTGTAGTTTCTGCTAAGGCAGGAATAGAAGTTGGAACGACAAAGGCTTGGGAATATTGTGAAAAGCACAAACTTCCTAGAATGTTCTTTGTTACAGATATGGATGACGATAATGCCAGCTTTAGACAGGTAGTAGAGAATTTAACCGAAGTCTATGGAAAGAAGATTGCACCATTCCATTCACCAATACGAGAGAGCGGAAAGTTTGTCGGTTTTGTCAATGTGGTAAAGATGGCAGGACGCCGTTTTACAAAGTTAAGTGAGTATGAAGAATGTGAAATACCAGATTATTCAAAAGAATATGTGGATAGATATCGAGAAGCACTTTTAGATGCTGTTGCAGAAACCAGTGAAGAATTGATGGAGAAATATTTTAATGGAGAAGAATTTACTCCACAGGAAATTTCAACAGCACTCCGCAGCAGTGTTATTGCAAGAGATATTGTTCCAGTATTAATGGGTTCTGGAGTAAATGCACAAGGCTGTAAAATGTTATTGTTAGCAATTGAAAAATATTTTCCATCTCCAAATAAGTTAGTTATTACAGGAATCAATCAAAAAACAAATGCAACATTTGCAGCAGACTATGATGCGAATAAGCCAATGACTGCAAGAGTATTTAAAACAATAGCAGATCCATTTATCGGAAAGTTCTCTTTTATCAAAGTCTGCTCAGGTGTATTAAAATCAGATGATGTGATTTATAATGCAAATAAGGATACAGAAGAAAAACTGTCCAGATTATATGTTCTGCGAGGAAAAGAACAAATTGAAGTCAAAGAGTTATATGCAGGAGATATCGGAGCGATTGGTAAATTATCCAACACTCAGACATGGGATACGCTTTCTACAAAAGGAACACCAGTAATTTTTGACGTTCCAAAGATGCCAGTTCCATATGTTTATCAGAGATTCCAAACAAAGAATAAAGGAGATGAAGATAAAGTATCACAGGCACTTGCTAGATTGATGGAAGAAGATTTAACTCTTAAAGTAGTCAACGATACACAAAATAGACAATCTTTATTGTATGGAATTGGAGAACAACATTTGGAGGTAACAGCAAGTAAACTCATTACAAGATTTAAAGTAGAAATTGAATTAATGAAGCCAAGAGTTCCATATCGAGAAACGATTCGAAAGAGTATTCAGGTACAGGGCAGACATAAAAAGCAGTCTGGCGGTGCAGGACAGTTTGGAGATGTACATATTTTATTTGAGCCATCGACAGATTTGGAAAAACCATATATTTTTGAAGAAAAGATATTTGGTGGTGCAGTTCCTAAAAATTATTTCCCAGCAGTAGAAAAGGGAATTGCAGAGAGCGTTCAAGCAGGACCTTTAGCAGGCTATCCAGTAGTAGGATTAAAGGCAACTTTAGTAGATGGCTCATACCATCCAGTAGATTCTAACGAAGTATCCTTTAAATTAGCAGCAATTAAAGCCTTTAAAGATGGAGTATTGAAAGCTTCTCCAATTCTTTTAGAGCCAATCGTAGAGATTCACGTCATCATTCCAGATAGATTTACAGGAGATATCATGGGAGATCTAAGCCGCAGGCGTGGTCGTGTACTCGGAATGAATCCATTACATAATGGAAAACAGGAAATCGTTGCAGAGATGCCTTTATCAGAAACCTTTGGATATTGTACAGAACTGCGTTCTATGACAGGAGGAATGGGAGAGTACTCTTATGAATTTGTCAGATATGATCCAGCTCCAGCAGATGTTCAGGCAAAAGTGATTGAAGAAAATGCAGCAAAAGTAGCACAGATAAATCAGGCATAAAAATTGAAAGAAGGTGTATGGCAGCAGTTTTGTTGCCATACACCTTCTTTTTCTGCATATGGCAATAGGTAAATGTTTTTACAAAATAAATAAATTTTTTTGATAGCATAATCATATAGGATTGGATATAGAAGATGGAAATATTGAAAGAATATAAAAAAAATTTGACCATTTGACAATGCAGCAAAAAGCAGATTTAGAAAGGGAGGTTGCTAAACTTTTCAAATGGAATAGAAGAAAAAGAGAAGATTTAGAGAAAGAACTTAAAAAAGTTGGAAAATGGAAAAGTTTTGGATTAGATACAAATCAACAATACTATGCTGAGATTATAAAAGAATTTAAAGAACGCTTTTTGGCACTTCAAATCAAATATGGTATAGTTCAGTCATAGTTTTTGGATAAATAGGATTGAGACAATTACTTATTTTTATTATTAATAATATTTTTGAGGTCTTATAAAGAGTATTAGGTGAAATAAAATGATCAAACGAATAGATTTATACAAAATTCCTGAATTTTTAAAGCCAAACAAAGAAAAAAAAGAGAAAGTATCAGAATTTTGTAAATTATTAGATGAATATGAGAAAAAATTTAATGATTCTCCCCCTACAGAACCCTCTACTTTTTCAGAAAAACAATGGTGTACGATTCTTAAAAAATGTATCAAAAAAGAGGTTAAAGCAGAAGAATTTTTAGGAATGGAATATGGAGATGATATTGATTATTAAAGAAAAGATACTTTTAAGGAACTGTCAAGTCAACTTTTAACCATAAGTTTGATCATCAGTTAAATGACTGATGTAGTCAAGCAAAAAATTATTGAAACTATAAAAAAATATTCAACAATTAACAGCAAGGATTCAGAAGTTACTAGGAACAAGTATAGGAAGAAATCCACATAATTGTCTTGCTCTTAACTGCCGCAAATGGATTGAAACAAACATCATTAAATAATAGTGTTTTTAGATTGTAGACAAAGTGGTTCTGGGATTTATATCTCAGAACCACTTTGTCTACAATTATTTGAAAAATTTTGGTGATATATATTAAGATATAAAAATCAGAATTTATCCTAACTATTGCTAGTTTTGTTATAATATGCTATAATTTTTGATGATTAGCCCTATTAAGATAGGTTAATTTTATTAAAAATTAGATTTCTAAAGAAAAAATAGGAGTAAAATTGATGGAAAAAAGTAATTCTAAATTTCTTGCGCATATAAGTGAAGATAAGCAAAGAGAACAGACGATTTTAGATCACAGTAAAGGAACTGCTGAGTTAGCTGCTGATTTTGCTTCTGTATTTGGCTGCAAAGACTGGGGATATGCGTGTGGTTTAATGCACGATATCGGAAAATATTCCCTTGGATTTCAAAAACGCTTAAAAGGAGGTCCTAGAGTAGATCATTCCACAGCAGGAGCAAAAGAGTTTTATAAAATAAAAAATATTATGGCAGCTTATTGTGTCTGTGGTCATCATACAGGACTTTTAAATGGCGGCAGCAGAGCAGATACATCAGAGAACAATTCTTTTTATGGAAGAATGCAAAAACAAGTAGAAGATTATTCTGTTTTTCAAACAGAACTATCGATGCCTGACGTCAGTAATCCACCACTAAACTCTTTAAAAAAAGGTGGTTTTAGTGCTTCCTTTTTTATTCGAATGTTATTTTCCTGTTTAGTAGACGCAGATTTTCTGAACACAGAAACTTTTATGACAGAAAATAAGTCAGGAAGAGAAACACTTTTAGATATCAGTATAGATGAACTATATCAAAAACTTCTTGAAGATATTGATAAAAAGAAATGGCGTGAAGTTTCTGATAGGGAAACAGTAAATGGAAGAAGAAGTATGATTCTAAATGCCTGTTTAGAACAGGGAAAACAACCACAGGGGCTTTTTACTCTTACTGTTCCGACAGGAGGAGGAAAAACAATTTCTTCTTTAGCATTTGCACTTACACATGCAAAAGAACATAGACTGCATCGTGTTATTTATGCAATTCCATATACTTCAATTATTGAGCAAAATGTAGAAGTATTTCGCAGTATTCTCGGAAACGAATCTGTATTAGAAGATCATTCAAATGTAGAATATGAAGACGAAGAAAATAAAGAGGAATTAAAAAAGATACAATTAGCGACAGAAAACTGGGATCGACCAGTAGTAGTAACAACAAATGTTCAATTCTTTGAATCTCTGTTTGCAAATAAATCTTCAAAATGCAGAAAATTACATAATATTGCCGGCAGTGTCATTATTTTAGATGAAGCACAGATGCTGCCAGAGCCTTATTTACTTCCTTGTATTCAGGCACTTAGCGAATTGATTTATAATTATCATTGTTCTGTGGTTTTATGTACGGCAACTCAGCCATCTATCCAAAAATTTTTTGCAAAAGAGATTGTAGCAAAAGAACTCTGTCCACTTGTTTTAGAGCAATATGATTTTTTCCAAAGAGTCTTGATTGAATTTATGGGGGAGTGGTCACAAGAAGAACTCATAAAACAATTAAAAAAAGAAACACAGGCTCTGTGTATTGTAAATAGCAGAAAGAGAGCTCAAAAAATTTTTGAAGAGTTAGGTGACAGTGAAGATCATTTTTATTTATCTACTCTTTTATACCCAAATCACCGCAAAAAGCAACTAGAAAAGATAAGAACTCGGTTAAAAGAAAAAAAGAGATGTATTTTGATTGCCACCAGTTTAGTAGAGGCAGGTGTCGATTTTGACTTTCAGACGGTTTATCGGGAATTGGCAGGGTTAGATTCTATTATTCAAGCAGCAGGCAGATGCAACCGACATGGAAAACGCAGTAAGGAAGAAAGTAAAACAAAGGTATTTACTTTCCCAGATGCGGAAAGAAACAGGATTGCTCCAGAATTAAGAAGACCAATCAGTGTTGCAAAACAAATAATTCAAAACCATGATAAATTCGATTCGATAGAGGCGATTGAAGATTATTTTAACCGCCTGTTTTATTTAGAAGGTGATGGATTAGATGCAAAGGAGATTATAGAGCAATTTGAAGAAGGGGTACGTTCCAGTTCCTATCCATTTCAGACGGTTGCAGAACAATTTAAATTAATAGAAGACAAAACGATTCCTGTTTTTATTGCAAAAGATGCACAGGCAATAGAATTGTTAAAAAAGTTTAGACAAGGACAATATACAAAGCAATTAATACGAAAAATGGGACAGTATCAGGTTAATCTTGATAAAAGGGATTATAGAGCTTTTATGGGAGCTGGATTATTGGAAACAGTGATACCAAATTTTTATGTATTGAGGGATCTAAAACTATATTCAGAAGAAACAGGGCTGGATTTAAAAGTAGACATAGGAGATGCTATATTTGATGAAGAAATTTAGATAAAGATAGTTTAAAAATTGAAAGAAATGAGGTTTATATGAGTAGAGGAATAAAACTTAGGATTTGGGGAGAGTTTGCACTTTTTTGCAGACCTGAGATGAAAGTGGAACGATGTACGTATGATATGATAACACCCTCAGCAGCGAGGGGAATTTTAGAGGCAATTTATTGGCATCCGGGTATGAAATGGGTAATAGATACTATTTCTGTTCAAAAGCCCATCCGTTTTACCAGTATACGAAGAAATGAAGTACAAAGTAAAATCTCGGCAAATAACGTATTAACTGTAATCAATGGGGGAGATAAACCACTATATTTATGTACCAAAAAGGATATTGCACAAAGAGCCGCGATTTTATTAAAAGATGTAGAATATATCATTGAAGCCCATTTTGAAATGACAAAATACGCAAATGAAAATGATAATCCAGGAAAATTTGAAGATATTATCCTAAGAAGAGTAACAAAAGGACAATGTTATCACAGACCGTATTTAGGATGCAGAGAATTTCCGGCTCAGTTTGAACGATGCGATCAGAAAAAAATACCAAATACATGTTTTGAGGGAGAAAAAGATTTAGGGTATATGTTATATGATTTTGACTATTCCAATCCAGAAGAAATTTGCCCGATGTTTTTTCGTGCAGTCCTTAAAAATGGAAAATTAGATTTGAGAAATTGTGAGGTGGTACGATGATTTTACAATCTTTAGTACAACTCTATGAAGATTTGGAAGAAAAAGGAAAAATTACAAAACCCGGATGGTGTAAAGCAAAGGTAGCATTTGCTTTAGTGTTATCAGAGGATGGACAATTAAAAGAAGTAACTTTTTTGAAACAAAAATATACTCGTGGAAAAAAAGATGTATTATTGCCACAGGAATTAAAAGAACCAGTACCACAAATGTTTACTCGGCAATCAGGTATTACTTCAAATTTTTTATGTGATCATTCAGGATATTTGTTAGGAGTAGATAAAAAGGGAAATCAAAAACGTTCCGAAGCTTGTTTTGAAGAAGCAAAAAAAAAGCATCTTGAATTATTAAAAGAAGTAGATAGCCCAGCCGCAAGAGCAGTATATCGTTTTTTTGAAAATTGGAAACCTGATTCAGCAGAAAAAGATCCAGTATTATCAAAATACTACGAAGAAATAATTGCTGGAGAAAATATAGTATTTTGTATAAATGAAGCTGAAAAATATGTTCATGAAGATCCTGCAATTAAAAGGGCGTGGGATCAATATTATGAATCCTCTCAAGGAGAAGAGGGAATCTGTCTTGTTACAGGAAAAAGAGAACCGATTGAAAAAACACATGGTCTGATTAAAGGAGTCAAAGGAGCACAGTCAAGCGGCGCAAACTTAGTTTCTTTTAATGCAGCAGCGTTTGAATCCTACGGAAAAGAACAAAGTTATAATGCTCCGGTTGGAAAATATGCAGTCTATGCCTATACAACTGCTCTAAATTATTTACTCTCAGATAAAAACAGTTGTACTATTTTAGGAGATACTACCATTGTTTATTGGGCAAAAGAAGGGGAGGATATATATCCTACTGTGTTTAATGCAATTACTGAGCCAACGCCAGATAATCAGGGACTTGTGAATGGGGTTTTTAAAAATCTGGCAGAGAAAAAGTCTATTGCTGTGGATATCGTAGAAAAAGAATTATCCGTCGATCAGCCTTTTTATATTTTGGGGCTGTCTCCAAACGCTGCAAGGCTTTCAGTTCGCTTTTTCTATCAGGGAAGTTTTGGAGAAATCTTAAATAATTTAAAAGAACATTATGATAACATGAATATTGTAAAACCAATCAATGACAAAATAGAATATCTCGGTGTCTGGCGTATGCTCTTAGAAGTTGTAAATAAAAAGTCAAAGGATAAAAAAGCACCTGAAAACTTGACAGGCAATGTATATAGGGCAATTATGTCCGGTACAAAATATCCAGAGTGGCTTTATCAGGCAGTACTTTTAAGAATTCGGGCAGAACAAGATGATAAAGAAAATTATAACTATAAAATCACAAGAGGAAGAGCAGCAATTATTAAGGCTTTTTTATTAAAAAACAGAGAGAAGAAAAAGGAGGAAATTACGATGGCATTAAACGAATCATGTAATAATACTGCCTATGTTCTTGGCAGAATGTTTTCTGTATTAGAAGAAATTCAAGAAAAAGCAAGTACAGAGCCAAATATGACAAATAAGGAAAACAAAGAAAAAAATTTTTCAGCAGGTAAAGGACTAAATACTACAATCAAAGATCGGTATTTTAATTCTGCTTGTGCAACTCCTGCGGTAATTTTTCCAATTTTATTTAAGTTAGGCAATAATCATTTGAGAAAATTAAAAGATACAAAATATTACGAGAAGTTAATTGGACAGCTTCAGGAAAAATTTATGGTAGATGAAGGAAATACAACCGCTTATCCAAAGCGTTTGACATTAGAAGAACAGGGACTTTTTATCTTAGGTTACTACCATCAGAATCAAAAACGTTATGAAAAAAAGTCAGAACAAGATCAGACAGGAAATGATTAAAAATTTAAAGTAATTAGGAGGGAAAAGGAATGAGTAATGTAATTTCAAATCGGTATGAGTTTGTAGTTTTATTTGATGTGGAGAATGGAAATCCAAATGGAGATCCAGATGCAGGGAATTTACCACGTATTGATCCAGAAAGTGGATATGGATTAGTGACAGATGTATGTTTAAAGCGAAAAATCAGAAATTATGTAGAAACCGTGAAAGAAGATACAGAAGGATATGGTATTTATATTAAAGAGGATGTTCCATTAAATTCCAGTGATAAAAAAGCATATGAATATTTAAAAATTGAGGATACAAAAGATCTCAAAAAGAATGATCCAGAAGCCGATCGTAAAATCAGAGATTTTATGTGTAAAAATTTTTATGATATTCGAACATTTGGTGCAGTTATGACAACATTTGTAAAGGCAAAGTTAAATTGTGGACAAGTTCGCGGTCCCGTTCAGCTTGGATTTGCCAGAAGCATTGATCCAATTGACAGTCAGGAAGTTACCATTACAAGAATAGCAATTACTACAGAAGAAGATTTGGCTAAAAAAAGTACTGAAATGGGAAGAAAAATGATTGTACCATATGCACTTTATCGTGTAGAGGGATATGTTTCTGCTAATCTTGCCAGAAAAACAACAGGATTTTCGGAAGAGGATCTGGAACTGTTATGGGAAGCAATTTTAAATATGTTTGAACATGATCATTCTGCAGCACGGGGAAAAATGGCAGTAAGAGAATTAATTATTTTTAAACATAGCAAAGAACTTGGAGACTGTCAGGCTTATAAGTTGTTTGATGCAGTTGAAGTCAAGAAAAAAGAAGATGTAATTTATCCAAGACAATATCAGGATTATACGGTAACACTTCATAAAGATCAAATTCCAGAAACGATAGAAGTATCAAGAAGAGCATAATGTTATAAAAATAGATTCCTATAAAAAAGAGGAAATCATGGAATATAAAGAAGAAGAGTATCTAATGTTATCGGGAATTCAGCATTTTGCTTTTTGTAGAAGACAGTGGGCATTAATTCATTTAGAGCAACAGTGGCAGGAAAATGAACGAACTGTAGAGGGAGAATTATTACATCAACGGGCACATCGATCAGATTTGTTTGAAAAACGAAAAGGGGTTTTAATTACAAGAGCAATGCCTGTATATTCTAAAACTATGGGAGTTAGTGGAGAATGTGATATCGTAGAATTTGAGGAGGATCAACAAGGAATTCCTTTGTTTGGTCATCGAGGACATTATCGTGTCTATCCAATAGAATATAAAAAAGGAAAGCCAAAAGAAACAGAAATAGATCATTTACAATTAACAGCACAGGCGATGTGTTTAGAGGAGATGTTGTCTGCCAAAATTGAAGAGGGAGCTTGTTATTATGGAGAGATTAGGCATAGAGAAGTAGTAACTTTTACAAAAGACCTAAGAGAACAAGTACAAAAGTACTTTAAAGAAATGCACGATTTATATTATCGCCACTATACTCCTAAAGTAAAGTGGTCAAAAAGTTGTAATGCCTGTTCATTAAAAGAAATTTGTCTTCCTAAGCTTGGAAAAACGCCATCTATAAAAGAGTATATTCAATCAGTTATTGGAAAGGAATAGTATATGAAAAAACTGTTAAATACACTTTATGTAACTTCACCAGACAGTTATTTATCATTAGATGGAGAAAATATTGTAATTTTAGTTCAAGATCAAGAAAAAAAACGAATTCCACTCCATAACATTGAATCGATTGTATCTTTTGGTTATCGTGGGGTAAGTCCAGCTTTGATGGGAGCTTGTGCGGAACGTAATATTTCTCTTTGTTTCTTAACACCCCAAGGAAAATTTTTAGCTCGAGTAATAGGAAAAGTAAAAGGAAATGTTTTACTAAGAGAAACACAATATCAAGCATTAAAAGAAGAAAAGATGGCATTAGGATTTGCAAAAAATTGTATTTTAGCCAAAGTATTTAATTCCCGAAAAATATTGGAAAGAGCACTTAGAGATCATAGTTTACAACTGGATATTCAAAAAGTAAAACAGGCTTCTGAGTATTTAAAACAAAGTCTAAAATTTATTAAAGATAGTAACGATATGTTTCAATTAAGGGGGTATGAAGGGGAAGCAGCAAGCATTTATTTTGGAGTATTTGATCAATTAATTATTCAACAGAAAAAAAGTTTTTCCTTTCAGAGTAGAAATAGACGTCCTCCACTTGATAATGTAAATGCAATGTTATCTTTTGTTTATACCTTATTAACTAATATGGTTGCATCTGCTCTAGAAACAGTAGGATTAGATCCCTATGTTGGATTTATGCACACAGATAGACCCGGAAGAGTATCTCTTGCCCTAGATTTGATAGAAGAACTACGCCCTATTTTAGCAGATCGTTTTGTTTTAACTTTGATTAACAAAAAGATTATTACTGGCAAGGATTTTTCAAAGCAGGAAAATGGAGCAGTACTTATCAATGATAAAGCGAGAAAACTTTTATTACAGGAATGGCAAAACAGGAAAAAAGAGATAGTTACACATCCATATTTAGAGGAAAAGGTAGAGTGGGGAATGATTCCGTTTGTACAAGCAATGTTATTTGCTAGAGTTTTAAGAGGAGCTCTTGACGAATATCCTCCATTTTTTTTGAAGTAGGAGAGAAAAATGTTAGTTTTAATTACATATGATGTAAATACAGAAACAAAGGAAGGAAAAACAAGATTACGAAAAGTAGCAAAACAATGTATTAATTATGGAACTAGAGTACAAAATTCAGTATTTGAATGTATTTTAGACTCTGCTCAATGTATAAAATTAAAGGCAATATTAAAAGAAATTATCAGTGAGACTACAGATAGTCTACGTTTTTATTATTTAGGGGAACATCATAAAACTAAGGTAGAACAAATTGGTGTAAAGAAAGGAATTTCTGTAGAAGAACCATTGATATTTTAATTGTAATAAATTATTATCAGACTAAATTTAAAAATTGTATAAAATATAGTTGTAAATTTTATGCAAAAATAAGAGCTTACATAAAAAGGGGATATAAAAACCCCCTTTTTTCTATTCCATTAAATTAATATATATATTATAGTCATTATATAAAATTGATATTTCAATCCACCCCGTACAGAGTGTGACAGTAGCAAAGTGGCAGGAACGTTCTTCTCTTTTATTTCAATCCATCCCCCCATACGGAGTGTGACACATAATATTGCCTCTGAAGGAGTGTATACAATATTTCAATCCACACACCCCATACGGAGTGTGACGTTATACTTATCGTATCACTTTCTCCGGATGCAATTTCAATCCACACACCCCATACGGAGTGTGACTGTTAAATATCCAATATCCAAATTAAACAAAACAATTTCAATCCACACACCCCATACGGAGTGTGACATTTGCATTCAGATTTTGACATAGACCAGCACAAATTTCAATCCACACACCCCATACGGAGTGTGACATTCTGAAATAGCATTAATCCCCATTTCTAAAGAAATTTCAATCCACACACCCCATACGGAGTGTGACGTTTCCCGTATTCATCAAACTCTAAATGATTTGCAATTTCAATCCACACACCCCATACGGAGTGTGACAATACACATGTAAGCCTTACCGAGAAGGGAAAATGATTTCAATCCACACACCCCATACGGAGTGTGACGAGTTTGGACTGTCTGACGGTGTAGGAAATATTATTTCAATCCACACACCCCTTACGGAGTGTGACGATTGCCGTACTCGGAAATCTTTTCAAGCATACAATATTTCAATCCACACACCCCTTACGGAGTGTGACATATACTTCTAAAGTTTGATTTAGACTTCATGAATTTCAATCCACACACCCCTTACGGAGTGTGACTTTGTTTATTCTGCTATGGATATTCGTAATATGCAATTTCAATCCACACACCCCTTACGGAGTGTGACGATTGTTTGACAAAGGCATAAAGGGGATAATTGTATTTCAATCCACACACCCCTTACGGAGTGTGACTGCAAAACTATACAAAAAGTATCTTTAGTTTTGTATCATTTTTATTATATTTGTTTTATACAATAAATGCAACTATTAATTTCTTTATTTTTATATTATTTTTAGTATTAATAAAAACTATTTTTTTACGCGAATCTCTTAGGCTTTTTATGATCACTTCCTATTCGCACTTAATTTTTTCGTATCATTTTTCATAAATTTATATAGAGTTTTTTTTCTTAATAATCATTTTGATAACGGATATAATTTCTAAAATGCCTAAATCGTTTTTTTAGCTTTTAACTAATATGAAAATTCAAAGTAATCTCTTAAAGAAGTAATAAAAAGAATGATTGAATGTTTAGCTGGTTATATCCATATTTCTGAGATGAATATCTCATTCCAAAATCATTTAATTTTTCAAATATTAATCCAAAAACTATAACAAAAAGATTTGAATTGGAATTATATATATGTTTTGTAAATATGATTTTTATCTAAATTTCGGCAGAATACCCTCACTTCTAAGCGGACAAAATAAGCGAAAGTGGAGGATGAATGACAGATTTTGTTGAAATGATTAATAATCCTTAAAATATATGCTATAATAGATACATAGGAACTATCCTAAATACAAAAGAAAGGAGAAAAACGATGTATCTTACGGTAAAGCAACAAGTGAAATATCTGTCAAAAGAAGAATACAATATTTTGAGAGAATTGTGTCATACAACAAAAAATCTTGTCAATGAAGCAATCTATAACATCCGTCAGTATTACTTCATATAGGAATAATATCTTAACTATGAAAAAATTATGCTTTGTTGAAGGAAAGTACAAATTACAAAATGCTCAATTCCAATATGGCACAGCAGATTTTAAAAGAAGTAGATGGTGCATTTAAAAGTTTTTTCGGATTACTGAAACTTATAAAAAAAGGTAAATATTCTTTTAGAAACTACAAATTGCCTCGTTATCTTCCAAAAGACAGATTTACAACACTTGTCATAGGTTTTGTCAGACGGAATGGAACGAAGCTGATTCTGCCATACTCCAATTCATTCAGGAAAACATACAAGCCTGTTGAAATCAGAATACCACCAATCCTTACGGATAAGCCTATCAAGGAAATCAGGAGCATTCCGAAATCAGGAAAAAGTAACGTTGTGGGCTTGACAGTCCTATACAGTAGTGGCGAAGTGGATACGCCTGTAAGAATAAGGGTTACCTGAAAAGGTGGAAACGGAAATACCAATCTTCTTACGAAGCCCCACCTCTTAGTGTGAGAGAGTTTACAGATATAGAAACATATACAAAAAAGTATTTTGAAAAATTCATCAAGAAAACTTTTATTAATGCTACAATAAAAAAGAAATCTATTTTTCATTGCATTTAAAGAAATCAAGATAAATAATAATTTAACACCTTTGTTTAAAATAATTTGGGATTGTATTTAGCCGTGAAAAGAATTATAATAGAAATTATATAGTTTTGTTGAAATTTTTCTTACACAATATAATCAAAATCGGTATACATAATTAACACACTCTATTTTGTTGCATTTAAGATATGGATTAGGTAACAAGGTACTTGTTCATAATATGATATCATCAAAATATTTCTATGAAAGATTTATCTCTATGACAGTATATGATTATATAAAGAAAGGCGAACTAAGTGGAAAAAATTTATTTTATTGCAGATACGCATTTTTTTGATGATACAATTTTGCGATATGAAAATCGCCCTTTTAAAACAGTTTCAGAAATGAATTTAGAGATGATAAGTCGTTGGAATTCGTTCATTTATCCAGAAGATAGTGTCTATATTTTAGGTGATTTTTGTAAAGTGGGATATGAATCAGAGATATTAACTTCTCTTTATGGAAAGAAGTATTTAGTAAAAGGAAATCATGATATAGAATCAAATAGCTACTATCGAACAGCAGGGTTTCAGGAAGTTTATGATAAACCGATTCTTTTTGAAAAATTTTGGATTTTATCTCATGAGCCACTTTATGTCAATGAAAATATGCCTTATGCCAATATTTTTGGACATGTACATAATTCTCCTATCTATAAGACATATAGTAGACAGCATTATTGTGTATCAGCAGAGAGACTAAATTATATGCCAATATCATTTGAAGAGATCTTTCATAAAATAACGCATGGGTGATAGATAAAGGACAAAAGCAAAAAATACTTTTATACTTTTGTCCTTTTAAAATACTAAAAAATTTATTTTACCTTTATTGGTGTCAGTAGATCAACCTGAATAAACTTTGCCATTTTTTCATCAGCTTCAAAGTAAGAATATGCGTTGAGATGTTCTTCTAAACAACCGCCCATTCCAAAAGGTTCACGTATATCAAATTCATATTCTGTACTGTTTTCTACCCATTGTACAAGTAATTTCCATTCATGAAAATCGCCCATATTGATACAATGTGCTGCATATAGACCACCAGCAAAATGTTTTTTCACAAGTGGTTGGGGAACATCCAAATCATCAGGAATCGTCACCCAAAATTCATATCCATATGTTTCACTCCCATTAGGAGAGGGATTATTAAATCCAAATACTCTTAAATCTGGTTTCATTTTTTGAAGATTAATACTTCTAATAAATTTTGAGAAAGACTTTCCCGCTTCATCTTCTGGATTTTCCCCAATAAAATGGCTTGAAGCAACACTACAAGGGGGTAAATAAAGAATTCGTACATCCTTTAATTCCGATAGAGTTTCATTTGCTTTTTTTAAGTCGTTCATAGAATAGGTCTCCTTTAAATTAGTTTTACAGAAGCTAAGTGTTTGAATAGCATCCATAATTTCGATATCATTCAATAGATCCAGTTTAATTTTCGTATGTGCTATAGAATTTAAACGTGTGATAAACATACATAGAATATCATGTATGGTCTGTAATGCAGATATTTCTTTGTCAAGTTCCATTATGCTCTCTTGAAATACTTCGATAATTTTAATTTGTTCAGCATCGTCAAAAATCAAAGCAATCTTCTTAAGGGGGATACGTAGCTTTCGCAGTATCAAAATTTGTTGTAGACGTTGTACATCCGCTTCATCATACACACGATAGGCATAATTTTTTCGACGTTTACTTGGTAAAAGTCCAATTCCATCATAATAACGAAGCATTCTTGTAGATACATGAAATGTTTTAGAAACTTCACTGATAGTCATAAATTTCATGTTTGCTCTCCTTTCTAAAACTATTGTAATGGAAGACACGGTGTCAAAGTCAAGAAAAAGTTTTACTCTTGCGTTTATCGTGAATCAATATACCTAAATATTTGACATTTTTGACTTTTTTAATTATAATTGTATCAAAATATTATGATAGAAAGGATGTGGTAATGATTTATGAAGCAAATGACACTTTTTGATAGTCAAACTCAAACCGTTTCCACTTCCTCTCCATTAGCAAGTAGAGTTCGTCCTAATACATTAGATGAATTTGTTGGACAAGAACATTTACTAGGACAGGAAAAATTATTGAGGAGATTGATTGAAAAAGATCAGATTTCTTCTATGATTTTTTGGGGACCACCCGGCGTTGGAAAGACTACATTAGCAAAAATCATTGCTAATCATACGAGTTCAGAGTTTATTAATTTTAGTGCTGTAACAAGTGGAATTAAGGAAATTAAAGAGGTAATGGCTAAAGCAGAAGAGGCAACTTTTCGGGGAATCCGAACTATTGTCTTTGTAGATGAAATCCATCGATTTAATAAAGCACAACAGGATGCGTTTCTTCCCTTTGTAGAAAAGGGAAGTATTATCTTAATCGGAGCAACAACAGAAAATCCATCTTTTGAAGTAAATTCGGCATTATTATCAAGATGTCGGGTTTTTGTTCTAAAAGCACTTTCAAAGGAAGAATTACTAAAATTATTAGAACAGGTATTAAAAAATCCAAAAGCTTTTTTAGAACCTAAAATCAAAATTACTCAAAAACAGATGGAAAAAATAGCACTTTTTGCAAATGGAGATGCAAGAACTGCTCTAAATACATTAGAAATAGCAGTATTAAATGGTAGTCCAAGTACAGAAGGAATCATAGTTTCAGATGAATTATTAGATCAGTGTTTAAGTAAGAAATCTTTACTATATGACAAAAATGGGGAAGAACACTTTAATTTGATTTCTGCTCTACATAAATCTATACGAAACAGCGATCCAGATGCGGCAGTTTATTGGTTAGCGAGAATGTTAGAAGCAGGGGAAGATCCTTTATATGTAGCAAGAAGACTTGTTCGTTTTGCAAGTGAAGATATTGGTTTAGCAGACAACCAGGCACTAGTCATTGCTGTTGCTGCTTATCAAGCATGTCATTTTTTGGGTATGCCTGAATGTAATGTACATTTAACGCAGACTGCAATTTATTTATCTCTTGCACCAAAGTCCAATTCATCTTATACTGCATATGAAACAGCAAAACAAGATGCAGCAAAAATGTTAGCAGAACCTGTGCCGCTTATTATACGGAATGCTCCAACAATGTTAATGAAAAATCTGGATTATGGAAAAGGATATATTTATGCCCATGATACGAAAGAAAAACTCTCTGCAATACAGTGCCTTCCAGATTCATTAAAAGAAAAAAGTTATTATCAGGCAGGGATATTAGGAGAGGAAGAAAGATTGAAAAAGCGGCTGGAAGAAATAAAAGAGTGGAAAAAGACAATGACCGAAAAAAAAGAAAGCTTTATAGAAAAAGAAATGTAAAGGTGGAGGAAAATAAAAATGTTACAGACAATTCAAAATGATTTTCTGACGGTACAGATTAATGAAATGGGAGCAGAATTGTGGTCTATTCAGGATACTTTGGGAACGGAATATTTATGGGAGGGAGATAAAAAATTTTGGGGAAGAAGATCTCCTATTTTATTTCCGATTGTAGGAAGTTTAAAAGAAAAACAATATCGCTATCATGAAAAAACATACCAAATGAATCAGCATGGATTTGCAAGAGATATGAAATTTACTCTTGTAAAACAGGGGGCATTAGAATGTTGGTATCAGCTTTGTTCAAATGAAGATACAAAAGAAAAATATCCCTTTGAATTTGAGTTAGAGATTGGATATCGTTTGATAGAGAAAAAAATTCAAGTAATATGGAAAGTGAAAAATTTAGGGACAGAGCAAATGTATTTTTCAATTGGGGCACATCCAGCATTTTGTTGTCCTATCTATAAAAAGGATACTTCTATAGGAATGAAGGAGCGAGGAGAAGAACGAAAGGAATACTTTTTAAAGTTAGATGGGATAAAAAAATTGGAGCTTTCTATGATTGATCCAAAAAATGGATTATTGCAACCACAGACAAAACCATTATTTCTTTCTGACGATAAAATAGATCAAAAGAGTGGATTTCTTGCAATAGAAGATTCTCTTTTTGAAAATGATGCCTTGATTGTAGAACAAGGTCAAACTCAGAAAGTATCTCTTTGTACACCAGATAAAAAGGAATATCTTTCGGTTTCTTTTGATGCTCCACTTTTTGGAATTTGGTCACCGAAACAAAATGAAGAAGGAATAGCACCTTTTATCTGTATTGAACCATGGTATGGAAGATGTGATCGGACTGATTTTACAGGGGAACTTTCACAACGAGAATGGGGAAATCAATTAGAGGCAAAAAGTGAATTTAAAGCAGAGTATGAAATTGAAATCTATAATTAGACTAACTTAATTAAGGTTAGGAGCTGTCGCATGAAAGAAATCAGATTCTAATGTGGCAGCTCCTTTCCTATTATGGCTGTTTTCCGATATAAGCTAAGATACCACCGTCTACATAAAGGATATGTCCATTGACAAAGTTAGAGGCGTCGGATGCTAAAAAGATAGCTGGACCTTGTAGATCTTCAGGAGTTCCCCAACGTGCTGCTGGAGTTTTGGAAATAATAAATTGATCAAATGGATGTTTTGAACCATCTGGCTGAGTTTGACGAAGTGGAGCAGTCTGAGGAGTTGCAATATATCCCGGACCAATTCCATTACATTGAATATTATATTCACCATACTCAGAGGCAATATTTTTGGTCAACATCTTTAATCCACCTTTTGCAGCAGCATAGGCAGAAACCGTTTCACGTCCCAATTCGCTCATCATAGAACAGATATTAATAATCTTTCCATGTCCCTTTTTAATCATAGAAGGAATGACTGCTTTAGACATAATAAATGGACCATTGAGATCGATATCAATTACCTGGCGAAATTGCTCTGCACTCATATCACACATTGGAATTCGTTTGATAATTCCAGCGTTGTTTACTAAAATATCAATAACTCCGATTTCACGTTCAATTTGTGCAATAAGTTCCTTTACCTGAGTTTCATTTGTTACATCACATACATAGCCATATGCTTTGATACCTGCTTCTTTATAGGCAGCAAGTCCTTTCTCTACTAATTCCTGATTAATATCATTAAAACAGATGGTTGCACCTGCTCTAGCATAAGCACTTGCAATAGCAAAACCAATTCCATAAGAAGCACCAGTTACTAATGCGATCTTGCCCTCTAAAGAAAACCAATTCATCTTTATACTTAACCTCCTTATTCTTACTGATAGTTGTATTATAGTTGATTTTACGAAAAAAGCAAGTCCTTTATTATATATTTTTAATAATAAAACAAAAAAAATGTGCGAATAAAAAAGTTTTTCCTGTAAGGTGCTTGAATATCTTATAAAGCTTCGGTATAATAGATAAAAGATGGTAAGTTGAAAGTTTCCAATAGTAGAAACAGAAATGAGGCAGTATGTTTCAAAAGTTTTATCCAAAAGAATATGTAAAATCTGCATATCAGATTGATTTTCAAAAGTTTTATCAATTAGGATATCGTGGCTTATTATTTGATATTGATAATACATTAGTAGAACACGGAGCAGATGCAAATGAGCCGGCTATAGAATTATTAAAAAAACTAAAAGCACTAGGGTTTCGAATTTGTCTGCTTTCTAATAATAAAGAAGAACGAGTTAAGAGATTTAATGAAAAAATTCAGGTAGACTATATCTTTCAGGCAAGAAAACCATTGGCAGACAGTTATCTAAAAGCAATGAAACGAATGAATAGCACAAAGAAAACAACTATTTTTATTGGAGATCAAATTTTTACAGATATTTATGGTGCAAATCGTGCAGGGATTTACTCTATTTTAGTGAAACCAATTAATAAAAAAGAGGAGATCCAAATTGTTTTGAAACGTTATTTGGAAAAAATTGTGTTGTACTTCTACAAAAAGTCTATAAGAAATTCCTCAAAGCCACAAAATAAAGGAGGTATTTGAAAATGAGTGAAGAAGGGAAAAAAAATATTATTTTGATTGGATTTATGGGTTCTGGAAAAACGAGTGTTGGAACAAGACTTTCTAAAGAATGGGGATATCATTTTATAGATACCGATCAGATGATTGAAACTGAGTATGGAGCGTCTATTTCAACGATTTTTGAAAAAGAGGGAGAGGAAAAGTTTCGTGAAATGGAAACTGCTCTCTTAAAAAGACTCAGTGATACGGTAACAAAAACAGTAATTGCAACAGGGGGAGGTCTTCCACTTCGAGAAGAAAATACTATTTTATTAAAAAAGATAGGCAAAATTTTTTATTTAAAGACCAATCGAGAAACTACATTGACAAGACTTTCTGAAGATACTACAAGACCACTTCTTAATCAAGCAGATAAAGAAGAAAGGATCGATACATTATTAGAAGAAAGAATTCCAAAATATGAAGCAGTAGCAGATGAAACCATTCTTGCAGATCATAAATCTTTTTATGAGATTATTCAAAAAATAGAACAATTATATAAAAAATAATAGAAATGAGGGTAAACATGAAAATTTATGAAAGAGCGTTAAATATTGTAAAAGAAAAAGGAGCAGATGCAGTTCTAATTTTAAATCGCTATAATATGAGGTATATCACTGGTTATACAGGAGATACTGGTATTGTATATTTATCAGATAAGACCAAAGCAATACTCACAGACTTTCGATATATTTATCAGGTTCAAGATCAGGCAAAAGAATTTCAGGCAATCGATGTTGGAAGAAATGGCTATGCTAAGATAGTAGCTGAATTGGCAAAAAAGGATGGTATTCATATACTTTTGTTTGAGGCAGATGAAATGATATATTCTAGTTATGAAAGATACCAAAAGGAATTAAAGGGGATAGATCTCGTTTCTATTGGAAGTGAACTAGAAGAACTGCGTATGATAAAAACTTTAGAGGAACTGGAAAATATTAAAATGGCAGAACATATTGGAGATTTAGCATTTTCTGAAATTTTAGACTTTATTCATCCAGGTGTTACTGAACTTGAGGTTGCGGCAAGGCTAGAATATACAATGAAGTTAAAAGGGGCAGAGGCACTTTCCTTTTCTTCTATTGTAGCGTCTGGAGTTAATTCATCACTCCCTCATGCTGTGCCATCCAAAAAGAAAATAGAACAAGGTGATTTTGTAACAATGGATTTTGGCTGTATTTATAATGGATACTGTTCCGATATGACAAGAACAATCGTTGTCGGAACTGCCAGTCAAAAACAAAAGGAGATCTATTCGATTGTTTTAAAAGCACAACTTGCAGTTCTTTCTCAGATCAAAGCTGGAATGAAGGGAAAAGAAATTGATAAAATTGCAAGAGATATCATTTCTGAAGCAGGATATGGGGATTGTTTTGGGCATGGATTGGGACATAGTGTAGGATTATTCATTCATGAAATGCCAAGAGCTTCTATGGCGGAAGAACGAATAGTAACGACTGGAATGACAATGACAGTAGAGCCAGGAATTTATATTAAAGATTTTGGTGGCGTTCGTATTGAAGATCTTGTAGTAGTGACAGAAGGTGGCTGTGAAAACTTTGCTCATTCTAAGAAAGAATTAATTGAAATATAAAAAAGAAAATAAAAAAAATAGTTGAAAATTTTGACTATATCATATAAACTATTGTTTAGTTTATTCTAAGGAGGATTTTTTATGGTTTCTGCAGGTGATTTTAGAAATGGACTTACACTTGAAATTGATAATGTAGTTTATCAAGTTATTGAATTTCAGCATGTAAAGCCAGGAAAAGGTGCTGCATTTGTTCGTACAAAATTAAAGGATATTAAAAATGGAGGTGTAGTAGAGAAAACATTCCGTCCAACAGAAAAGTATCCACAGGCTCATATTGAAAGAAGTGATATGCAGTATTTATACTCGGATGGTGATTTATTCCATTTTATGAATACAGAAACATTTGATCAAATTGCTATGACTCCAGATCAGGTCGGAGATTCTTTAAAATTTGTAAAAGAAAATGAAATGGTAAAAATGCTTTCTCATCAGGGGCAAGTTTTTGCAATTGAACCACCACTATTTGTAGAATTAGAAATTACAGATACAGAACCAGGCTTTAAAGGAGATACTGCACAGGGGGCAACGAAGCCGGCAACTGTAGAAACAGGTGCTTTAGTATATGTTCCATTATTTGTAAATCAAGGAGAAAAGATTCAAATTGATACCAGAACTGGAGAGTATATGAAGCGAGTATAATATTTTTATTAAATTATGGTAAAATTGAGAGACTGCCGCAGGATCGATGTCAAAAATCATATTTTACAGTATGGTTTTTGACATCGATCCTGTGGCAGTCCCTTTTCTAACAACTAAATAAGTAAAAAGCACTATTTGTGCTAGGGTGTATGCCCTAGAATGGAGATTAAAATGTGGATTATTATGTTTGTTTTTATAATCGCAGTCGCTTTTTATACAGGAACAAGAACAATCTCTCTTATAAACATTTTGTTTCCTAAAATAGGGAAACTGGGAAAGCGATTAGAAAAAATAGGTTATATTATTTTTCTTACTCCAATTATCGGTTCAGTTCTTATACGTGGAATAGGGACAATGAAAGGAATACGAAATTTTGGTTTTATTTGTATGGCAGCTTTTTTATATCTGTTTTTATTTTGTCTAAGTTTTGAATGTATTTGGGGAATTAGTAAACTGATAGTTTGGAAAATTAAGAAAAGAAACAATACAATGGAAGGCTGGAAAAAAATTTTAGCTGGAATTACTTTAGGATTAGCAATATTAGTAACAGGATATGGTCTATATCACGCAAGAGATCTGAAAGTAAAAGAATATTCTATTTCCCTAAAAGCAAACAGTCCTCTTTCAGAACTGAAAGTGATATTAATTTCGGATCTTCATTTAGGATCTATGTTAGATAAAAATTTCGTAAAACAACTGGTTACAGAAATCAATTCTCTACAGGCAGATGTAATTTGTATTGCAGGGGATATTTTTGATAATGATTATGAAGCACTCAAAAATCCAAAAGAGACAGCAGAATTATTTTCTAAATTAGAATCTGTTTATGGGGTTTATGCGTGTCTTGGAAATCATGATATTGATGGACTTTTTCAGGGAGAAGGAAATTTAGGGCATGAAAAGATAGCTACATTTTTAGAACAGTCAAATATTCATCTGTTAGAGGATGAAGCAGTAACAATAGCAAATTCTTTTATTATTGCAGGCAGAAAAGATCGAAGACCATTGGGAAATAAAACGACAGTCCGTGATAGTATATCAGAAATTATAGGGCAGTCAAATACTCTTCCTGTTCTTTTACTCGATCACCAGCCGCAAGCAGAAGAGGAAGCAAAACAAGCAGAAGTTGATTTGCTTATGTGTGGACATACTCACAATGGGCAGGTATTTCCGGGAAATCTGATTGTAAAGCTGACAGCAAAGTATACTTATGGTTATTCAAAAGATGGAGATACCAATATTGTTGTCACTTCAGGAGCAGGATTTTGGGGACCTCCATGTCGTGTTGCAAGTGACAGTGAGATAGTAGTTTTAAATTTAACTTTTTCAGAAAAATAGAAAAAGAGATGTTGCAGATAAAATCTTGTAACATCTCTTTTTTCTATTTTCTATAAAAAATTATTAATTTAATTTAGAAATTACTTTTTTAAGAATTGGTTCAATAATCTCGTCTGAAATTTTAGTATTCATAAAATACTCAGCGGCATACTTTGCTTGTACAACAAGCATTTCAAGTCCATTAAAAGCAGGAATACCCATTGATTCTGCCTGTAAAATAAATTTCGTTTTCAAGGGATTAAAAATAAGATCAAATACAGCAGACAGAGAATGATATGGGGTAAGATCAATCGGAGAAGCATCTGTGTTTGGATACATACCAACAGGACTGGTATTAATAATAACATCTGCATCAGAATGAAGTTCTTTTGCTTCTTCATATGTTAAAACATTGGGTTCTTTTTTATATTTTACTGTATAGACTTCGCGAACAGACTGTGCATAAAGCATGGCAGATACTGCCATAGATGCACCGCCATTGCCTAAAACCAATACTTTTTTTTCACGAATCGGAATGTGATTTTTTTCTACCGTATAAACTAATCCATTATAATCTGTATTATATCCAAAAAGTTGTCCATTTCGGTTTACAATAGTATTCACTGCTCCAATCGCCTTAGCTCTGTCATCTATATAAGAAAGATATGGAATAACTGCTTTTTTATAAGGAATTGTTACATTAATTCCAAGAAATTCTTTACGCTGCATAAAGTCTGAAAATTCTTCTTTGCTAAGTGGATGAAGTTCATAAGAATATTCTCCTATCTGTTCATGGATTATTTTAGAATAACTGTGAGAGAGTTTTTCTCCAATAAGACCATACTGCATAATCTGTCCTCCTAAATAATGATATCGAACTTATTTTACATGGGATCACACAAAAATGCAAGAAATTCAGAAATCAAATTCTTGTTGGTCATATTTTAAAAGCAAGATCATATATTGCAATAACAAGACAAGCATATAATTTAGAAATGGGGATATGGATGAAAGAGGAATTGTTAAAAATTTTTTCTGTAAAGTTAAGAACATTATTTTCAGGGTTGTCTTTTGATTATGAAAAGTTACAAGAAATTCGTTTGAGAGTAAACTCTCCTTTGTTGGTATGTTATGATAATAAAGAGTTTTTTGTAAATCAAAAGAATGGACTAACTACACAAGAAACAAATGCCTTTATGATAACAGCAGCAGAATTAAAGGAAACAATGGAATATATCAGCAACTATTCACTCTATGCTTTTGAGGAGGAAGTAAGACAGGGGTTTTTAACAGTAGCAGGAGGACATCGGATTGGAATTGCAGGAAAAGTAATTATGGAAGAGGGAAGAATTAAGAGTATGAAGCATATTTCTTTTATTCATATTCGCTTGGCTCACCAAAAGAAAGGGTGTGCAAATCACGTTCTTCCCTTTGTTTTAAATCAGGAAGAATTGGCACATACGCTGATTATTTCTCCACCGGGATGTGGAAAGACAACCCTGTTAAGAGATATGATACGTCAACTTTCCAATGGGGTTGTATTTTGTGGAAAACGATATGAAGGGATGCAGGTAGCAGTGGTAGACGAGCGTTCTGAAATAGGTGCATGTTATATGGGACGACCGCAAAATGATTTAGGGATTCGTACAGATGTGCTAGATTGCTGTCCAAAAGCACAGGGAATGATGTTAATGATACGTTCTATGACTCCACAAGTAATTGCAGTAGATGAAATTGGTTTAGCAGAGGATGTAGAAGCAATTCACTATGCTGCAAATTGTGGATGTAGACTACTTGCAACTGTACATGGAAGAAATATGGAAGAGGTTAAAGGAAAGCCCTTTTTGGGAGATTTAGTTAAATATAAATTATTTGAACGCTATATTATATTAAGTAATCGAGATTATGTAGGACGTGTAGAAGAGATTTTTGACGAAAGGGGGAGTTTATTATATTCCGATAAAACCTAACACAGTAATTATTTGCTGTATAGCGGCAGATTGGAAGGTGTAATATGTTTATTATGAAATTAGTAGGATGTATATTGATTTTTTGTTCTACAAGTGGGATTGGTTTTTTATACGCAAAAGAGTTTGAACACAGGCAGGAGGATTTGAATTCTTTAAAGACAATGGCACTTCAGTTACGAGGAGAAATTCGATATGCTATGACTGCACTGCCAGAGGCAGTAGAGCATATAGCAAAACGGCATGATGGAAGACTACAACCATTTTTGTTCGAAATTTCTAAAAAGCTTTCAGAACGCAGTGGAGAAAGTATGCTACAAATCTGGAGTACGTGTGAAGAAAAATTAAGTGTAACCTCTTTAACAAAACAGGACAAACTGTTTTTACATCAATTAGGAGAATCATTAGGATATTTAGATAAGGAAATGCAGCTTGCTACAATCGATCTATTCTTGACACAGGTTGAGCAAACTCTAAAAGAATTAGAAACTGTTGGAAAGGAAAAAAAACGGCTGTATAAAAGCCTTGGGGTTTTGACCGGAATATTTTTGGTTATTATTATTTTATAAACCGGAGGAATGGCATGACAATTAATTTAATTTTTAAAATAGCAGCAGTCGGTATTTTAGTTTCCGTACTCAACCAAGTCTTAAAACATTCCGGAAGAGAAGATCAGGCATTTTTAGCTAGTTTGGCCGGATTGATTTTGGTATTGTTTTGGATTCTCCCCTATATTGCAGAACTATTTCAGACGATTCAGAACCTTTTTTCTCTATAATACATTAAGGTTAGAGAGGAGAAAAAGTGGATGATTAAAATTGCACTAATTGGGATTGCAGCAGTATTTGCAGCTATGCTGTTTCGAAACGGAAAAACAGAATATGGACTATTTATTAGTATAGTAGCAGGTATTTTAATTTTTACATTTGGAGTTGGAAAGTTAAGTTCGATTTTAGCTGTTTTTAATCGAATTCAAGAAGAAATCGGAGTAAATAAAGAATACATACAAATTTTACTTAAAATTATTGGAATTACTTATGTTTCTGAATTTTCTGCAAATCTTTGCAGGGATGCTGGATATGGAGCAATTGCCGGTCAGATTGAATTTGTTGGAAAGCTATCTATTTTAGCAGTTAGTCTGCCTATTTTAATGGCACTACTTGATACTGTAGGAAGGCTCTTTCGATAAATATATTTGGAAGGAACAAATAAATGAGAGTTTTCATTTTTGTTTTAATTTTTATTTACTATGAACCTTTTTTACCCTGTTTTTCAGCTTCCTTTGAAAGTAGTACAGGTTCTATGATGGAAGAATTAGATTATAGGAAGATTCAAGAGGTATTAGATCAAAGTGGTGGACAAAGTTTTGACTTTGGAGATTATATTACAGATGTTCTTTCTGGAAAACAGCCGATTTCCTTTTCTTCAATCTGGCAAGCAGTAAAAAAGTCAGCAACGTCTCAGGTTCAGGATACAACAGATATTTTTAGAAAAATTCTGGCTGTAGCCATTTTATCTGCACTTTTTACTAACTTTTCCTATACATTTCGCAACAGTCAGGCATCCGAAACAGGATTTTTTGTAACTTATCTTCTTTTATATGGAATTTTAACTGCTGCTTATATGACAGTTGCAAAAATTGCTGGAACAACAATGGAACAACTTTTAGAATTTATGAAAGTTATGATTCCTGTCTATTCTGTTTCTGTAGCATTTAGTACGGGGGCAGGAACTTCTGCAGTAGTTTACCAGACTGTTTTAGTATTAATTACAATCGTAGATGCAATACTACTTCGGATTGTATTACCTATCATTCATCTGTATATGATGGCAATGATGGCAAATCATTTGACAAATGATAATACTCTTTCCAAATTTGCAGATCTTTTATCGACTATAATAAGCTGGATTTTAAAGACATTGCTGACTGTAGTAGTAGGAATTGGCGCAATTCAAAGTATGTTAGCACCAGCTTTGGATCATGTAAAAAATACAGCAATGATGAAATGGATCTCAGTAATTCCGGGAATCGGGGGATTACTAGGAGGTGTTACAGAAACAGTACTAAGTACAGGAACATTATTAAGAAATGCTATTGGAGCAGCAGGAGTGATTGCTATTTGTATCCTTTGCTTTTTGCCAGTTTTAAAAATTGGGGCAGGAGTGTTGTTATATAAAGCAGGAGGGGCAGTCATTCAACCGATTGCGGATAGAAGAGTAGTAGCATGTTTAGAATCTTTTGCAAAAGCTTCACAATTTCTTTTAAAAACTGTATTTACTGGTATGTCTTTATTTTTATTATCTATTGTGATTTCTTGTACTTAGAAAGGACGGTGACTAGATGGAGATTATTTATCAGTGGATGAGAAATATTTTAATTTTTATTATCACTGTGACAGTATTATTTCAGTTAATTGAAAAAACAAGTTATCGTAAGTATGCAGGATTTGTAACTGGAATGATCCTAATTCTTTTAATTGTAAAGCCGCTACTTTCTGTTTCAGGAAAAGACCAAGGATTTTGGTACTTATTAGAGTCTTATGACTATTTATTTGAAGTAGAAGATAATAGTGAAGCTTTAATTGGAGCACAGGATACTCGAAATTCAATCATTTTAGAGGAATATAAAGAAGCTTTGAAAAAGCAAACGGAGCGACTATTAAATCAAAAGGGCTTGACAATACTTTCAATGGATGCAGAATTTGAGGACAGTCTTTCAAAAGCAAATTATGGTGCATTAAAATCTTTACAAGTTATTGCGGCATATCAAAAGGATTTTGAAAAAACAAAGGAAGAAAAAAAAGTAGCTATTGATAAGATTGTAGTTGAAATTGGAGAAAAAAAGAAAGAAAAAAGTAGTGCCCTAGAACTTTCACCATTGGCATTGAGTACGAAAAATCTACTCGCAGACTTCTATAATTTAGATGCACAACATATACATATTACTATACAGGAGGACGGCAATGGATAAGAAGAAACTTTCTTTAAAAGAGATTGGACTTCCAAGACTTCTAATCCTTTTATTTGCCGGAGTCATATTGATTTTTTTATCTTTATCCGAAGCTGCTTCGGGACAAAAAGGACAAAAGGATTCTAAGGATGAAACAACAAAAGAGGTAACAGTGGAGGAAGGAAAAAACAGGGGTCTTTCTGAATATGAAAAACGATTAACAGAGGTACTTTCTAAAGTAGAGGGTGTAGGACATGTAGAAGTAATGATAACGGAAAAAGAGTCAAAGGAGCTAGTTGTATTAAAGGATAAACCATATACACAAGAAACATTAAATGAAACGGATCAAAGTGGAGGAACTAGAATGTCGAGTTCGGCAAAAAGTGAGGAGGAAACTGTGCTTTCTGGAGGAAGTAGTAGTGCAGGAACCCCGTTTGTAACCAAGGAAGTAGCCGCCAAAGTGGAGGGGGTTTTAGTAATCGCTGAAGGAGGAGCAGACGGAAAAGTAGCTGCCAATATTACGGCAGCAGTTCAGGCACTTTTTGGAGTTGAAGCACATAAAATAAAAGTACTTCCGATGGTTCAAAATTGACAAGAAGATAGCTTAATGATCAAGACGGCTGGAGGTTACATAATATGAAGAATGTATTTAAAAAAAATCAAATTATCATCTCTGCATTAGCAATTATGATTGCAGTAGCCGGATATCTGAATTTTACAAGAGAAAAGGCAGACAATGATGTAGATTCCAAGTTGACAGCTGCATTAGATAATAACCTTGTAACCGATGCTTCTAAACAAGGAAATGAAGAAGATCCACTGTCTGCCGCTGTAAAAAATGAAAATGAATTTGCAGATATTTCGGATGAAGATGAATTACTTGCAAAAGAAAATACAGAAATTCGAGTAGGAGATAATGGAGAATTACTTTTACCAATGAATGATAATAAAACAGCAGATGAAACAGATTCTTCTAAAGATACAACATTAAGTGCTTCCAACGATACAGATGTTAAAAATGATGGAAGTAAAGAAACGAGTACTCCAGGAGAGGCAGTACTTGCAAGCACTACTTTAGAAACTGGATTTTTTTCTACTGCAAAATTGACAAGAGAACAAAATCGTGCAAAACAAAAAGAAATTCTGATGGATTTAATTGCAGATGAGAGTGTAAATGATGACCAAAAACAGGCTGCTATTGATGAAGTAATAGCAATGACTGCAAATGCAGAAAAAGAAAATGCAGCAGAGTTATTACTTGAAGCAAAGGGTTTTGAGGGAGCAGTTGTTAATATTGTCGATGGTAGTGTAGATGTAGTTGTAAATTCCCCTGAAATTACAGAACAACAAATTGCTCAAATTGAAGATATTGTTATACGTAAAACAGGTGCAAAAGCAGAAGATATTGTGATCACATCTGTTATTGTAGAGGAATAAAAATATTAGAGGGTGTCCTAAAAATCAATAAAAGGGCATCCTTTGTTTATTGTAAAAGTGAAAAATTAAAGGTTGTACAAATCTTTTTATTTGTGATATACTATATACTAATCAAGTAAGCGTATAGAATTTGTTGTTCTGGCGATACTTTAGCTAAATCATACAGCAAATCATTCGAAACGGAGGAAACAATGAAAAGGGATAGTGTACAGGAAAAATCAGATTTAGGAAAGATCGGAGAAGTCAAGATTGCAGATGATGTAGTTGCGACTATTGCTGGACTTGCAGCAACAGAAATTGAAGGTGTAGCAAGTATGCAGGGCAATTTAACCAAAGAGATTGTCGGAAAGTTAGGAATGAAAAATCTTTCAAAAGGGGTTCGAATTGAAGTAGTTGCAGGAAGTGTAAATGTAGAACTCTCTGTTGTAATGAAGTATGGTTATAGTATTCCAAAAACTTCTCATGCAGTACAAGAGAGAGTAAAGAGTTCGATTGAGAATATGACAGGGCTAACCGTGCAAGAAGTCAATATTAAAATTGTTGGTGTAGAACCAGAGCTTGTTAGATAATATGAAAAAGGGTAGTTTAACAATTAACAGAAAGGATTCCCTTTCCTCTTAGGTAGGGAAGGAATGCTAGGAATAATTGTAACGGCAGTAGCGGGCGGAGCGAAAGCGGTATCCCCTACTGTCATGAAGCAATCTACATAATTGTCTTGCTCTTAACTGCCGCGAGTGGATTGAAACAACGACTGCAAAATAAGTGGTTTAACAAAAAGAGGATAATTCATATGACCAGAAGGGAAATCAGAGAACACATATTTAAGTTATTATTTCAACGAGAATTTTATGAGCCAGAAGAAATGGAAGAGCAGATCGATTGCTATTTTTTAAGAATAGAAGAACTATCCACAGAAGAAAGCAAGGAAACACTTACAACAAAAAAGAAGGCCGAACCTGTTCAGGAAGATTTGGACTATATTAAGACGCGCTATCAGAAAATAGAACAAAAGTTAGGAGAGATTGATAGTATTTTGACACAAGCGACAAGTGGGTGGAAACTAAATCGAATGGGAAAAGTAGACTTAAACTTACTGCGGCTTGCTGTATATGAGATTCGATACGATGAAGAAATTCCAGTAAAAGTAGCAATTAATGAGGCAGTAGAACTAGCTAAAATCTATGGAGGAGATTCTTCTGCTGGATTTATCAATGGAATTTTGGCAAAGATAATATAGAATAAAACAGGTACAAGTTAAGGGTTATCCCTGGATAAATTTAAGCCAGGGATATTTGTGCGTTTCAGAAAGTGATGGTCATCGGATGGAATTTTTACAGGAGTTAAAAGAAAGACAAATTGGAATAGAAAAAGAAATTTTTGAGTTTTTGCCAATAGAACAAGGAAGACAAAAAATTTTATTAGAAGCAATGAATTATAGTATAAAAGCGGGAGGAAAACGACTACGACCTTTATTAATGTCAGAAGTGTTTATGCTTTTATCTGAAATACGACAGGATAATGTAAATCGTACTTTACTCACTCCATTTCTTGCTGCAATCGAAATGATACATACATATTCCTTAGTTCATGACGACTTGCCTGCAATGGATAATGATGAATATCGGAGAGGGAAAAAGACTACACATACTGTTTATGGAGAAGCAGTAGGAATTCTTGCCGGAGATGGACTGTTAAATTTAGCTTATGAAACTGCAATGAAAGCGTTTGATATAACGGAGGAGTGTTTTTATCCAAGAGTCATTCAAAGTTTACAGATTCTTTCTAGATGTTCTGGAATTTATGGAATGGTTGGAGGACAGACTGTAGATGTTATAAATAATGGAATTTTATCAGATAAAGAAGAACTATTGTGGATGTATCAACTAAAAACAGGTGCATTATTAGAAAGTGCTGTCTGTTGTGGAGCAATTTTAGCAGGAGGAACAAAGACAGAACAGAATCTTTTTTTAGAATTTGCCAAACATTTAGGAATGGCATTTCAAATTCGAGATGACATTTTAGATGTTTGTGGAGATATAAAACTACTTGGGAAACCAATTCATAGTGATGAAAAGAATCAAAAAACTACTTTTGTATCCCTCTGTGGTTTAGAGGCGGCGAAAGAAGAGGTAATAAAACAATCCGAATTAGCAGTTCAGATTTATGATAAAAACTTTGGAAAATTTAGAGATCCAAAGACAGATTTCTTCCGTCAACTTGTATTAGAATTAATTACCAGGGAAAAATAATCACAGAGATCGTAAGAGATGTCGTTTCCCTGCGACAGATTGGAGGATATTTTGTCTGGAATACTGGATCGAGTAAATCAACCAAATGATATTAAAAAGTTGTCAAAAAAAGAGTATGAAGCACTTGCTATGGAAATCCGTCGATTTTTGGTAATCAATGTTAGCCAAACAGGTGGACATTTAGCGTCTAATCTTGGAGTGGTAGAGTTGACAATGGCACTTCATCTATGGATGGATTTCCCAAACGATAAATTAGTCTGGGATGTTGGACACCAATCCTATGTGCATAAGATTTTAACAGGACGAAAGGATAATTTTCAGACACTTAGACAATATCATGGCATGAGTGGATTTCCCAAACGAAAAGAAAGTAACTGTGATGCGTTTGATACAGGACATAGTTCTACTTCTATTTCAGTTGCAAATGGATTAGCAAAAGCAAGAGATTTAGCAGGAGAAAAAAGAAAAGTTGTTGCAGTGATTGGAGATGGAGCTTTATCTGGGGGAATGGCATTTGAAGCTTTAAATAATATCAGTCGAATGAAGACAAATTTAATGATTATATTGAATGATAATAATATGTCAATTGCAGAAAATGTAGGAGGGATGGCAAGCTATCTTGGAAAAGTTCGAACAAATGTTGCCTATACAGGTTTTAAAGGTGGATTAGAACGATTTTTGAAAAGGCTTCCTGGCATTGGCGAGATTATTTTAAATAAATTGAAGAAATCAAAAGAATCGATTAAGCATTTATTTATTCCAGGAATGTTATTTGAGGATATGGGACTGACCTATATTGGACCAGTTGATGGTCATAATATTTCTCAGATGTTAACTGCTTTTGAATCCGCTTCTAAAGTAAAAGGTCCAGTAATTATTCATGTAATTACAAAGAAGGGAAAGGGATATGAAAAAGCAGAATTAGATCCTTGCAAATATCATGGAGTAGAGCCATTTGATTTAAAGACAGGAAATACATTAGGTCAAAAGAAAAGAACATTTACAGAAATTTTTTCTGAAACGATGATGGAGTGGTTTCGAAAAGATTCTAAACTTGTTGCTATTACAGCAGCAATGCCAGCGGGAACAGGATTAAATCGAGTGGTGGCAAGATATCCAAAGCGTTGTTTTGATGTTGGAATTGCGGAGGAACATGCGGTTACATTTGCAGCAGGATTAGCGGCAGGAGGATTTCATCCGATAGTTGCTATTTATTCTACCTTTTTACAAAGAGCTTATGATCAGATTTTACATGATGTCTGTATTGGAGGCCTAAAGGTTATTTTTGCTATTGATAGGGCAGGTATTGTGGGAAATGATGGAGAAACTCATCAGGGAATTTTTGATCTATCCTATCTTTGCCATATTCCAGGTCTGACTGTGATGGCTCCAGGAAGTGGAAAAGAATTAAAAGATATGCTTGAATTTGCCATGACATTGGACAAGCCAGTTGCAATTCGCTATCCAAGAGGTAGTGCTTATGAGAGACCAGAAAAACTAGGAAAGTTAATTTATGGAAAGTCAGAAGTGATTTTTGAAACTTCTTCAAAAGAGTTAGATATCTGTCTGTTTGCAGTTGGAAGTATGGTAGAAACCGCATTTACAGTTGGAAAAAAATTAGAACAGGCAGGATATTTAGTAGGAGTAATTAATGTTCGTTTTGTTTCTCCTTTTGATCAAGAAACAATCCAATCTTTTGCTTATCGAACAAAGATACTGGCAACTGTAGAAGAAAATGTTACCCGTGGTGGTTATGGAGAGCAAGTAGCTGCATTTTTAGAAAAAGAGAGAATAGTAAAGCCAAAATTTTTATCTTTTAGTATACCAGATACGTTTTTAGAGCATGGAGATGTAGAACAATTAAAAAAGAAATGTGGTTTGACACCAGATCAAATGGTAAGCTCTATTCAACAAGTCTATCAACAAATTACTAAATTAGGAAATTAAGTATGGATCAGAATAAAAAAGAACGTTTAGATGTTTTATTAGTAAAAAGAAATTTAGTGGAGTCCAGACAAAAAGCAAAAGCAGCAATTTTAGATGGACTTGTATTTGTTAATGGAGAAAGACAGGATAAAAAGGCAGGAAGTCTATTTGAAGAAAATGTTTCTATTGAATTACAAAAAGAACCTCTTACCTATGTGAGCCGTGGTGGATTAAAGTTAGAAAAGGCATTAGAAACATTTCAAATTTCCTTAGATGGTTTATTTTGCATAGATATAGGAGCATCCACAGGAGGATTTACAGATTGTATGCTTTCTCATAAAGCAAAAAAAGTGGTTGCTATTGATGTTGGGACAAATCAGTTGGTGCCTAAATTAAAGAAAGATGAACGAGTTATTTCAATGGAACAGACTAATATCCGTTATGTGACACCAAAACAGATTGGACAGATGGCACAATTTGTTTCCATTGATGTTTCTTTTATTTCTTTGACAAAGGTATTTGCGCCCGTTTTTTCTTTAATGGAAGAAGGGGCGAGTTTGGTCTGTCTTGTAAAACCTCAATTTGAAGCAGGAAAAGAAAGAGTTGGGAAAAAAGGTATTGTACGTGAAAGTGCCATTCATAAAGAAGTGATAGAACAGGTTCTATTATCCGCTATACAAACTGGATTTCAATTTTGCGACTTGACTTTTTCCCCCATAAAAGGTTCAGGAGGAAATATTGAATATTTATTATATTTGAAAAAACAAATTAAGCAAGAGCATATTGAAAGAGTTTGGAATCTGGTGGAAAGTACAGTAGAAACAGCATTTCAGACACTTCATTAAAAGAAAGTGCTTGTTATATTATACATTATGTGGTATTATTAATACATAAATGGGGAGGGAAGAATGGAGCGATTCTGCATTATTGCAAATCAATCAAAAGAAGCAGCATATCAGATAGGAGAACAAATTGCAACATATTTGCATGAGCAGGGAAAGCAAGTGACATTTGCCCCTTGGAAAACAGGAAAAGAAGGATATTATACAGATGTTTCTGTATTACCAAAAAATATCGAAGCTGCGGTTGTGTTAGGGGGAGATGGTACAATTTTGCAGGCGGCAAAAGATCTTCTACAGACGGGAATACCAATTATCGGAATTAACATGGGAACCCTTGGATTTTTAGCAGAAACCGAACTTTCGGAGGTAGATAAAACATTTCAGGCACTATTTTCTGAACAATATGAAATAGATGAACGAATGATGCTTTCCGTTCAAATTTTAAGAGAAAAAGAAAAACTATTTTCAAATCAGTTTTATGCACTCAATGATGCAGTAATTACAAGAAGTGGATTTTCTAGATTAATTACAGTTGGAATATATGTGGATGGTGCATTGATCAATGATTATCGAGGGGATGGAGTGATTATATCAACGCCCACAGGTTCAACTGGATATAATCTTTCTGCAGGAGGACCTGTTGTAGTACCAAAAGCACAGTTAATTGTCATTACTCCAATCTGCCCCCATACGTTAAATACAAGAAGTATTGTAGTATCTTCTAAAGATAAAGTTGAAATTCGAATTCGCCAAAGCAAAAAAACACAACAGGAAGAAGCAATTCTTACTATAGATGGAATTACGCCTATCCATCTAAGAGCGGATGATACTATTTTTATAGAACGGGCGGAATATACAACAAAGCTGATTCGGCTAAAAGAAAAGAATTTTTTTAATATTTTAAGGACTAAAATTGGTGGTTAAAAGTTATGAAAAAGACAGGGGGAAAGATGAAGGTTGGCAGACAGAGTAAAATTATAGAACTGATTACGAAATATGAGATTGAAACACAGGAGGAATTGGCACAGCGATTATTAGAAGCAGGATACCATGTTACACAGGCAACAATTTCAAGGGATATTAGGGAATTAAAGTTGACTAAAGTAACAGCAGAACGAGGAAAGCAAAAGTATATTGTACTAAATACAAAAGAAACAGAATTTACAGAAAAGTATGTAAGAGTTTTAAAAGATGGATTTCTTTCTATGGATCAGGCACAAAATATTATGGTAGTAAAAACCGTTTCCGGTATGGCAATGGCAGTAGCTGCTGCTTTAGACGCTTTGCATATTGATGGTATGGTAGGCTGTATTGCTGGAGATGATACAATTCTTTGTGCAATTCGAAATACAGAAGAAACAACATTAGTAATGGATAAGCTCAAACGTTTGCTTGGTTAGAAGATCATAAAACAGAAGGAGAAAAGAAATGTCAGGACATTCAAAGTTTGCTAATATTAAACATAAAAAAGAAAAAAATGATGCAGCAAAAGGAAAAATTTTTACTAGATTAGGGCGTGAAATTGCGGTTGCAGTAAAAGAAGGTGGACCAGATCCAAACAATAATAGTAAATTAAAGGATATAGTTGCAAAAGCAAAAGCAAATAATATGCCAAATGATACGATTGATCGCAGTATTAAGAAAGCGGCTGGAGAAGGAAATAATGTAAATTATGAATTTGTAACCTATGAAGGATATGGACCGAGTGGAACAGCAATTATTGTAGAAGCATTGACAGATAATAAAAACCGGACTGCTGCCAATGTTAGAAATGCTTTTACAAAAGGAAATGGAAATGTTGGAACACAGGGTTGTGTTTCTTTTATGTTTGATAAAAAAGGTCAAATTATTATTGATAAAGAAGAATGTAGTATAGATGCTGATGAATTAATGATGTTAGCATTAGATGCAGGTGCAGAAGATTTTTCAGAAGAAGAGGACAGTTATGAAATTTTAACTAATCCAGAAGAATTTTCTATTGTACGAGAAACATTAGAGAATAAAAATATTCCAATGATAGAGGCAGAAGTCACAATGATACCACAGACATGGGTAGAACTTACAAAAGAGGATGATATTAAAATGATTCAAAGAACATTTGATTTATTAGATGATGATGATGATGTTCAAAATTATTACCATAATTGGGCAGAATAGGATATTTGATACAAAAGGCCGCTTTCTAAAAATGGCAGGAAAGTGGCTTTTTCATCTGAATAAAAGAATTTTTTTGAATGACACAGAAGTGTCAAAAAGCCGTATTATACTAATGATACACCGGAAACGAGTGGGAATATAGGAAACGAAATACAAAAAAAGGAATGATTCTATGGAGGCGATTATATGAAAAGAATCTTGCAAGGAGGCATAGCGGTTTTATTAGCGTTTTCGCTGATTATTTCCAATCTGTGGTCAATCGGTGATGGGTTATCGGAATCCACGGAATTAGATATGGATTGGGAAGTAGTACAGGAAACAAAGTCGGACTTAAAAACAGTTTATGCTGCGGATCCTACTACTACTGTTACTCCGACACCCCAAGTAACAGATCGATTTATTATTAGAAATCAAAATGGTCGACCTGTAAGTGGTACAATTGTAGATTATACAGGCGGGGATCTGAAACTTTCTATCGCAACAAGTACAGGAGAACCGATACCAATTGGTACTACAATTGAATGGTTACCTTATGATGAAACAGTAATTCATCTTCAGGAGGATACCAACAGTACTGCAAGCCCTCTTAAAAATCAATTTATTAAGATTAATGCAGTAGGACCGGGATATACCGCAATCAGAGCTAATATTATAACTGCGGAAGGACTTTACACAGTAGACTGTCAGATTCATGTTCAACTGAGATTAGCTAATGTAACTAATACAGAAACATGTGAAAATCCAGTATTTGATGTTAAAGTTCCAAATGTGTCAGAGGGAGATGATGGCACAGGGTATATAGAACGTCTGGGTATGAGAAAGGGACTGTTAGCGAATGAAAAAGACGAAACAAAAAGTTATGTTTTACAGCTTGCAGGACCAGAAGCTACTACAACAACTGCAACAGGAACTGCTCTTTCTAAGTATAGTCACTATTTAGCACGTTTGGATTATGTAGCTTATAAGGAAGGCGTAAAATATGATTCTGTAGCAGAGGGAAAAAATCCAGATGGCACAGTTAGCGGAAAAAATCTTTTAGATGTAGTACCAAACTTAACATGGACTACTTCGAATGAACAAGTAGCAACAGTAGATGAATTTGGTGTCATAACAGCACAGGGAGCAGGTTATGCTGAGATTACAGCAGAGACAAATACTAGCGGCTCTGGAACGGGAAATCAATCGGTCAAAGATTCTATTACGATTCGTGTTATTGTTGTTCCTACAGCAAGATTAGTAGGTGGCAGTCAAACTATGAGAACAAATAATACAATAACCGTAAAAAGCAAAACATTTACATTAGAAAGTAATGCAAAGAGTGCAGAAAATTTGGAATGGACATTATATCGTGACAATATAAACGACAGTAACAAATTAAGTCTTTCTAACAATAAATATGCCAAGGTGGACATTAGTAGTCACAGTGGAGCAATTACTCTATCTGATGTAAAGGCGGGAATTTATTATTTAACTGCTCACCCTTCTGACCTGTTTGATAAAAAGAATACGAATCAGGCATTTCTTACCTATAAGATTATAGTGCCAATTTTTATGAAGTTAGATCATGTTTATATGAATGTAGGAGATATTTATGATATTTTAGGAAACTCCAATCTTCCAGAAAGCATGAAAGTATTTAATTTTGCAGTAAATGGAGGAAGCAGTAATATTATTGAAGTTACAAGAACAACTGGAGTTATTACTGCTTTGTCAGAAGGAAATGAAACGGTTCAAATAGTTTATACAGGGGATCTTTTCCCAGGAGAAACTGCAGTACCAGATGAGGGATTTTTAGGAGAAGATAAAGAAATAGAAGTTACAGTTATCGACGATGTTTCTTTAAATCATACCGCTGCAACGATCTATGTAGCAGGTACATTACAGTTAATCTTAAATGCTTCCAATCCATATGCACCAGTGGAATGGACTTCATCAGATGAAACGGTTGCGACAGTAGATGAGGATGGTTTAGTAACAGGTGTGAAAGTCGGAGACTGTGTGATTACAGCAACACAGATTATCAATGGAGTTAAAAAGCAAGCAAAATGTGAGATTCGTGTAAAACAAACAGTAACAAAAATCACATTAGATCCAAGTTCAGCAGCTCTTGGAGTTGGAGATTATTTAACAATCAATGCAACCACTGATCCAAAGAATAGTAATGCTAATTTAACTTGGGTTTCTTCCGATGAATCTATTGTAAAAGTAGCTGAAGCAGGAAATCTTTCTGCTACAGTTCAGGCAGTGGCTGGAGGAACAGTAACGATTTCTGCATTTAATAAAGATAATGCAATTGTAGGTTCCTGTTTAATTAAAGTACATAAGAAGATCAGTGGAATTACTATCTCAGAAACAAATGTCACTGTACCTTTAGCAACGGGATGGTTTCGGCTTTATGCAACGATTACTCCAGCAGATGCAGAGGATCAGGAAGTCATTTGGCGTTCTACCGATCCTTCTGTTTTAACAGTAGATCAGACCGGAAAGGTAACTTTAAAAAGTGCAGGTTCTGCAACAGTTATCGTTACTTCAAGAGAAGATGCTACAATTTCAGCACTTTGCAATATCAAAGTAACTAAATCTGTAACTGGTTTGACATTAGATACTAAGAATAAAGAGATGTATGTAGGTGAAACATTCCGTCTTACCTGTTCAGTTACTCCAAGTGATGCAGCTGATACAGCAGTGACTTGGACTTCAACAAATAGCGCGGTTGCTTCTGTTGATGCCAAAGGTCTTGTAACTGCAAAAGGAGTAGGAACAACGGTTATTATAGTAAAGACAAATGTCGGCGGTTTTATGGCATTATGTACTATTCATGTCAGTCAGACAGCAACAGCAGTAAAACTAGATGTTACAAAGCTTATTATGAATGTAAAAGATTCCTATCAATTTTCTACCACTTTAACTCCAGCAAATAGTGATGACTCTTCCTTAGTGTGGGAAAGTAGTGATACAAAAGTCGCAGTAGTCAGTAAGCGTGGAAAAGTAACAGCAAAGGCTACAGGAACATGTATTATTATGGTAAAGACAAAAAGTGGATCTACTGGATATTGCACAATCAATGTAGTACAAGGAGCAACTGGAGTAGATATTTTAAGTGATGAAGAAACAGTTTATGTTGGAGATACCATTGAATTAGAAGCAGAAGTTATTCCAAGTGATGCTACAGATCAGGGAATTAGTTGGTCAAGTAGCAATCCAGAAATCGCCACTGTAAATAAAAAAGGTGAAGTAAAGGGAATTCTTGGAGGTACAGCAATTATTACCTGTACAACAGATGATGGAGGATATACCGATTTTTGTGTTGTTACAGTAGAAGAATTAGTGACAGATGTAAAATTGAATGTAGAAGAGTATCGACTTGGTTTAGGAAGAACATATCGACTTCTTGCAACAATCAGTGGAGAAAATGCTACAAATAAACAAGTGGAATGGTCTTCAAGTGATCCAGAAGTAGTATCTGTTGATATCAATGGGCGAATTAAGGGATTAGAATTAGGTACAGCAACGATTACCTGTACAGCAACAGATGGAAGTGGAGCAGAGGCAGTATGTCGAGTAGAGGTAGTACAGTTAGTGACAGATATTGAATTAAACGAAAATTATATTACTTTAATTAAAGGAAAATCGACAACATTAAAAGCGACAATTTCACCAAAAAATGCTACGTATAAGACACCTATTTGGTCTTCTAATGACGAGGAAATTGCCATTGTAAATAAAAAAGGTGTAGTTACAGGATTAAGTGCAGGTAACTGTATCATTACAGCAGCAGCAGACGATACTAGTGGTATTACAACAATTTGTTATGTCAAAGTTATTGATCCAGTTCCAGCTACAAGTATAACTGTACAAGAAGCAGATGTAGTTATGTCTCCAGGAGAGACGAAGACGGTCGCTATTTCTATTGTCCCAAATAACTCTACGGATACGTATTCTTGGAGTAGTGATAATACATTAGTAGCATCGGTAGATGAAAAGACAGGAAAGATTACAGCAAAAGCAGTTGGAGCAGCAAATATTACAGTTATGACTGAATCTGGTCGCAGGGCAACAATTCGAGTTCATGTAGTAGGATTAAGTCGTACCTATGTAGAATTGCAACAATATACAAGTTTATTAATTAAGTTAGAAGTAGATGGTGCAAGTTCTGGAGAGGTTACAATCCGTTGGGATGTTGACAATCAAGAAATTGCAACGGTACAAAATGGGGTTGTTACAGCAAGAGCACTTGGAACAACTACAGTATATGCAGTCGTCAATGGAAGACGATTGGCTTGTACTATAAAGGTAGTTAAGATTAAGTAAATTCAAGAACGCTAATATGTAATAAAAAGATTCGAAGCTGTTCTCCTCAGTTTCGAATCTTTTTTTATATTTGAAAACCTTTAAAGAAAATGCTATACTTAGAAAAAAATTGGTTGATAAAATAGGAGGAGAAACAAGTTATGTTGCTTGGGCTTCATGTGAAAAACTTTGCCATTATTGATGAAATCGAGGTTGACTTTAGAGATAATCTCAATATCTTAACGGGAGAAACAGGTGCAGGAAAATCGATTTTAATAGGATCGATTAATGTGGCACTCGGAGGAAAAGTGTCAAAACAGATGATTCGAACGGGTGCAGAGTATGCCTTGGTAGAGTTAATATTTGAAGCAACAGATCCTGAAATTTTAAAAAAATTAGAAGAATATGATATTGTATCAGAAGATCTTCAGATTGTAATTACAAGAAAAATTATGGCAAATGGAAGAAGCATTTGTAGAATCAACGGAGAAATTACGACTACTGTAATTGTAAAAGAAGTTACAAGGAAATTATTAGATATCCATGGTCAACATGAACATCAATCTTTACTTTATAAACAAAAACATTTAGAAATTCTTGATCGCTATGCAAGAGAAGAAATTGGAGAACGAAAAGAGGAAATCGCAAAGCAATATCAAGAGTATATTTCTATAAAAAAGGAATTGGAAGATGCTTCCATGGATGAAGAAAAGAGATTGAGAGAGCTTTCTTTTTTAGAGTATGAATTAAATGAAATCGATCAGGCAAAATTAATAGAAGGAGAAGATGAAGAACTACAAGAAGAGTTTCGTAGACTTTCAAATTCCAGAAGTATTACAGAAAATTTGTCAGAAGTTTATCAGTCGATTAGTGGAGATGGAGATTGTGTATCGGATATAATTGGACGTGATGTAAGATTGATGAATAAAGCATCTGAATATGATAAAACTCTTTTAGAATATGCAAATCAGTTGTCAGAGTTAGAACAGTTAATACAGGACTTTAGCAGACAGATTGCAGACTATTTAGATGATTTTGAAAATTCAGAGGAAGAATTTCTTCGTGTACAAGAACGTCTTGATCAAATCAATCAATTAAAATCAAGATATGGTGGCAGTATTTATGAAATAAAAAATTATGCAAAAGAAGCTGCTAAACGATTGGAACGATTGAAAAATTATGAAGAATATATGGAACAATTAAAACAGAAGCTATATTTTACTGAAAAAGAACTTGAACAAAAATGTAGAGAACTTTCAGAGATCCGAAAAGAAAAAGCTCAAAAATTGACAAAGGAAATCAAAAGGGCTTTAATTGATTTGAATTTTTTAGATGTTGTGTTTGAAATGACTTTTGTACAAACAAAGAATTTTACTGCAAATGGATATGATGAAGCAGAATTTATTCTTTCTACTAATCCAGGAGAACCAAAACAGCCGTTATCTTGTGTTGCCTCTGGTGGAGAGCTATCGAGAATTATGCTTGCTATTAAATCGGTATTAGCTGAAAAAGATGAGATTAAAACACTTATTTTTGATGAAATCGATGTGGGAGTAAGTGGACGTACTGCCCAAAAAGTGTCTGAAAAGTTAGCGGTGATTGCAGCATGTCACCAAGTATTATGTATTACACATCTTCCTCAAATTGCAGCCATGGCAGATCAGCATTTTTTAATTGAAAAAATAACAGATAAAAATGTTACGAAAACAAGAATTTTTCCATTAGAAGAAGAAGCCTCGGTACATGAACTCGCAAGAATTTTAGGAGGGGTTGAGATTACAGAAAGTGTTTTGTCGAATGCAAGAGAAATGAAAGAATTAGCACGAAAAGTAAAGAAAAAGTTGCGTAAATAATGAGAAGGTTTACATCGAATTCCAGTGTGAAATCCTCAAAAGTGGTATATACTACTGACTAATGAGGAAACAATAAAGCTGGGAAAGGATGGAACTAATATGTCAAGGCAGATCAGCAAAAGAAAACGTAAATATCGGCTTTTTTTAATTTTTGCCCTGATTTTATGTTGTATCGGAATTTATATCTTAGGATTAAAAAGACTCAATAATAGAATTCCAGATCAAATTAATATCTTAGTTGGAAAAGAGGAAGTACTTTCTTTGGGAATTCCAATGGAAGCAGAGCTTAATACAGAAGATATTAAAGTGGTACAAACGGATACAAAACGCCTTCCCGCCAATACAATTCATCTCAATTTAAATGAGCCAGTTATTTTAGAATCGTCAAAAACAGGTTCTTATGAGATGATTTTAAAGCTATTTGGAATTTTTGAGTTCAAAAAAATATCACTTGATGTAATTGAATCCATGGAAGTGATTCCTTGTGGGATGCCAATTGGGATTACTATGGAAACAGATGGAATTTTAGTTTTGGGGACAGGAACAATCGCAGGAGCGGATGGAATCAATTATGAGCCTGCAATTAATTTATTAAAAACAGGCGATTATATTCATAAAGTAAATGGACAACAAATAAGTCGAAAGGAAGAATTGATCGCTGCTATTCAAAAAAATTCCCTAGATCCAATTCATCTACAGGTAGAGCGAGATGGAAAGGAGATAGATATAGAAATTCAAGCTGTAAAATCCAGCGCAGGAGATTATAAAATTGGTGCTTGGATTCGTGATGATTCGCAAGGAATTGGCACATTGACCTTTGTTACATCAAACGGAAAATTTGGAGCACTTGGACATGGTATTACAGATGTAGATACTGGAGGATTAATTCAAATATGTGGCGGAACTATTTATGATGCGCAAATTGTTTCAATAGTAAAGGGCAAATCTGGAGAACCCGGAGAGTTAAGTGGATATATTTTAAAAAGTGAAGATCATAAGTTAGGAGAAGTTAATTACAATACCGGACAGGGGGTATTTGGATCTTTAGGAAGTTGGGGACAGACTTATGAATGGCTTGGAACAAAAAGAACTCCTGTTGAGATTGGACTTCGCCAACAGGTAAAGACAGGATCTGCAAAGATTTTAAGTAATGTTTCTGGAACATTACAAGAGTATGAGATAGAAATTGAAGAAATTAATTTAGGAAGTAATAATCTCAATAAGGGGATGGTGATTAAAATTACAGATGAACGTCTACTTAATCTTACAGGGGGAATTGTACAGGGAATGAGTGGAAGTCCAATTTTACAAAATGATAAATTAATCGGTGCAGTAACACATGTATTTGTCAAAGATGCGGCAAGAGGATATGGAATTTTTATCGAAAATATGTTACAAATGTTGGACTAATGCAGCTTTTCAAAAATACTAGCCATTTGTTGTAAATTAGTACTTGACAATGTCAGATAATGTGTTAAAATATACCATGAGATTGGGAATATATGGGTAACTTGCGACGCATAGCCGACGCATTAAAACAGGTATGAGGAATCAAGTTGAAAACTAAAATTTCAATTGACAAGTTATTGTGCAAGGAATCGCTGCGCATTCTTGCCAAAGCTTGCAGTTATTCACTGTTCCTAAAAAATAGTCGCAGCATGGAGGCTAAAAATGGACAAGATTACTGTGGCACTGATTGATGACAATGCCAGAATTCTGGAAGCTCTGGAAGATATTATGCAGCCAGATCCAGAAATCGAGGTTGTCGCAAAAGCAGAAAACGGACTGGATGCACTGAGGATAATTAAAGAAAAACAGCCAGATATTGCATTATTAGATATTATTATGCCCAAACTGGATGGAATTGGTGTTATGCAGCATTTAAAAGTTGACACAGATGTAAAAAAACTTCCTGCATTTTTAGTTATTTCTGCCGTCATGCAGGAAAGGATTACTGCAGAAGTCTTCCGACTTGGGGCTAGTTATTTTATTGCAAAACCATTTGACAACAATATGGTACTTTCTAGGGTAAAAGAAATTGCAAGAGAAAGAATGGGACATACCTTTTTAGGAGGAAAACAACAGACGACAAGCAGTTTAAAAGAAACACAACCATCTCGATATCTGGAGCATAACTTAGAAAGTGATGTAACAAATATTATTCATGAAATTGGAGTTCCAGCTCATATTAAAGGATATCAGTATTTAAGAGATGCTATTATGATGTCAGTCAACGATACAGAAATGCTCAATTCTATTACAAAACAATTATATCCTTCTATTGCAAAACAGCATAAGACAACACCAAGCAGAGTAGAGCGTGCTATTCGGCATGCGATTGAAGTAGCTTGGAGCAGAGGGAAAATGGATACTATTGATGATCTATTCGGCTATACAGTCAATAATGGAAAGGGAAAACCGACTAATTCTGAATTTGTAGCGTTAATTGCAGATAAAATTCGATTGGAATATAAGCTAAGAATGTAAAATTTATTTTTTTGTACACGTTTCCTCTTTTCTTATGGATAAAAATATAGTATAATAAAAGAAATTCATTTATTATAGTAGCAGGAGGCGTTTACATGAAGAAAGTATTATTTGTTGCATCGGAATGTGTTCCTTTTATTAAAACAGGCGGTCTTGCCGATGTTGTTGGTTCTCTCCCGAAATACATAAATAAGGAGGAATTTGATGTTCGGGTGATGATGCCAAAATATGTGTCCATTCCAGATAAGTATAAAAACCAGATGCAATACAAAAATCATTTTTATATGGACTTGGCATGGAGAAGACAATATGTCGGTATTTTAGAATTAGTTTTAGATGGGGTAACATTCTACTTTATAGACAATGAATATTACTTCAACGGAGATAAGCCATATGGTGCAATTCATGAAGATATTGAAAAATTTGCATTTTTCTGTAAGGCTGCTCTCTCGGCATTGCCAGTGATTGATTTTCGACCTGACATTATACACTGTCATGATTGGCAGACTGGTTTAATTCCAGTATTTTTGCATGATAAATTCCAACAGGGAGAATTTTATAGAGGAATTAAGTCGATCATGACCATTCATAACTTAAAATTCCAAGGAATTTACGATAAGAAGACTATTAAGGATGTTACCGCACTTCCAGATTATTATTTCACTCCAGACAAGTTAGAAGCTTATGGAGATGCAAATTATTTAAAAGGCGGAATCGTCTATGCGGATTATGTGACAACAGTAAGTGATACTTATGCACAGGAAATCAAAATGCCATTTTATGGAGAAAGCTTAGATGGATTAATGAGAGCTCGTTCGAATTCTCTTGAGGGAATTGTAAATGGAATTGATTATAATGAATATAATCCAGAAACCGATCCGTTTATTATACAGCATTATAATGCAAAAAATTTCCGAAAAGAAAAAGCAAAGAATAAGACTGCACTTCAACAGGAACTAGGAATGGAAGTCAACGAAAAGAAGTTTATGATTGGTATTGTTTCTAGGTTGACTGACCAAAAGGGACTGGATTTGGTAGATTGTGTAATCGAGGATATCTGTGCACCAGATACGCAGCTTGTAGTACTAGGAACTGGAGAGGCAAAATACGAGAACTTGTTCCGCCATTATGAATGGAAATATAAAGATAGGGTATCAGCAAATATCTATTATAATAATGAACGTTCTCATCGAATTTATGCCTCTTGTGACGCATTTTTGATGCCGTCTTTATTTGAGCCATGTGGCTTAAGTCAGTTGATGAGCTTACGTTATGGTACAGTTCCGATTGTAAGAGAAACAGGAGGACTAAAAGATACCGTAGAACCATACAATGAATATGAAAGTACAGGAACGGGATTTAGTTTTAAAAATTATAATGCACATGAGATGCTGGCAACGATCCGTTATGCTAAAAGTATATATTATGATCGCCGCAGAGAATGGAATAAAATTATTGACCGTGCAATGGCAAGGGATTATTCATGGAATACTTCAGCAAAAAGGTATGAAAATTTATACTACCGCTTATAATAGAATATAATTATAGAGAGAGGACGGTCAGCAGACGCCGATTGTCCTCTTTTATCATATAAAAAAATCTAAAATATAAGTTATACAGAAATGAGGAAAAATATATGAAGTTAGAAAAATTATTAGAGCGGATAGACTATGAAGTTTTACAAGGAAGTATAGAGACAGAAATAGATGTTCTGGTTTATGATTCCAGAAATCCCCAAAATAGATCTGCATTTATTTGCATTCAAGGAATGAATTTTGATGGACATGATTACATAGAAGATATGGCAAAACAAGGATCCGTTGTAGTTATTGTAGAAAAAAGAGTCAATATTCCAAAAGGTATGACTGGAATTTTAGTTTCAAATACCAGACAGGCACTAGCAAAAATGTCAGCAGCGTATTTTGATTATCCTGCACAAAAACTTACGATGATTGGAATTACTGGAACAAAGGGAAAAACAACAACTGCTTATATGATTTATTCTATACTAAAAAAAGCAGGAATTTCAGTCGGTTTAATTGGAACCGTTGAAGTTCGAATCGATGATCGAGCCATAGAAGCAGAACATACCACCCCAGAATCTTATGTATTACAACAATATTTATATGAAATGGAACAGGCGGGTGTAAAATGTGTTGTTATGGAAGTTTCTTCTCAAGGTCTAAAATTAGATCGAGTTTATGGAATTGAATTTGATTATGGCGTTTTTATGAATATAGAACCAGATCATATTGGAAAAGGAGAACATCCAGACTTCGAGGATTATTTAAGATGTAAATCGCTTTTATTTTCTCGCTGCAAAGTTGGTATTTTTAATGCTGAGGACTCACATCTAAATCAAATTTTAGAAGGACATACATGCAGTATTGAAACATTTGGAACTTGCCCAGATGCAAATTTCGTTGCTAAAGAAGTAAATCTTCATCAGGAAAGGGGAAGTTTAGGAGTATCCTATCAAGTAAAAGGAACCATAAACTTTGAGGTAATGGTCGATATTCCAGGAAAATTTAGTGTATTTAATTCTTTAGCTGCTATTGCGGTTTGCAGTCATTTTTCTATAACAAATCAGATCATACAAAATGCTTTAGCGACAGTACGAGTAAAGGGAAGGGTAGAACGGATTCCAATTTCTCCTGAATTTAGTCTTATTATTGATTATGCACATAATGCAATGAGCTTACGTAGTCTTTTGACAACATTACGACAATATCAACCAAATCGATTGATCTGTCTGTTTGGATGTGGAGGAAATCGTTCGAAGGATCGCAGATACGAAATGGGAGAGGTGTCTTCTACAATAGCTGATTTAACAGTAGTAACTTCTGATAATCCAAGATTTGAAGAGCCCTTAGCAATTATAGAAGATATTTTAATTGGTGTAAAAAGAGCAAGTGGTGCTTATGTTTCTATTCCAGATAGAAAGGAAGCAATTCGCTATTGTATCTGTAATGCTCAAAAGGGAGATTTAATTGTACTTGCAGGAAAGGGACATGAGAGCTATCAAGAAATTTGTGGGATAAAGTATCCTATGGATGAACGCCAATTAATTCGAGAGGTTATTGAAGAAATGTCAGAGAAAGAGCGTAAAGAGAAGCTAATTCAATTTCAGCTTTAAAAAGGGGAATTTTATGGAAGAAATGACAATTTCACAACTTGCACAATTAGCAGGTGCTATAATAAAAGGAGATAATACAAAACGAATTTGTGGATTTAGTACAGATTCAAGAATAGGAGGAGAACAAATTGTTTTTCTTCCTATACAAGGAGAAAAAGTAGATGGACATGATTATATTCAAGATGCCTATGCCCATAAAATTCGAACAACATTTACTTCAAGGAAAGAAATTATTCCAAAAACAGAAGAAATGACCTATCTTTTTGTAGATGATACGATTCATGCTTTTCAGAAAGCAGCAGCAGCATATCGGGATCAGTTTACAATTCCAGTTATTGGAGTTACAGGAAGCGTAGGAAAAACAACTACCAAAGAGATGATAGCGGCTGCCCTATCGCAAGAGAAATGTATATTAAAGACACAAGGAAATAAAAACAGTCAAATTGGTTTGCCGCAGATGATGTTTGAACTTTCAAAAAAACATGAGATTGCAGTCATTGAGATGGGAATGAGTTTGCCAGGGGAGATGCAAAAACTTGTTTCAGTTGCAAAACCGCAGATTGCAGTTATTTCTAATATTGGGACTGCTCATATTGGTCAGCTAAAGAGTAGAGAAAAGATACGTTTAGAGAAAATGAGTATTATAGATAAATTCTCCAAAAATGGATTACTTCTTGTTAATGGAGAAAACGATCTATTAAAAGAGGTATATGATGCAGTACAAGAGGGAAAAGAAAATGGTGATTGGAATAAATTAGAAAATATCGATCTGTTAAAGGAAACAAAAGAAAAGTTAAAAGATTGTAATATTATAACTTATGGTACTACATCAAACTGTAATTTAAAAGCAGTACAGATCCATCAAGATCAAAATAAAAACCAAACCTCTTTTGTTTTTTCTGGAGTATTTAAAGAGAAAGAATATAAAGAAGAAATTTTACTTCATACACTGGGAATTCATAATGTACAAAATGCTCTAGCTGCTCTTGGATTAGCTCTTTTTTTTAATATTGACTTAAAACAGGCTAAAAAAGGATTGGAATCTTATCAAATTCCTGAAATGAGAGGGGTAATAGAAAAGTTTGGAAAGTTAACTTTAATTGATGATTCTTATAATGCCAGTTCAGACTCTATGAAATGTGGATTAGATATTTTGTCAGGAATTAAACAAAAACGTAGAGTTGCAATTTTAGGAGATATTTTAGAGTTAGGAGAACTTTCAGAACCTTTACACCGTGAAATAGGAGCATATGTGGCTAAGAGTAATATTGACCGGTTAATTACAGTAGGATCGTTTAGTGCATTTTTGGCTAAAGAAGCTATTTTACAAGGAATGGACAAAAATCAGGTTATTATTTGCCGTGATCAAAAAGAAGCCTGTGATATAGTAAAAGATATATTAAAAGAAGAGGATGCAGTTTTTATAAAAGGTTCACGGGGGATGTATTTAGAAAATGTAGTTCACAAGATAAAGGAGTTGTTTTCAGAGTGAGTAAAAAACTCTATGCAGATATAATTGTAGACATTTCCAGTGAAAGTTTAGATAAAACTTATCAATATGAAATACCAGAAGAATTATTAGAAAAGGTACAAATAGGAAGTCCTGTAGAAATTCCATTTGGAACAAAAAATCGTAAAATTCATGGATATATTATTGAGTTTTCTGAAAAGCCAAAGATAGAGGAAAGCAAAATTAAACCGATTTGTGGAATTGTTACAGGAGAACTTGCTATTGAAGGACAACTTATTTTTTTAGCGGCTTGGATGAAAGAGAATTATGGGGCTACTATGAATGAAGCTCTTAAAACAGTGATTCCAGTTAAAAAAAGGATAAAAGAAGAAATAAAACGTACTATTATACCTGTAGTAGAATTAGAGCAATTAGAACAGATAAAAACACAGGCATTAAAAAAGAAACATGTTGCTAAAGTTCGACTTCTAACAGAACTATTAGAACAAAAGGAATTACCATATGAATTGGTGATACAAAAGTTAGCAGTTTCTAGATCAACCATTGAAAGTTTGGTAAAGGCAGGAGTTATTAAAATAGAAGCAGCCAAAAAGTATCGTGGAAATAGACAAAGGTTAGAAAACCAAGTCAAGAAAAAAATTCTAAATTCGAGTCAACAAACAGTAGTAGATCGAATTATAGAAAATGAAAAAAGAGGTCAAAATAAAACATATTTACTCTATGGTGTAACAGGTAGTGGAAAGACAGAAGTTTATTTAGAAGTAATAGAATATATCATAGCACAACACAAACAAGTAATTGTGTTAATTCCTGAAATCTCTTTAACATATCAGACAGTAAAACGTTTTTCTGAGCGATTTTTAGATCGGGTGTCTATTTTAAATTCTAAAATGTCACAGGGAGAACGATACGATCAAAGTGAAAGGGCAAGAAGAGGAGAAATTGACATTATGATAGGACCAAGATCTGCTTTATTTACTCCCTTTCCTAATCTTGGAATGATTATAATAGATGAAGAACATGAAGCAAGTTACAAAAGTGAAATGCCACCAAAATATCACGCCAGAGAAACTGCTATTGAGCGTGCAAATTTAGTTGGAGCAAGTGTAATTTTAGGATCTGCAACTCCATCTTTAGAAACATTTTATCGAACAAGTATTGGAGAATATGAACTTTTACAGCTTCCAAATCGGGCAAATAAGGCACAACTTCCTAAAATTCATGTAGTAGATTTGAGAGAAGAACTAAAGCAAAAAAACCGTTCTATGTTTAGTCGGCTATTAAAGGATTTTATTTGTGATCGTCTAACAAAACATCAACAGATTATGTTATTCTTAAACCGGCGAGGCTATGCTGGTTTTGTTTCCTGTCGCAGTTGTGGTCATGTGATGAGATGTCCACACTGTGATATCTCATTAACTTCCCATAAAAATGGAACTTTAGTTTGTCACTACTGTGGATATCAAGAGCCGATTCCGCAAAAATGTCCAAAATGTGGTTCTCACTATATTGCAGCGTTTGGAACAGGAACACAAAAAGTAGAAGAAATGGTAAAAAAGGAATTTCCTCAAGGGCGGATTTTAAGGATGGATGCGGACACAACAAAGAGTAAAGAGAGTTATGAATCCATTTTATCTGCTTTTGCTAATCATGAGGCAGATATTTTAATTGGTACACAGATGATTGTAAAAGGACATGATTTTCCAGATGTAACTTTAGTCGGAATTTTGGCAGCGGATTTGTCATTAAATACTGGTGATTATCGAGCTGCCGAAAGAACTTATCAATTACTATCTCAGGCTGCTGGAAGGGCTGGAAGAGGAAATTCTTATGGAGAGGTTGTTATTCAAACCTACCAGCCAGATCATTATAGCATTGAAACTGCGGCAGCAGGAGATTATGAGAACTTTTTTGAGCAGGAAATGGCGTATCGTGGTCTTATGGGATATCCTCCAGTTTCTCATATCTTAGTTCTTTTAATGTTAGCCAAAGAAGAGGAGAAGCTGATTTTTGCTTCCGAGTTATTTGCGAGAGTAGCAAAAGAATGGATATCACAAACAAAACAAGAAACAATAACAAAAGTCATAGGGCCAGCCGCTGCCACATTATCAAAGGCAAAAGATGTCTATCGAAGGGTATTATATTTTAAACAGCCTGACTATGCTATCTTAGTAGAGCTAAAAAACTTCTTAGAAGCTTACTTTTTATATTCTAAACAGCTTTCTGGATGCAGAATTCAATTTGATTTTGATCCACTTCAAGGATATTGAATAGAATTTTATAAAAAATATATAGAAATTTTTTGTGCTGTGAGGTAAAATAGAGAATAAGTTTATCAGTTGGAAAGGAAGAGAAGAATGGCTTTAAGAAATATTCGTCAAATTGGTGATAGTGTTTTAAATAAGAAGTGTAAGGAAATTAAAGAAATGACTTCCAGACTGGAAGTTTTAATTGAGGATATGTTGGATACTATGTATGAAGCACAAGGAGTAGGACTGGCAGCTCCACAAGTAGGAGTTTTAAAAAGAGTTGTTGTAATTGATGTAACCCAAGAAGCCAATCATCCAATCATCTTAATCAACCCAGAAATTATAGAAACTTCTGGTGAACAAACAGGGGAAGAGGGATGTTTAAGTGTTGCAGGAAAATCAGGAATTGTTACTCGCCCAGATTATGTAAAAGTACGTGCTTTAGGAAAAGATATGAAGCCAATAGAAGTTGAGGGAACACAGTTGCTTGCAAGAGCATTATGCCATGAAATCGATCATTTAGATGGACATTTATATGTAGAAAAGGTTCAGGGAGAATTACATGATGTAACGGAGGAACAGGAATGAGAGTAATCTTTTTTGGCACGCCAAAGATAGCAGCCGTTATTTTAAAACAACTTATACAGGCTAAAATAGAAGTAGTAGCAGTTGTGACACAGCCAGATAAACCAAAAGGAAGAGGAAAAGAAGTTGCAATTTCTGAAGTAAAGGAGGTTGCACTTTCTTTTGGACTTCCTATTTATCAGCCACAAAAGATAAAAGAGGAATCTTTTATTCAAAAGTTAAGAGAAAAAAATCCAGATATTATTTTAGTAGCAGCCTATGGAAAGATTTTACCTAGTTCTATTTTATCTCTTCCCCGTTATGGCTGTCTAAATGTACATGCTTCTCTACTTCCTAAATACCGTGGAGCTTCTCCAATTCAATGGGCGGTATTAAATGGAGAAAAGGTGAGTGGCGTTACAATTATGTATATGGATGAAGGACTAGATACAGGAGATATTTTGTTAAAGAAAGAAATTTTGTTAGATCCAAAAGAAACCGCGCAAAGTTTACATGATAAATTAGCCAATTTAGGTGGAAAGGCTTTATTAGAAGCTTTAGATTTTATTGAGAAAGGAGAGGCAAAGAGAATTCCTCAACCTAACGAGGGGGTAGTTTATGTAGGAATAATTGAAAAATCTTTTGGTTGGATTGATTTTAACCGTTCCGCTATAGAATTAGAACGATTTGTAAGAGGTTTAAATCCTTGGCCAAGTGCTTATACAAAATGGAATGGAAAGAGTCTAAAATTTTGGGATACTGATTTTGTTTTTTTAAAAGATTTACCTGATTTATATAAAGATAGTCCAAATGGCACAGTTATATCCATAGATAAAGAACATTTCTTTGTTCAATGTGGAGAAGGATTTCTTCAAGTGAATGAATTACAGTTAGAGGGAAAGCGTCGAATGTGTTGTGAAGAATTTTTAAGAGGATATTCTTTGACAGTGGGAACAAAGTTAGGGGAATAGAAGTTTATTAAAATTTAAGACAATAGTAAATAAAATACCGTATTTGAGTGGTAAAATAACCAAAAAGGAGGAATGAATATGCCTTATTACAGATATTTTGATCCAACATATCTCTTAGTTATTATTGGTGCTGTTTTAAGCCTTTTAGCTTCTGCTAAGGTAAAATCCACATTTTCAAAGTATTCAAAAGTCCATAGTCTTTCTGGAATGACTGGAGCACAAGCAGCAGAAAAAATTCTACATTTTTCGGGTATTTTTGATGTAAGAATTGAACGGATTGAAGGAGATTTAACAGATCACTATGATCCCAAAAGTAAAGTGTTACGTCTTTCAGATTCTGTTTATGACAATACATCTGTTGCAGCAGTAGGAGTTGCGGCACATGAATGTGGACATGCGGTTCAGGATAATAAAGGGTATGCACCGCTTCGAATACGAGCTGCTTTAGTTCCAGCCGCAAATATTGGTGCTACTGTTTCTTGGCCGCTTATTTTGATTGGAATTTTACTTGGAGGATCGAAAACATTAATTACACTGGGGATCGTATTATTTTCCCTCGCTGTATTATTTCAGTTAGTAACACTACCAGTAGAATTAAATGCTTCTGGTAGAGCAATTACAATTCTCTCTGAAACAGGAATTTTACAAGGAGAAGAAGTTGGTCAGACAAAGAAAGTTCTTTTTGCGGCAGCTTTAACCTATGTTGCAAGTGCTGCATCGATGATTTTACAGTTGCTCCGTTTGATTATTTTAGCTGGAAACCGTAGGAATGACTGAGTATACTACTTCTAAATCAAAAGAAAAGGGCAATAAAAATCCCAGAGAACTTGTATTAGAAATGTTAATCAAGATTTTTGAGGAAGGACAATATTGTCATACAGTAATTCGACAGACACTTTCTGAATATTCGGAGCTAGGAAAGAAAGATCGTGCCTTTGTTACGAGACTTTGTCGTGGAACAGTAGAAAGATGCTTGACATTAGATTTTGAGATTGAGAAATATGCTTCATTGAAGGTAAAAAAGATGAAGCCTCTTATTCGTAATCTTTTAAGAATGAGTGCTTACCAAATTGGATATTTTTCACAAACCCCACCATCAGCTGTTTGTAATGAAGCAGTTAATATTGTAAAGAGGCGAAAAATTTATGGTCTGACCGGTTTTGTTAATGGGGTATTAAGACAGATAATACAACATAAAGATGAATTTGCAAAACTTCCAGAAAAAATACCACTCTCGCAACAAATATCAATACAATATTCTATTCCAGAGTGGATCATAAAAGAGTGGCTTATTCGGTTTAAAAAAGAAACTACTATAACAATGTGTAAAGCATTTTTAGACAATAGCCCATTGACGATTCGTGTCAATGAGAGTAAAAAGAGCATATCTGAATTAAAAGAAGAACTTATAACACAAGAAATTACAGTAAGAAGAGCATATCTTTTTCCAGATGCGTTTTATTTAGAAGGAGTAGATAGGCTTTCACAGTTAAAAAGTTTTTGTACAGGAGCATTTCAAGTTCAAGATGAAAGTTCTATGTGTATTGCAAGGGTAGCAGACATTTGTGCAGGCGATGTTATTTTAGATGTTTGTGCTGCACCAGGAGGAAAGGCATTACATGCAGCAGAACTTTTATGTCAAAAAGCATATGGGAAAAAAGAAACTGGAAAAGTGATTGCTAGAGATATTTCAAAGGAAAAAACAGCCTTAATTTTAGAAAATCTACAACGAACGAAGTATTCTAACGTTACAGTACAGATAAAAGATGCTACAATATTTTATCCAGAGGATGAAGCATTAGCTGATATTGTATTTGCAGATCTTCCCTGCTCTGGGCTTGGAATTCTTGGAAGAAAGCCAGACATTCGATATAAAACCACAAAGGAGTTAAGAAAAAGACTTGCAAAGCTACAAAGAGAAATACTTACTGTAATCTGTCGTTATGTAAAACCAAACGGAATTTTAGTTTATAGTACATGTACTATTAGTGAAGAAGAAAATGAACAAAATTATTCCTTCCTTATTTCTGAATTAGGATTTGAAGCGGAATCATTAGATGATTATTTACCTTCTATTCTTCATTCTACTACAACAAAAAAAGGATATCTTCAGCTTCTTCCAGGAGTGCATCAAACGGACGGGTTTTTTCTTGCAAAAGTTCGAAAAAAGGGGTAGAACAAGAGAAGAGAAAGGAATAACGTATGGAAAAAATAGATATTAAATCTTTAACTCTTATACAGTTAAGCGAGCTTTTAGAAAGTTTGAAAGAACCTTCCTTTCGTGCAATACAGCTTTTTGAATGGATTCATAAAAAATTGGCACTCGGATTTGAAGAGATGACAAATCTTCCAAAGACATTGCGAGAAAATTTAGAAAAATGCTGTGAATATACTACTCTGAAAACTGTACAGGAACTTCATTCTAAAAATGATGATACCTGTAAATATCTGTTTCAACTATCGGATGGAAATATAATAGAAAGTGTAAGAATGAGTTATCACCATGGAGATTCTGTCTGTATTTCCTCTCAGGTAGGATGTCGAATGGGATGTCGATTTTGTGCTTCAACATTAGATGGTCTTACAAGAAATCTAACTCCATCAGAGATGTTAGAAGAGATTTATCAGATAGAGAGAATAACCCAAAAAAGACTGAATAATGTAGTAATTATGGGAACAGGAGAGCCATTAGATAACTATGAAAATTTGGTTCAGTTTCTGCATCTATTATTTGAGGAAAGGGGACAAAATTTTAGTCAGAGAAGTGTTACCATTTCGACATGTGGTTTAGTAGAACAGATAAAAAGGTTTGCACAAGAAGACTTTAATATTACACTTGCTCTATCATTACATGCTCCGACAGATGCCTTAAGAAGTCAGTTAATGCCTATAGCAAATCGATATCCTCTTTCTGAAGTCATAAAAGCTTGTGATTATTATTATGAAAGGACAGGCAGAAGAGTTAGTTATGAATATAGTTTAATTGATGGAGTAAATGATACTCCTCTAATAGCAAAACAATTAGTACAGTTATTACGTGGGAAAAATTGTCATGTCAATTTGATTCCTATTAATCCAGTGAAAGAACGAGGCTTTATACCACCAAGGGGGAATAATACACAGAGATTTAAAAATATACTTGAAAAAAACAAAATAAATGTTACTATAAGAAGAGAAATGGGCGCAGATATTGATGCTGCTTGTGGACAACTCAGAAAACGTTACATGGAGCAAGCAATTAAAAAAAAGGGAGGTGAACTGTAAGTGAAAGCCTTTTCAATTACAGATGTCGGTCAGAAAAGACATGTGAATCAGGACTATGTATTTTGCAGTGAAACAGCAATCGGAGAGTTTCCGAATCTGTTTTTGGTAGCAGACGGAATGGGCGGACACAATGCAGGTGACTATGCTTCCCGATTTTGTGTAGAAGAATTTATAAGAAGAATACAAAACAGTAAAGAAAAGACATATATTGGGAAAATAGAAACGGCAATTACTCAGACAAATGAAGCCCTATTAGAACAGGCACGTCTACATCCAGAGTTTGAGGGAATGGGAACTACCTTTGTTTTTGCATCAATCATAGAAGGTATATTGTACATTGCTAATATTGGAGATAGCAGATTATATTTGTTAAGAGAAACAATACATCAAATTACAGAAGATCATTCTCTTGTAGAACAGATGGTACGAAAAGGAGAACTTTTACGGGAGGAAGCAAGGTTTCATCCAAATAAAAATGTGATTACAAGAGCACTTGGAGCAACAAATCCAGTAAATGCAGATTATTTTGAAGTACCAATTATAACTGGAGACATGGTATTAATGTGTTCAGATGGGTTGTCTAATATGTTAGATGATACAGAAATTTTTCAAATTGTAACTGAATATAAAGAAGATTTAAAAACAGCGGGAGAACAATTAGTATCTCGTGCAAATGAAAATGGGGGAAAAGATAATATTTCTATTATACTAATTGCCTATGGTGATAATTGAAAGCCGGAAAAACGGCAGTAGATTTTGATAGAAAGGGAGGACCGTGCTTAATACCGATTTCTTTTCAAATGCCTTTAGAGGGAAGAGTTTACTTTATTTTTACAGACTTGCACGGGAAAAAGAATGATAAAAGCAGGAATGTTTATTAGTGACAGATATGAAATTATGGATAAGGTTGGTTCTGGTGGCATGGCAGACGTTTATAAAGCAAAATGCCATCGGTTAAACCGTTATGTAGCAATTAAAATTTTAAAACCAGAATATTCAAATGATAAAAATTTTGTAGCAAAATTTCGAGCAGAAGCCCAGTCCGTTGCGGGACTATCTCATCCAAATATCGTAAATGTCTATGATGTTGGAGATGATGATGGTCTTTATTATATCGTAATGGAATTGGTAGAGGGAATTACTTTAAAACGATTTATTGAAAGAAAAGAGAAGTTAGAAGTAAAAGAAGCAGTTGGAATTGCTATTCAAATTGCTCAAGGAATGGAGGCTGCTCACCAAAACCATATTATTCACCGCGATATTAAGCCACAAAATATTATTATTTCCAGAGATGGCAAAGTAAAGGTAACTGATTTTGGAATTGCTAAAGCTGCAACTTCAAATACTGTGACACAAAATGCGATTGGTTCAGTACATTATCTTTCTCCAGAACAGGCAAGAGGCGGATATAGTGATGAAAAAAGTGATATTTATTCTCTCGGTGTAACTCTTTATGAAATGCTGACAGGAAAAGTTCCATTTGTAGGGGATAATACGGTTTCTGTTGCTTTACTGCATATCCAAAGTGAAGCAGTACCAGTAAGAGAATTAAACCCTATTGTTCCAATCAGTGTAGAAAAGATTGTACAAAAATGTATGCAGAAGAAGCCAGAACGAAGATATTTATCTGCTTCTGAATTAATTGCAGATTTAAAACGTTCCATTCAACAGCCAGATGGAGATTTTGTGGTCATGTCAGGTAGTGTAGTTGATGATTCTCCAACTATTCATATCACAGATGATGAGATGAATACGATAAAAAGTGCTGCTAAAACTCCTGTGACCTATTACGATAAAACACAGGAAAATACATCTAAAAAGGTAGAAAGAGAAATAGAGGAAGAATTAGATAGTTATAGTTCTAAGACTGAAAAGTTTTTGATGATAGGGACAATTTCGATTGCAGTAATCTTAGGAATCGCTATTTTGTATTTGGTTGCCAACTTTTTTGGTCTATTTGATTTTTTGAAAGATAATCCAGAAAATCAAAATCCAATTAACTCTCCAACCCCATCTATTACAGGTCAGGTCACACCAGAAACTACTCCAACCCCAGAAGGACAAATTGGAGATAATGAAGTAAAAGAGATGATTACTGTAGTTGGTTTGCCGATCGATCAGGCAAAAGAATCTTTAATGGCAGTTTCTGAACATTTTCAGATTGACTATAGTACAGAAGAGTATTCTAAGGAGTTTAAAAAAGGTTATGTTATTCGACAAGATCCTGTAGCAGAAACACATATTGTTCAAAATGCCAAAATAACTTTAGTTTTAAGTGCTGGACCAGAACCAAAAACAATTCCTCCTACACATGGAAATACCGCAGAAAAAGCAGCGGCTATTCTTAGCAATATGTTTGATGTGGGATTTTCTTATGAAACAAGTGATGAATTTGAAGAGAATATGGTAATACGTACAGAACCAGATTCAGGGGAAACTTTATTAGAAGGAGAGAAAATTATCATTGTAGTAAGTCTAGGACCAGATAAGACACTTACTACAGTTCCAAATCTTCTTGGTAAGACAAAGGAGGAAGCAGTTTTAGCTTTAGAGGAAGCAGGGTTAAAAATAGGAACTCCAAGTTATGCTTCAAGTGAAACATATCCAGAAGATCAAATTTGTTATCAGAGTACAACCGCAGGACAAAAAGTAGCTGTTGGAGCAACGATTGATATTTCTATTAGTACTGGTCCAGAATCCACTCCAGAACCAACTCCAACACCGACCGAAGAGCCAACTCCAACTCCAACAAAAGATCCTACACCAACTCCGATACCAACGCCAACAAGAGATCCAAATGAACAGACAGGCCCAGTTTATTCTGGAAGTGTACAGATTACAAAGAATCCACTTTCAGAGGGAGAATCCGGTGTTATCGTATTAGAATTAGTTCAGGAAGATGGAAGAGGCGGAGAAATTACAAAGACTGTTTTAGAAAGAACAATGTCTTATGAGGATCTTACTACAATGCCAACCTTTTATTTTACCGGAGAATATGCAGGAATTGGAACAATACATTTATATGTAGATAATGATTTAAGAGATAGTTATGCAGTAGAATTGAGGGAACAATAATTGATGCAGGGACGAATTATGAGAGGAGTTGCGGGGGTTTATGATATTCTCGCAGAAGATGGAAAGCAATATGAATGTAAACCAAAAGGAATTTTTAGAAATCAGAAAATAAAACCTTTAGTAGGAGATCTTGTATCAATAGAAATTTTAAATTCCAATATGCTTACTGGATTAATTGTAGAAATAAAACCCCGTCATAGTGAAATTATCCGTCCAGCAGTAGCCAATATAGATCAGGCAGCGGTAGTATTTGCCGCTGCTGCACCAGAACCGAATTTAAATCTCTTAGATCGATTTTTAATTGTTATGGCGCGTCAACAAATAGAAACAGTCATTTGCTTTAATAAAGTAGATCTGATTTCCGAGGATAAAAAAAGGTTACTAAAGGATAGATATCAACAAAGTGGCAGTAAAGTTCTCTTTTTATGTGCAGCACAAAATGAGGGAATTTCGTCTTTACAAAGTCAACTACAAGATAGGATTACTGTATTAGCAGGACCATCTGGAGTAGGAAAATCTACAATAGTAAATTTACTTTCACAAAAAACAAAAATGGAAACAGGAGAACTTAGTGAAAAGATCCAAAGAGGTAAACATACTACAAGATATTCACAACTGATTGAGCTTTGGAGAGGGACATATTTATTTGATACTCCAGGATTTAGTTCTTTATCTATTGAGGATATGCAGGAAAAAGAGTTAAAAAATTATTATGCAGAATTTCGGCTATTGGAAGAACAATGTAAATTTAATGGATGTTTACACTTAAATGAACCGGGATGTGCTGTAAAAGAGGCAGTTGCTATAGGAAAAATAAATTCAGAGCGATATGAAACGTATCGTCTGCTTTATGAGGAACTAAAATTAAAGAGAAAATATTAGAATAAAGAAGGGGGCGGACAATTTGTATAAATTGTCACCATCGCTACTTGCGGCAGATTTTTCAAGACTAAAAGAATGTATTGAACAGATAGAAAAGGGAAAGGCGGATTATCTTCATATTGATGTAATGGATGGAATGTTTGTTCCTTGTATTTCTTTTGGAACTCCAGTTATTGCATCCATTCGTACTATTACTAAAATTCCATTTGATGTCCATTTGATGGTAAAGGAACCAGATAGACTTTTGTCAGATTTTGTAGAAGCGGGAGCAGATATGATAACAGTACATTCTGAAGCATGTACACATTTACACCGAACAGTTCATAGAATTAAGGAATATGGAAAAAGGGTTTGTGTTGCCCTAAATCCAATGACTTCTTTAAATGACTTAGAATATATTATAGAAGATTTGGACATGGTATTGATTATGTTGGTCAATCCTGGATATGGTGGTCAAAAAATGATTCCAGCTACAGTCCGAAAGGTACAGCAACTTCGAAAAATATGTGAAGAAAGAGGAATTTCTTTAGATATTGAAGTAGATGGCGGTGTCAATAAAGAAAATGTAGGACAGATTTTAGAAGCTGGAGCAAATGTTATTGTTGCTGGTACAGCAGTCTTTCAGGGAAATATTGAAGAAAATGTAAAGAAATTTCGAGAACTATTTGAAATGAAGGCAGGCAGTTAAATGGAGCAGACGAAACGGGCACTCATTGTAACTGGTGGAGAAATAGACAAAACATTGCTTCTTTGTGTACTCCAAAAAGAAGTATTTGATATAGTGATTGCTGTTGATAATGGATTGCTGCCTTTACATTTAGCAGGAAAGATTCCAGATATATTAGTAGGAGATTTTGATACTGCAAAACCTGAATTAATAGAATATTATAAACAGAAAAAAGAAGTAGAAATACACAAATTTATTCCGGAAAAAGATGCTACAGATACAGAGATTGCCATAAAATTAGCTGTAAAATATCAAATGAAAGAAGTTATTTTGTTAGGAGCATTGGGAATTCGTTTTGACCACAGTATAGCAAACATTCATCTATTATACTGGTTGATGCAACAGGGAGTACATGGTGAAATTTGGGATACACATAATCGAATTTTTTTAACCGATCATTCCATTTGTGTAAAAAAAGAAATGTGTTTTGGAACTTATATCTCATTATTGCCATTGACAGATCGAGTGGCAGGAGTTACCCTAATAGGAATGAAATATCCACTGCATGAAGCTGTTTTAGAAAAGGGAAGTAGTTTAGGGGTAAGTAATGAAATTGTTTCACAACAAGCACAGATTTTATTAGAAAATGGAGTTTTACTAATTATACAGGCAAGAGATTAAGAATAAAAATAGTCGAGAATACACTCGGCTATTTTATATTTTCAGTTTCAAGTTAATTTTATTTTCCTTCGGCTACTTGCTGGATACCATTTTTGAAACAGTCTTGTGCCTATTCTATCTGCATTTGTATACTTCGTCGCCCATATTCTAATGTCATTAATCAATAAAGCTAATAAAATTTTTACTTGATTTCTATATTTCCAAAACTGATAGCACTATATAAACATATTAAAAAAAACTATATTGTACGATATAGTTTTTTTGATAAAAGGGAGATTTCTCATGGTATTATATTGCAACAATATTTTTTGTGTAGTATAGTATGAATATATAAATAGGGAAGCGTACTAAGAAAGAAAAGGAGGAGTGTATGCTAAAAATTTTACTATATCTTATATTCTTTCCTTTCATCATTGTCTGGAAGGTATTTGCTTTTATAATAAACTTAATTAATATACTAGGTCTATTTTCGTGGCTAAACAAAAAATAAAAAAGTATATTCACAAAGTAATTGAGATTTGATATAGACTTATGAACCTATATATGGTAATATATAAAATACTGTATCAAGGCTCTTTTTAAGATACATATTTGCTACTCATTACATTAAAGAAATACTTAAAATCATATAAAATTGGTACTATGATTGGTACTCGAATAAATATAGAAATTACAAAAAGTGCCTATTTAAAGGCATTTTCAAGGAGGTATATAGAAAAATGAAACTAGGTATCGTAGGATTGCCGAATGTGGGCAAAAGTACATTATTTAATTCCTTGACAAAAGCAGGTGCAGAATCTGCAAATTATCCGTTTTGTACAATCGATCCTAATATCGGGATTGTAGCTGTACCAGATAAGCGTTTAAACGTTCTTGCAAAATTATATGATTCTGAACGGGTTGTTCCAGCTGCTATTGAATTTGTAGATATTGCCGGTTTAGTCAAGGGCGCATCAAAAGGAGAAGGACTTGGAAATCAATTTTTATCCAATATTCGTGAAGTAGATGCAATTATTCATGTTATTCGCTGTTTTGAAGATACTAATATTATTCATGTAGAAGGTTCAGTCAACCCTTTACGAGATATTGAAACAATTAATTTAGAATTGATTTTTTCTGATCTTGAAGTGATTGAAAGAAGATTATCTAAGGTTGGAAAGGCAGCAAAAAGTGATAAGACATATGCAAAAGAAGCAAATCTTCTTACAAAACTAAAAGAATTATTGGAACAGGGTAAATTGGCTAAAATGTATCAGATCGAGGATGAAGAAGAGTTGGAGTTATTAAACAGCTTACAGCTTTTAACCTTAAAACCTGTGATATATGCTGCCAATGTAAAAGATGATGAATTAGAACAGGATGGAGAGGGAAACCTTTTTGTAAAACAAGTAAAAGAATATGCCAAAAAAGAAAATTCAGAGGTATTTGTAATCTGTGCTCAAATTGAACAAGAAATTGCGGAATTAGAAGAAGAAGAAAAGAAGCAGTTTTTAGAGGAATTAGGGTTAAAGGAATCAGGATTAGAAAAACTAATTCGCGCTAGTTATCATTTACTTGGATTAATTAGTTATTTAACCGCAGGACCAAAAGAAACAAAAGCTTGGACAATAAAAAAAGGAACAAAAGCACCACAGGCAGCAGGAAAAATCCACTCAGATTTTGAAAGAGGATTTATTCGGGCAGAAATTGTCACATATGATAATTTAGTAGAGTCTGGGAATTTTCAAAATGCCAAAGAAAAAGGGCTGGTTCGTTCAGAGGGAAAAGATTATATTGTTCAGGACGGAGATGTTGTATTATTCCGTTTTAATGTATAAAAATTAGCTGTTTAGAGTCTTTTGCTCTTGCAGAGAAAGAAGTGGGCAATGAATCAATTCGTTTTATTATCCGTAAATTCAGATATACGTTTTCCAAACATAGGAATTACTCTACACAATGTACCACAGGGATTTAAAGTTTTTGGATTTCAGATTGCACTTTATGGTGTAGTAATAGCATTGGGAATGATTTTAGGAGTTCTTATAGCTGTCTGGCAAGCAAAAAGAACAGGACAAGATCCAGAACTCTATTTTGATTTTGCCCTATATGCTATTATTATTTCTGTTATTGGAGCTAGATTGTATTATGTCGCTTTTGCATGGTCAGAATTTAAAGATAACCCTCTATCGATTTTAAATTTAAGGACAGGAGGTCTGGCCATTTATGGAGGAGTTATCGCCGCTATTTTGACAGGAATTGTCTATTGTAGGATAAAAAAATTTCCTTTTTTTCGTCTGGCAGATACAGGAATGTTAGGGCTTTTAATTGGACAAGTAATTGGAAGGTGGGGAAATTTTTTCAATCGAGAGGCATTTGGAAAGTTTACAAACTCTTTATTTGCCATGCAGTTAAGCTTAGCAGATGTGAGTTCTGATTATACTTGTTCTCTTCAAACTTTAGCACAGCGGTACGAAGGAAAACAAGCAGCATATGACAGAATTGTAGAAATTCGAGATAGGATACAGGTAGTAGATGGGATTAGTTATATTCAGGTTCATCCTACCTTTCTTTATGAATCCCTTTGGAATCTAGTTCTGCTTATATTATTAATTTTTTATTCAAAACATAAAAAGTTTGAGGGAGAAATTTTATTTTTATATTTGGCAGGTTACGGATTAGGAAGAATTTGGATGGAAGGACTAAGAACCGATCAACTTTTTTTATGGGGAACTCCAATAGCCGTTTCTCAGGCACTTTCTGCATTATTAGTTGTTGGAGCAGGAGGATGTATTTTATATAAGCGTCTTTCTTTGCAGAGAAAGACAGCAAAAAAAAAGTAATATAGGGGTTGTTGCAAAAGTTAGTATTTAAAATTCACTTTGCAACGACCTTTTTTACAACTTGATTTTTTTTTACATGTGATTTAAAATAAAAATAGGACGGGCGAAGTTTTGAAGAAGGGAGCTTTTAAATAGCGTGAATCAAATATTCGAGTTTAATCATACTTCTGTACTACTAAAGGAAACGATAGAAGGATTAAACATAAAACCAGATGGTATTTATGTGGATGGTACTTTAGGAGGCGGTGGACATGCTTATGCAGTATGTGAGAAATTATCAAAACAAGGACGTTATATAGGAATAGATCAAGATGCAGACGCTGTTGATGCAGCTCGTCAAAGATTACAAAGATTTTCCGAACAAGTAATCATTCAAAGAGATAATTATAAAAATATGATATCGATTGTCAAAGAACTTGGATTTGAAACAGTAGATGGAATTTTGTTGGATTTAGGAGTGTCCTCCTATCAATTAGATACACCAAAGAGGGGATTTTCTTATCGACAGGATGCACCCCTTGATATGAGAATGGATCAAAGACAGCAAAAGACAGCAAAAGATATTGTAAATACATATGAAGAAATGGACTTATATCGAATTATACGAGATTATGGAGAAGATAAATTTGCAAAAAATATTGCAAAGCATATTGTACAGATGCGAAAAAGGGAATCGATAGAAACTACCTCCCAGTTAAAAAGGGCAATAGATGCAGCAATTCCAGCAAAGTGTAGGACAAAAGGTGATCCATCAAAGAGAACCTTTCAAGCAATCCGAATAGAACTAAATCAAGAATTAGAAGTGTTAAAAGAAACTATAGATGATATGATTGAGCTTTTAGGAAATGAAGGTCGTCTTTGTATTATTACATTTCATTCTTTAGAGGATAGAATTGTAAAAGAGTGTTTTCGAAGAAATGAACATCCTTGTACTTGTCCTCCACAGTTTCCGATCTGTGTTTGTAATAAAAAGCCAAAAGGAGTTCAAATAACAAAAAAACCGATAGTTGCTTGCGAAGAGGAGTTATTAAAAAATCCAAGAGCAAAAAGTGCAAAACTTCGAATTTTTCATCGAGAGCTACCAAAGACTTAGGATATAATAAAAAGGAGGGAAAGAATATGGAGTCTAAAAGACAGAAAAATCATAGTCACCGAATTGAGTATATTGATGGAAACTCCGTCAGAAAATTAAATCCTGACCTAGAATATCAAGAGCTAGGACGTCCTCTTCCCATACCAACAACCAAAAAGACACAGCGAATACAGCGACAGAATAGTCCTGTAAATAAAAAGATTGTTGGAAGAGGAATCGATTTTGTTTCGATGGCATTTTTGACTATTGTTATGGGGATTACACTTTTTGTCTGCTTGGAATATTTGAATGTACAATCTAATATGCGTCAAACAGATAAGACAATAGTATCCTTAGAAAGTGAACTAAAGGATATCGCCGATAAAAATAATGCAGCAGAAGCAAAGTTAAATGATAAAGTAGATTTAGAAAGAATTTATGAAATTGCAGTAGGAGAGCTTGGTATGGTCTTTCCAAATAAAAATGAAATTATTAATTATCCTATGGATTATCATAGCTATATGCAGCAAAATTCAGATATTCCAGAAATTACAGAAAAGTCAGTGCTAGATAGCATTTTTGGAAACTAGAGGGTGCCTATGGAAAGACAGAAAGTAGGAACTCGAAGAAAAAGAAGGAAAAAGACTGTTAAAAAGTTTACTTATCAGATGCAGAAGAGTTTTGTCTTTATATTTATTATAGTATGTTTAGCTATGTTTGGATTAATTTTAGTAATGGGCTATATGACTAGACAAAATGGAGAACGATATGAAAAACGTGTATTGTCACAACAAAGCTATGTCAGCAGTAAGATTCCTTATCGGCGTGGAAGTATTATGGATCGAAATGGTGTTGTATTAGCTCAAAGTGAAAAAGTCTACAATGTGATTTTAGATCCAAAAGTACTTTTAGAAAGGGAAAGCAATATTGAAGTGACACTGACGGCATTAACTGAAATATTTGAATTAGAACATGCGCATTTAACTCAAATATTAGATGAAAAACCAGAAAGTTCCTATGTAATTTTAAAGAAACATGAACCATATGAAAAAATGGCAGAATTCGAAGAACGAACAGAACAACAAAAAAAGGCTTCGAGAACAAATCGAATTGCCGGAGTTTGGTTTGAAGAGGAGTACATACGAAACTATCCTTATGATGGAATAGCATCTCACCTGATTGGATATACAAATTCAGGAAATGTCGGAAGCTGGGGAGTAGAACAATTTTATAACAGCACCTTAAATGGTACAGATGGAAGAATTTATGGATATTATGATTCAGAGTTAAATTTAAAGCGGACAGTAAAAGAGGCTAAAAATGGGAATAGTCTTGTTACTACTATAGATGTAAATATCCAGAATAAAATAGAAAAAAAAGTAAAGAAATTTTTAGATACCGTTGGTGCTGAAAATATTGGAGTAATTGTGATGAACCCTAATTCTGGAGAAATCCTTTCTATGGTTTCGAATCGAGGATTTAATCTCAATGATCCTTATAACTTGACAGAATATTATACCGAAGATGAGATTGCAGCAATGGATGAAGATACACAACTAAAAGCACTCAATAAAATGTGGAGAAATTTTTGTATCAGTGATACTTATGAACCAGGATCAACTTTTAAACCATTTACAGTGGCAGCAGCACTGGAAGAAGATCTTGTAAAACCTACAGATACTTTTTTATGTACTGGAGTTCGAATTGTAGGAGGATGGCCAATTCATTGCAATAATAAATCAGGACATGGTTATGTGACTTTGGCAGAGTCACTGATGAAATCTTGTAATCCTGCATTGATGGCAATTGGAGAAAAAGAAGGAAGAGATTTATTTCGCAACTATCAAGATCGTTTTGGTTTTGGAGAAAAGACAGGAATTGATTTACCTGGAGAAGCATCTGGAATTTTATTTCCTATAGAAAGATTAAATATTACAGAATTACTATCGAGTAGTTTTGGACAGACATTTACTGTCACTATGGTTGAACTGGCGGCAGCCTTTTGTTCATTAATAAATGGAGGATATTACTATCAACCACATGTAGTAAAAGAAATTATCAATGATAATGGAGCTACTGTAGTAGAAAATTCTCCGATTTTAGTAAGAGAAACAGTTTCTTCTTCCACTTGTGAATTTTTAAAAGATGCGTTGTATTTGACGGTAGAAAAGGGAACAGCAAAGCCAGCGAAGGTAGAGGGATATTTAGTGGGAGGAAAGACAGGAACAGCACAAAAACAGCCCAGAAGTTCTAAAAAATATGTGGTATCTTTTATAGGTTCGGTTCCTGCTGATGATCCTCAACTGGTTATTTTTGTAGCAATAGATGAGGTTCATGATGAAGAAAAACAAGCAAGCAGCAGTTGGGCAACTACTCTTACCAGTGAAATTTTATCAGAAATTCTTCCGTTTGCAGGAATTTATCCAGAGGGAGAAATTGACTATAAAGTTGAGCTTCCACAGGTATTAGATGATCCAGATAGTCAAGATAATCCTAATACTCAAGAACCAACTTCGCCAGAAGATACAGTACCAATCTATCGACCAGAAGAAGATGAAACATATCCTGATTCTCTTCCTGAAGACTTTGAGGTTTCTGCACAAAATCCATAAAAAAGATCCTAACTAGAAAAACGGCATATGGTATAAAGAAACTACATAAGATAAAACGAGAAAGAAAAAAGATAGGCACACTATGACAAAACATAAATCAATTCACCGGAAAACCCTCTTTTTCATTGTCCTTATGATTATTGCTGCAATTTTAGGCTTAATTGTACGTTTGATGTATCTTATGATTTTTCATTCTGAACAATATGCAAAGCGAGCCAAAGATCTACATGAACGAGAGAGAAGTATTAAAGCAGAGCGTGGAATGATTTATGATCGAACAGGCTTAGTAATTGCAGATAATAAGCCTGTTTGTACAATTTCTGTAATACATAACCAAATTAAAGATAAAGAACTTGTGATTTCTTCGTTAAGTGAAATTCTTCAATTAAGTGAAGAAACAGTAAGAAAACGAGTAGAGAAGTATTCTTCTATTGAAAGAATTAAGTCTAATGTAGATAAAGAAACAGCAGATCAGATCCGAAATCTTGGACTGGACGGGGTAATGGTAGATGAAGATTATAAACGTTATTATCCATATGACGATTTAGCTTCTAGAGTCTTAGGGTTTACAGGAAGCGATAATCAGGGAATTATTGGACTTGAAGTAGAATATGACAGTTATTTAAGTGGAATTAATGGAAAAATTTTAACACTTGCTACAGCACACGGAATTGAAATTGATAATGCAGCAGAAAACAGAGTAGAACCTATACCAGGAAATAGTCTTTATACTTCCTTAGATGTTACAATGCAGATGTATGCAGAGCAAGCTGCAAAAAAAGTAATGGAAAAAAAACAGGCACAACGGGTTAGTATCATTCTTATGAATCCCCAAAATGGTGAAATCTATGCAATGGTCAATGTTCCAGAATTCAATCTCAATTCTCCCTATGAATTTAATGAGGTACTTCGTGAAAAATATGATAATATCACATTAACTTCAGAAGAAAAAAATACAATTTTAAATACAATGTGGAGAAATCCATGTATCAGTGACACCTATGAACCTGGATCTACATTTAAAGTAGTTACTGCAGCAGCGGCACTAGAAGAAAAGGTAGTTTCGCTAACAGACCGATTTTTCTGTCCGGGGTATAAAAAGGTAGAAGATCGTAATATTCGCTGTCATAAAGCGGGAGGTCATGGAAGTGAAAGTTTTGTAGATGGTATTAAAAATTCGTGCAATCCAGTTTTTATGGAAGTTGGAGCAAGAGTTGGGGCAGAACGGATGTATGATTATTATAAGACATTTGGGCTTAGAGAAAAGACAGGAGTGGATCTTCCAGGAGAAGCCAATTCAATTATGCACAAATTGGAAAATGTTGAGGCAGTAGAATTAGCAACAATGTCTTTTGGGCAGTCATTTCAAATCACACCACTTCAGCTTTTACGCACAGCAAGTGCTATTATTAATGGTGGAACATTAGTTACCCCTCATTTTGGTGTTGAGATTAAAAATGCAGAAGGTACAACAATAAAAACGTTAACTTATGAAACAAAATCGCAGGCAGTATCAAAGGAAACCTCCGAAACAATGAAGATGTTATTAGAGGCGGTTGTCGCTGATGGAAGTGGAAAAAAAGCATATCTGCCGGGATTTCGGATAGGTGGAAAAACTGCAACTTCCGAAAAACTTCCAAGACGTTCCGGAAAATACATTTCTTCGTTTCTTGGATTTGCACCAGCACAAGATCCAAAAGTAATTGCACTTTTGATGATTGATGAACCTGTTGGAATTTATTATGGAGGAACAGTTGCAGCTCCAGTAGTTGCAGAAGTACTTGAAAATGTTCTCCCTTACCTTGGAATTGAACCAGCCTATTCAGAACAGGAGATTCTTACTTATGAAATTGGAAGTTTTGAAATTCCTGATTTTATAGGTAAAAGTAAAAGAGAAGCAGAAGAAATCATATCCGCTTATTATTTTGACGAAATTTATTATATTGGAGAAGGGGATACGGTGATGGAACAATTTCCATTATCAGGAGAGATGGTAAACAAAAACAGTGACTTGATTTTGTATCTTGAATAGTCTATACTGTCTAAAAGATCCGTTTTATTTTAGAAACAGAAAGGATACAGGTATTATTATGGAATGGAAAGAAGAGTACATTTTAGTATTTGGAGCAGGAGTAAGTGGTATTGCGGCTGCTAGTCTGCTTTCTAGCTGTACAAAAGAGATTATTTTATACGATACAAATGAAAAATTAAAACCAGAAGAAATTCGCATAAATCTTCCAGAAAATTTTTCAGGACAGATTGTACTTGGAGAATTGACAAAAGAACAAAAAGAAAAAATTACTCGTGTGATTCTTAGTCCGGGTGTTCCAACAGATTGTAAAGAAATGAAAGAATTTCAAGCTAGAAATATTCCAATCTGGGGAGAAATTGAATTAGCTTATCAATTTGCTCATGGAAAATTAGCGGCGATTACAGGAACAAATGGTAAGACAACGACCACAACATTAGCAGGAGAAATTTTAAAGACATTTTTTAAAGAAGTGTTTGTTGTAGGGAATATTGGACTTCCCTATACAAAAGTAGTAAAACAGACGACAGAAAATTCGGTTACTGTAGCAGAGATGAGTAGTTTTCAATTAGAAACAATCGAATCTTTTCGTCCAGATGTTAGTATTATTTTAAATATTACACCTGATCACTTAAACCGCCATCATACTATGGAAAATTATATTTTAGCAAAAGCTAATATTATGAAAAATCAGACCTCTTCTGATCTATGTGTATTAAATTATGAGGATGAAGTATTAAGACAATTAGGAGAAAAATCACCAGGGCGGGTAATTTGGTTTTCTAGTGCAAGAAAATTAGAGAAAGGTTTTTATTTAGATAGCGATCTCATTATTTATAATGATGGAAAGAAAGAAACAGTACTTTGTAATATTCATGAATTAAATATTTTAGGAAAGCATAATTATGAAAATGTTATGGCAGCCTGTGCAGTAGGATTAGCGTTTGGTATACCTGTAGAATTAATTCACCATGCTTTAGTTTCTTTTGTAGCAGTAGAACATAGAATTGAATATGTTGCAACAATAGATGGTGTAAAATATTATAATGATTCCAAAGGTACAAATCCAGATGCGTCAATTCAGGCAGTACGTGCAATGCAGTCTCCGACATTACTGATTGGAGGAGGATATGATAAAGGTTCACAATATGAAGATTGGATTGCTTCTTTTGAAGGAAAGGTTAAATATCTGGTTTTAATGGGGCAGACCAAAGAAAAAATTGCACAGACAGCAAGAAGTATGGGTTTTGAGGCTATTGTGTTTGTAAACAGTATGCAAGAAGCAGTTGCGTTTTGTGCAGATCATGCAGAGGCAGGAGATTGTGTACTGTTATCTCCATGTTGTGCAAGCTGGGGAATGTTTAAGAATTATGAAGAGCGTGGGAAAATTTTTAAAGAATTGGTTCATACCATTAAGTAAAGACCAAAAAGGCAGGTGAAGCTGGTGACTAGAGAAGAGATGGAAAGCGGAAAAAAACGAAAAAAGAAAAAATATTATGATTATAGTCTGCTGTTTTTAATTTTGTTTTTATCCTGCTTTGGATTAGTAATGATCTATAGTACCAGCTCTTATAATGCAGCCAAATACTATGGAGATGCCATGAAGTATTTAAAAAGGCAGGCACTTTTTTTGGTGATGGGAATTCCTATTATGCTGTTTGTATCTAAAATTAATTATCATTTCTACATAAAAAAATTCCCACTATTTCGTGTAAAACCAATTAATATATTATATTTTCTCTGTTTGGTTCTTCAGGCAGTTGTTTTATTTTCAGGAAGCGAAGCGGGAGGTTCCCAACGCTGGATTGAGATTGGTGACATTCGGTTTCAGCCATCAGAAGTGACCAAGATTTGTGTTGTTCTTTTTTGTTCTTTTATGGTTCAGGCTGCTCCTAGAAGGCTAGATAACGTAAAAGGATTTTTACGAGTCGGTTTTTATACTCTTCCACTGATTGGGTTAGTTGTAGTAGAAAATTTTAGTACAGCATTAATTATCTGTGCAATTATGTTTGTTATCTGTTTTGTTGCCAGCAGGAAAAAAGGATATTTCATTATTTTTGGTATTTTAGCAGCAGTTGCAGGAGGAATCTTAATTTTTGGTGTAAGTTACCGCAGTGATCGAATTGATGCCTGGTTAAATGTAGAGACACATCCAAAAGGATTTCAAACTTTACAAAGTCTTTATGCGATTGCTTCTGGAGGGCTTTTTGGAAAGGGACTTGGACAGAGTATGCAAAAGCTCGGATTTATTCCAGAAGCACATAATGATATGATATTTTCAATTATATGTGAAGAATTAGGACTATTCGGAGCAATTTCAGTAATTATGTTGTTTATTCTTTTACTTTGGAGAATTTTTTCTATTGCAATTAGTGCCCAAGATTTATTTGGAAGTCTGATTGCAACTGGAGTTTTTACTCAGATTGCAGTTCAGGTTTTAATTAATATTGCTGTAGTAACGAATACTATTCCAAACACTGGAATACCATTACCATTTATCAGTTATGGTGGTACTTCTTTGTTGGTGCTTTTAGCAGAAATGGGAATTGTGTTAGGTGTGTCAAACCAAATCGAATATGAGAGATAAAAACTGCATTTTTTCGGTACGTTTCCATTCAAGATGGCATAAAATAGTATTAAATTTCTTTTTTGTGAGGTAGCTTATGTCGTCCGTCATAATTGAAGGTGGAAATCCATTATATGGAGAAGTTTGTGTACAGGGATCGAAAAATGCAGTGTTGCCAATTTTAGCGGCAGTGGTACTGACGGATGGAGTGACAAAGCTTACAGGATGTCCTAGAATTTCTGATGTAGACTGTATGATATCAATACTAAATGAATTAGGATGTAAGACCTCTTTTTGTGAGAATATACTCACTATTGATACAACCAATATGAAACTAGAAGAGATTTCAAAGGAGAAAGTAGAAAAAACGAGAGCATCTATTCTTTTGCTTGGAGCATTGCTTGGACGCTTTCGACAGGCAGTACTTTCCTATCCTGGAGGATGTACAATTGGAAGTCGTCCAATCGATCTACATCTTTTTGCACTACAAAGGTTAGGAGCAGAAATTCAAGAAGAAAAGGAACTTCTCTGTTGTAAAGCAAAAAATTTAATAGGAACAGAAATTTTTCTTTCTTTTCCAAGTGTAGGTGCAACAGAAAATATTATCTTAGCAGCAGTTTTAGCCGATGGAATAACTAGAATTTCAAATACTGCAAAAGAGCCAGAAATTTGTGCTCTCTGTGATTTTTTAAGGCTTGCTGGTGCAAAAATTTCTGGAGATGGAACAGAACAGATTTGTATTGAAGGGGTAAAACGGCTAAAGAGTTGTGAATATTTACTACCATATGATCGAATTGTAGCAGGTACTTATCTAACTGCAGTTGCAGCAGCAGGAGGAGATGCCGTGATTTATGGGGTAGTAGAACAAGAGCAAAAAAAGTTATTAGAAGTATTAGAACAATGTGGCTGTACTCTAAGATTAGAAGAAGAAGTTTGCTGTATTAAAAGAAAAAAACAGTTAAAAAATATATGTGTAACAACACAGCCTTATCCAGGATTTCCAACAGATATGCAGTCGCAAATTCTTTCGATGTTGACAATGGCAGATGGAGAAAGTCAATTAGAAGAAACAATTTTTGAGGTAAGATTTCAAACCTGTAAGGAACTAGAAAAGATGGGAGCAGATCTTTTGGTTACAGGAAATAAAGTAAAAGTTAGAGGGGTTTCCTGTCTACATGGAGCTAAGGTAAATGCTTATGATTTAAGAGGCGGTGCAGGTTTATGTATTGCTGGTCTTATGGCACAGGGAAGTACCATAGTACAGGGAATGGAATTTACGAATAGAGGATATGAAGAAATTGTAAGAGATCTTTTAGGACTAGGGGCACAAATACGCTGGGGCTAAAAAAGAAAGACAAAAAGGAGTAAAGAATGAGGGAAACAGCAGAACGGATAAGAAAGAAAAAAGTCCTACAAGGTAGACTGTTAAAAGCTGTATTAAAACTTGCAGTAGTCTGCCTTGTATTTGTTACAGCAATCTTTGTGTCGTGGTCTATCTTTCGAATAAAAACAATTACCGTAGAAAATTATACGATCTATTCAGATGAAGAAATTATACAAAAGGTGATGACTGAAAAAACAGATAAGCTTAGTATTTTGTTTTGGTTACGAATGCAATCTGAAAAAGAAATAAAGATTCCGTTTGTAGAACGAATCGATTTAGAACTTGTCGATAGAAATACTATTTTACTTACTGCCTATAATAAGTTAGTAACAGGTTGTGTCAAAGTGATGGGCGGTTATATGTATTTTGACAAAGATGGTATGGTAGTAGAATGTTCCTCAGAATTAATTGATAAGGTTCCTCTCATTACTGGATTAAAATTTGATCAGGTTGTTTTATATGAGATGTTAAAGGTACAAAAAGATTCCCTATTTAATACTATTTTAGATTTAACTCGTCTGGTTTTAAAATATGAACTTCCAGTTACAGAAATTGCGTTTCAGTCTAATTATGAAGTAATTCTTACCTGTAAAGGGCATCGGGTGTTATTGGGAAAACAAAATTCATATGAATTTGCAATGGGTGCACTGTCTGGTATTGTAGATTCATTAAAAGAAGGAAGATATCAACTGGATATGCGCAACTATCATGAAACAAATCAAAACGTAGTTGCAAAACCATTAGAGTAAAAGTTGAAATTTTTTAGAAAATGAAGATTTTCCACTTGATTATTTTTATAAATAAAGATATTATATAACATAGGTGAAAGCGGGCTGAATATGTCCACAAATGAGAAAAACATCCGTAAGGAGTAGAACGTCATTTTTATCGTTAAAAAGAAAGGAAGAATGGCATAGAAGAAAAAAGGAGGAACTAATGTGCTTGAGATTAAGATGAATGAATCAGAGTCTGCAGCAAAAATTCTTGTCATTGGAGTTGGAGGGGCAGGTAATAATGCTGTAAATCGAATGATAGAAGAAAATATTATAGGTGTTGAATTTATTTGTGTTAATACGGACAAGCAGCATTTACATCGTTGTAAGGCATCGAAATGTATTCAAATTGGTGAGAAACTGACAAAAGGGTTAGGTGCAGGAGCAAAGCCAGAGATTGGAGAAAAAGCAGCAGAGGAAAGTCAAGAAGAGTTAAAAGAAGTAATAAAAGGTGCAGATATGGTTTTTGTTACCTGTGGTATGGGGGGTGGAACAGGAACAGGAGCTGCGCCAGTAGTAGCACAGTTAGCAAAAGAGATGGGAATTTTGACTGTCGGTATTGTTACAAAGCCATTTCGTTTTGAAGCAAAGCAGAGAATGAATAATGCAGTGAAAGGAATTGAACGGTTAAAGGATAATGTAGATACATTGATCGTTATTCCAAATGATAAGCTTTTAGAAATTGTAGATCGTAGAACCACCATGCCAGAAGCACTTCGTAAAGCAGATGAGGTATTACAGCAAGGTGTACAGGGAATTACAGACTTAATTAACGTACCAGGTCTAATCAACTTAGATTTTGCAGATGTTAAAACAGTAATGAAAGATAAAGGAATTGCACATATTGGTATCGGAGTAGGCAATGGAGATGTTAAGTGTATGGACGCGGTAAAAGAAGCAATTGAATCTCCACTGTTAGAAACAACGATTTCAGGAGCAACCGATATTATTCTCAATATTTCTGGAGATATTAGTTTAATTGAAGCAAATGAAGCAGCTTCTTATGTAGAGGAATTAGCTGGTGAAAGTGCTAATATTATTTTTGGTGCAATGTATGACGAAAACGCACAAGATCATGTAACAATTACAGTAATTGCAACAGGATTAGAAACACAGGCAAGTTCAGTAAAAACAGCTTCTTTTCTCAATAATAATGCTTCTACATCTAAAAGTCAGACAACAGGAAAGACGCTTCCATTTCCGGGAACACAATCAAAACCGACATCTGTTCCTTCAAATCCAATTACATATCAACAAACAGGTACAAAGCCAGTACAACAGGGAGAGAATTTATTTTCTAGTAAAATATATAATCCGACAACAAATACAAATAAACCAATACAAAAACCGGCTATAAATCCAGAAGGTGAAATCAAAATTCCAAAATTTTTACAGAGAAATCGTAATAATAAATAAAAATAAATATAAAATAACTGATTTTGAACGAAAGATGTCAAAATCAGTTATTTTTTTTAATATTAAAAAGAAAAAAGTTGAATGAAAGAGAAATTTAGAACAGAAAAAATTAGTATTCAATCATAGTATGACAAAATTTACTAATTAAATATGCTATACTTTTAGATGAAAATGACAAAAAGAAAATAGAATCGAGGCGACGCTTATTTGAGGGTAAAAGTTTACCTAGATATCTTTTTTTTATGGAACTGGTGTCTGAATTTTGTTTTACTTACTATAACAGGATATACAATTAGACAAAAAGTTTCCCTGAAAAAAAGATTAATAGCAGCAGCAGTTGGTGCAGTATGTGCAATCGGTGCAATAATAGGAAAAAAAACTTTGCCCGCGATCATTTGTTATCTTGCTGCAATCTATCTTATGATACGAATTGCATTTGGTTTTTATAGTATTTTACAAATGGTAAAAATAATTGTAGTTTTATTAACTACAGCATTTTGCATGGCAGGAATTTTACTTTCATTCTTTGAACAAGAAAAAAATTATATAAAACAAATAGTATGTATGCAGCTTGGAGAATGGAAAGGAAATGTAGTATTTGAAGTATTTTTAGGAATTAGTATTGTGTTGCCAATAGCTGCGTTTTTTTATTTTAGAAAGGTTATACCACAAACACAAGAATTTTTCTATCAAGTTACTTTAAGAAAAGGAGGATATCAATATAAGACAGTTGGATATATGGATTCAGGAAATTCTTTAGTAGAACCTGTTACAAGACTTCCAGTAATTTTAATGGAAGCAGAAGAAATGAAAGAGTTTTTACATACTCCCGTTCCATTAGAAGGAGAGATTCCAATAGAACAAGGATTTTTATGGCAAGCAGTTCCATATCATTCGGCAGGAAAAGAACATGGAATTTTATGGGGATTAAAGTTAGACGAATTAATTTTAGAAAAAGACGGAGAGCAATGGAAAACTAATCAAGTCATGGCGGCAGCCTGCCATCACTTATTTTCTGAGGTACGAAAGAAAGAAGGCTATTCGGTTTTACTGCATCGCAGTTTTACTAATTTTAAAAAAAATTGCCTTCTGCCATAAAAAATCAGAAAAAATAGATGGAGGGATAACAAATGTTATTTAAAATATCAGTACAAAATAAATTTCAATTTCGGATGATACCAAATTTAAAGAGTCTGCTATTTGGAACAGAAAGTGATATTCACTATATTGGTGGAGCAGAGATTTTACCACCACCACTGGAAGTAGAAGAAGAAGCAGAAGCGATAAAAAGACTGTGTGAACAAGATGATCCACAGGCAAAAGCAACCCTAGTTGAACATAATTTACGACTGGTAGTTTACATAGCAAAGCGATTTGACAATACAGGAGTTGGGGTGGAAGATTTAATCTCTATTGGAACAATCGGACTTATTAAGGCAATTAATACATTTAATCCAGATAAAAATATTAAACTTGCTACGTATGCGTCTAGATGTATAGAGAATGAAATTTTAATGTATTTAAGAAGAAATAATAAGACAAGATTAGAAGTATCAATAGATGAACCATTAAATGTAGATTGGGATGGAAATGAATTATTACTTTCAGATATTTTAGGCACAGAAGAAGATGCAGTTTCTAAAAATATGGAAGATGAAGTTGATAAGCGTCTTTTAAATCGAGCTTTAACGAAATTAACAGACAGAGAAAAAATGATTGTTCAGCTTCGCTTTGGATTAAATACAGTAGATGGTACAGAACGAACACAAAAAGAGGTTGCAGATCTTTTAGGAATTTCCCAATCCTATATTTCAAGACTAGAAAAGAAAATTATGAAACGACTAAAAAAAGAGATGCTACGTCTGGAAGAATAAAAATTTTAGTTGATTATTTAAGCATAGAACAGTACAATAACAAATAGGAAACTATTTGGGAGGAAACTATGAAAGTAATGTTTATTGGAGCTGCCCATGAAGTTACAGGCAGTTGTCATTATTTAGAGGCTTGCGGGAAACATCTGCTTATTGACTGTGGAATGGAACAGGGAGCAGATGTCTATGAAAATCAGGATCTTCCCGTTCAGGCATCAGAAATCGACTATGTCTTACTGACACATGCTCATATTGATCATTCAGGACTGCTTCCACTATTATATAGTCATGGCTTTCGTGGGACAGTACTTACTACTCCAGCTTCTTGTGATCTATGTGATATTATGTTAAAAGATAGTGCTCATATTCAAATGTTTGAAGCTGAATGGCGAAATCGTAAGGCAAAGCGTGCAGGAGAACCACCGTTTGTTCCATTATATGAAATGAAAGATGCCGAAGGAGTATTAAAATTATTTCAGGCTTGTCCATATGAACAGCCTTATTTCTTAACAGAAGGAATTTCAGTTCGTTTTTCGGATGTTGGTCATCTTTTGGGTTCTGCAAGTATTGAGCTTACAGTAGAAGAAAATGGTGTTCGAAAAGTGATTGTATTTTCAGGAGATATTGGGAATATCAATCAACCCTTAATTAAAGATCCCACCTATTTAGAAGGTGCAGATTATGTAATTATGGAATCAACTTATGGAGATCGTATTCATAAAGAATCAAAAGACTATACATTAGAACTGGCAAAAATTATTCAAGAAACATTTGATAAAGGTGGAAATGTAGTAATTCCATCATTTGCTGTAGGAAGAACTCAAGAAATTCTTTACTTTTTACGAAAGATAAAACAGGAGGGCCTTCTTTTAAAATATCCTCAGTTTGAGGTCTATGTAGATAGTCCATTAGCGATTGAAGCCACGCAGATATTCCATAAAAATATGGCAGCATGTTTTGATGAAGAGGCAATGGAATTGGTAAATCGTGGAATTAATCCTATTTCTTTTGAGGGATTAAAAGTGACTGTAACCAGTGAAGAATCAAAACAGATCAATACCAATCAAATTCCAAAAGTCATTCTTTCTGCTTCTGGTATGTGTGAGGCAGGAAGAATTCGACATCATTTAAAGCATAATCTTTGGAGAGAAGAGTGTACAATTTTATTTGTAGGATATCAGGCAGTCGGAACATTAGGGCGTTCTATTTTAGATGGTGTAAAACAAGTTAAATTATTTGGAGAAACGATTGATGTCAAAGCGAGGATTGAAAAATTAGATGGCATCAGCGGACATGCAGATAGAGAGGGATTGATTCGTTGGCTTTTAGCATTTTCTCCAAAGCCTGAGAGAGTATTTATTGTACATGGAGAAGATAAAGTATGTGATATGTTTGCACAAAGTTTACAAGAAGAATATCAATTTTGTACGACTGCTCCCTACTCAGGAGACTGCTATAATTTACTAACAAACAAAAAGATAAAATCAGGACTTATCGTTAAAAAACAAGCAAAAAAGATACAAAATAGTGTTTTTGCAAGATTACTTGCTGCTGGAGGTCGTTTAATGGCAGTTATTAAACATAATGAGGGAGGAGCAAATAAAGATCTTGCAAAATTTGCAGATCAAATTAATGCTCTATGTGATAAATGGGATCGATAAAAGAATAAAAGATAAAAACTGTCCGATAGAACTTAAAAAGTATCGAGCAGTTTTTTTATTGGAAATAATTGCATTACATATAAAAGGAATAAAGAATGAAAATTCCGTAAATCATTTACTGTGCAAGTAAATGATTCGGAGGTAATTGTATGGCTCTTTATAAGGTTGAAATATGCGGAGTAAATACATCAAAACTGCCGCTGTTAACCACACAGGAAAAGGCAGAATTGTTTGACAAGATAAGACAGGGGGATAAAGAAGCCAGAGAATTATACATTAAGGGCAATCTGCGTTTGGTTTTAAGTATTATACAACGCTTTTCTGGAAGCAATGAAAATGTGGATGACCTATTTCAAATTGGCTGTATTGGCTTAATGAAAGCAATTGATAATTTTGATATATCTCAAGGAGTAAAATTTTCTACCTATGCAGTTCCAATGATTATTGGAGAAATTCGAAGATATTTAAGAGATAATAATGCAATCCGGGTTTCTAGATCTCTTCGGGATACGGCTTATAAGGCAATTTATGCAAAAGAGGCTCTGATGAAACAGACAAATAAAGAGCCTTCTGTAGAAGAAATTGCAAAAGAAATTGGAATTTCAGCCGAAGAAATTGTTGGAGCACTTGATGCCATTCAAAGTCCAGTATCTCTTTATGAACCAGTTTATTCAGAAGGAGGAGATACTTTATATATTATGGATCAAGTAAGTGATAAAAAGAGCAAAGAGGAAAATTGGGTGGAAGAAATTTCGTTAAAAGAGGCTATGGCAAGACTTTCTCCAAGAGAAAATAATATTATCAATCTGAGATTTTTTCAAGGGAAAACACAAATGGAAGTAGCAGAAGAAATTCATATTTCTCAGGCTCAAGTAAGCCGTCTGGAAAAAAGTGCTCTAAAATGTATGAAAAATTATCTGAAAGAAAAGTAATCTTGATTTCAAATATTATCCTTGACCATCAAATGTAAAAATGCTATAATACAATCTTCGATAGTACCTTTCATAATTTGCAACTTGAGGAATGGAAAATGTCCATTCCTCTCCTTACGATGTATAAGAAAAGATACATAAAAATAAGCATGACACAGGAAATAAAGGGGATGAGTGGATTGCGATAGAGATAGAAAATAGAAACAAAATTTTTTTATACTGACAAAATGTCGGAAAGGAAAGAAAAAATGTTTCTTTTATATGTTGTTTTCTGGATTATATTAAATGGGAAATTCACATTAGAAATTATCCTATTTGGTTTTGTTATTGCTGCAGCATTATATTGGTTTATTTGTAAGTATATGGATTATAATCCTAAAACAGATCTTAAGATTTTAAAAAATTTAATTTTGGGACTTGGCTATATAGGAGTTCTTATCTGGGAAATTGTAAAGGCAAATCTTGTGGTTATCCAACTAATTTATACACAAAAATACGAAGTAGAACCTGTTGTAGTAACATTTCGTACCGATTTAAAATCCGAAACGGCACGTTTTGTATTGGCAAATTCTATTACTTTAACTCCTGGAACAATTACAGTGACAATGGAAGGAAATGAATTTTGTGTTCACTGTCTGGATCGAGAGATGGCAGATGGATTAAAAGATTCTATTTTTGTTCATCTACTAAGAAAGATGGAAGCCTGAAAGGAGAATACTATGTGGGAAAATGCAAGCAATCTGTTGCTCAAAGGGGCAGTGATTGTTTTAGCACTACTGATTATATGCTGTTTGATTCGGGTGATCCGTGGACCAAAGATTGTAGATCGGATTATTGCTGTCAATATGATTGGAACAATGACCATTATAATTATTGCAATTTTATCTGTGCTTATGAAAGAAAGTTATTTGTTAGATGTTAGTCTAATTTATGCAATGATTAGCTTCTTAGCTGTTGTAGTGCTCTCAAAAGTGTATTTAGGTGTTTATCGAGAGCGAATGGAAAAGAAAAAAAAGGAGGATGAAAAACATGTTTGATTTCATTCAACTAATTGTAGCTGCTATTTTTCTTTTATCAGGACTTTTTGTATCAATTAGTGCTACTTTTGGTATTTTTAAATTTACTTCTCCACTAAAACGAATTCATTCGGCAGCAATGGGAGATACATTAGGAATCTCGTTATGCTTTTTAGGATTAATTATTCTATCAGGATTTCATTTTTCAAGTCTAAAACTTTTTTTAATTTTGATTTTCCTTTGGTTTGCAAGTCCAGTATCTAGTCATTTACTGACAAGATTAGAACTTACAATAGATGAAGATGCTAAACAGGAATGTGAGGTGATGAAACAATGAATGTTCTAATATTGATTTTATTGGGATTTTTAATTGTTTGTGCACTCTCTGTCTGTTTAAATAAAAATCTACTTACTTCTATTGTAATTTTTATGTCTTATAGTGTAATTATGTGTATTATCTGGATTGTATTAGAATCACCAGATCTTGCAATTACAGAGGCAGCCGTCGGTGCAGGGGTTACCAGTGTACTATTTTTTATTACCTTAAAAAAGATTCATGCAATGAAGGAGGAATCTGAAGATGAAAATAAACCCAAAATATGAAACTTCAAAATGGAGAAAGTTTGAACGTTGGGTAGATGGAGATTCGATTCCTACTGAAGCTGAAATCGAAGAGAAATTAGAAAATACCACAAATTTAAAAGATGGATCAAAAAAAGGAAATAATAAAAAAAAGGAAGATTTACAGGAAGTAGAAGAAACCGATTTAGAAGATATTCTTGCCGCATATAGACAACAGGAAATGAACGATTTTTACACCCAATATAAAAATTGGCCAAAGACAAAGGGACTTCGTTTATTTAAGCGTATTTATAATTTAATTGCAGTTATAGTATGTGTCAGTATGATTTTAGTACTTTTAACGGTTGTTTCCTATTTACCAAAGTTTGGTGATATGGCTAACCCAGCAAATAATGAAGTTACAAAGCGTTATATTGAAAATGGATTAGAGGAAACAGGAGCAGTCAATATTGTAGCAGGCATGATCTTAGATTATCGTGCATTTGATACGTTAGGAGAATCCCATGTACTTTTTATCGCTGCCTGTTGTGTTTTGATTTTACTTCGAATTGATTATGGAAAAGATGGAAAGCCAACCAGTGAAAAAATTGCAGAAGAAGAAAATGATCGTAATTATGAGCCTAAAAATGATAAAATTCTGCAAAAGACAGCGTTTGTCTTAGTCCCGCCAATTATTCTTTTTGGCATCTATATTATACTAAATGGACATTTATCACCGGGTGGAGGATTTTCTGGAGGCGCTATTATTGGTGCTGGACTGATTCTTTATCTCAATGCTTTTGGATTTAAAAAGACGCAACGTTTTCTTTCTTATCGTTTATTTCAAAAAGTGACTCTAGTAGCTTTATTATTTTATTCAGCAGCAAAGACATATTCTTTTTATACAGGAGCAAATCATTTAAAAAATATGATTCCAAAGGGAACTGCGGGAAATATTTTAAGTAGTGGTCTGATTTTACCACTAAATATTTGTGTAGGTATGGTGGTTGCCTGTACGATGTACAGTTTTTACTGTATGTTCCGAAAAGGAGGAATGTAGGTTATGGGACATAATCTCATTGCGAATTATTACGAACTGGCAGCAGTAGTATTATTCGGTATTGGATTTACTACACTGCTTCTTCACAAAAATATTATTAAAAAAATTATGGGTTTTAATATAATGGACACAGCAGTTTATCTTTTTCTTGCTGCAAAGGGATTTATTGCAGGAAGAACTGCTCCGATTGTAGTAGATGGAATTCAAGAAACAACAGCATATATTAATCCAATTCCAAGTGGACTGGTTTTGACAGGTATCGTAGTATCTGTCAGTGTAACAGCATTGATGCTTTCGTTGACTATTCGTCTATTTCGTAGATATCATACTTTAGATATTGACGAAATTGCAATGTTAGCGAAAAAGGAGGACATAAAATGAACTTCGTTCAAAATTTTCCATTTTTTAATATCATCATGTGTCTAGCATGTGGTGTTATTTCCTCTGTTCTTTCTGCAAAGAAAGCAAGAAAACTATCCATTGGATTAATTAGTACAGTAGCAATCATGTCAGCATGTGTTTTAGGATTTACATTAAAGACAAAACAAAGTTATATTTATATGATGGGACACTTTCCTGCCCCTTGGGGAAATGAGATTCGAATAGGTGTCTTAGAGGCAGCAATGGCGTTGTTTTTTTGTATTATTATGCTTTGTTCCATTCTTGGAGGACTAGAACATATTTTACAGGATGTGCAACAACAAAAACAAAACTTATATTTTACAATGATTAACTTAATGTTAAGCTCGTTGCTTGCTCTTATCTATACAAATGATTTATTTACTGCTTATGTATTTATTGAAATTAATACAATAGCAGCATGTGCCTTGATTATGATTCGAGATAATGGACACTGTTTAGTAGCAGCAATGAAATATATGATTATGAGTTTAATTGGTTCTGGATTAATTTTGATTAGTATTTCTATGCTCTATGATTTGACAGGACATCTTTTAATGTCTAATATCAAACAGGCAGTTGCAGAAATTAGTGCAACAGGTGAATACGCCATTCCAATGACAATTATTATTGCATTTCTTTGTATTGGTTTAGCAATTAAAAGTGCTCTTTTTCCATTTCACTCATGGTTGCCAGATGCCTACGGATATGCAACTGCTTCTTCTAGTGCAATTTTATCAAGTTTAGTTTCGAAGGGATATATTTTTCTCCTGATTAAAATTTTTTATCGTGTTATTGGAATAGAAGTCATAAGAGATCATAAAATTGATAACATTTTATTTGTTTTTGCAGTCAGTGGAATGTTAATCGGATCAGTTTGTGCTATGAGAGAGCATGATATAAGAAGATTGATTGCCTATTCTTCTGTTGCACAAATTGGATATATCTATATGGGGATTGGATTGGGAACACAAGGGGCAATGATTGCAGCACTTTTTCATATTATGTCCCATGCTGCGACAAAATCTATGTTGTTTATTGCAGCAGCAGGATTATCAGAAGTGTCTGGAAATAGCAAAGATTTTACTGATTTAAAAGGTTCGGGATATCGTAATAAAATTGCAGGGGCTGCCTTTACTGTAGGTGCATTATCTATGGTTGGAATTCCTTTATTAGCAGGATTTACTTCTAAAGTTTATTTTGCAGTTGCTGCAGTAGATGCAAAACCAACAAAAATGGAAACAGCAATGATTATTTTAGCAATTAGTACGATTTTAAATGCGGTTTATTTTATCCGTTCCATTATTTCAATTTATACTCCTAGAAATACAAAATATAATAATCCATCGTATCGACCAGCAAAAACAATGACAACCGCTTTAATATTGTTTATTATATTGAATTTCTTTTTAGGAATTGGATCGAATTTAATCTATCGTTTAATCGAATCTGGACTTTCGATGTTTGCATAAAAAGGGGGGAAAAAGATGTTGGAAGGAGAAATAATCCTATTATGGCCAATTCTTTTGCCACTTGTGGCAGGAGCAATTCTGCCGTTTATCAAAAGTTTTCAAAATAGGCGTATTTGTAATTGGTTTGTTGGTATTATTGTAGTAATTACGTTTGGACTTGTTTTGACAGCCACTTTTGGTACACAGAAAACACTTATTATTTGGAATTTAACACAGGATATTCCAATTTATTTAAAATTAGATGCAGTTGGAAAATTATTTTATGTTTTAACTGCTTTCATGTGGATTCCTGTATCTTTTTATTCCTTTGAATATATGAAACATGAGGAGAGAGAAGTAAGATATTATAGCTTTTTTTTACTTACCTTAGCAGTATTATTAGGTATTAGTAGTGCTGGAAACTTAATCACAATGTATTTATTTTATGAAGGAATGTCACTATCAACATTAGGGCTTATTATTCACAGTCAATCTAAAGAGGCAGTTGCAGCAGGACATAAACATATTTTTTATTCTATTGGAGGAGCATTACTTGGCTTGTTTGGATTCTTTTTTGTATACCATTATGGTACAACCCTAGAATTTCTTCCAGGTGGAGTATTAGATCCAATAAAAATATCAGGACAAGAACCTTTATTGTTGACGGTATTCTTTTTTATGATCATAGGATTTGGATCAAAAGCAGGAATGTTTCCGCTACATGGCTGGCTTTCAGCAGCACATCCTGTAGCACCAGCACCAGCATCTGCAGTATTATCAGGAAATATTACTAAGATGGGGGTACTTGCAATTATTAGAGTAGTATATTATATTGCAGGAGTTTCTTTTTTACGTAAAACATGGGTACAATATGCGTTAATTGCACTTACGTTAATTACAGTTTTTATGGGCACTATGTTAGCCTATAAGGAAAGAGAGTTAAAAAAACGACTTGCTTATTCGACAGTTAGTCAGGTATCCTATGTTTTATTTGGTATATCTTTAATGAATCCCATTGGTCTATTAGGCGCACTACTTCATGTAGTGTATCATTCTATTGTAAAAAACACACTATTTTTAACAGCAGGAACATTTATTTATCAGACAGGAAAACGAATGATTATTCAATTAAAGGGAGTAGGAAAACAGATGCCAATAACTCTTTGGTGTTTTACTTTAGTTTCTATTACTTTAGTAGGGATTCCTCCAACAAGTGGTTTCGTAAGTAAATGGTACTTAGCTTCTGGAGCAATTAAGCAAAAGGTTCCTTTTATCTGGTGGTTTGGACCAGTTATTTTATTAATCAGTGCTTTATTGACTGCAGGATATCTACTTTCTATTACAGTAAAGGGATTTTTTCCAGAGAAAGAAGAAGAGAAAATAAAGGAAAGCTCGCTAATGACAATTCCAATAGTATGTCTTACAATAGCATCTATTTTGTTAGGGATGTTTCCAAATTATTTGATTGATTATATTAACCATGCGATTACTGTAATATTTTATTAAAGTACGAATAAGAAAGGGAGATAAACATGATCTTAACTTTATTATTTGTTCCGATTGTATTGCCTCTTATTTTAGGTGCACTTCTTCCTCTGTTTCATTTTACACAACGAAAAATTCGCTGTATTTATGTAGAATCGGCGGTTATATTGAATTCTGTTATTACATGGATATTATTATTTATACAGCCAGAGGGAAAATTTCAAGCTATTAATTTAGCTGGAATTTTGGAAGTATCTTTTCATATAGATGGTGCAGCAATGATTTTCGCTGGATTAGTCTCGATTCTTTGGCCATTTGCTACATTATATGCGTTTGAATATATGGAACATGAAGGTGGAGAAAATAGATTTTTTGCCTTTTATACCATGACATATGGAATTACACTTGGAATCGCTTTTGCTGCCAATTTAATGACAATGTATATGTTTTATGAAGCATTGACTTTAGTGACACTGCCACTGGTTATGCACAAGATGGATCGAAGTGCTATTTTAGCGGGAAGAAAATATGTATTTTATTCTATTGGAGGAGCTGCTTTTGCCTTTATCGGATTTATCTTTATTATGCACTATGGAACAACAATCGATTTTTCTTATGGGGGAGTATTAGATCTTGTTAAAGTTGGAGATAAGGCTAATCTACTCCGAATAGTTTATGTCTTAGCCGTTTTAGGTTTTGGAGTAAAAGCAGCAATTTTTCCGTTTCATGGATGGCTTCCAACTGCCTCTATTGCACCAACTCCTGTGACTGCTCTATTACATGCAGTTGCTGTAGTAAAAGCAGGAGCATTTGCAATTATTCGAATCACATACTATAGTTTTGGAACTTCTTTTTTACGTGGAACTTGGGCACAAATAACAGTACTTTCCTTTGTTGGGGCAACTATACTTTACTGTTCTTCTAAAGCTGTAAAAGAACAACATCTTAAACGCCGTTTGGCATATTCTACTTCAAGCAATCTTTCCTATATACTTTTTGGTGCACTAATTATGACACCAGCTGGTCTTGTAGGAAGTTTTTCTCATATGTTATTTCATGCAGTAATGAAGATTACTCTATTTTTTGCTGTAGGAGCAATTCTTTGTAAAACCAAAAAAGAATATATTTATGAAATTGATGGAATAGGAAAACAAATGCCTGTTATAATGAGCTGTTTTACGATTGCAGCATTATCCTTGATGGGAGTGCCGCCGTTAGCAGGATTTATCAGTAAATGGAATCTAGGAACAGCAGCAATAGCAGAAGGGGGAATTACAACAAAAATTGTAGCAGGAATTTTAATCTATTCTGCATTTTTAACAGCAATTTATTTAATGACAATTATAATTAGGGCTTATTTCCCAAAAGAAAAAAAAGAGATGGAACAGACAAAAGAAAACTTTGATCCTAGTTGGAGAATGAAGATTCCAATGGTAATATTTGCTGTTACAATTCTTTTTCTTGGCTTTTATTCTAAAACATTAATTGCGTTTTTGGAACAAGTAGCAGCAGGAAAATTATAATACCAGTATAAAGAAAGAGGGTGTTTCAAATAGAAGGTGATATTTTACTTTTTATGATTATATTACTGCCAGCGATAGCAGCATTCATTTGTTTTTATATTGGTCGTTTTCAAACTACGATCAGAGATTATTGTGTTTGGGGTACTGTGATAATAGAATTTTTACTCTCTTTAATTGCAATAATTTTTTGGAGTACAAAGGGAAATCTTTATTTTACAATTCCAAACTTTGGTGTCAGTGGATTATATCTGGAAATGGATGGATTTCGTGCTCTTTATTGTACGATTGCTTCTTTTATGTGGATGTGTGCAGGAATCTTTTCTAAAGAATATTTGAACCATCATCACAAAAAAAATCGATATTATTTATTTTTATTACTTACTCTTTTTGCAACACAAGGAGTTTTTTTGTCAACAGATTTAATGACTACTTTTGTCTTTTTTGAAATTATGTCCTTTACTTCATATGTTTGGGTAGTTCAAGAGGAAACAAAAGAAGCTCTAAAGGCAGGAGAAACTTATTTAGCGGTTGCCATAATCAGTGGACTGGTATTGTTAATGGGATTATTTTTACTATATGCCCAGACAGGTACACTAAAGATGGATAAGTTATTGTCTGCTTGTCGTATGGCAAAAGAACCAAGAATTATCTATATTGCAAGTCTTTGTCTTCTATTTGGTTTTGGGGCAAAGGCAGGAATGTTTCCACTTCATATTTGGCTACCTAAAGCACATCCTGTTGCACCCGCACCTGCATCTGCTTTACTTTCAGGAATTTTAACTAAAGCAGGAGTATTTGGAATTTTAGTGACTGGAAGTAATATTTTACTACATGATTCTCTTTGGGGAAAAGTTGTTTTACTACTTGGAACGATAACAATGGTACTTGGGGCAATTTATGCCCTATGTTCTATTAATTTAAAAAGAACACTTGCCTGTTCTTCTATGTCACAAATTGGTTTTATTTTAGTAGGCGCAGGAATTTCTAGTATTCTCGGAGAAGAAAATCAATTAGCAGTACGCGGAACAATACTTCATATGGTAAATCATTCTTTATTAAAATTAGTACTTTTTCTTGCAGCAGGTGTTATTTATATGAATTTGCATGAATTAGACTTAAATAAAATAAGAGGTTTTGGAAAAGATAAACCACTTTTAAAAATAGCCTTTTTGTTTGGAGCTTTAGGAATTAGTGGTGTTCCACTTTTTAATGGATATATTAGTAAATCTTTGTTACATGAGGCAATTATAGAAATAATTTCTCTTGCTAAAACAGATATAGCAATATTTCGTGTTGTTGAAGTATTGTTTTTAATTTCCGGTGGATTGACAACAGCTTATATGACAAAGCTTTATATAGCAATTTTTGTAGAAGGTAATATGGACAAAAAGAAAAAACATTCTACTCACTATATGAATTTGGCATCTACATTGGTACTTCTTATTCCAGCAAGTCTTTTATTCCTGTTTGGAGCATTTCCATCTATTTTTATGGATCGCATTGCAGATATGGGACAGAATTTTTTAAAGGTACAAGGAAAAATAAGAGTTTCGTATTTTAGTTTTGAAAACTTAAAAGGAGCGATCATTTCACTTGGAATTGGCGTACTTGTCTATTTATTTATAGTAAGAAAGATCTTAATGCGTACAGATAAAAATGGGGTACATTATTATATTAGCCCTGTTTGTAGATTGGATTTAGAAAATGGAATATATCGTCCTATCATAGAATTTTTTCTTCCAACAGCAGCAGGAGCAGTATGCAGAGGATTAGATCGAATTCCAGATAGAATTATTTTATTTTTAAGAAAAACGATTTATAGACATTCAAGACCTAAAAGGAAGCTGAGTGCTAGAAAAGAAGCATATATTATTGGTATGATTTTAAATGAATGTGCACATATATTAAATAAAACTCTTTTGCGTAAACATCCAATAAAAAGAAATTCCTTTGTTGGACTTGTAGAAGCAGGGGAAAAAACAGCAGGACAGACAGGCAGATTAATTATTAAAAGTGTTTCCTTTGGACTTATGCTGTTTTCGATTGGACTTATTATTACTTTATTTTATTTACTGTTTTTTGTATGATAGTTGTGGTAAAATAATGAAAAATTATTAAAATTAGGAATAATTCCTCTATGTTTGTACTATACTTTAGCATAAGTTAAATTTATAGAATTTTATTTATATTCATGGAGGAATCATTATGGCAAGAGGAAAGGCAAGAACTACAGAAGAACGAATTAGTATTATATCTGCTGCATTATTAAAAGCAAAAAATAAAGTATTAGAACTTCAGAAGCAGTACGAAGAATTAGTAGAAGAACAGCGTTTAGAAAAGGCAAATCAGATTCTTGAACTATCAAATCGGACAGGGCTTTCTACCGATGAAATTGAAGAGATTGTCAAAAACTATGTCAATGAAAATCCGCCTAGTGTTTTAGAACAGACAGAGTAGATATAAAAAAGGAAAGTGTGTAAAATATCTCTATACACACTTTCCTTTTTTATATCGTGTATGGAAATATTTTTATATTATGATAATTTGCTGAAAAAAAGATATACTCTCCTACTTTCTTTTTTCTAGTTGAGTAATGGAATAGATACTTAACTAGGAGAATTTGTATAGATCCATATTCCTTTTAAAGATCCAATAGAAGTATTTCCTGTAACGATTATTAAATTAGACTCATATTCAATTTTATTTATAATAAACCGCATAGAATAGTTACTCCTTTTTTAGTAAGTATAATGTATTGTTTTTATAATAGCAACTAGAAATATAGATTTTATAAAACTGTATAGAGTATGTATAAATACTTTAACAAAAATACATCGAAAAGAAATTTTTAAACTCATTTAATATAATTATCCTTGCTTTTTCACAAATCTATATTTATAATAAAATTATCAAATAAAATAGGAGATGATACTTCTATGAAAGGAAATTATAAAATCTCAGACGAAACAAAAATAAAATTAATAGATCCTTTTCTTAAAACCTTAAAACAAGAATCAACACAGAAAGATTATCTACTTTCTATTGAATCTTTTGCAAATTTAACTCAAAAGAATCTTTTAAAAGTAACATCAAAAGATGCACAACTTTGGAAAAAATATTTAGAAGAAAAAGCAGAGAATAAAACTTTAAAATATAGTACTGCACTAAAAAAATTTAGACATTTATCTAGTCTTTATCATTATGCAGCACGTAATAATATAGCAAAAAATCCATTTACCCAAGTGACTATGGACGAACCAGAACCTGTAATCCGTTATGTAAAATTGCCATCGATTACAGAAATTGATTCTGTTTTAACACTATTAAAAAGCAAACAAGACTTTTCTTTATTACTGACAGTTTTACTATCTTTTAAATGTATGATGACAATTTCAGAAATTTGTAATTTGAAATTATCAGACTTTTTTCAAACTGCAGATGGAGATTACTATTTTCATATTCGACCAGAGAATACTTGGACAGAAGCAAGATATTGCTATTTACCTGAAGATGTTGCAAAAATTGTTTTTCAAATGTTTCCTTCCGATAATGCACAATCGACAGATCCTTATTTAATCTCGAATCGAAAGGGAGGGAAGCCCTGTCAGCAGACGTTAAGAAAACGATTAGAACGACTTTGTATAAGAAATCAAATGACATTTCATTCTTTTAATGATTATCGAAATGCAGGAATTGCTCTCGCTTATTCTAACTCTGGAAATGTCAGACTTATTGCAAGTTCTATTGGTTTACGAACGAATGCACATATTAATCGACTGTCTTCTTTAAAATTAGAACAATTAGATGCAGCAAATTATATCAATGTATTTGTAAAAAATTTATAATAAACAAGAAAGGGGAAATGCTGCATGAGGATTCTACTTATTGGAGGAACTGGAACGATTAGTATGGCAGTTACTAAAAAAATTTTTCAGGAAAAGAAACACGAAATTTATTTATTAAATCGTGGAAACCATATAAAAGAATTGCCAGAAGGTATTATATCTATCATTTGTGATATAGAAAGAGAAGAGGCTGTTAAACAAGCTCTTTTTGGAATTCATTTTGACGTAGTAGTTGATTTTATTGCATTTACCCCAAACCAACTAGAACGAGATTATCGACTCTTTTATGGAAAAACAGATCAATTTATTTTTATTAGTTCAGCATCTGCTTATCAAAAACCTCTAAAAAACTTTCAAATTACAGAAGATACTCCTCTTGACAATCCATACTGGAAATATTCCAGAAATAAAATTGTCTGTGAGGAATTTTTAATGAAAAAGTATCATGAAGAAGCATTTCCAGTTACTATTGTACGTCCAAGCCACACATATGACGAGCGACGTATACCACTTGGTGTTCATGGAGAGAATGGTAGTTATTCTGTGATTCATCGTATGTTATGCCAAAAGCCAGTTATTATTCATGGAGATGGAACTTCTCTTTGGGTTATGACACATAGTAACGATTTTGCAGAGGCATTTGTTGGTTTACTTGGAAATACAAATGCGATTGGAGAAGCTGTACAAATTACAGGAGATGAAGTTTTAACATGGAATCAAATTTATCAAATTATTGCAGATGTGTTAGGAGTACCACTACATCCTTATTATGTGGCATCTGAATTCTTAGATCGCTGTGGATTTTATGATTTTAAAGGTTCTTTATTAGGTGATAAATCAAATAGTGTACTCTTTGAAAATACAAAGCTAAAACGTTTAGTACCTGAATTTAAACAAAAGATTTACTTTAAGGAAGGAATTCAAAATGCAGTTCAATATATATCGACACATCCAGAATGTCAAATACAAGATCCAAAATTTGATTTTTGGTGTGATGAAGTAATTCGACAATTAGATCTCACGGCTGAATCAATTTTAAAGGCAACTACAAAATAGAAAGGAAAATGATATGAAGAAAAATGATATAAGTGAACTTATTTTTTATAATGGAAATATTCTTACTATGGAAGAACAAAAGCAAAATCCTTCAGCAGTTTATATTAAAGATGGAATCATTCAAACAGTTGGAACAAAAGAAGAGGTAATGGCTACTGTTACTAGTCCAAATGGAGCAGAAGTCATTAATTTAGATGGAAGAACATTAATGCCATCTTTTATTGATTCTCATGGACATTTCACAGGATATGCAAATTCTATCTTACAAGTTCCCTTAGAAGAAGCTACTACATTAGAAGAGATTTCTTCCAGAATTTCTAATTATATTCAAAGCAATCATATTCAACCTGGAACTTGGGTGATTGGAAAAGGATATGATCAAAATATTCTTCCCGGAAAGTGTCATCCATCAAAAGAAGTGTTAGATGCAGCAGCTCCAAATCATCCAGTAGTCATTCAGCATAATTCTAGTCATATGGGAGTATTAAATAGTCTTGCCTTATCAAAATTAAATCTTACTGTAGAAGCCTCATGTCCACAGGGAGGAAAAATAGAGATAAAGGATGGAGAACTCACAGGATATTTAGAAGAAGCTGCTTTCACTTCTTATCTTCAAAAAGTTCCAATGCCATCTATAGAAGATTTAATGAATTCTTATGTAAAAATTCAAGATCGATATGCTGCCTTTGGAATTACAACTGTACAAGAAGGAATGATGCCAGATGCACTTGGCAAACTATATCAGAAATTATTAGAACAAAAACTTCTAAAATTAGATGTTGTTGGTTATGCAGATTGTGAAAGAGGACAAACCTTGTTTCAACAATTTTCTGAACATGAATATGACAGACATTTTCGATTGGGTGGGTATAAGACTTTTTTAGATGGTTCTCCGCAAGGGCGTACCGCTTGGATGCGAAAACCATATGTTGGTTCTAACGATAACTATTGCGGATATCCGACGATTACAAAAGAAAAACTTTATAAACAAGTCTTTCGTGCTTATGAAGAAGGAAGACAAATTTTAGCACATTGTAATGGAGATGCGGCAGCAGAACTTTACTTAAATGTATTAAAAGAAGTTCAATCAGAAAAGAAGGATACAATAAAAGACATTCGACCAGTTATGATCCATGCACAGCTTCTTGGAAAAGATCAAATTCCTATGGTGAAAGAGTGTGATGTAATTCTTTCTTTTTTTGCAGCTCATGTCTACCATTGGGGAGATGTTCATATTGAAAACTTTGGGATGGAAAGAGCATCTGGTATCAGTCCGGCAGGTTCTGCAAAAAAAGCAGGAATTTGTTATACCTTTCATCAAGATGCACCAGTAATTGAGCCAAATATGTTAGAAACAATTTGGTGTGCTACAAATCGAATCACCAAACGGGGGATATTGTTAGGCGAAGATGAAAAAGTTAGTGTATTAGATGCTTTAAAGGCAGTTACAATCCATGCAGCAAGACAATATTTTGAAGAAAAGGAAAAGGGAAGTATAAAAGCTGGAAAGCGGGCAGATTTTATTTTATTAGATCAAAATCCATTAGAAACTCCAATAGAAGATCTTAGAAAGATACATGTCTTAGAAACTTACAAAGATGGAGTAAAAATCTATTAAAGGAAATTTAGTGTAGATTTTAATTAAAATTTGTGTTAAGATAAAACAACTTAATTAAAAAAACACAGAAAAGAGGTTAAGTATGTATTCTTTTGATGAAATCAAAGCGTTTGATCCAGAATTAACAAAAAGTATAGAAGACGAAATCCATCGTCAGGACAGTCATATTGAGTTAATTGCTTCAGAAAATTTTGTTAGTAAGGCAGTAATGGCAACAATGGGAAGTCCACTGACTAATAAATATGCAGAAGGTTATCCAGCAAAACGATATTACGGGGGCTGTGAATTTGTTGATGTTGCAGAATGTTTAGCTATTGAACGTGCAAAACAGCTATTTGGATGTACGTATGCCAATGTGCAACCTCACTCTGGTGCTCAGGCAAATATGGCAGTCTTTTTTGCTTTGCTTGAGCCAGGAGATACTGTGATGGGAATGAATTTGGCACATGGTGGACATTTAACACATGGTAGTCCAGTTAATTTTTCTGGAAACTATTTTAAGATTGTTCCTTATGGAGTAAATGAAAATGGATTTTTAGATTATGATGAAATTGAGCAAATAGCAAAACAATGTAGTCCAAAGTTAATTATTGCAGGTGCAAGTGCCTATGCCAGAGCGATTGACTTTAAACGATTCCGTCAAATTGCGGATGAAGTTGGTGCATATCTTATGGTCGACATGGCACATATTGCAGGACTGGTGGCAACAGGAGTTCATGAAAGTCCTATTCCATATGCTCATGTTACAACTACTACAACACACAAAACTCTGCGAGGACCAAGAGGTGGAATGATTCTTTCCAGTGAAGAATTTGCCACAGAGCATAAATTGAATAAGGCAGTCTTTCCGGGAATTCAGGGCGGTCCATTAATGCACGTGATTGCGGCAAAAGCAGTCTGTTTTAAAGAAGCATTATCATCTGAATTTAAAGAATATGCTAAACAAATTGTAGAAAATGCAAAAGCTTTATGTAACGAATTACAAGACAGAGGATTTCAGATTGTTTCTGGAGGAACAGACAATCATTTGATGCTTGTAGATCTGCAAAATATGCAGATTACAGGAAAAGAAGCAGAGCATCTGTTGGATGAGGCAAATATTACCTGTAATAAAAATACAGTCCCAAATGATCCAACTTCTCCATTTGTAACTAGTGGAATACGGTTAGGAACCCCTGCAGTGACAACCAGAGGTTTTTCAAAAGAAGATATGAAAATAATTGCAGAAGCAATTTCTATTGTATTAAAAGATCGTAATTTAGAACAGGCAAAAACTTTAGTAGCATCCTTAACAGCGGCACATCCACTGCCATACTAAATAAAATAAAGCATCTCGGCTTATGAAGTTGTATTATTTTGGGTATACTTCCAATAAAACCAAATAGTCGAGGTGTTTAAAATGGAAGAACTACATGGAAGTTTTGATGAAAAAATAGCTTATTTAAAAGAGCAATTACGTGCAGATGAAAATTTTGATATCATATATCGTTGTTTTTTAATTGGAAATCGGTCAGCTTGTGTCTATTTTATTGATGGTTTAGTAAAAGATGAAATCATGCAAAAACTTTTACAATATTTTGGAGATACAAAGCCCGAAGATGTTCCCGAAGATGCTTATGAAATGCTCAAAAAACATCTTCCTTATATTGAAGTAGATAAATTTACAAAAGTAGAGGATATTCTAAAAAATATTCTATCAGGTGTTCCATGTCTTGTAATTGATGGATATAACGAAGTAATTGCTATTGACTGTCGAACATATCCAGCAAGAAGTGTAAGTGAGCCAGAAAAAGATAAAGCTATGCGTGGATCTAAAGATGGTTTTGTAGAAACAGTTGTATTTAATACAGCACTGATTCGCCGTAGAATTCGAAGTCCAAAGTTAATTATGAAAATGATGGAAGCAGGAAAAAGTTCAAAAACAGATATTGTTGTCTGTTACATGCAGGATCGTGTAAATCAGAAATTATTAGATACGATTACAAAAAAGATTGAGTCAATTCAAGTAGATTCTCTAACCATGAATCAAGAGAGTTTAGCAGAATGTCTATATCGTCAAAAATGGTTAAATCCTTTTCCAAAATTTAAGTATTCGGAACGACCTGATACTGCTGCTGCCTGTATTTTAGAAGGAAATATCGTAATTTTAGTAGACAATTCTCCTTCTGCTATGATTGTACCTGCTTCCGTTTTTGATATTATTGAAGAAGCAGACGATTATTACTTTCCTCCTGTCACAGGAACATATCTGCGACTTTCTAGGTTTTTGATTAATATTGTAGCACTCATTTTAACTCCAACTTTTATCTTATTAACGGATCATCCAAATTGGATTCCAGATGGATTTGAATTTATTATGACAAAAGAACCTATGAACATCCCTTTAATCTGGCAATTTTTAATTTTGGAATTTGCAATAGATGGATTAAGACTGGCATCTTTAAGTACGCCTAGTATGTTAAGTACACCACTTAGTGTTATGGCGGCTTTAGTAATTGGAGAATTTACAGTAAGTTCTGGATGGTTTAATGCAGAGGCTATGCTTTACATGGCATTTGTCGCTATCGCAAGTTATACACAAGCCAGTTATGAACTTGGCTATGCACTTAAATTTATGCGAATCATTCTTTTAATCTTAACCTCTCTTTTTGAATTATATGGATATATTGGAGGAATTATACTAACTTGTGTAATGATTATCTGTAATAAAACAATGGATGGAAGAAGTTATATTTATCCGCTTTTTCCATTTAACGGTAAGAAATTATTACGACGCTTTTTCCGTGTAAGCCTACCAAAAAGTGAAAATCAATAAGAATTTAAAAATAAATAATGAAATTAATAAAGGTTTTGAAAACAAAGATGACAATTTAAAAGAATTATGATATAATATGGAAACAAAAAGGCAGGAGAAGAAAACATTCCTGCCTTTCTAATATTTGTAATTCGTTCATTTAATTAAGATAGAACAGAAATGAGGTTGTATGGGAAGCTTTGTAGAATTTCAAAAAGTTAAAAAAGTATATCAAACAGGAGAGGTAACGATTGAGGCACTACATGAAGTAAGTTTTGAAGTAGAAAAAGGAGAGTTTTGTGTTATTGTAGGTGCATCTGGTGCAGGAAAGACCACTATTTTAAATATTCTTGGAGGAATGGATACCTTAACAGAGGGACAAGTTTTTTTAGATGGAAAAGATATTGGACATATGAATAAAAAGCAACTAACAATCTATCGCCGATATGATATTGGTTTTGTATTCCAATTTTATAATCTTGTCCCAAATTTGACTGCCTTAGAGAATGTTGAATTAGCAGCACAGATTTGTAAAGATCCTCTTAATGCTTCTACTGTATTAGAACAAGTAGGATTAAAAGAAAGAATGGCAAATTTTCCAGCACAGTTATCTGGTGGAGAACAGCAAAGAGTTGCTATTGCCAGAGCACTTGCTAAAAATCCAAAATTACTATTATGTGATGAGCCGACAGGAGCACTAGATTATAATACAGGTAAATCAGTATTAAAGTTACTTCAAGATACCTGTCGTAAGATGGGTAGAACAGTTATTGTTATTACTCATAATCAAGCTCTAACTGCAATGGCAGATCGAGTGATTACTATAAAAAGTGGAACAGTATCCAATATGATACAAAATGATAAAATCGTAGATATTGAGCAAATCGAATGGTAGGAGTATTAAAATGAAATCGATGATAAGGAAAACTACAGTACGGGAGATTCGTAAAAGCTTTGGAAGATTCTTTGCCATTTTTGCTATTGTTGCTTTAGGAGTTGGATTTTTTGCGGGCTTAAAGGTGAGTAAGCAAACAATGCTACATACTGGCAACCGTTATATTTCTGAACAAAATTTATTTGATTTTCGGTTGCTTTCCACCATTGGATTTAATGTGGAAGAAGTAGAAGCATTTTCTAAACAAACAGATATTTTACAAGCATCTGGATCATATACAACAGATATCTTATATCTAAATGAGGTTGGAAATGAGAGTGTATTAAAGGTACATTCTATAACTTCAAATATTAATGAGTTATCTTTAACTGCTGGAAGGTTTCCAGAAACAGCACAAGAATGTATAGTAGATGATAAATTATTTTCAAAGGATAGTATTGGAACAAAAATTCAATTAAGTGATACAAATTCTGATGAAACAAAGGATTTCTTTTCCTTTCAAGAATATACAATTACAGGAATCGTTTCTTCTCCATACTATATTAATTTTGAACGTGGAAATACATCACTTGGAAATGGGAAAATCAGTGGTTTTGTCTATCTTTTGCCAGAAGCCTTTAACAGTGAATATTATACCGAAGTTTTCCTAAAATTTAATCATTCTTATGAAATTTATTCAAAAGATTATCAAACTTATTTAGAAGAAAAAAAGATATTTTGGGAAGAATTTTGTAAAACACAGGTACAAAAACGATATGATACTCTTTTAAGTGATGCTAAAAAGGAATGGGAAGATGCCCAAAAAGAGTTAGAGGATAAAAAAAATACTGCTCAAAAAGAACTTGATGATGCCTTAGGACAGCTAGAAGAAGCAGATCTTCAGATAGAGGATGGAAAAACAAAACTTTTGCAGGCACAAGAACAGTTAGATTTAGCAAAAGCTTTTATGAGCGATCAGGAGTTTCAGGCTGCAAACAAAGATTTAACGATACAAAAACAAACCCTAGAAACTGTTATAGCAGAAACTGAAAAGGGATGGAAAGAGTACCATAAAAACAACCAAAAATTTCAGACTGAAATCGCAGATGCACAGTCTAAGTTAGAAGATGCAAAGGAAGAAATTGATTCCCTCACACCACCAGATATATTTGTTTTAGATCGATCTTCTAATATTGGATATGTATGTTTTGAAAATGATTCTGATATTGTAGAAGGGATCGCAGATGTATTTCCAGTATTTTTCTTTTTAGTTGCTGCATTAGTTTGTATTACAACCATGAACCGAATGGTTGAGGAACAAAGAGTACAAATTGGCGTATTAAAGGCTTTAGGATATGATTCTATAACAATTATGGGAAAATATATATTTTATTCAGGAAGTGCAGCATTATGTGGGTGTATTTTTGGATTTTTTGTAGGAACCATTCTATTTCCAAATGTCATTTGGCAGGCTTATAGAATTATGTATGATTTACCTGATTTAGAATATGTATTTAATCCAATTTTAGCCTTGATTAGTCTTTTGGTAGCAATGTTTTGTTCTGTTGGTGCAACTTGGTTTTCCTGTCGTTATGAATTAAGAGAAACTCCTTCTAATTTACTTCGCCCTAAAACTCCAAAAGCAGGAAAACGAATTTTTTTAGAAAAACTCCCTTTTGTTTGGAAACGATTTAAGTTTCTTCATAAAGTAACAATGAGAAATATTTTTCGATATAAAAAAAGATTTTTTATGATGGTCGTTGGAATTAGTGGATGTACAGCTCTTTTAGTAACTGGATTTGGAATCAGAGATTCCATCGCCGATGTTGCAAAGCAGCAATTTGAAGAAATTCAGATTTATGATGGTTCTATTAATTTTCAAGAAGCACAGGATCCAACTGTGGAAACTGAATTTACAGAAACTGCAAAAAAATATGCTTCTTCTTATACTTATACAGCTGAAAAAAGTATTGAGCTTCTTTTTAAAGAAAAAACCAAAGAAATCAACTTAGTTATAGTAGAAGATTTTGAAAATACAGAAAAATTTTTAAATCTTCATCGTATCAATGATTCTTCTTTGACATATCCTGAACTTAACAGTTGTATTATCTCACACAAAATAGCAAAAGATTATGGAATTTCAGAAGGAGATACTATTCGGTTAAGAGATGAAGATTTAAAGGAAATAGAAGTAATTGTAAGCGGAATTTTTGAAAACTTTGTCTACAATTATGTCTATCTTCGTTCAGATACTTATCAAGAAAAATTTGGACAAGCACCAGAATATAAATCTAGTTATGTCAATTTTTCAAAAGAACAAAATGTTCACCAAGTAGCAGCAGAGTTTATGAAATTAGAAACGGTTTCTTCTATAGCAGTCAATGAAGATATGAAAGAACGTATTACAACAATGATGAGCAGTTTAAATTATATTGTAGCATTAGTAATTGTATGTGCTGCGTTTTTAGCCTTTATCGTTTTATATAATTTAACTAATATTAATATTACAGAGCGAATTCGGGAAATTGCAACGATTAAAGTGTTAGGATTTTATAAAAGAGAAACCGCTTCTTATGTTTTTCGGGAAAATATTGTTCTAACTGCAATTGGAGGCATGGTTGGTCTTCCACTTGGAAAGGCACTGCATAGTTTTGTAATGTCACAGGTCAATGTAGATCTTATTTCATTTGATGTCCATATTACTTTAATCAGTTATCTTCTTAGTATTATTTTTACCTTTTTCTTTGCTTTTTGTGTCAATCTTTTTATGACTGGCAAACTAGAAAAGATTAATATGGCAGAATCTTTAAAATCTGTAGATTAGTACTTTCCTTTTTTTTCGTAAAGTGCTATAATGAAAATAAGTATAAAAGCGGTAACAGCAATGCTTTTAGCATATTGCAATTGATTAGGGATCAATTTAAACCGCTTTGTGGGTGAAGAGACCTTTGTTTTGAAAAAAAGAAAGATGCAGCAAAATCCTATTTATCCTACAAAAAGTAAGATATCCTCTTCACCCTGCTTAAATAAAAAACGGGGATATAGCTCAGATGGTAGAGCACGAAAAAAAGAGATTTGTAAAAATCTCTTACAGCAATTTTCTAAAGACCTGATAAGTCCGTTGTCGCTGGTTCGATTCCAGCTATCCCCAATAAAAGCGGTAACAGCAATTTTATTTCGATTGATCTGTCACATCAAACCCGATATATGCCGCTTTGTGGGTGAGGAGGAAAGAGAGTTGCAAAATTCTCTTACAGTAAACAACTTCTCGGTTTAAAACGGTTCGAATCCGCTCTCCTCACCCTTTTTTATTTAGACGAGTGGAGGAAATGGAAGACTCAGAATTTAAAAAAGGTGGGTAGATATCCACGAACAGCAAATTTTTAAGGAATTCCGCTAATAGCATTGTCGGTTCGAATCCGACCTCGTCTATTTTTTATTTAGGGGACATAGCTCAATGGATAGAGCATGAGATTAGTAAAATCTCTTACAGCAATTTTCTTTGGCAAGATTCGCCCTAGGTTGCCGGTTCGAATCCGGCTGTCTCCATCGATTAAAGAAAGGAGAAAAAGTGCTAAATGAATTTTATGGATAGTTTAAAAAAGACTTTAGGAGATAAATTTAATTCTTCTGTTACAGAGAATGGAGCACTTGGATATCGTACAACAGGAAAGAAACTATTAGATTTAAATTTTGCAGTTTCCTCTTTACGAAATCTTCCTGAACAAGAAGTAGTTGTACGTTTTGCAGAAGCTTATTATGAAAATCCACTGCTCGCCATTAAATGGCTTTTTTTTGCATCTGATATCAGAGAAGGATTAGGAGAAAGAAGATTATTTCGGATCGGCTTAAAATTTTTAGTTACTCGTTCTCCTAAAACAGTAAAAAAACTACTTGTTTTGATTCCAGAGTATAACAGATGGGATAATCTGCTTTGTCTGTTAGATACTCCTATTGTAGATGATGTTGTAACATTACTTCAAGATCAGCTAACAAAAGATATGGAACAAGCACAACAAAATCAGCCGATTTCTCTTTGTGCAAAATGGATGCCTTCTGCAAATGCCTCTTCAGCAGAGACAAAACGGCTTGCTAAAATTTTAATTGAAAAATTAAAAATTACAGAACGTCAATATCGAAAAATGCTCTCCAAGTTAAGAGAACATCTTCATTTAGTTGAAACATCAATGAGTAAAAAAGAATGGTCGCAGATTGTTTATGAAGCTGTTCCGGCGAGAGCTAACTTAATTTATAATAAGGCATTTTTAAGAAATGATGAAGAAAGACGACGTAGTTATCTGGAAAGTTTAGAAAAAGGGGAAACTAAAATCAACGCAGGAGTATTATATCCACACGATATTGTACATAAATATCTGATAGGTACTTATTATCAGTTTCGCGTTGCGCCTTTTGATTCTGGATTAGAAGAATTATGGAAAGCTTTACCTGAACCAGTAAAAGAGGCAAAGAATACGCTTTGTGTAGCAGATGGTTCTGGAAGTATGATATCTCCTGTAGGAAAAACACAGATTCGCTGTTTGGATATTGCCAATGCTTTAGCAATTTATTTTTCTGAACACTGCTCGGGACAATTTAAAGACAAATATATTACTTTTTCTATGAGTCCACAGTTTGTTGATTTTAGTAAGGCACAATCTCTGAAAGAAAAAATAGAAATTGCTCTGCATTATAATGAAGTAGCAAATACCAATATTGAAGCAGTATTTGATTTAATTTTAGAAACTGCAATTTCCAATCATATGTCAGCCGAAGATATGCCGCAGACGATTTTGATTTTATCCGATATGGAATTTGATACAGCAACCCGTATCAGAGATGTATCACATCATTTTCAAAGTCCTTCCGTAGCATTATTTGAAGAACTGCAAAAACGTTACCTAGAAGCAGGGTATTCTCTTCCTAGACTTGTCTTTTGGAATCTTTGCAGCCGGACACAGACGATACCTCTTACACAAAATAACTGTGGTGTAGCATTAGTCAGCGGATTTTCTGTACAGACTTTAAAAATGGTATGCAGTGGAGAGTTAGATCCTTACCGTTGTCTGTTAGAACAATTAAATACAAAACGATATCAGCCAGTAGAAGAGGCCTTTTTCAACAATTAACAGCGAAAGTGGTATCACCTACTGCCATTTTCAATCCACATAATTGTCTTGCTATTAACTGCCGCGAGTGGATTGAAACAAACCAACCAATATGGATAAATAAAAATCAGTCAAAACAGGCAGGTCATAGAAATATAAAAAACTATGATCAGCCTGTTTCACTATAATAAATGAAAGGAGGCAGACATTATGTCAAAGATTCCAACCCCTCATAATATGGCAGATAAGGGAGAAATCGCAAAGACTGTCTTGATGCCGGGTGATCCTCTGCGTGCAAAATTTATTGCAGATCACTATTTAAGTGATGTAGTCTGCTTTAATACAGTGCGAAATATGTTTGGATTTACAGGTACATATGAAGGAAAACGAATTTCTGTCATGGGAAGTGGAATGGGGATTCCATCTATTGGAATTTATAGCTATGAACTATTTCACTTTTACGATGTTGATTCTATTATACGAATTGGTTCAGCCGGTGGACTTTCCAATGAAGTCAAACTAAGAGATTTGGTTATTGCAATGGGAACTTGTACGAATTCTGCCTATCTAAAACAATTTAAACTTTCAGGAACATTTGCTCCAATCGCTGATTATGAGCTTTTAAGTAAAGCTGTTACAGTGGCAAAACAAAAGAATATTCCTGTAAAAGTAGGAAATGTTCTGTCTTCGGATATCTTTTATATGCAGGATCATAAAGACTATGACTCATGGAGGGATATGGGAATTTTATGTGTAGAAATGGAATCTGCAGGACTTTATAGCAATGCTGCTGCTGCCGGGAAAAAAGCAGTATGTCTACTTACAATCTCGGATCATTTATATACTGGAGAAGCATTGTCCGCACAACAAAGACAGACTTCATTCCAAGAGATGATGGAAGTCGCTTTATGCTTATAAAAGGATTAGAAAGGAAAGGGATAAAAATGAGTGAAGAAGAGAAAAAAACACTTACTATTCGAAAAAAGGAAATGTTAGCTCCTACTACCGGAAAAAAGCTTCCTAGCAAAGAAGTAATTAGTGATTTGACTTGCCGTAAACTCATTCAAGAAGCGACAAAAGCAATGCAACACGCATATACACCATATTCTTCTTTTCAAGTTGGTGCTTGTCTTTTAACAAAGAGTAAAAAGATGTATACTGGATGTAATGTTGAAAATGTTGCTTTTTCGCCATCTAATTGTGCCGAACGTACTGCGTTTTTTAAAGCAGTTAGTGAAGGGGAAAGAGAATTTACAGCTATTGCAGTTGTTGGAGGTAAAAAAGGAATTATCAGAGATTACTGTCCTCCATGTGGTGTATGTAGACAAGTGATGTTAGAGTTCTGTGATCCAGATGCTTTTTTTATTATTTTAGCTAAATCGGAAGCAGATTATTGGATTTATCCACTCTCGGATTTGCTTCCTGTTGGCTTTGCACCATCACAGGACTTATAGACAAGCTAAAAAGAAAATAAAATTCAGGGTTATGTATTCACTTTTTTCGGGAAAGCTGTTATAATGTAGCCGTCAACAGCTTCCCGTTTTTTCTGTTTAGAAAGCTGGACAAAAGAACAATAAAAGGTATGGTAAATTGGATGAATATTTTTTTTGTTTCGTTAGGCTGCGATAAAAATTTAGTAGATTCAGAAGTAATGCTTGGCTATTTGAGAGATCACAACTATACTTTTACGAATGAAGAAAAGGAAGCAGATATTATTGTGATCAATACTTGTTGTTTTATTCATGACGCCAAACAAGAAAGTATTAATACAATTTTAGAGATGGCAGAGTATAAAAAAAATGGACGATTAAAAGCCCTAATTGTAACAGGCTGTCTAGCACAACGCTATCGAAAAGAAATTAAACAAGAAATTCCAGAGGTAGATGCCCTAATTGGTACAACAAGTTATGATCATATTGCAGAAGTAATTGATTTGGTACTTACAAAAGGGTATCAAGAAAAATTTGAAGATATCAATTATCTTGCAAAAGCTACAACTAAACGTATCCATACAACAGGTGGACATTTTTCCTATCTAAAAATTGCAGAAGGCTGTAATAAACATTGTACGTATTGTGTTATTCCTAGTATTCGTGGAGATTATCGCAGTATTCCAATAGAAAAGTTACTAGAAGAAGCTAAATTTTTAGTACAAAATGGTGCCAAAGAACTAAATTTAGTTGCACAGGAAACTACTTTATATGGGATAGATCTTTACAACAGAAAACTACTTCCAGAATTATTAGAGAAACTCTGTCAGATAGATGGACTTTTATGGATTCGTGTTCTTTACTGTTATCCAGAAGAAATTACATCAGAACTTATTGATGTTATGAAACAGGAACAAAAGATCTGTAAGTATTTAGACTTACCAATTCAGCATGCTTCCGATACTATCTTAGAGCGTATGGGACGCAAAACGAATCGTACACAATTAACAAATCTCATTTATACCCTTCGACAGGAAATTCCTGATATTATATTAAGAACTACTTTAATCACAGGATTTCCGGGAGAAACTCAGCAAGATCATGAAATCTTAAAAGAATTCATTCAACAGATGCAGTTTGATCGATTGGGAGTATTTCCTTATTCTAAAGAAGAAAACACACCTGCTGCAAAGTTTCCAAATCAAGTTTTAGCAGGAATAAAAAAGAAAAGGCAAAAGGAATTGATGTCCATTCAGCAAAAAATTGCCTTTCAAAAAACAAAAGAAAGAATAGGAAAGCGTTTCTTTGTTTTTGTTGAAGGAAAACTTCCAGAGGAAGGCATTTATATTGGTAGAACTTATATGGATGCCCCAAATGTAGATGGATTTTTATTTTTTGAGTCAGAACAAGAACTGATGTCCGGTGAATTTGTCTGGGTTGATGTTACTGGTGCAAAGGGTTATGATTTGATTGGCAAGGCAAACTTTAACATAAAACAGGGGGCTAATTATGAATCTTCCAAATAAAATAACAACATTTCGAGTAATTTTAATTCCCATTTTTTTAATTTTGATGTTAGTGCCTTCTATTCCAAATGGAAACATATGGGCATTATTTGTCTTTATCCTTGCCAGTGTATCAGATTTTTTAGATGGTTATCTTGCTAGAAAATATCACCTTGTTACGAACTTTGGAAAGTTTATGGATCCTCTTGCAGATAAACTATTAGTGTGTTCTGCACTAATCTGTTTTGTTGAGTTTCATTTAGTACCAGCATGGATTGTAATTATTATTATTTCCAGAGAGTTTATTATCAGTGGATATCGTTTAGTAGCAGCAGATAACCATGTTGTAATTGCTGCCAGCTACTGGGGGAAATTTAAAACTGCTTTTCAGATGGTAATGTGTTGTTTATTTATTGCAAATCTTGATTATACATTTTTTAATATTTTAGAACAGATATTTTTATATGTTTCTTTGATACTTACTGTTATTTCTATGATAGATTATCTAATTAAAAATAAAAATATATTAACAGATGGCATGAAATAGGGAAAAGAGGCAATTATGATAGCAGAGTTAATTAGTGTAGGAACGGAATTATTGATGGGCAATATCGTAAATACAAACGCAGCTTATCTATCCAGAAAATGTGCATCTCTTGGAATACAAGTATATTATCAGGTAACTGTTGGGGATAATGCAAAACGATTAGCACAAAGTATTACGACTGCATTATCACGCAGTGATCTTGTCATTTTAACAGGAGGTCTTGGACCTACAAAAGATGATTTAACAAAAGAAACGACAGCCGATGTTCTAAAGAAAAAGTTAATCTGTGATCCTCATACAAAAGAACGACTTTTTGCCTATTTTGAAAAAAGAGAAGAAAAAGTAATAGCAGAAAATAATTGGAAGCAGGCAGATATTATCGAAGGGTGCAGGGTATTTGATAATGACAATGGAACTGCTCCTGGATTATATGTTGAGTGGGAACAAAAAAAAGTTCTTTTACTTCCTGGACCGCCAAATGAGTTAATTCCTATGGTAGAAACAAAAATTTGTCCTTTTTTAGCTTCTCTTACGAATCAACAGCTATATTCTAAAATGATCAAAGTGTGTGGAATTGGAGAAAGTAAAGCAGAAATGATGATCCGAGATCTTATTGATCATCAAACGAATCCAACTATTGCACCATATGCAAAAACAGGAGAAGTCCATTTTCGAATTACTGCTATGGCAAAAACGAGAGAAGAAGGAGAAAATCTAATTCAACCAATCGAAAAAGAACTATATCAAAGATTTGGAGAAAATATCTTTACAGATAGAGAAGAAGTACAATTAGAGGATTGTGTTATAAACCTATTAAAAGAAAAAGCATATACCCTAACAACGGCTGAATCTTGTACAGGTGGATTATTGGCAGGACGTCTTTTAAATGTCGATGGAGCTTCAACTGTTTTTAGAGAGGGACATATTACGTATGCAGAAGAAGCAAAAAGAAATTATCTTAATGTATCTCAAGACACGTTATCTAAGTATAGTGCCGTAAGTGCTAAAACGGCTGAAGAAATGGCAGTAGGGGCAGCTAGGTTAGCAAAAGCAGATGTTTCAATATCCGTTACAGGGCTTGCAGGACCAAAAGGCGATGGAATCAATCCAGTTGGAACAGTATTTATTGGATGTTGTATTCATGAAAAAATAACCGTAAAAAAATATATATTTGAAGGAAACCGTGCAAAAGTGAGAGAATCTGCGGTTCAAAATGCTTTAGATCTTTTGCGGCGATGTATTTGTTCATAAAATTTTTTCATTTCTAACATAGAAATGACATAGTTGTCAGATATAATCCGCTAAAGAAAGATTATAAGATCCATATGTTTAGGAAAGGAGTGCATAGTATGAGAAGAAACAAAACAGTGCAGTTGTTTGCTATACTTATACTGTGTACCATCACCATTTTGATTGGATGTTATCAAAAGCAGGAATTAAATAAAGATTCTAAGATTACTGCTACTGTTACACCTACATCTCCTCCAGTTCCTTCTTTAGTAGAAGAGATTGGAATTTCAGTAACAGAATTATCTATTTACTCTCTTGCTTTAAACCATAAAGATATTGAGTCAGTGACTGCCTTAGTTTCCTCAAAAGAAATTACACCAGAAGTCATTGTAGATAAAGTAGTAGAATCAATGGAGGATGCTTCATTTCAAATAAAGATTTATTCGGTAGAAACACAACAAGATACTATCATTGTAAATTTTTTTAAAAGTTCCCCTCCAGTCTCTGGAGTTACAAAAGAAACTGAAACAGCAATTTTAGATGCAGTTGCTCAAAGTCTGCTTGACAATCTTGCGGATTATCACAAAGTGATTTATCGTGTGGAAGGAGAGGCATATACTTCGGATAATTTAACTTTTACTGAAAATTATGTCTATATTGAGAAATAAAGAAAACCTTTCTAGGATATCCTATTATAGCAAAAGCAGCATACATAGGACATCCTTTTTGTTATTTTATTACATATTAAGAAAGGATTTTATAACTGTATGAGAACAGTTGCAGTCATAGGAGGCGGTGCGGCTGGAATGATAGCCGCAATTATAGCCGCAAGAGAAGGTGCTAATGTTTTTATTGTAGAAAAGAATGAAAAATTAGGAAAGAAATTATATATTACTGGAAAGGGACGCTGTAATCTGACTAACGCTTGTGAATCAGATATTTTTTTGGAAAACGTAATAACCAATCCAAGATTTCTTTTTCCTGCAATAAAAAGTTTTGGAACAAAAGATACTATTCAATTTTTTGAATCGATTGGATTAAAGACCAAAATAGAACGTGGCAGACGTGTTTTTCCACAATCGGATCATGCCTCTGATGTAATTTTAGCATTACAAAATGAATTGAAAAGACAAAAAGTTTCCATTCAACTTTCTTCAAAAGTAGAAAAAATTCTCTGTGTTGATCAAAGTGTAAAGGGAATTTTATTAGAAAACCATACAAAACTATCAGCAGATGCCTGTATTTTAGCAACAGGTGGACTTTCTTATCCTTCTACTGGATCAACAGGAGATGGATATGATATCGCCAAACAGTTAGGACATACTATTACAAACTTATATCCATCCTTAGTTGGAATCTATGTGAAAGAAGAATGGATTTCTCAATTAGAAGGACTTTCTTTAAAAAATGTAGGATTAAAAGTTATTGTGGAAGAAGTATATGAAACCACAAAGGGAACAAAACAAAAAAAACTGATCCCAAAGAAAGTATTTTATGAAGATTTTGGAGAACTTCTTTTTACTCGCTTTGGAGTGAGTGGTCCAGTCATTTTAAGTGCAAGCAGTTATTTAGCACCCTATCTTTCTAAAGCCACCTTTTCGATTCATTTGGATTTAAAACCAGCTCTAACTTTAGAACAGCTAAATTTGCGGATTTTAAGGGACTTTGATCAAGAAAAAAATAAACATTTTAAAAATGCCCTCGATAATCTCTTGCCACAGAAAATGATTAGGGTTATAATAGAACGTAGTATGATTTCTCCAGAAAGAAAAGTGAACCAGATTACTCGCAAGGAAAGGGAACACTTGGCAGAGTTGTTAAAAGACTTTTCTATTCAGATAAAAGAACTTGCTGGATATTCACAAGCAGTTATTACAAAGGGAGGAATTGCAGTCAAGGAAGTAGTTCCTGCTACTATGGAATCCAAACAGATTAAGGGATTATATTTTGCAGGAGAGATTTTAGATCTGGACGCTTTAACAGGAGGATTTAATCTTCAGATTGCATGGTCGAGCGGATATCTTGCAGGTAGACAAGCAGCAAGGGGAAATCAGGAATGGAAGGATTAAAAGACGAATGAAACACTATAGTATAGCGATTGACGGACCAGCTGGAGCAGGGAAAAGCACCGTAGCAAGAGCAGTAGCAAAAGAACTTACTTTTATTTATGTTGATACTGGAGCGATGTATCGAGCGATGGGATTATATCTATCAGAGTATTTTACTGATACCTCTAATATGGAACAGATAGCGAAAAAAGTTCTAAATGCAGAAATCTCTATCACGTATGAGAATGGGGAACAACAAGTTTTATTATTTGGAAAAAATGTCAATGATCAGATTCGCACACAAAAGGCAGGAAATTTAGCATCTTTATTTTCTACTATCCCCGCAGTACGGACAAAATTAGTACAGTTACAGCAACAATTAGCGAAAAAAGAGAGTGTTGTGATGGACGGCAGGGATATCGGTACAAAAGTACTTCCCAATGCCGATTTAAAAATATATTTAACTGCTACAACAAAAGAGCGCGCAAAACGACGTTTTGCCGAACTTTGTGACAAAGGAGTTTCTATTACATTAGACGAAGTAGAACAAGATATCATCAAACGAGATCAGTTGGATATGAATCGAACAGAATCTCCTCTTTGTCAGGCAGCAGATGCCATCTATCTGGATTGTTCCAAGTTAGACGCTTGTGAAGTAACAAAACAGATTATAGAACGGTTTCAAGAAAGGAAAAAATCAGTTGCAGATTAAGTTGGCAAAAACGGCTGGTTTCTGCTTTGGAGTAAAGCGTGCAGTAGATGCAGTATATTTAGAAGCAAGAACCAGTAAAAATCCTGTTTACACATACGGACCAATTATCCATAATGAAACGGTAATCGAAGATCTTAAAAGACAGGGGGTCACGGTGATTCATTCCCTTGATGAATTGAATGGTCATAAGACGGGAACAATAATCATTAGATCTCATGGAGTTTCTAAAAAGATCCAAGAGGAAATGGAAAAAACCGGACTTTGTGTGGTAGATGCTACGTGTCCGTTTGTAAAAAAAATTCATAAAATCGTCAGTGAAACGAATGACGAACGTCAAATTATAATCATTGGTGATGCAAGTCATCCTGAGATAGAGGGAATTGTAGGATGGGCAAAAACGCCTGCAATTATAATAAAAGATCAGGAAGAACTTGAAAAAATAGGTGATATACCCTGTAAAAGATTGTTGATTGTCGCACAAACGACATTTAATTACAAGAAATTTGAGCAATTAGTTGAAATTTTTAGAAAAAAGGGGTATGATATACTTGTTTTTAATACGATATGTAATGCAACACAAACTCGCCAGCAAGAAACAAAACAACTGGCAAAAGAATCGGACGCTATGATTATTATTGGCGGAACGCAAAGCTCAAATAGTAGAAAATTATTTGAGATTGCAAGCAAGGAATGTGAAAATACTTACTATATACAGACACTAAAAGACCTAGACTTTTGTACAACAAAGTCCTTTTGTAAGGTAGGTATTACAGCAGGGGCATCCACCCCGAATAATATTATCAAGGAGGTTTATACCGTAATGTCAGAAAAAAGTTTTGAACAATTATTAAATGAGGAGTCATTAGTGAATGTCCATACGGGAGAAGTAGTGGAGGGAACAGTGATTCGAGTCAAAGAAGAAGAAATTGTCTTAAATATAGGTTACAAGGCAGATGGAATTATTACAAGAAGTGAATATACAAACACTCCAAACGTAGATCTTAGAACACTCGTAAAAGAAGGAGATAAAATGAGTGCTAAAGTATTAAAGGTCAACGATGGAGAAGGGCAAGTCCTTTTAACCTATAAAAGACTCGCTGCAGAAAAAGGAAATAAAAAATTAGAGGAAGCTTTCAATAATAAAGAAGTTTTGAAAGCAAAAGTAACAGCTGTATTAGAAGGTGGATTAAGTGTTATTATCGATGAAGCCAGAATTTTTATTCCTGCAAGTTTAGTATCTGATACGTATGAAAGAAATTTAGAAAAATACAAAGATCAGGAGATTGAATTTGTTATTAGCGAGTTTAATCCAAAGAGAAGAAGAATCATTGGAGATCGCAAACAACTCTTAGTTGCAAAGAAATTAGAACAGCAAAAAGCATTATTTGAGAAAATTAAAGTTGGTGATGTAGTAGAAGGTGCAGTAAAGAATGTAACTGACTTCGGTGCATTTATTGATTTAGGTGGAGCAGATGGTCTTTTGCATATTTCTGAAATGTCTTGGGGAAGAATTGAAAATCCAAAGAAAGTATTTAAGGTTGGAGATAGTGTAAAAGCTTTTATTAAAGATATTCAAGGCGAAAAAATTGCACTGAGCTTAAAGTTCCCAGATCAAAATCCTTGGAAAGATGCTGCTGAAAAATTTGCTGCTGGAACAGTGGTCAAAGGACATGTTGCACGTATGACTGATTTTGGTGCATTTATTGAATTGACTCCTGGAATAGATGCCCTGCTGCATGTTTCTCAGATTGCAAAAGAACATATTGATAAACCATCCAATGTATTAAAGATTGGTCAGGAAATTGAAGCAAAAGTAGTTGAATTTAATAATGAAGAACACAAGATTAGTCTAAGTATTAAAGCTTTACTTACTCAAAAAGATGAGCAGACAAAACCGGATGAAAATAGTGGAAACGATACCAAAGATCAAGAATAAAACACAGTAGAAACAAAATGAATGGAGCTGTTGCAAAATAAAATTTTTATACCGTGTATGGATAGAAACTTATATAATCCCCACAATATCTGGTAGTTAAAATCTATTTTGTAACAGCTCCTAATTTGCCTTTTCATATAGTAAGAAATAATGAAAAATAGGAAGGTGCTGATATAATATATGACAGACAGTTATGAAGTTTTTAAAGAAAAGGTCTTTCAACTGACAAAGATTAATTTGAATGCCTATAAAGAGCGTCAGATGAAACGTAGAATCGATTCCTTAATTGCTAAACATGGATATACTTCTTATATTTCCTATGTTGAAGCTCTAAAAAAAGACAAGAAACAGTTAGAAGAATTCATCAATTATCTTACGATTAATGTTTCTGAATTTTACCGCAATCCAGAACAGTGGACTCTATTGGAAAGCTTAATTATGCCAGAAATCTTAAAAAAATCTCCTTCTCCAAAAATATGGAGTGCTGCTTGTTCTACAGGAGATGAGCCTTATTCGTTAGTTATGCTTTTGTCTAAGTTTATGCCACTAAACCGAATACATATCCTTGCAACCGATATTGATAAACAGGTAATAGCGAAGGCAAAACTTGGATTATATACTTCCAAAAGTTTAAAAGGACTTCCACAGGAATTTTTAAAAAAATACTTCCAACAGATCACACCAACAACTTTCCAGATTTCAGAGGACATTAAACGTTGTGTTGAGTTTAAGGAACATGATTTATTAAAAGACGCTTATCCAACCAATTATGATTTAATTGTCTGTAGAAATGTATTAATCTATTTTACAGAAGAGGCTAAAAATGAAATTTATAGAAAATTTAATGGTTCATTACGTCAAGATGGAATTTTGTTTGTTGGAAGTACCGAACAGATTATTCAGCCACAGACTTTAGGTTTTAAATCTTTTCGGTCATTTTTCTATAGAAAAGCTTAAGAATAGAAACTGGAGGTATACAGGATATGGTTAAGGTTGCAGTGGATGCGATGGGAGGAGATAATGCCCCGGCAGAAATCATAAAGGGTGCAGTGGACGCTGCGATAGAGAATCCCAAAATTAAAATCATTCTAGTTGGAAAACAGGAAAATCTTTCTATGGAGTTAAAAAAATATAACTATCCAAAAGAACGATTTGAGATTATAAATGCGGACGAAATCATAACCAATGAAGAACCTCCTGTCATTGCGATCCGTTCGAAAAAAAATTCGTCCATTGTAACTGCGTTAAATCTAGTAAAAAAAGGAGAAGCAGACGCTTTTATATCCGCCGGAAGTACAGGAGCTGTTTTGGTAGGAGCACAATTAATTATTGGACGAATTAAAGGAATTGAAAGAACACCTTTAGCTCCATTAATTCCAACAACACAGGGAGCTTCGCTTCTTGTAGATTGTGGAGCAAATGTAGACGCAAAACCTTCTCATCTAGTTCAATTTGCAAAGATGGGTTCTATTTATATGGAAAATGTTATTGGAGTAAAACGCCCTAAAGTGGGTATTGTAAATATCGGAGCAGAAGAAGAAAAGGGAAATTTATTAGTAAAAGAAACCTATCCTTTATTAAAACAATGTAAAGATATTCATTTTATTGGAAATGTAGAAGCAAGAGAAATTCCAAATGGGATAGCAGATGTAATTGTATGTGAAGCATTTGTTGGAAATGTTATTTTAAAACTTTATGAAGGTGTAGCAGGTGCATTAATAAAACAGATAAAAAAAGGAATGACAAGTACTGTTCTTAGTACACTTGGAGCTGCTCTTGTCAAGCCTGCACTAAAGAAAACTCTTAAAGATTTTGATCTTTCCCAATACGGTGGAGCACCTATGTTAGGGTTAAATGGATTAGTAGTAAAAAGTCACGGAAGTTCTAATTCTATCGAAATTAAAAATTCGATTCTTCAATGTATTGCATTTAAAGAACAAGATATCAATCAAAAAATCCGTGCCAATTTAAGCAGCCAGTCAGATACAAAATAAAGGAAATGAAAGAGATGGAGCAAGAGATCGTTTTTGAAAAACTGAAACAAATCATTAGTGAAGTTTTTTCTATCCGCCCAGAAGATATTACAATGGAAACTACTTTTGTTAAAGAATTCGGAGCGGATTCGATGGATTTTTTGCAGATATTGATAAAAATAGAAGATGAATTTGATATGGATATTACGACAGAAGAAATAAAATCCATCGAAACAGTTGCAGATATCGTTAAAAAGATAACCAATATTTATTAGATGGGTATAGAAAAAGACACGGGCATTGCATAAAGTAATACCCGTGTTTTGATGTTTTTACAGAAGGGAGAATCGGATATGGATGAAGCAGAGAAATTAAGAAATTTGCAAAATATCATCCATTATACATTTAAGGATACTATACTGCTGCGGCAGGCACTAACTCATAGTTCTTTTTCTAATGAAGTGCGTTTAAAACGGTATCAAGATAATGAACGATTAGAATTTTTAGGAGATGCTGTATTAGAGGTAACTACGAGTGAGTATCTTTATTTAGAGCATACAGAAATGAAAGAAGGAGAATTGACAAAACTTCGTGCAAGTATTGTATGTGAACCTTCACTAGCATTCTGTGCTAGATCAATCCAATTAGGAGATTATATTTATCTTGGAAAAGGCGAAGATGCAACTGGGGGAAGACATAGAGATTCCATTCTTTCAGATGCCCTAGAAGCTTTAATTGGAGCAATTTATTTAGATGGTGGATTTGCCAGTGCGAAACAATTTATTGAAAATATAATTCTAAATGATATGGAACACAAAAAGTTATTTTTTGACAGCAAAACAATTTTACAGGAAATTGTACAAAATGTCTATAAATCCAAACTCACATATGAATTAATTCGAGAAGAAGGGCCTGATCACTGCAAAAATTTTACTGTATTAGTTCGTATGGGGGCACAGGAATTGACAAACGGTTCTGGAAGAACAAAAAAGGCAGCAGAACAAGAAGCAGCTTATCACTCCATTTTATTGCTGAGAGAAAGACAAAAAAAGAGCGACAGTTAGGCACGGAGGAATGTTATGTATCTAAAAAGCATTGAAATTCAAGGCTTTAAATCATTTGCAAATAAAATTTCATTTGAATTTAAAAGTGGAATTACTGGAATTGTAGGTCCAAATGGAAGCGGAAAAAGCAATGTGGCAGATGCAGTCAGATGGGTATTAGGAGAACAGAGTGCAAAACAGCTTCGTGGCGGAAATATGCAGGATATTATCTTTTCCGGAACAGAGCTTCGAAAACCTTTAGGTCTTGCCTATGTAGCAATTACGTTTGATAATTCCGATCATAAACTTTTGGTAGAATACGATCAAGTTACTGTTGCCCGTCGTGTCTATCGTTCTGGAGAAAGTGAATATTTGATCAATGGACATATTTGTCGATTAAGAGATGTTCAAGAATTATTTTTAGATACTGGTATTGGAAAAGAAGGCTATTCTATTATTGGACAAGGACAAATTGATAAAATTTTAAGCGGTAAACCAGAAGAGCGAAGAGAATTATTTGATGAGGCAGTTGGAATTGTAAAGTTTAAAAAAAGAAAATCAGCTGCCCAGAAAAATTTAGAAGAAGAACGACTTAATCTTGCCAGAATTTCAGATATTTTATCGGAATTAGAAAAACAGTTAGAACCACTGAAAAATCAATCGGATGTTGCAAAAGAATATTTAAAGCAAAAAGATCATTTAAAACAGTTAGAAGTAAATCAATTTTTACTTTTACAACAGAAAAATCATGATGAAACCATACAGATACAAAAGCAGCTTTCTATTATAAACGGAGATCTTTTCGATACAAAGCAGTCTTATGATGCAACCAAACAAGAGTATGAACAATTAGAAAGACAATTAGAAGAAGATACAAATAATTTAGAAAAACAAAAACAAACGAAAAGTAATCTACTTTTAGAAGAACAAAAAGTTCAAGGGGATATTCAAATTTTAAGAGAACAGATTACAGCGATTGAGCAAAATGAACAACTTAGTAAAAATAGAAAAGAAAAAGTTGGTGAGGAACTTTTTAACAAAAAGGAAGAGCTTACTAATTATATTAAAGAAAAAGAAGAGCTAGAAAGGCAATTAGATGAATTAGATGAAGTTCAATCACAGGCTTCTCAAGATTTACAACAAGTGAAAGAAGAAACGGAAAGATTAACAAAAGAAATTGACTTTTGTAATCAGGAAATCATTCGTTTATTAAAGGAAAGTAATACAACACATACAAAAATTCAGCATTATAAAACATTAGAGGAACAAAATAAAATTAAACATGCTCAACTTAACCAAAAGGTCTTGAGAAATAAAAGTGAAGAGGCTGTTATAGAACAGCAGTTAAAAGAAGCTAAAGAAAAACTACAGGAAGTATCGGAAACAATTTTACAACAGACATCTTTTGTAGAAGATAAAAAAAAGAAGTGCCTTGAAAATGAAAGAGAAATTTCTTTAGAAAATGAACAGTCTTCCAAAAATGAAAAAGAATATTTATCTCTTTATGCCAAACTAGATTCTCTTAAAAACTTAACCGAACGTTATAACGGATATGGAAACAGTATACGGCGCATTATGGAACAAAAAGATACTATCCCTGGAATTTTTGGTGTCACTGCCGATCTAATTCAAACAGAGAAGAGATATGAAACAGCGATTGAAACAGCATTAGGTGCAAACATTCAAAATATTGTGACAAAAGATGAAGAAACAGCAAAAGAGTTAATTGGATTTTTAAAAAGAAATCAATTTGGACGTGCTACTTTTTTGCCCTTAACCAGTCTAACGATCAGTCGTTTTACAAAAGAAGATATATTGAAAGAATCAGGAGTAATTAACTTAGCAAGTCGACTTGTTAAAATCAAGCCAGAGTTTCAAAAACTAGCTGATTTTTTACTTGGTCGAATTTTAGTAGTAGATACGATTCAACATGCACTTTCTATTGCAGGAAAATATCAATATTCTTTAAGGATAGTAACATTAGAAGGAGAATTATTAAGCCCTGGAGGTTCCATCTCTGGAGGATCTTACCGAAATTCTAGTAATTTGTTAGGTAGACGAAGGGAAATCGATGAACTTTCTAAAGCTTGTGATAGACTTCAAAGAGAGTCTGAACAACAAAAATTAAAATTAGAAGAACTTCATATAAAACAAAAAAAGTTAAAACAAGAAGAAGAAACACAATCCAAACAATTACAGGAACTTTACGTAATACAAAATACAGCTAAATGGAATGTAGAAAGAGAAGAAGAAAAACTTTTTGAAATTCAAAAAATATTTGGATCGATTCAAAATGAATTAAAGGAGTTAGAACAACAAACAGACGAATTTAAAAATACAATGCAACAATTATCCCAAAATTTACAAGAATTTTCAAAAGACGAACTACTTAAAAAAGAAAGAATTATTCAGTTTACCAAAAATTTAGAACAAAAACGGGCAGAAGAAACGAAAAAAAGAGAACATATTTCGGAACTTCGAATTAAACTCTCCAGTTTAGAGCAAAATAGTGAATTTTTATCAGAAAATATAAAGAGAATACGGTTAGAAATAGATAAGTTAACACAAGAGAAATCTGATATCTGTTTTTCACAAGAAAAGTCAAAAGAAGAAAGAGAAGAAAAACTTATATTTATCACACAAAAGCAATCTATCTTAGAATTAAAGAAAAATAAAATTTTAGAATTTCAGGAACAGATTAAACAGACAGAAAGAAAAATGGAAACTTTGACATTAAACCATAAAAATTTCTTTCAAAAAAGAGAAGAGTTGTATGAAAGAATTTCCCAGTTGGATAAAGATGGATTTCGACTGCAAAGTCAGTTAGATAAGTTAAAAGAACAACTTGATACGGAAATAGAATATCTTTGGGGAGAATATGAACTTTCTCCTTCAGCTGCGGCATTACTTCAAGACAATGTATACTCTAATCCTCAAAAACTAAAAAAAGAAATTTTAGAATGTAAAAGTCAGATAAAAGCTTTAGGAGATGTAAACGTCAATGCGATTGAAGAGTTTAAATCCGTTTCTGAACGGTTTACTTTTTTAAATGGACAATATGAAGATTTAAAAAGATCAGAACAGGATTTACTTGGAATGATTACAGAATTAGAAGAGGAAATGCGTCAGCAGTTTGAAGAAAAATTTAAACAGATTCAAATACAGTTTAATCTTGTATTTCAAGAACTTTTTGGTGGTGGAAAAGCAACTTTAGAACTAATGGAAGAAATGGATATTTTAGAAGCAGGTATTTTAATTATTGCACAGCCTCCGGGTAAAAAGTTACAAAATATGATGCAGCTTTCGGGTGGAGAAAAATCTCTAACAGCTATCAGTCTACTTTTTGCAATCCAAAATTTAAAACCATCTCCATTTTGTCTTTTAGATGAAATTGAAGCAGCTTTAGATGATTCTAATGTGAATCGGTATGCAAAATATCTACATAAATTAACAAAACATACACAATTTATTGTAATTACACACAGACGTGGAACAATGGCGGCAGCAGATAGTTTATATGGAATTACAATGCAGGAAAAAGGGGTATCTACATTAGTATCTGTTCGACTTATTGAAGATGAATTGGATAAGTAGTCCAGATTTTCTCGATATCTTGACAGATTTCAAAAAAGGCACTATCATTAAGAATACAAAAATCGTTAATAGAAAGGGTGGCAGTATGGGGGAAAAGAAAGGTTTTTTCAGTAGATTAGTTGCAGGTCTTACCAAAACAAGAGATAATATTGTTTCTGGAATTGAGGCCATTTTTTCAGGTTCTTCTAGTATTGATGATGATTTTTATGAAGAATTAGAAGAAATTTTGATTATGGCAGATTTGGGAATTAATGCTACTACCTCTATTATTGATAATCTAAAGCAAAAGGTAAAAGAAAATAAAATAAAAGAACCAGCAGAATGCAGAGAGTTATTAAAAGCAAGTATGAGAGAAGAAATGAGTCTTCCAGAAGATGCCTATGAATTTGAAAATCAGAAATCAGTAGTTCTTTTAATTGGTGTAAATGGAGTTGGAAAAACAACATCTGTTGGTAAGTTAGCAGGTCAATTAAAAGAAAAGGGAAAAAAGGTTATGGTTGCAGCCGCCGATACATTTCGTGCTGCTGCGATTGAACAATTATCAGAATGGGCAAATCGGGCAAATGTAGATATTATTGCACAAAAAGAGGGATCTGATCCAGCAGCAGTCATTTATGACGCCGTTACAGCAGCTAAATCCAGAAATGTAGATATTTTGCTTTGTGATACAGCAGGACGACTGCACAATAAAAAGAACTTAATGGAAGAACTACGAAAAATTGATCGTGTGATAAGCAGAGAATATCCAGATGCGTATCGAGAAACTTTAGTGGTTTTAGATGGAACAACAGGACAAAACGCATTAGTTCAGGCAAAGCAGTTTAATGAAGTAGCAGAAATTACAGGAATTGTATTGACAAAGCTTGACGGAACTGCGAAAGGCGGAATTGCGATTGCGATTCAGTCTGAATTATCTATTCCAGTAAAATATATTGGTGTTGGAGAGCATATTGAAGATATGCAGAAATTTAATCCAGACGCATTTATTGACGCATTATTTGAGAAAAAGGAAAAAGAACAGGCATAGAGAAAGGAGTCATTGACATGATGACATTAGACAAGTTTGAAGAGGCAAGTGAGGCGGTCATTAAAGTAACAAACCGTACTAAATTAGTCTACAGTGATTATTTTTCAGAGCTAACAGGAGGAAAAGTTTATTTAAAGCCTGAAAATATGCAGTTTACTGGAGCATATAAAGTCAGAGGTGCTTATTATAAAATCAGTACATTAAGTGAGGAAGAACGAGAAAAAGGCTTAATTACTGCCTCTGCTGGAAATCATGCTCAAGGAGTTGCCTATGCAGCAAAGATTTATAGAGCACATGCCGTTATTGTTATGCCAACAACGACTCCTTTAATTAAAGTCAATCGTACAAAAAGTTATGGTGCAGAAGTAATTCTCTATGGAAATGTCTATGACGAGGCTTGTGAGTATGCCCTAAAATTAGCACAGGAAAAAGGATACACGTTTATTCATCCATTTAATGATGAAGTAGTAGCAACTGGTCAAGGCAGTATTGCAATGGAAATTATTAAAGAACTTCCAACAGTAGATATTATTTTAGCCCCAGTCGGCGGCGGCGGACTGCTCGCAGGAGTTTCTACATTAGCAAAGCTTTTAAACCCGAATATTCAGGTGATAGGTGTTGAACCTGCAGGAGCAAATTGTATGCAGCAATCTTTAAAAGAAGGGCATATTGTTTCTCTTTCTAGCGTAGATACGATAGCAGACGGAACGGCTGTTCAAACTCCGGGAGATAAAATTTTTCCTTATATACAAAAAAATGTAGATGATATTATCACAGTAGAAGATAGAGAATTAATTGTAAGCTTTTTGGATATGGTTGAAAATCATAAAATGATTGTTGAAAATTCAGGACTTTTAACCGTTGCTGCATTAAAACATTTAGATTGTAAAGATAAAAAGATCGTTTCTATTTTAAGTGGCGGAAATATGGATGTGATTACTATGGCTTCCACTGTACAGCATGGATTAATTGAACGAGAGCGTATTTTTACAGTCAGTGTATTACTTCCAGATAAACCGGGTGAACTTGTCCATGTCGCTTCTGTCATTGCAAAAGAACAGGGAAATATTGTTCGGCTTGACCATAATCAATTCGTAAGTATTAATCGAAATACTTCCGTAGAATTAGTCATTACAATGGAGGCGTTTGGTCACGATCACAAAGAAAAAATCGTACAGGCACTAAAAGAACATGGATACGATCCCAAGATTATCCAGCCTAAAAATATCTATTTATAATTTTTATCTAAATTAATAGAGGTGTCGCATAAAGATGACACCTCTATAAAATCTATTTATAGCTCTATTTTTTCTGCTCTACCAAATATACCACGGCAGCAGGAATTCCACTGCAATCGATTGTTACATTCTTTGTTGTTTCATCCCAAGTCCATGTAAAAAAAGACATACCAAACGTTTCTAGCATAGAAGTATCCTTTTCCCAGTCTTCATATAATTTAAATACTTCTTTTCTCAGTGTTTCATCTAAATCCATTATTTTACCCTGTGCACTTACAATCGTATTATATCCAGAAGTATTAGAATGAAACTCTTTTTGAAAACGTTCTACAATAGCTTCTTCATCATCGCCAGAAAAAACGGCTTTTACATCGACAAGAATGGCTTCTTCTTCCGGAAACTTTGCAAATGTAACAGTAAGATCAGCAGAATATTCCCAAATCTTTAATTTTTCTTTTAGGTGATAGGAGATCGTTTCTTCAGAAGCATTTACCTTAGCATCTTCATCTACAACAGACTTTTCATAATCTTGTTCTGTAAGTTTCCATGAAGCAATCCATTCTTCTTGTGTCATGCCCCACTTTACACCCGGGAACGTAAAATATTGTCTTTCTTCATTCCAGACTTGTGTAGTCGGAATTTCAGGTTTACTACAGGCAGTCAGTCCAACTAACAGTAACATAGTAAATAAGCTTAATATCGTTCTTTTTAATCTCATTTGATCCCCTCCTATTCTTTGTTAATTAAAATAAATTAATATAAATTTCCTTGTTATTATTTAGCGTAAAAGTTTATTTTGTACAATTTCTATTATAATTCTTATAATGACTAATTACAACTATTAATTTCTTTTTTAGATAATAATTTTAGTATTAATTAAGTATATTTTTTCTACAAATCTCCTAGGGTTTTTTTAGGTTCGCATTTTTAAAAATTTTGTCTTAAATATAAGATTAGATAAATTAATTAATACAAAATTGAATTTAGAAAGAACCTTTCCACCTTTAGAGCGGTTAAAGTTCGTTATGACGGAGAAACAAACTGAGTGGAAACACTTGAAATCATTGTAAGTGCAGAAAACTATAAGGCTATCTTAGAAATCTTTAATAGAAAATGCAATGGGATATGATGCAAAGGATGATAGACTTTCAGGAAACCCTAATCAAATGAACATTCAATCCATGTATTCGGACATTGATCTTGATGCGAATGATACAGAAACCGAGTTTCAGGCTGCTTTTGAAGAAATCCTTTGGTTTATTAATGCTCATCTTGCAAATATAGGAAAGGGAAACTTTGAAAAGGAAGAGGTAACGATTATTTTCAACAGGGATATTCTTATCAATGAAAGTGAAGCCATTGCAAATTGTGCTGCCTTAGTTGGTATCCTTTCGGATGGAACAATTATCAGTATGTACCCATGAATTGATGATTTGTAGTAGGAACTTGACCGTTTGAAGAAGCAGAAAGAGGAAGAACAGGCGGAATTGGAACAACAGTGTAATCCTTTCGAGTAATCTAATCATCAATCATCGAATGATGAAAGCAGTGATGTAAATGAAGAGTAGAAAATATTGGAAACTACGCTTTGAACAAGCCTAAAATAGACAAGGTACAACCATTTTTACTGAAATAGAACAGCAATAACAGGCTCAAAAGCAACTTGAAGAACAAATTATTTAAAACGGGATATTATCTATCATACTGCCTATGAACTTCAAAAAGGGTTCGGAATAGGTTGGGATATTGCAGCACTGGATCAATCAAAAATCGAAAAAGTTCTTTCTAAACCATGGAAGTAGATGGGAAAATTTTTTCTGAAAAAATTTGGGGAAATAAACAAAAATTGAATGTTGAACAGTATGAAATTGTAGCAACATTGGATTCTCATACTTCTGATATATGTCGTAATCTTGACGAAAAGCATTTTCCTATGAAAGATTTTAAGCCAGGAAGCACTGCACCGGCCCTTTCATGTGTTTTGTCGTTCAACTACCATTCCCTACTTTGATGAAGATTTCGAAGATATGGGAGAACGGGTGGCAAGGAATAAAGACGGCATGACTTACTATATACCCGCCAACATGAAATATGAGAATTGGCAGAAATCCTTTTTGGAAGGTGACAAGTCAGACTTGCAAGAAATTAACCCCGATGATACAATGAAGAAAAAGCTGGAAGTCAAGGAACTGAACAAACTAAAACAATCCGGTATGACTGAAACAGAATACCAAGAGTATTTGAACATTATCAGCAATCATAACAAACAAGTGTGGGGTATATCAGCTTGCATCCGTCACCCTGAACTTCACGTATCCAAAGTACACTGATATGAATAAGTATGGGACATTAGCACATGAATATGGACATTTCTTTGACGACAAGACTGAATTTAACGGTCTGCACTTTAAGGAAATCGAAGCAGTAAAGAAAGCTACTGGTTTAGCCACTATATTTAAGAATGTAGCAAGCTCCAGTGATGAATTTTTTACTGCAATGCGAAGTGATAATGTGCATATCAAGAGAATTATGACAGCGGATGCAAAAGCTGACCTGATTGCACATAATACAAGTAGTGGAGTACAGGGGGCGATTGATGGTTTATTTACTAATTCAATAATTAACAGTAAGGATTCCCCTTTTGAAGGAATTGCTAAGAACAATTGTAACGGCAGTAGTGGGCGGAACGAAAGCAGTATTCTCTGCTGCCATGAAGCAATCCACATCATTGTCTTGCTCTTAACTGCCGCGAGTGGATTGAAACCAAAATCATATAAAATATTTTTGGAAATTTTGGAGGTGGTAAAGTGAATAAATTAGATGAAGCTCTTGATAAGTATTATGAAAGGTTCGGGAAAAAATATCCGCTTTCTATCTGCCAAATAAGAACAACAGATGAAATAGTTGCTGATATTGAATTTTGTATTAATACTGGGTGTAAGGCAAAAGAACCTATATATGAAGAAAACATTGATTATTAGGAGAAACCATAGAAAGGTTGTATGTAGAATGGACCAAGAAGAATTTATTAAAAACATGGTGAGTGTATGGGGAATGAGTCAAGAAGAAAGTGAAATAGCAATTAATTTACCATATTATATTATAATTAGCAAGTATAAATTATGGTTGTATTTTAATCCCTTTATCAGAAAGAAAGATTGATAATCATATAGTCAATCGTATAGTTAATTATATTGTTATAGTGTCACAGACACTAGGTGGACATATATTCGATAATAAAATTTAGCGTTTTACCTTGTGTAAATAAGCGTATATAAGTGATTTCTAGCTGTTTTGACTGCAACTACCCTAAAGGCATTACAAGCCGAATTTGAGGCAAATAACGCTTAATAATCAATAGTATTATGATCTAAAAATAAAAGCATCATTTCAACTACTATCATTTGGTTTTTTAACTGTTTCAGTAGAGAAAAATGAATATTTTTTTCTGATATTTGTTAATTTCTACCAACTAGTTTGTTGATTTTCAACTGTTGTATTTGTTTCTTCTTTTCAAGTTCTAATACTACCTTATCAAGTGTAAACTGTGATTATTAGCTAACATAAACTGTAATTATACTAAAATTATTTATCATTTTTTGTATCTAAAAAACCTGATTTATACGATTTGTTGTAATATTATAACAATTAACTGTTGATTTGTAAACAAAAATATGTTATAATTTAGTAAATAGATAAAAAGTTAATATAAATTGTGAGTAATTCATAAAGAAATTTATTTAACCCTCAAAAATTCTATATGAGATTTTTAGAATAGATAAAACCCGTCAGTTTATATAGCTTTTGTATTAGTATCTTATTTTTTATAGAGATGAGCAAAACGCATTGATTTAAATATAGGATTTGGCAGTTAGCGTCTGTAAATTGAAAAGATTGAGAATTTATGACATAGCAAAGCTAATGTAAGTCCAGAACCTACGCAAATAAGGGGTATGAATTGCTCTTTATTATGCGATTCGTTTTACAGTTTTGAGCTTACGGTAGGATTGTCCGGTGCCGCTATTGATTGCAGCAACAGCGACCGCTAACAGACTGATATGGGCAAGTGTATTCAGATTTGTAACAGATGATAGATTTTTTACCCACATACGTTCCTGCCCAGTATTTTTGAAACGGGAATGGTATCTCTCACATTCTGTACGAAGAGAATAATTACTTTTGAAATATTTGCTGTCTCTGTCGATGGAGAGTCTTAAATCATCGGGAATGGTGATGTACTTTGTACAGCCTCGATGCTTTTTGTCATTGTAGAAGTTTTGGTGATGGCAAGGACAGTCTGCATTTTAACTTGTTTTTAATGGACAACAGAATTTTTGACGGGTGTGCCCACGATCGGAAAACTTACCATCCATGGCAAGCTCGGCTTCACAGATAGGGTTTCCTTGTGGAAGAAGTGTTGGATTTTTGGCATTTCGCTTGTTTAAAGGAATGATACATTCTCCATCGTAGAGTTTGTGCACCTGATTATAGATATGTTTAACATCATAGTCTTTATCAGCAAGGAAAGTACATTCTGTTATAGGCAAAAAGGTATGTGTGTCAACAAGAATATCAAGTGCAACCGTAGAATCAGAGACATTGGCTGTAGTGGTTAGTTCATAAATGGGAAGACCTGAAATACAGTCAACAAGAACATGACTTTTGTAACCCCAGTAGAATTCATACTTTTTCTCATCTGTTTGGTTAGAAGCAGTATGTACACCAAGTTTACAATCAGCATCTGCTTTGGGCTGGTTATCTGGCTTAAATTTGTTGTATAAAAAAGATTTCGGATTATTCTGTGAAGTGTTTGCAGCAATCGGAGTCGAATTCAAACCAATAAAAGAGGAATCCATAATACCTTGTTTTGAAAGAGAAAGAACCTGGGATTTCATAACGGAGGAAAGCATATCGTTATCAATCTGTTTTAGAAAACGGTCGAAAGTCCAGTAAGATGGTAATGGGGCAGAAATATCAAAACCACAGTAATGGGCGATAAAAAGGTTATTGTTAAGATAATCAACAAGGTCTGTAATCATGGAAAAGCCTTCGCATTTCATAACAATAAATGTACAAATCATGGCGTGATTAGAAAAATCTTTTCGTCCGGTTTTGGGGAATTCTGGTACAAAGGATAAATTAAGATTCAAAAAAAGCGAATCATAAAACTTTGCAACTGGTTGTGAAATAAAAAGATGGATGTCTTTCATGATTTCCTGACGGTAGATAATAATCAGCTCCTTTCGGTGAATTGATTTTGGCAACTTAATTATACCATTTGGAGCTGGTTGTTACTATAAATTTGGAGTGATAAAAGAGATTGCCATGCCTCGCAAACCTGCATAAATACTGAATGTGTGGAGTTTTGCGCATGGCTAATTTTTTAAAGAAGGGAGGTTATTATTTTATTTACTATAATACTGAATATATAGGTCTTTTTATCTATAATAAATTCTATATATAGTAAAACTATGTTTGACAGTTATCTATTCTAATTATCTTGTACTAAAAATAAACTTATTATATAAAGAGATACATATTATGAAAAAAATTCTTTCCTGTTTTTTAACCTTAGACATTTCAAATTAGTGAACTAGAATTTATGCAATATTTGCTTTCTCTATCTGATCAGGAATTATTAGATAAAGGATGTACAAATGAAGAATTAGAGTATTTTAGAAATTACGATTTTAACCAGGACTTGTTTGATTTTGCTCAAAAAGTTCAATTACAGTCTGGTTACAGTGAACAAGATAAGAAAATTTTGAAATCCTATAATGGTGCTATTGATGCATTCGATTATTTAGAAGCAACTCCTTTTGCAGGTGCAACCTTAACATTTACTTTATCAAAAAGTTCAATGGATTCAAGTTTAGTAAAATTAAGTTATTCGGCTGTTTGGAGTAGTTGCCCAATATGGACAGCAACAGATATTATTGCCTTGACATGGAGAGTTAGTGATAGTAACTCTTATCCTCTTAATTCAACAACAATAGTAGATGAATTAGAGGTTATGTATTACTTAGATGGGAATAAAAATGATTTACTATATCATGATTTTCCAAGTAATCAATCTGATAACTTTGATTCTTGTTATTATAATATAGAAATGGGACAAACAACAACAGGCGAATATGCGGTAGCTCTAGCTAGTTATGGATTTTTATGGATTCTACCATCTAGTGGCTCAAGTAATATGCACACGCTTGAAATTATGGCAGCATATGGACATTCTCAATTATTTACTACTCCTAGTGTAAGTTTTTCAGAGTCTGGAGTTAGTCTTGGTATTTCTTTTAGTTGGTATGTAAATACTGAACATAAAGATACATATATATAGAGAGTCGATGAATAATTTAACTGAATTATCGTACTAAGTATTAGTTATTCAAAATATAGTAGTCTTGAATAACATTGACTTGTTTTGAAATAATTTTTTTAATATACTTAGTACGATAGTTTTATTAAAAGATTAAGGAAGATAAAAATGAAAAACATTTTGATGTTTGTAATAATTACAATAATAGTATTTTTTTCAGGAAGTCTTTTCCTATTCAGTATTATTAGTAAACTTTTAAATGGCTATCAAACTGTTGAAGGTTCTTTTCATTTGCTAACACATTCAGAATTAATAATGTTAACAATAATAATTTCTTTTTATGCAAAACTAATTATTAATAGAATTGACAAATTAAAAGATAATTAGTTTTTAAGTAATTAACATTCTTTTACATTCTTCACAGTTAAAGCAAGGGTTTTACGACTCATTGGATAATTGGCATTTATATCTTTTGCTATCAGCTTAGTAATGTACTCTGTAAGGTTACTACCATGAACAATCTTTATATCTTCCCAATTATCCAGTAATGTAATCGGTACAGCGATATTGATATTTTTACAAGTGTTTTTAACATCTTTTGTATGTCTATTTTTGTTTTGTTTGTGGCTTCTCCTGCTTTGGTTCTGGCTCTGTTTGTTTTTAACTGTTCCAGTAGGGCAAAATATTTTTGCTAGTATTACAAGAATACTATATTATATAACTATATAAGTTCACGCTTCATTTTTTCAATCTGTTCTAGTTTCTCATATACTTTGATGTTCTGCTGTTTATTAGCCTCAATCAACCGAAGCATATCAATAAGCAATATTTTCTTGTGTTTGAATCCTAATGTACTTGCTAATGCCTGAGCTATTACAGTTACTGTAAATGTAGTAGGTGAAACAACAAACCTTCCCATTTCAGAAATCGGATATCCTTCTCAGTCAGGGTTTACATATGCAGTAAGTGAAAGGATGCTTTCGAATGATTGCCCAATTTATTATAAATATGAAGCCAATGCAGAGATTTATTTAGGAAGGAATTGGAATGGAAGAAGAAATCTTAGAAAATGAAGTTTTAAACAAAGAAGAACCAATCTTACATACTGCTGAACCTACTATTTATTCTGTTTATGCGAGAGCGGACAAGAATGGTAGAGTGGTGAAAGTATTTTCTGACTGCTTTGAACAGCCACAAGAGGGAGATATTTTAATCAAATCCGATTCGGGTGATGAGTTTGTACACGTTGGTTATTATCAACTATTAACGAATGATTTTGTGTATGGTTATCAGATTCAGGATGGTAAAATGGTAGAATGTACTGTGAAAGAGTTAGAAGAGGAAAGAGCGTTCAAGCAAAACAAGAACTGATTTTAGATTGCAGGATTTGGAATATTGTGTTATAGTGAAAGAAGGATATCGTGTTACAAGGTGGAAGCCTCCCTAACTTACCAAAGAAGGGAGGTGGTGCGAATGAGCATATATGAAGCAATATCTTTAATGATAGGTTTTGGAATGTTCGTGATTGCACTGCTTGCCTACATAGACAGTAGGAACAACAAGCGAAAATAAATAAGCCTACCTTGTACTTGACGGGACACAGGTAAGCTTATTCTATAAGTATTAGTTGGGAAGTCAACCACTTTGTGGGCGGTATCCTTTGTTACTTTCACTATACCATAATTTCATTGAAAATGCAAGTAAGAGAGTGTCGAAAGATTGACGCTCTCTTTTTTATGTGCAAAGAAAGGATAAAACATGGAAGATTTTTTAATGCAGACTTATACGATCATTCTTCCTTTTTTGCTAACTTATATCGTATGGCTACTAAAAAAGCAAAAAAAGGATCGAGATGCAAATGGGAAGGGAACGATGCTGCTATTACGTGTGCAGCTAATTGACTATCATGACCGTTACACCAAACAAGGAAACATCCCTTCCTACGCCTATGAAAACTTTGTGGAAATGTATAACGCTTACCACGATTTAGGATAAAATGGCATGATTACGAAAATGTATAATGAAATTTGTGAACTACACTTAAAAAAGAAGGAAGAAGTAACATGAAGAAAAAACGATAGTATGGCTAAAAGCGGCAGGGATTCGAGCATTGAAAACGTGCTGTCAGACAGCGATTGTCACAATCGGCACAGCGGCAGCCATCGGAGAAGTCAACTGGATTATGGTAGCATCTGCATCGGGACTAGCGGGGATTTTGTCTATTTTAACAAGTATTGCAGGATTGCCAGAAGTAAAAGAATAATCAAATAGAATAAAAAATAACGACAGAGAGGATGCTTTTAGCACTCTCTTTTTTATTAGAGAGGAGAATCAAATGGCAATCAAAAATAGTAATAGTTTATTGGTACAATTTGCAGTCAATAAGCTAACGACACCTTATATCATGGAGACAAATGGAAGAACATTTACAAAGTCCATGTATAACGATTTAGTCAAACGTAACCCTTCTAACTGGTTTATACCGCAAGACTTCCAAAGGTGCAGTCCTGCATCGGAATCAAGACAACCGACTGTCATGGACTAATTAAGTGGTTTATTCGAGAACAGACGGGAAGGAATTATGATACAGGTGAATAACTAGAAATATTATGTGTAAAGAATTAGTGCTATTTCTAGCACTTTTCTTTTTTTTATATTTAACATTACGCTAAATTTTTGTTATAGTGCAACTATATTTTATTTAGGTATTTTGTTTTTGGTGATAAATAGTAATTAAGGATTCTTGAAGAACCTATGAAAAGTTAATATGATTTTTTTCTGCAAGTGTTGAGCCATGCAGGAATGGTAAGATTTTTTCTTACAGCTTTTTACCATACTTTTCGGCATAGGAATCCATATCCAAAACAAGTATACTGATAAAACCACCAGGTTCAGGAATAACGCTTTCCATTGAACTTGCTTTTGGAGCAGCTTTTCCATCTTCTAGTTCATCAAGTATCCAACCAGATGCTGCATCTGTTGCCATTAAGATAGCATCTGCTAATGATTCGCCTCCGCTTACGCATCCAGGAAGATCTGGCACTACTACAGCATAAGCTCCCTTTTTTTCTTCATCAGGATAGATACAAGCTGGATAAGTTAACTTCATAAAAAACCCCCTTATTATACTTGTATTTTAGAAAGAAGAGCTTCTTGTAATACCTGAGAGAAATTGATTCCCATAGAAATGGCACGATTATTCAGCCATGAAGGTATTGTTAAAGTCTTTTTTACTGCCTTTGTGTCCTTATATTGATTAATATCACAAGACACAAGAGAGGAAAAACCATCTTTTACATGAATGACAGAAATATCAGAGGGGGATGCAATAGCTTTATTTTGTTCCAAAAGAGTAAGGAGATAAGCAGCTTCCATAGTATTGCTGATGGAACTCCCATAAGTATGACAGCCTTCCAAATCGGGAAATTCTACCCAATATGAATCCGTTTCTTTGTGAAAAATAGCAGGATATACAAATAACATAATAATAACCTCCTTGTAAGAATAATTGTAACACGTGTAATACGTATCTTCAAGACAAATATTAAACTTTTTAAGAAAAGTTATATAATTAATTTAAGTATAAGGATGTTTTTATTCTAATCGCTAAAGATATCAAAGTTGCATACGAGACTATAAGCATCCAACTTGTAATATACTAGAAAATCTAAAAATTTTTATTTTGCATTATAACCATTCGACAAATACAATACTATATCTTTAATTTGAACTCCTAAAATTTTTGCTTAACTAAATTATCAGATAAATCAAATAATAAATAAATTTTTTAAAAACAATTTATTGAACTTTACATAAATTTTGGGTTTTGAAGAGAATAATTACAATTTATTAAAACTTACATTTCTTACAAATATCACTTATGCTATATTGTTCTTAAGAGTAGTTTATTACTTATAAAATATATAGAACGGGAGGAAAACGAATGAAACATTTACACAAAAAAATTTGTATTCTATTGCTTGCCTTTATTGTAGTATTCTCAAACTGTATTATAGTGAGTGCAAATCTTATATCTAGTGAAGGTTTCACAACTACGGTTGTAATTAGTACAAATTACAAAAATTTCAAAAAGGGAGAGGAAGTTGTATTTAAGGTTAATATTACAGAACAGACAAAATTACCTAAACTTTATACATTTGCTGCTAGAATTGTATTTAATTCTAATCAATTAAAACTAAAAGAATTAAGGGCATCAAGATTTGGTCTTACAAAAAATCCACCAATTCAAGAGGAAGATTATGTATATGGAGCAATGTCTCTTGATCCTCCGCCTACAATTGGAACAGTAAATGAAATTGTTTTTGAAGCACTACAGGATCATAAAGATATGGGAAGTGTTACGGTAGGATTAAAAGATGTTATAACTGCAAGTAGTAGTGGACAGGCAACCTCATTTGATGGACACGTTACGATACTATCGATCCCAACCACTCCTGACGATTCTGGTACATCACCAACACCTACAACCACTCCTGACGATTCTGGTACATCGCCAGCACCTACATCCAAACCAGAAGTTGTTCTTCCTGCTTGTACCCATCTGTTTCAGGATTATAACTATACGAATCCCATAGTGCCTAATCAAGTTACACTCTATGGCAATGGGGCAACAGCAAAAGTGGGCGATGTTAAGAACTATAGTAAAACACAGACTCTTTATACCGACATTTCTCCTTCTTATCAATATACTCTCGATAAAAAGGGGAAAGTAAAGCCTTCGATCGGCAAAGTGATTGTAGGAATCACCTCATCGAATACGAAACCGACTCTCACCAAGGGAAAGATTGTCGATGCTTCGACGGCTAAACTTGCGAAAGCAACCATTCGACATGGTCAGATTACCGTAACGGCGGTTGGGAAGGAACAGGGGACAGTGTATCTATGGATCATAGATACTGGCAACAAAGGACTGTCCGAATGTTGTCCGATTTCCGTTCAGTTAGCACCTAAAAAGTTAGAAGTGCAAAATACCAATGGAAAAAAGGTAACTTCTTTAAGTGTCACGGTTGGAGAATCGGCAAAGGTAGCGATTGCAGGAATCGTTTCTGGTACAAAAAAGACTTCCGATCCCATCTATACCTATACAGCTACGGTAGCTTCGGCTTTTGAAAGTTATGTCAAAATCACGCCTGTCTCTGGCACAACTCAATTTCAGATTACAGGACTAGGGTTAAAAAATAGTAAACATACAAAAGTGCCCATTACGTTTACTTGTGATCAAAACGGCAAAAAGATTAAATTTTATGTAATCGTCAAAAGATAGTTCTGAAATGTAAAGGAACTGTTCTGAAAATGCAGTTTCAAAACAGTTCCTTTGCATTGATTTTATTATTTAGCAGATAGTTTCTCAACAATGGATTTTACTTCGTCAATACAAGCCCCACAAACACTTCCTGCTCCAGTAGCCTCCATTACTTCTTCTGGTGTCTTTGCACCGTTTTCTATTGCTTTTTTAATATCTCCTACCGTAACATCTAAGCAGGTACAAACAATATTTGCATCTTCCATTTTAATTCCTCCTTAATAAAATTTTTTTTGGAGATTTCTTTGATATTCTATCCAAGTAAGGAAATCTTATACACTCTATTTTGTTCTTTAAAAAAACTAATAAAAATAATTGGATTTTTTTGTATGTTTTTTTGAGTAAATCTCGTTTACTTTAAATAAAATTTATGGTATAATGTTGAAACAGAAAAACATTGTTTCAACTTCTGATTTTATGTGTATATTAGTGCACAAAACTAAGCTATCGAATACAATTCATCTGCTCTATGATTTCTAAGAATATTGGAAAGTCTAAATTTCCCTAAAAATAATAAAAATATTCTTGTTGACAAAATCTCATTTGTACAGTATCATATAATTAATAGAACATTAGTTCGAAAAACGGAGGACAGGATTCATGGAAAATCAGGAAAAACAAAAGGCATTAGAAGCTGCTTTATCTCAGATTGAGAAACAATTTGGAAAAGGCTCTGTCATGAAATTAGGGGATAGAAACGCCCGTATGAACATTGAAACAATTCCAACTGGTTCCATTAGCTTAGATATCGCACTTGGGTTAGGTGGTGTTCCAAAGGGAAGAATTATAGAGATTTATGGACCAGAATCCAGTGGTAAAACAACAGTTGCACTGCATATGGTGGCGGAAGTTCAAAAGCGTGGAGGAATTGCAGGTTTTATTGATGCAGAACATGCACTCGATCCAGCTTATGCAAAAAATATTGGTGTAGATATTGAAAATCTTTATATTTCTCAGCCAGATAATGGTGAGCAGGCCTTGGAAATTACAGAAACTATGGTTCGTTCTGGCGCAGTCGATATTGTTATTGTAGACTCTGTTGCTGCTTTAGTACCAAAGGCAGAGATAGATGGAGATATGGGAGATGCACATGTTGGTCTTCAGGCAAGATTGATGTCACAGGCACTTCGTAAACTGACTGCGGTAATTGGAAAATCAAATTGTATTGTTATCTTTATCAATCAGCTTCGTGAAAAAGTTGGGGTGATGTTTGGCAATCCTGAAACAACAACAGGTGGAAGAGCTTTAAAGTTTTATTCCTCTATTCGTTTAGATGTAAGAAGAATTGAATCTTTAAAATCAGGCGGTGAGTTTGTAGGAAGCCGTACCCGTATTAAAGTAGTAAAAAATAAAATAGCTCCTCCATTTAAAGAAGCTGAATTTGATATTATGTTTGGTCAGGGAATTTCTAAAGAGGGAGATATCTTAGATTTGGCAGTCAATGAAAACATTATTATAAAAAGCGGTGCATGGTATGCCTATAATAATACTAAAATCGGACAGGGTAGAGAAAATGCGAAACAATACTTAAGAGAACATCCTGATTTATTGTCTGATACAGAAAATAAGGTACGAGAAAAATATAATTTAACTCCTGCACTTTCTAAAACAGAAGAAGGTTCTGGTGAAAAAGGTAAAGAAGAAAAGACAAGAAAAGGAAGTAAAGCAGAAAAGATAGAAAAAGCAGAGGATAGTATATTAAATTCTGAAGTAAATTTAGAGGATGGACAGACACCAACAACGTCTGATACACCAGAATAAATGGAGGAATTTTTTGCAGATAACAAAAATAGAGCAGTTTGAAAAAGATAAAGCAAAAATTTATTTAGATGATGTTTATGTATTCTGGATTTTTCAAAAACAGGTAAACACATATCATCTAGTAAATGGACAAGAACTGTCACAAGAGCTCTATCAAGAATTTTTTAATATGGCAGTTACGAATGCAAAACAAAAAGCACTTTACATTTTAGAACGAATGGATCGAACACAAAAAGAACTTATTCAAAAGTTAGAAAAGGTAGGATTCACAAAAGAAATAAGTGAACTTGCACTTTCGTTTGTAAAACAGTTTCATTATATTGATGATCACCGTTATGCTGTCACTTATCTTAGAAATCATGCTACTTTAAAAAGTAAACGAAATTTAATGGAAGTTCTAAAAAGTAAAGGAATTGATTCTGAGACGGCAGAGTCTGCTTATGAAGAGGTAGAAACAGAATTAGAAGTATCTTTAGAAAGAACTGCGATCCGAAAAGAACTGGAACGATTTCAAAGAAAGACTACGAAAGATTCTGTAGAGGAAAAGAAAAAATGGATTGCTTCTCTAGTCCGAAAAGGATTCTCTTATCATCTAATCCGAAAGGAAATAGATATCTTAGAAGAGATAGAAGACTAGAATATGCTTTTGAGCCGATACTTTATGAGTAATCATAAAATATTGGCTCTTTGTTTTTTTACTTTCTCCTTTTTTTGCATTTCGTTTTGTTTCTGGTTGCAATCTGATGAAAAAAATTATATAATATAATCGGCAGAAAATTTGGTTTTACATTTATTTTAAAGTACAAAAATGGAGGGCTGAACATGAGCAGTACAGCACAATTGTCAGCGAGAGACAGAATTGTCACTTTGCTTGACGACAACAGTTTTGTAGAAGTCGGTGCACTTGTAACAAAGCGAAGCACAAACTTTAATCTTATGCAAAAGGAGGCTCCATCGGATGGTGTCATAACTGGGTATGGAGTGATTTCGGACAGCTTAGTCTATGTGTACAGTCAGGATGCTAAGGTGCTAAATGGTACTATAGGTGAGATGCACGCAAAAAAAATCGTTCACCTTTATAACATGGCATTAAAAGTAGGAGCACCTGTCATTGCATTAATAGATTGTGCAGGATTAAGGTTAGAAGAAGCAACGGATGCCTTAGAAGGTTTTGGAGAAATATTTGCAAAACAGGCAGAAGCATCAGGAGTCATTCCTCAGATTACAGCAGTATTCGGAACTTGTGGTGGTGGAAGTGCAATTTCCGCATCGTTAAGTGATTTTGTTTTTATGGAAGAGAAGAATGCAAAATTATTTGTCAATGCACCAAATACTATTGATCACAATTATACCGGAAAATGTGATACTGCTGCTGCATCCTTTATGGCACAGTCAGGTGTTGCAGATTTTGTAGGAAAAGATGAAGAAACGGTTTTAAATGATATCCGCAATTTGATTGCCTTACTTCCTTCTAATAATGAAGAAGATGCAGTCGGTGTAGAAGAAGAGGATGATTTAAACCGTGAAGTTCCAGCATTTGCTTCTGAAATAGCAGATGTGACTTTGGCACTCAAAGATATTTCTGATCAAGGATGTTTTATGGAAGTTAAGGCAGAATATGCAAAAGAAATGGTTACTGCCCTGATTCGGTTAAATGGTATGACAATCGGAGCTATTGCTAACCGGACAGCTATTGTAGATGAAAAGGGAAAGACCTGTGAAACTTTTGCTCCTGTTTTAACTACAGCAGGCTGCTATAAAGCAGAATCTTTCGTGAAGTTCTGTAATTCCTTTCATATCCCTGTACTTACTTTAACTAATGTAACTGGTTTTGGAACATCTCTTACAGATGCAAAATCAGTTGGTATTGCAGCGGCAAAATTGACATATGCCTTTTCTAATGCAGTTGTTCCTAAGATCAATTTAATTACTGGAAAAGCATATGGCAGTGCATATATTGTTATGAATTCCAAAGCGATTGGTGCAGATCTTGTATTTGCTTTAGAGCAGGCGGAAATCGGAACAATGGATGCAGATTTAGCAGCTCAGATTATGTACCCAGATGCAGATTTAGAAACTAGAAAGGAAAAGGCAGCACAGTACCAGACACTTGCACAGAGCGCAACATCAGCGGCAAAGCGTGGTTATGTAGATGCAATCCTTTCCCCAGAGTCCGTAAGAAAGCAACTAATTTATGGATTTGAAATGATGTATTCTAAGAGAGTAACCAGACCCTTTTAGATGAGAATGAAAAAGCAACTGGAAAAAACATGACATGGTCTGAGGTGAGGTGAATTTATGTTGTATTCTATCATGTTTCTTGCGGCTGAGGCAGAGGAAAAGACCAGTTTAGGAACAGCATTATTAAATACAATTATGAGTATTATTATTGTATTTGCTATGTTAATTATAATTAGTATGGTGATTTCTCTGTTTCGATATATTCCGGTATTGCAGGAACGATTTCAAAAGAAAAGTCAAGTACCAGTCACACAGGCGACACCGGCACCAGCTCTTAACCCAGAGCCGGAAGAAGAGGAAGAACTTAGTGATGATTTAGAACTTGTAGCAGTTATTACTGCCGCTATTCATGCCTATGAGGAATCTATGGGCAATGAAGTTCCAGCAGATGGATTAGTAGTAAGATCGATTAAACGAATAAATAAGTCAAGATGGCAGAATTCATAGAATGAATTGCCAAAAGAAAAAGACTTTAGGGAGGATTTTGAAATGAAGAATTATACAATCACAGTAAATGGAAACGTTTATGAAGTATCCGTAGAAGAGGGAAATGCAGATCCATCTGTATCTACTGCACCTGTTAAAAAAGCTGCTCCAGCTCAAAAAGCCGCTCCGAAAGCTGCCCCAAAGGCTGCCGCTGGTGCTCAAGGTTCTGTTAAAGTAAATGCTCCAATGCCGGGTAAGATCTTAGCAGTAAAAGCAAATGCAGGACAGGCAGTAAAGAAAGGAGAAGTTATTTTAATTCTGGAAGCAATGAAGATGGAAAATGAGATTGTTGCTCCACAGGATGGAACAATTGCCAGTGTAAATGTTGGTGTTGGTTCTTCAGTAGAAGCTGGTGAAGTGCTTGCTACTTTGAACTAAATCTTACCAGGAGGTAAAACTCGATGGACTATATAATTGAAACTCTTAAAAACCTCGCAGGTAAAACAGCGTTTGCCAATATCGGTCTTGGTAATGTTTTTATGATTTTAGTTGCCTGTGTTTTTTTATATCTTGCGATTAAAAAAGGATATGAACCGCTTTTGTTGATTCCTATTTCTTTTGGTATGTTATTAGTAAACCTTTATCCTCCAATTATGGAAGAGGGAGGACTACTAAGTTATTTCTTTTTACTAGATGAATGGGCAATTCTTCCATCTCTTATCTTTATGGGTGTAGGAGCTATGACCGATTTTGGGCCTTTGATTGCCAACCCAAAAAGTTTTCTGCTTGGAGCTGCAGCACAAATCGGTATTTTTGCAGCATATTTAATGGCAATTGTCTTTGGATTTAATGGAAAGGCGGCGGCTGCTATCTCCATCATCGGAGGTGCTGATGGTCCTACTTCTATTTTCCTTGCCAGTAAACTTGGACAGACAGACTTAATGGGACCTATTGCAGTTGCTGCATATTCCTATATGTCTTTAGTCCCGATTATTCAGCCACCGATTATGAAACTATTGACAACAAAAGAAGAACGTGAAATTAAAATGGAACAGCTTCGCCCGGTTTCAAAATTAGAGAAGATTTTATTCCCTATTATTGTAACGATTGTTGTTGTTCTACTGCTGCCAGATACAGCTCCATTACTTGGTATGCTAATGCTTGGAAATCTATTCCGTGAATGTGGTGTAGTAAAACAGCTTCAAGAAACAGCTTCCAATGCTTTAATGTATATTGTAGTTATTTTACTTGGTACTTCTGTTGGAGCAACTACCAGTGCAGAAAAATTCTTGAAATTAGATACTTTAGGAATTGTTGCATTAGGTCTTATTGCATTCGCAGTAGGAACAGCGGCAGGTGTGTTGTTTGGTAAATTAATGTGTAAAGCAACTCATGGAAAAGTAAATCCTTTGATTGGTTCAGCAGGTGTTTCTGCCGTGCCTATGGCAGCGAGAGTTTCTCAAAAAGTCGGAGCAGAGGCAGATCCAACAAACTTTTTATTAATGCACGCAATGGGACCAAATGTAGCAGGAGTTATTGGTACAGCCGTGGCAGCAGGAGTATTTATGTCGATATTTGGAATATAATAAAGTGAAATTATTTTGGAGGTAAAACAATGGCAGAGCAGGAGAAAAAACCTTTAAAGATCACTGAAACCGTCTTGCGTGACGCACATCAGTCTTTAATTGCTACAAGAATGACAACGGAACAAATGCTTCCGATTATAGATAAGATGGATAAAGTGGGTTATTATTCTGTAGAGTGCTGGGGCGGTGCAACATTCGATGCTTGTCTTCGCTTTCTAAAGGAAGATCCTTGGGAAAGACTTCGTAAACTAAAAGCTGGTTTTAAGAATACAAAGCTTCAAATGTTATTCCGTGGACAAAATATCTTAGGTTATAACCATTATTCTGATGATGTGGTAGAATACTTTGTACAAAAGTCAATCGCAAACGGAATTGATATCATTCGTATTTTTGATTGTTTTAATGATTTACGAAATTTACGTACAGCTGTAAAAGCAGCAAACAAAGAAAAAGGACATGCTCAGATTGCTCTTTCTTATACATTGGGAGATGCTTATACCCTAGACTATTGGACAAAGACCGCCAAGGAAATTGAAGAGATGGGTGCAGATTCTTTATGTATTAAGGATATGGCAGGACTTTTAGTTCCTTATGAAGCAACTAAATTAGTAAAAGCATTAAAGGCTGGTACAAAACTTCCAATCCAAATTCATACCCATTATACTTCTGGCGTAGCTTCTATGACATACTTAAAAGCAGTAGAAGCCGGAGCAGATGTCATTGATACAGCAATGTCTCCATTTTCTATGGGAACAAGTCAGCCAGCAACCGAAGTTATGGTAGAAACTTTTAAAGGAACTCAATATGATACAGGATTAGATCAAAATCTGTTAGCTGAGATTGCAGATTATTTCCGTCCAATTCAGGAACAGGCATTAAAGAGTGGTCTGCTGAATCCAAAGGTAATGGGAGTTAATATTAAAACATTATTATATCAAGTTCCGGGTGGTATGCTTTCGAACTTAGTATCTCAATTAAAGGATGCTCATGCAGAAGATAAATACTATCAGGTATTAGAAGAGATTCCAAAGGTTAGAAAAGACTTTGGAGAACCTCCTCTTGTTACTCCTTCTTCTCAAATTGTTGGTACACAGGCTGTATTAAATGTTTTACAGGGTGAGCGTTACAAGATGATTACAAAGGAATCTAAAAAGGTACTCGCCGGTGAATTTGGTCAGACTGTAAAACCATTTAATTCTGGAGTACAAAAGAAAGCAATCGGAGATACAAAACCAATTACCTGTCGTCCAGCAGATTTAATTGAACCACAGCTTCCAAAATTTGAAAAGGAAGTTGCTGAGTGGAAACAACAGGAAGAGGATACCCTTTCTTATGCTTTATTCCCACAAGTTGCAGTTGAATTCTTTAAATATCGTCAGGCACAACAAAAGAAAGTAGATGTAACTGCTGCTGATACACAAAATAAAGCATATCCAGTTTAATTTATAAAAATATTCAATAAAAAAAGCCAAGCAAAAACCAATCACTTTTCGCTTGGCTTTTTTATTAATTTATACTATTCCTTACTCCAACATCTACATTGCTCAATTCGCTTTCCATTATCCCCTTCTTTTTCATCATAAGCAAATTGTTTTAATAGTTCACAGGGAAAATTTTTACATTGTCCACAGTGTTTCTGTTTTCTTGTTTCACAACAAGATTTCACAGAGCAGCTTAAACCCCAAAATGGTTTCTCAATATTCACACAGCCTTTACACCCTACTTGCTCTTGATAAGAACATGCACTACATAAAATCCCACATCTTGATTCAATCATAAAAAGCCCTCCTTTTAATCTAATCATAACATGGGAAACATGACAGCTATATGTCATGTTGTTCATTTCCTTTACACATTTTAAGAATATTTTCTGCCTGCTTTTTTCTATCATCTTGTAATTCTTTTGGAGCTAATATAAAAACTTTATCTCCAAAACTAAATATCCATTCTCGCATATTTTTATAACTTGCAAAATCATGTTCAAATAATAATTTCTTATCTTGACATACCGAATAACTATCAGGTCCATATTCCTCAATCAAACGATGTTTTTCACTTTCGTCAAATATAGCTTTCAAATGGATACTCCCCTCTGTAAGATAATCTCCAAATAATAATTCTTTTTCTGGTATTTCTCTTTCAAAAAAAGTGTCTTCCTGCATTTGCAAATTCCAAAGACGGTTTAATTTGAACAGACGGTAGGCTTTTCGATCTAAGCAAAATCCGAAAATATACCATGATGACCACTTAAAAATCAAACGATATGGCTCTATTTGGCGTTTGGTTTCACCCTTTTCATAATAATACTGAAACGATAAAATATGTTTTGTCCAAATTGCCTTTTTCATTATTTCAATTTTTTGTGTCAGTGAAGCTTGATAATGAGAAGCTAAATCAATCATAATAATATCCTTGGTAATCATATGCTGTTCCTTGCCTGAAAATTTATCGAGCAAACTGGCAAGTATAGATTTTTTGGATATACTATCCATTCCTCTAAGACCTGCGAGAACAGCTTGTAATTCTTCTCTGGTAAAAAGTGATTTATCAAATTTATAATTGTCTGCAATCGAAAGGCCCCCACCATAGCCTTGTGTAGTAATGACAGGTATTCCTGCTTTACAAATATCTTCTATATCACGATTAATTGTTCGTCTTGATACTTCAAATCGTTTGGCTAATTGTGGAGCTGTTGTTTTATCGTTTTGCAGTAAGATTGTAATTATCCCAATTAAACGGTCTATCTTCATTTGTTTATCTCCAATTATATGAAATTTCATGAATAAGTATAGCAGATAAATATGACAACATAAAGTCATGGCAGCAGTTTCCTTTTCAATTTAATTATTTTACCATGCTTTTGACAAAAAAATAAGATATTCTTTTCTCTAACTTTATTAACTCACACTATTAGAAAAGGATGAAAAACTATGACAATAAGAAAGAAAAGAAAAATTCAATGGATTTGTTTTAGTTTAGCAGTTATTTTATTATGGAACAGTTTTTTTATATCACCAGTTATCTCTGCTTGGGCCAAAGAATCTGAACAGGTACAAACAGAACAAGAATTTCATGCAGTTTGGATCACCTATTTAGAGTTTAGTTCAAAAGGATATACCGAAAAAGCTTTTCAGTCACATATTAATACTATGTTTGATCGTGTAAAAAAACTTGGGGTAAATGCAGTTATTGTTCAGGTACGACCATTTAGTGACGCATTTTATCCTTCTAAATATTTTCCATGGTCAAAATATGTTTCTGGGGAACAAGGGAAAGATCCCGGTTTTGATCCATTAGCTTATATGGTAGAAGCAGCACATAAAAGAGGCCTTGAATTTCATGCGTGGTTAAATCCATATCGAGTAACATCTTCTGGAACAGATGTAACTGCACTTGCCAAAAATCATCCTGCCCGAAAGTGGTTGACAGACTCCAAAACTTCAAATGATCGATATGTTTTATCCTATGGAGATAAGCTATATTATAATCCATCTATCACAGCAGTCCGTACTCTCATTGTCAATGGTGTAAAGGAAATTGTGGAAAATTATGATGTAGATGGAATCCATTTTGATGATTATTTTTATCCAACTCTAGGTACTAATTATGCTTCTATTTTCGATGCCAAAGAATATGAAGCTTATAAAGCGAAAAAGATAGAAGAGGGAAAAGGATATTATGGAATTGTAAACTGGAGAAGAGCACAAGTAAATTATTTATTGCAAAGAGTTTATAAAGCAATTAAAGAAATTGATCCAGATGTTTTGTTTGGAGTCAGTCCAGAAGGATATATGCCAAACCTTCTAAAGAAAGACCGCCATTATACGGATGTAGTAAAATGGATGAATACAGAAGGATATATTGATTATATCTGTCCACAGATTTATTTTAGTTTTTTAGATGAAAAAGTCGCTTTTGATTTATGTGTTGATGAATGGCTTTCCAAACGAGAGGATTCCAGTAAAGTTAAAATTTATATTGGAATTCCAGTTTATAAAGCTGGTTCAAAAGAAGATATTCAATTTGAGAAAAATAGCAATATACTAACAGATATGATAAAGTATTGCAGAGATTCCGGTGGAGTAGACGGATATTTTTATTATCGCTATGAATTTTTCTATACCAAAGCAACACAACCTGCAGTAAAAAAATTATTGAAACTTATTAAACAATAAAGGGACTCCAAATGATAAAATTTCAAGAAGGAATCTTAGATACCTTAATATAAGTATAAACTCTTGAAAAGCCGCATATCTTTTGATGATATGCGGCTTTTCGCTTATTGGAGAGGAAGGATCTCTTGAAGTTTTTCGAGAAACTTCTCAGATGTTTTTGTAAAAATCTGATATTTTTTCCAGATAATACTCATATCAGCTTCCAATTTGGGTTCAAGAGGTCTAAAACACAGATTACTATTACCAGAAACATTGATGAGTTTATCAAAACTAATAGCATATCCCATTCCTTCATCTACCATAAGAGATCCATTAAAAAGTAGGTTATAAGTTGCAACAATATTTAGTTTTTCTTGACCACATGGGAAGAAATTACAAAAATCAGTATATTGAAATGACTGACGAGAAAGAATCAAAGGCTTATCCATTAAATCTTGGGCTGTTATGGTTTCTTTTTGTGCAAGGACAGAATCACGTCGCATAATTACTCCCCATGTATCTTTATAAGGTATTTTAATATACTCATATTTTGAAGTATCAACCTCTCCAAAGATGAGTCCAAAATCAATCAGTCCTCTATCTAATTGTTCTATTACTGAAACTTTATCTCCACTGATAATATGTAAATGAATTAATGGATAATTTTTTTGAAGTTCCTGAACGGTTCTTGCAAGAAAACGAACACCTTCCGTTTCTCCGCTTCCAATAGAAATATCTCCAGCTATGATTTCATCCGATAAAGAAACTTCATATTCTGCTTTTTTTACAAGTTCCATAATCTCTTCTGCTCGTTTGCGTAAAATCATTCCCTCTTCTGTTAAAGTAATTCTTCGATTCCCTCGAATCATAAGTTTTTTCCCAAGCTCTTCTTCCATTTCTTTTAGTTGTCTGGAAAGAGTAGGCTGTGAAAGATGTAAGACTTGTGCAGCACCAGAAATACTTTGTTCTCTTGTAACTGCAAGAAAATATTGTAAAACTCTTAACTCCATATCATTTCCTCCTTAATAAATATTACTATATCAAAAAATAAACATACCTGTCAAGCATAGTAACCTATTTATTATAAGTATTTGCTATTTATAAATAAATTTGATAGAATAACCGCATAAAAAAGAAAGACCAGAATGGAGATTACTATGAAAAATAAATTTTTAATATGTCTATTAGGATTCTTTATAGCCATAACAGGATGTAGTAAAACGGATCAATCGAATGACGTTACATTAACGTCAAAATTACTACAGCTTGAAAAGGGATTATCTGCTATAAAGTATGAAGGGGATTATGGTTTTGACGAATTTCTTTTACAAGGGGGTGCAGCTTCTGACGCAGAAGTTGCAGCATTTCTGTCTAAAAATATAGGAAAGAATATCAGTTTTGATAGAATATCTTTTGGATGTAGTACGATATCTACAAAAGATACCGACGGTAATCTATTATTTGGAAGAAATTTTGACTGGAATTCTTGTAATGCAATGATTATCTATTCTGTACCAGAAACGGGATATGCTTCTATTTCAACAGTTAATATGGACTTTATTAGTATGACTGGAATTTCATTCTCTGCTCTGTCTGACACAGCACAGGCTATCATTGGTTTATATGCTCCTCTCGATGGTATGAATGAAAAAGGACTCGCTGTTTCAGTAAATATGATTCAGGATTCTGCAACAATTTCCTAAAATACAGACAAACCAGATATCACAACTACTACTGCGATTCGACTTCTTCTTAATCAAGCAGCAAATGTTGATGAGGCAGTAAAACTGCTGCAACAATACGATATGCACGCTTCTATGGGATATATGATGCACTTGGCACTTGCAGATACTAATAATCACAGTGTGGTTATTGAATACATCAATGATGAAATGATTGTAATAGAAACACCTATTGTTACTAATTTTTATCTTGCCGAAGGAGAGAAAAATGGTATTGGTACAACACAATCTCATGAACGATATGATATTTTAATGAAAACTCTGTCAGATAATGGAGTGATGAGTATGGAAGCTGTCCGTGATGCTCTTGATAGTGTAAGTAAAGACAACTTTAGTGAATTTGAGTCTACTGAATGGAGTATTGTATTTAACCAAAGTACCAAGACAATTCACTATTATCATCGTGAAAATTATAGTAATAGATATACTTTTACGATAGAGGAGGCATAATAAATGAATTATTTAAAATTATTATGGGATTTGTATGGGCTAAAACATAATACAAAGAAAACCGTTCTGCAAATACAGAGGTTACAGGAAACGAAATTACGTAAGATACTTTTCTATGCTTATACTCATTCCAAATATTATCATAGAACTTTTAGTCAGGCTGGAATTACAGAAGAAAATATTCATTATGTGCCACTTTCTTCTTTTCCTACAATAGATAAGTCTACGCTTTTACAAAATTTTGACGAGCTTGTAACAGTTCCTGATTTAAAACAAAGTGAACTATATCAATTTGATACAGAAAATGAAATCGATCGAAAACCATTCAAAGGAAAATATCATGTTGTACATTCTTCTGGAAGCACAGGAAAACCCGGATATTTTGTCTATGATGAACATGCTTGGAATAGTATGTTACTTGGTATCATCAGGGCAGCTCTTTGGAATATGTCTATGCCGCAGATTTTAAAATTTTTGATGAAAGGTCCACGTATTGTATATATTGCTGCTACAGATGGGCGTTACGGTGGGGCGATGGCAGTAGGAGATGGAATAGATGGAGTTCATGCAAAACAGTTATATTTAGATATTAAAACCCCTCTTACACAATGGATACAACAAATTCGAAAATTTAAACCGAATATGATCATTGGCTATCCGTCTGCTATTAAAATTCTTGGTGAACTTGTAGAAAGCGGAGAACTTCAATTCAATATTCTTCGTGTCATCTCTTGTGGTGAACCACTTGGAGTAAGTCTGCGGCATTATTTAAAAAAAGTCTTTCAGGCAGAAGTGATTAATTTTTATGGAGCAAGTGAATCCCTTTGTCTTGGAGTTGAAACCGATCCAGCAGAAGGTATGCTCCTTTTTGATGATATGAATAAGATTGAAATACAAGATGGCAATATGTATCTGACTTCTCTTTACAACTTTGCACAGCCTTTAATTCGATATCGTATTACCGATAGTTTAACATTACAAACCTCACAAAAAAATAGTTTTTATCCATTTACAAGAGCAGTTGGATTATTAGGAAGAAATGAAGATATTCTTTGGTTTGAAGATGATAATAAACATCGTGAATTTTTGCATCCACTTGCAGTGGAAGGATTTTGTATTGAGGGGCTACTAGACTATCAATTTTTACAAATAGAAAGAGATGCTTTTGAAATGATTGCAGAAACGTCAGAAACTGCATCTAAATCAGAAATATATCATGAAATAGTAAACCAGATGAAAAAGATTCTTTATGAGAAAAACCTTACTTATGTACAGTTTTATATTAAGTTTGTTGATAAAATTCTTTCTGATCCCAATACTGGTAAAAAACGATTGATTCTAAAAGCAAAGGAAGAAATGGAGGCAGCAGGATGAAAGATATAATACTGTGTGCAAATAATGTCTGTAAATCTTTTTATCAGGGAAATAAAGAGATACCCATACTAAAATCTATTACTTTAGATATTTATGAGGGTGATTTTACTGTAATAATGGGGGCATCTGGCGCAGGAAAATCTACACTGTTATATACACTTAGTGGAATGGATCATATTACAGACGGCAAGATTTTATTTAAAGAACAGAAAATAAATGAGCTTTCAGAAAATAAAATGGCAGAAATTCGTGCAAAGGAATTTGGATTCGTTTTTCAGCAGACACATTTAGTAAGTAATTTGACCTTATTTGAAAATGTCGCTGTAGTAGGATATGTTAGTAAAACAAAAGATGTAAAGCAAATTAGAAAAAAGGCATTTAATCTACTTACACAAATGCACATAGAGCAAGCAAAAGACCGTTTGCCATCACAAGTATCAGGTGGTGAGGCACAAAGAGCAGCAATCGCAAGGGCAATCATCAATGAGCCAAAATTGGTCTTTGCTGATGAACCTACAGGTGCTCTTAATAAATCCAATAGTGAGGAAGTATTAAATATTTTGACTAAATTAAATGAAAATGGTCAAAACATTTTAATGGTAACACATGATATAAAAGCAGCAATTCATGGAAATCGTATTTTATATTTAGAAGATGGAAAGATTCTTGATGAATTGTTTTTAGATTCTTACAAAGAAGAGGAAGCAAGAGTAAGAGAATCTAAAGTAAATAATTGGCTCTCTTCTTTACAATGGTAAGGGAGGAACTAGAATGGAATATAAAACACTATTAATAGCCAATTTAAAAAAACATAAAGGTGGATTAGTGGGAATTTTCCTCTTAACACTATTTGTTGCAACTGCTTTAGAAACAGTATTATCTGTATGGTTAAATTCAAATACATATATAAAAGATCAAATACAGCGAGTAGGATTTGGAGATCTAACTGTATGGGTTTCTAATATTTCTGAAATATCAAAGCTTGTTGAGGATATAGAAAAACTTCCGGAGATTGATCGGGTTGATACACAAAATTTAATCTTTTCAAATTATACTGTAAAAGAACAGGAATCTGACAGTGAAGGACAGCTTATTACCTATTCCCAATCAAAAAATCGATATCGATTTTTTAAGGAAGATTTGACAGGCTACCTACAAGATACTGTAGAAATAAAATCTGGTGAAATTTATGTATCTCCATCTATGATTTCTATGTTTGATATACACATTGGAGATGAAATAACCTTTCCTATTGCAAGATCCAGAAGAAATATAGTATTTACTGTAAAAGGTTTTTATGAAGATCCTTTTATGGGAAGTTCGATGATAGGAATGAAGGGCTTTCTTATCTGTGAATCGGATCGTACCAAAATACTTTCTATTCTACAAAATGCAGGGATTGATGCACTGGCACGAGGTGGTGCTATGCTTCATATTTTCTCTTCTGATCATCATATAACAGTATCTGAATTAAACAGTATTCTAAATCAAAATACATCCTTAGCTAACTATACCGAATTTGTTCATAGCAAAGATGCCATCGCAGGTTTTATGCTCATTTTACAAAATGCTTTTAGTGGATTACTTGCTGCCTTTACACTTGTTTTGTTATTTGTTGTTATCATAGTACTTAGTCATAATATCAGCAGTACAATAAAAACCGATACAGTCAATATGGGAATTTTAAAAACATTTGGTTTTACTTCTTTCCAACTAAGACTGTTACAGCTCTTTCAATATGTTATTGTAATCATAATCGGAATGTTTTTTGGTTTCCTTCTTTCCATTCCTTTCAATAATCTTGTCAGCGATGCAACAATTACAACAACAGGTATACGAATTCCAACTAATTTTCCATTTTCAGAAATGCTGTTATCTTTTGCTGCAATATTATTCTTACTTATCAGATTTATCCTGTTAAAAACAAGAAAGATTGTAAAAGTTAAACCGATACAGGCAATTCGAAAAGAAACAGAAAAAATAACTTTAAATCCTAAAAGAAGTATTTGTGTTTTGGGAAAAGGAATTTACTTTCGGCTTGCACTTCGCCAGCTTATTACAGGAAAATACCGATATATAGGAGCTTTTATGATATCTATAATCTTAGTATTTTTTGCATCGCTTATAGGGAGAATGAATACATGGCTTGGAGCAGACGGGAAGGGTATGATGGATGCTTTTAACCCAGCCGATCATGATATTGGTGTACAGGTATTTGGCACATTAAACACTAAAGATGCAGAAATGATGGTTCGTTCTTATACAGAAATTACAGATACCTATTTACTTGCTATGCCAAATGTAGCGATAAATGGAGTGGATTATACGGCAAATGTAATTTCTGATCCGAAACGTTTTCATATCCTAAAAGGCAGAACTTGTACAAACGATTATGAAGTTGTTTTAACAGAATTTGTTGCTGCAAATTTTGGTATTTCTATTGGTGATACAGTTATAATACAGGGAGATAGTGACAGTGGGGAATATGTTGTGTCTGGTATTTATTCTTGTGCTAATGATATGGGAGATAATATAGGAATGAATCGAGAGGGATATTTAAGAATTGGCAATGATAATCCCAACATTTGGTGTCTACATTATTTTCTTGCTGATACCTCGAAAAAAGCCTTAATTATACAGGATTTAGAAGATACTTATGGTGGAGATATTCATGTACATGAAAATACATGGCCGGGATTACTTGGTATTATTTTAGCAATGCAGGCATTAATGATATTTATGTATGGTATGGTGATTATCTTTATTTTTATTGTGACTATTATGACTGGAAGCAAAATTCTTACCGCAGAACAAATGGACTTAGGAATTTATAAAGCAATCGGATTTCAAATAAAACATCTGCGTTTTACCTTTTCACTTCGTTTTGGTCTTCTAGCTGTACTTGGTTCAGTGATTGGAATTTTACTTTCAAGTGCATTTACTGACCCAATCGTATCATCAGTAATGAAATTAGCAGGAATCAGCAACTTTTCATCTTCGCCATCGCTTGAAAATACTCTTCTTCCAGCAGGAATTGTAACCTTTTTATTTACTGGCTTTGCCTATCTTGCATCTAAAAAAAAGAGAAAAATAATTTAACAGCACTTATTTCAAAATAAACTTTTTGGATAAAGAATACTTGCCACTAATGCAAATAACCTGTTCGCGCTTATAAAGAAAATATCATTTGTATATACTATACTAATTTACTATATTTATATATTCACTATAAGTATTTGTTATATTTAAGAAAAGGCTATATACTATAAATAGAAGTTAAAAAATGATTTTAAGAGTTTCATTTATCAACCAAAAAGAAAGGAGTAAGGCACTCACCTAGTATATTTTGTGCCTGTTTAAATTTTATGAAAAATACCATTTTGAAAAAAATTTCTTTTTTACTTGTGTTCATGCTTATTTCTATCCCTATACTAACTGGATGTAAACAGGAGGAGAGAAACTCGAACGATAAGTTATCTTTAACAGAAAACGACAAGATTTCTAATAATATATCTGATAATAACATGGATAATAAAAACGATAATACCAATGAAGTAAATACTGATTTTAATTCTGATACAGATAACAGTGCTACAGATAATAATGATATAAACAATACAGAGACTAAATTGGAAGTTTGTTTTGGAGATGGCAGTGAAGCATTTATTTTGCACCTTTATGATAATGATACTGCGGCAGCTATTGCAAGACATGTAGGAACAGAAAATTGGAGATTACCTATTTACCATTATGATGATTATGATAACTGGGAAGTAATGCAGTATTATGATATTCCTTCCAGATATGATATCCCTTCTAATCCTGAAAATATTACTTCAGAAAAAGCAGGTGAAGTCTACTACTCAGAACCAAACCGTATTGTTTTATTTTTTGGAGATGCACAGGTGAGTGGCGAATATACTAAAGTAGGATATTTTGATAATACAGAAGAATTTAGGGCAGCAGTTGAAAATAATCCAGTATTAGAGGGATGGGGAAATAAAGTTGTATTAATTAATAGTATAGATAAATAGAAAGGGGCTTGTATCATGAACAGTGAAAATAATGAAGATGCCATTGTTCAGAATTTAAAAGATGCAGGATGCAGTCAAAACACGATTACAGCTTTTATAGAAGATATCAGAAATGATAAAATAATAGAAGGACTGAAACTATTAGCCATTCACAGACGTTCGTTGTTAGATGAGCTTCATAAAGAGCAAAAACAGATTGATTGTCTGGATTATTTAATCTATAAAATGCAGAAAACCAAGAGAAGTCATAATATAAAATGAAAGGAGTTATTACTATGAATACAATTACAAACAAAACTTTTGATGAAGAAAGAGCATTATATGGAGAGAAGCAACTTGTTGTGAAAGATTGTAGTTTTGACGGTCCAGCAGACGGGGAGAGTGCTTTTAAAGAGGGAAATGATATTACAGTTGAAAATTGTTTTTTTAATCTGCGATATCCTTTCTGGCATGATGATAAATTGAAGATTTGTGCATCGGAAATGACAGAACTTTGCAGGGCAGCATTGTGGTATTCTAATGATATTGAGATTACAGACACAAAACTGCATGGTATTAAGGCACTGAGAGAGTGCAGTAAAGTAAAAATAAAAAGTTGTGATATTTACTCTCTTGAGTTTGGCTGGTCAGTACGCGATATTGAGATGGAAAATTGTACTGTTGAGAGTGAATATTTTATGATGCGTTCAAATCATTTAACTTTTAAAAATGTACAAATGAAAGGAAAGTATTCCTTCCAATATATTGAAGATTCTATATTTGAGGATTGTATATTTGATACAAAAGATGCCTTTTGGCACGCAAAAAATGTTACAGTACGAAATAGTACAGTAAAAGGTGAGTATCTTGCATGGTACTGTGAAAATGTAACTTTTGAAAACTGCAAAATTATTGGAACACAGCCTCTTTGTTATTGTAAAGGATTAAAACTTATTAACTGTGAAATGATAGATACGGATCTTTGTTTTGAAAAATCAGAAGTAGAAGCAACCATTACCACCCCTGTAATGAGTATTAAAAATCCTCTTTCTGGCCATATTTATGTCCCTTGTGTAGAAGAAATGATTCGTGATGATGAAAATTCTCATGGAGAAATTATAATAAAAAAACAATGTTGTTGCGCATAAAACAAAATTTATAGTAAAAGGACAATAACAGAATGGAAAGCTATTTAATAAAAGGAATCTTAATTGGACTTCTTTTTGGAATACCAGTTGGAGCAGTAGGTGTAATGACTGTACAAAGAACCTTTCGCTATGGTTTTAGAGCAGGACTTATCACGGGACTTGGTTCCTCTGTTGCCGATTGTTTCTATGCGTGTATTGGTGCTTTCGGTCTGACATTACTATCTGATTTTTTATTAAAACATCAAACAATCATCCATATTATCGGAGGAATACTTGTTTTTACTATGGGGTTTCGTCTGCTGATATCCAAAGAAAACAAGGTACTTCCAAAACAGGTAACTGGTGGCTTAAAAATGTTTTTATCGTCTTTTGTGGTTGGTATTACAAACCCAGCTGCAATCTTAACCTTTTTATTTGCTTTTTCTTATTTTGAAATTAAGAAACAGACAGAATGGTTTACCAGCATACAACTTATTATGGGGGTTTTCATTGGAACGTATCTCTGGTGGGGAGTGCTATCTATGTTTGTATATTTTATAAAACAGAAAACTAAACACTATAACTTTCGTTATATGAATAAATTTTGGGGTGTTATTTTACTTATATTTAGTACATCTGTTTTTATAAAAACATTATTTTAAATATTTATTGATTAGAATAAAGGGAAGTGAGATAAAATAAAAAGATTACTTATTATGATGTATATTATTACTATATTATTTTCCTTTGCCACCTGCAGTAATAAGAATACCGAAACGATATCTGATACAGAGGAGATAACAGAAGGAGAAAATATGTTAAGTATTGAAATTGTTATTGGAAATGAAACCTTTTCAGCAACACTATATGATAATCCTACAACAGAAGCTTTTCTTGAACAACTTCCTCTTACATTAGAGATGAGTGAATTAAATGGCAATGAAAAATATTACTATCTGTCAAATAGTCTTCCTACGAATGTAAGCAGATCATCTAATATTCATGCAGGAGATTTGATGTTATATGGAGATAGTTGTCTGGTATTATTTTATGAAAACTTTTCAACATCCTATAGTTATACACCACTTGGACAGATTGATGAACCTAATAGTCTAGCAGATGCAGTTGGAAATGGAAATATAGAAATTACATTTCGATAAACATTTTTTATTAGAGTTATTATAAAACGGAATTTGTGTTTTATAATAACTCTTTTTTTCCCTTATTATAATCGTAATAGAAACTTAAGAAAAAAAATGTTACGATTTTATTCTTTTGTACAATATATTTATAAATAGAAACATCTAATCTTAATTGTCTTTTATATATTATGCTTGGAGGACTAAATTCATAAAATGAAAAAAGTAGCAAAATCCTTTTTAGTGATCTGTTTTGTTGTTATTCCATTTTTTTTTGAATTTTATATTCTATTTGAAGGAATACAGGAAGAAATTAAATATGGATACGAAAATAATGGATATACGGCTTTCTTATTAATTATACCATCAGGAAGCTTATTACTTTCTAGTTGTGGCTACTTTTTTGTAAAGTTAAAATACTTTCCTGTTTTTAATATGCTACTTGGACTTATTTCTTTAAGTATTGGAGAATATATTGTGTGGTTTCGTTATAGATTAAGTTTTATGACATTACTTATACATGATGTTATTTTAATGATAATCCTTATATCGTTTTGGATTTTTATAAAATCACTAATCTTTAAAAAGATATATAAATGGTTATAACAGTTGGTAATAACTGGCTCAATTATATTCTATTTATTACCAATTAAGAAAAATCTTAAATTGACAATCTAATTTTTTGTGTTATAATAAAATAGTAACTATTACTATTTTTATTAGGAGGTTGATATTATGGCAGATTTAAAAGGTACAAAGACAGAAGCAAATTTACTTGCTGCATTTGCCGGAGAATCTGAGGCAAGAAATAAATATACATATTTTGCATCTAAAGCAAAAAAAGATGGATATGTACAGATTGCAGCATTGTTTGAAGAAACAGCAAATAATGAAAAAGAACATGCAAAAATTTGGTATAAATTGCTTCATGACGGAATTGGAAGCACAGAAGAAAATTTAAAGCAAGCAGCAGAAGGTGAAAATTATGAATGGACTCAGATGTATGCTGCATTTGCAAAAGAAGCAAGAGAAGAGGGTTTTGATGAAATTGCTGCCTTATTTGAAGGAGTGGCAGCGATTGAAAAAGAACATGAAGAACGCTATCGGAAACTTTTGGCTAATATTGAGAGTGGACTTGTTTTTTCAAAGGATGGAGATATGATTTGGCAGTGTTCTAATTGTGGGCATATTTGTGTTGGAAAACAGGCACCGGAAGTCTGTCCTGTTTGTAAACATCCAAAGGCATATTTTCAGGTAAAGGCAGAAAATTATTGATATGTTGATAAATAATTTATTTTTCTTAATTCATAAATAAAATCCTTTCGGTTGCCGTAGATGGAAACCCACTACCTTTAGGTGGTGGATAGTTGACATTAAGCCGTCGATTATAGCGACGGCTTGTTTCAATCTAATCGTTTTTGTTGTCTTGTTTTTTGTATAAAGTTTCATTCATCTTTTTGACATTGTTTTTGGCTATGATATATTGTATGATCCATATACCGACAAAAATAGAAGCAAAAATTCCAAAATAGCTTAAAATACCCTTTAGACTATGTTCCATCCAATACGTAACATAAGCTATTGGTATCATAATTACAGAAATAATCAAAAAATAAATCCCTGTCTGTTTTACAAGTCCCCAATTCTCTATTTCCCATATTATAGAACTTGCACCAAATCCCATTCCTAATATTCCACATAAAAATGCTTGTAATAAAACTGCATTGATTTCGCTTCCCATTATAACGATTAATTCAGGTACACATGGAGCATAATAACCATTTGCCCATATTAGAGAAAGAATTATTGTTATTGCGTATCCTATTGCCAGTCCAATTGGAAATCCTAATATACTACGTAAAAGAATCTTTTTTTTCATATTTGTCACCTCAAATTCCTAATATTTTTTTTATTTTTGAAACATATCGTCTGGATACATAAGTTATTGTATGATTTATTAATTCAACACAAATTGTTCCTGTAAAGCTTAAATCAAAGTTTTTAACTTTTTTTAGATTAATAATTTCTGAATTTGATATGCGAACAAATTGATTTGGATCCAATCTTTCTTCTATCTCATATAATCTAAGTTTCAAGAAATATTCTCCATTATTTGTTACTGCAAATACCTTACTATTACTCGCATAAATTTTATATAAATCTTTTTGGTCTAATACTTCAATTTTTCCATTTTTACTACCAGAAATGATACGAGGATTTTTTTCTGATAATTTTTGTACAATGTTATTGACTTCTTCTGTCATGGAAGCAGTCAAAATAACTATTTTAGGTTCGTCATATAAATTGTCTATCTTTATTTCGACTTGTATTATGAACACCTCCTTTTAAACATCATTATAAAAAGAACAAAAACTATTTTCAATACATTTACAATAGATGGTCAATTTTAAGATATAAGTGGTTATTGAAGAATGACATTTTCATCTGACACCTGCATCTGCTTACGCTCTGTCTTATAATCATTGAAAGAAAGGAGTTTGTGGACAGATTCCTTTTCAAACGGATTAAATTTGGAAAATTGTAATTTTATAGTATGTACATGGCAAGTATGCGCCTTTCTTTAGATTTTGGGTATAGAAAAAGCAGAATATCTTTTCAGATTTCCTGCTTGGGTGTTGTACTGATAGGCAGTAAGTATTTGGTTGTGATATATAAAACATAGTCTATTAAAAGCATAATATATGCTGCATCAACTGTTTTTTACGGGTTTTATATAATTCTGGATTATTGTATTCACCATACCCAACATACGCTTCCAAAAGACAAAAGAACATTTGATAAAGTTGCCGACGCTTTACATCATTAGGACTGGTAGATTTTTGTATGATAGAATCATATCCTTCCTTCAAGGAAAAATTGCCCATCCATGCACTAGCAAATTCAAAATCCTTATCTCCATACATTGTCCTGTCGCTATCAATAATTGCAGCAATTTCCAATGTGTCTTTATTCAAAAGGATATTTCCTTCCCATAAATCTGTGTGCAATAAATGAGGAGTTTTTATTTCATCTAATAATTCCCTACTTTTATAAAATTGATGTCGTAGTGTTTGTGTTTCCTCTGCATTTAATCCTCCCAGCTTTTCTAAACGTCCTGATATATCCTCTATTTCAAAGATAAGTGAATCACTCCATTTATCAAACTTTTTTCCATTACAAATCCGTGATAAAAATCCAAAACTATCACCTGTTACCTGATGAAATTTCGCAAGATAGATTCCCATTTGCCGATAAAGCATATTTCGTCTTTCCTCTGTCAGTTCTGCCTTTAACATAACTATGGATGGAATATATTCCACTATCATGAAATCTCTATCAATTATCTGCTTTGATGTATCACATACAAGAACTTTGGAACAGGGAATTCCAATAGTTTGACATACGGAATAAGTATACACCTCTGCATTCATCAGATTTTCTTCAAATCCCATAAGCAGATGACGGTTTATGGGACCTAAACGCAGTACAGCTTTCTTATGAAAAGAACTATATTCTACAATATAAGTTGTATTAAACATACCTCCTTCCAAAAGTGCTGTTTCCCAAATTATTTCTTCCTGTAATGTATTAACAAAAATATCCCTGATTAGTTCTATTGAAATTTCTTGAAAAAGGCTTGACTGCTTATTCACTTTTAAAACCTCCTAATTAATATTCAAAAAGTAGTTATGATTTGTGGCTGGCTTCATTATACTTTATCTATTTAGATAAGTCTAGCAAACTTTTTAAAATTCAAAGTCGCCTCTTGCTTTTTTATTTTGTTTTAAATTAGATAGGTCTTATAAAGTTGTATTTTGTCTAATACAATGATATAATCAAAAATTAAGTAAACCATGTTTTTGTTAAAAAAAAGGGGGGATTTATGAAATTTTCAAAATGGTATTATACAAGACCTCATTATTCAGAAATAAAGAAAAAACTAAAGGACTGTAAAAACAGGATGAAAACTGCTATGTCCTATCAAATGTTCCGCGATATTTGGCTAGAAGCTAAAAGAGAAATAGAATATATGGAATTTCAAGAAGAAATTATTTATATACGTCATCTATGTGGAATAGATTATCAATATAGTTTGGGGGAAATTGAAATACAAAACAAAGAGGACCCTCTATTATATGCACTATACGATGAGTGTAATAGAATAGCGGCAACTTCCCAATACCGTTATGAACTAGAACAGGAATTTGGAAAACAGATTTTTGAGCATATGAATCAGCATAGTGTGACACAAAATTCGGACGCTATAAGATTACAGTCGGAAGAATCAGCTTTAAAAATGCAGTATAGAAAATTGATGGTAAAGGATAATCGTGACGAGGAAGCACTGTATCAAGTATTTCGAAAGCTAATAGAAATCCGCTGTAACCTTGCAGATAGTCTTGGTTATATCAGCTATATAGATCTTGGATACCATATTCAGGGAAGACAGGACTACAAAATAAGAGAGATATCAGATTTTCGCTACAATATACAAAAATATATTACACCTGCAATAGCAGATATGAAAGCAAAGAAAATTGGTTTGAACTGTTTCCCTGCCAGTGTTACAAATGCGGAGGAACTGATTTCTACGATTGTCACTATATATAAAGATCTATCTGATGAAACAGGAAGCTATATTGAAGAAATAACACAAAAGGAATTGTACGATCTAAAAGGAAGAGAGAATAAGCGACCTAATCTGTTTACATGTTGTATGCTACCATATGAAAAACTTCCTTTTATCATTGGAAATTATACTGGTGATGGAATGGAAACAGGCTATATGGTTCATGAATTCGGTCATGGATTTGTTTTTTATACTGCTGCAAGAAAACAGCCATTATATGAATTACATCGTTCTTTCCCTGCTGTAAACGAAATACATTCCAAAACAATGGAGCACTTTATGTTTCCCTATTTAAATATGTTTGTAGGAGAACATAAAAAAGAGTATATACGAAATCATTTAATGCAGCAACTTGAAAATATGACATATCAGTGTGCTATAGATGAATTTGAACATCTGATGTACGATAAGATTATCTAATCCATTTAGCAAAAACACAGTAGAAAATATTTGTCAGCCTATTATTAAGGAGTTGTACAGCCTTTTACAATAGATTGCAAAAGATAAACAAACGATTATCAATCAATCGAATCCTTTATCATAAACACTGTACTTACTATCATAATTATCATAGCAATATAAAATTGTATTACAGGTCTTTCCCCTAATAATACCATACTAAATATTACACCTAAAAATGGTGCAATAGAATAATAAGCACTTGTTTTTGCTGCTCCTAAATACTGTTGTGCCATAATGTAAAATTTGATACTTAGCCCATATGCTATAAAACCTAAGAAAAGGATTGCAATAATCCATTTTACTTGAGGTATCTTTTCTTCCAGTAATAGAGCAATGATAAAACTTCCTATACCAGAAAAGCATCCCTTTATAATAACAATTTCTGTAGAACTTTTATTACTTATCATTTTTGTACAATTATTTTCAAATCCCCAACAAATACATGCTCCTAATACAAAAAGAGAACCTTCATTAAATGAAAATGTGCCTTTTCCCTCAAAGCTAAGAATAACACTAGCTATTGTAACCATTAAAATAGCAGTCCATAATCTAGTAGATATTCTTTCCTTAAAAATTGCCAAAGCAATAATAGAAGTAGCGACAATTTCAAAGTTATTTAATAATGTCGCATTGGCTGACGTAGTTCTTGTAATTCCAAACATAAGTAAAATGGGCGCAATAATATCTAATACTACCATAGCAATCGTATATGGTAGTTCTTTTTTTGTTAAATGTTCTTGTGTTTTTGGAATTTTGGCTAATTTTTCTATACTCCCATATATCAATAATCCAATACCAGCCCCTAAATATAAAAATGCAGCCATAATAGTCGTACCTGCATAATTTAGAAGTAATTTAGATACAGGAATATTGATCGCATATAGAGCTGCTGCCAATATAGCATATATAATTGCAATATTTTTAGTTTTCATTTTATCCTCATTTTTGGTATCTTTTTTATATCTATAAAATTGAAAGGCTATTTCTATAATAAAAAAATTATAGCAGATATCAAATCAAATCACAATATCGTTTTAAATAACTTTTCATAGAAAAATCGAAACATTTATGATAAAATAATTGTATTAAAAATCAAAATTTTACAATGGGGATTACTACGAATGGAGAGAAAAATATATATTGATCATTTGAGATTATTTTGTATTCTTTTACTTTTTCCATATCATGCTGCAATGGCTTGGAATTGCTGGGGAGAAGGCAATTATATTATACTAGGTGCAAATCCTTTTATTAGCTCTTTTATTGTTGCAGTATCTCCTTGGTATATGACATTACTTTTTGTTCTTGCAGGCATTAGTACAAAATACTCTTTACAGACTCGTTCCTACAGACAATATATAAAAGAACGTATCTATAAATTACTATTGCCTTTATTGACAGGAACATTTGTTATTATACCTGTCATGACATATATTGCAGATAAAGTGAATTGTGGATATACCGGAAATTATTTTTCACATTATATAATCTTTTTTAGGAAATGGACAGATCTAACTGGTTATGATGGTGGATTTAGTATAGGTCATTTATGGTTTTTATTATATTTATTTATAATTAGTCTAATTAGTATTGGTATTATAATCATTCAAAAAAAATATACTCCAATATTAAAAAGGAAGGATAAAAATGTTTTTGCAATTATTTTTTTATGTCTAGTTGTTATGATGTTTATACCTATTAAATTGGCTGGAAAAAGTATTGTGACTTATCTATTTTTATATTTATTAGGATATTATATATTTTCAGAAGAAGAAACTCTTATAAAACTTCAAAAATTTCAATTTTTCTATCTAATAATATTTATTATATCTACAATCATAAATATATATTTATTTTTATGGAGTGATACAAAATATGACTTAATAAATACAATCGCTATGTACTTTTCAGGAACATTTGGTATATTAACATTTCTTTGTTTAGGGAAAACTTTATTAAACAAATCTAATAAAATAACAAAAAAATTAACTGAATATTCATTTCTAATATATATATTTCACTTTGTATATATAGTGATATTTGAAAATATTTTTCATATTCTAGGATCAAATCTCTATATTGTATTATTTATTTCAATAATAATTGGATTTATTGCGACTTATATAACTTGTTATTTCGTCAGTAAAGTTCCCATTCTTGGATTTTTATTTGGGTTTAAGGGAAAGAGGAGTAATAAAAAATAATGAAAAAAGAGTTACTTTTTATTACTCCTAAAATTTTATTTAATTTGCTGGAACGATTAATTTTTGTCCTGTATAAATATAATCAATATCTTTAATATTATTTAATTCTTTTAGATTTTTAATGGTAGTTTGATATGTTCTGGCAATAGAAGAGAGTGTTTCGCCTTTTTTTACGGTATGACTTTTTGTCTTTGGTTTTGTCTGTACTATGGTTTCTTGAGCTTTTTCTTGTTCTGCCTGCTTTTCGCTGTCATAGACCGCAAGTTCTAAAAGATAATCTTCTACCGCTTTTCCAATCGCCTCTCCGAATGCCTTCTGATTTTCTTCTTTAATCAGATATTCATAGTCTTCAGGATTTGATAAAAAGCTGGTTTCTAGTAAAACAGAAGGACAGTTTACAATACGGGTTAGTGCAAGATTTTGATATCTTGGGGCACGTTTTGCAAATTCTAAGGTCTGGATAATGCTATCATTTAGTTTTTGTTGTGCATCTGTAAATAAATTATAGCTATAAAAAGTTAAAAATCCTTTTGAAGCAGAGTAGTCAGAAGTCTGTCCCATAGAATTACCATGAATAGAAACAGATAGATCCGGTTTTGTCTCTTTAATTTGATTTACTCTGCTATACAAATCGATATAAGTATCATCGGAACGCGTCATAATTACATTTGCACCACGCTTTTTTAAATAACTTTCGACTGCCTTTGCAATCGCTAAATTAGTATCTTTTTCTACTGGTCCTTTTGTTCCCATCGCCCCGACAGTTCCATTGTCACTGCCACCATGTCCTGCGTCAATTACAACGGTAGCCCCTTTTAATGTACCGTCTTCTGCAAGAATGGGTGCCTGTTTTAGACCAAAGTACATAGATCCATCTTTAAAAACAATATCATAGCCGCTTACCACTGCATTTTCTTTTAATTTCATTTTATAAACTGCCTTTTTAGCAGCAGAGTCTACAGAAAGAGAGATACTTTCAATAATATCATTCTCTGGCAGTTTCAATTTTGCAGCAGAGACAGTATCATATAAGGTTAAAGTAATGGTATTATTCTGAACTAGGACACGATATAGTGCATTGACATTCATTTTTAACTGAACCATCATCATATTAGAGGCAATATCTTCATATACCTTTCCAGAACTCACTTTATTGTCTGCAAGAGTTTTATTATAAGTAGTAATCTTATCAATAGCAAGATAACTGCCATCAGAGAGCTTATAATATCCATTACATTCACCTAAGATCCGAAACGTAGTTCCTGCTACTAAAGGAGTAATAATCGTTTCTGAATTCGTTGGTTTTTTACGGCGAGAACCATAATTTTTGTTTAATACACCATATACTTTTTTGGTATAAGTAATTTCTTTTGGCGTTGAGGAAGATGATGAAGAGGAAGATTTTTTTCGAATAATCGTCAATGTTTTTTCTTTTTTCCCGTTTGTAAAGGTAAATATATTTTCTCCTACATTTAAAGATACATAACAGGTGAAAAAACCGTATTCTGTAGTTGGAATTTCTTCTCCATTCATATACAGTGAATAGCGATAGTCACAGGCACCTAAGATACTGACTTTAGAAGCAGTTGTAGAATATTGATCCGAAGGAGAGGCGATAATAATATCTTTTGGATTTTTATATCCGCTCATTCCCTCTTCTGCAAAGGCAAAAACACCAGAACCAAGTCTAGTGCAAATACCAAGCACAAGAAAAAAGATAAGTACTTTTTGTAGTTGTTTCATGGTAAATTCCTCCATTCTCTAGTGTTAAATTTATTTATAGTATATCCAAGAAATGTGATAGAACTATGTCATCGAAAAGAAAAGCAGAATCGATCTATTTTTGACAAAAAAGGACATTGACACTTATTTTTAATATCATTATACTAAAAATACAAGAGTATCAGAAATTTTGTGAATAGCACAGAAATGAGGGAAAAGATGAAGATCGCATTAATTAATGAAAACAGTCAAGCTTCCAAAAATAGTTTAATCTATGAAACACTGAAAAAGGTAGTAGAACCAAAGGGACATATTGTTTATAATTATGGAATGTATACAGCAGAAGATAAAATACAATTAACATATGTACAGGCTGGAATTTTAACAGCAGTTTTATTAAATTCTGGTGCAGCCGATTTTGTAGTAACCGGATGTGGAACAGGAGAAGGGGCAATGTTAGCTGCAAACTCTTTTCCAAATGTTTTATGCGGACATATTGTAGATCCATCGGATGCGTATATGTTTGCACAGATTAATGATGGAAATGCTGTTGCTTTGCCATTTGCAAAAGGATTTGGCTGGGGAGCAGAATTAAATCTTACTTATATGTTTGAACAATTATTTTCTGGGGAAAGTGGTCAAGGCTATCCAAAAGAACGAGTTATTCCAGAACAGCGTAATAAAAAGATATTAGATGAAGTAAAAAAGGTAACTTATGTTGATATGACAGAAATTTTACAAAAGCTTGATTTAGAGCTTGTAAAGGGAGCATTAAGCGGAGAAAAATTTCAGGAATATTTCTTTGAAAACTGCAAATGTGAAACTCTTGCCAATACAATAAAAAGGATTCTGGAATAAATTCGTACTAAATTTTCTCCCCTTTACATATACTTACTATACCAGTATATGTGAGGGGGCTTTTTATGGACAATTATAATACAGGTACATATGATATCTATCGTGATATCAATGCTAGAACTGGTGGAGAGATCTATATCGGAGTAGTAGGCCCGGTCAGAACAGGAAAATCGACGTTTATTAAACGTTTTATGGATCTTTTAGTCATTCCCAATATTGAAGATGCTAACAGCAGAGAGCGTGCTATTGACGAGCTGCCGCAAAGTGCTGCCGGAAAGACGGTTATGACAACGGAACCGAAATTTATTCCAAAAGAAGCAGCACAAATTCAGATTGCAGATGATATCACTTTAAAGGTACGTATGATCGACTGTGTGGGATATATGGTGGAAGGTGCATTAGGACATATTGAAAATGAACAGGAACGAATGGTAAAAACCCCTTGGTTTGAATATGAAATTCCCTTCACACAGGCAGCAGAAATTGGAACAAAAAAAGTAATTAACGAACATTCTTCTATTGGAATTGTAGTGACAACAGATGGTTCAATTGGAGAGCTTTCAAGAGAAAATTATCTTTTAGCGGAACAAAAGACAGTAGAAGAATTAAAAAAAATTGGAAAGCCCTTTGTCATTTTATTAAATTCTGTAAAACCTTATGGAGAAACAGCTACAAACCTTGCAAAAGAGTTAAGTGAAATCTATGATACAGAAGTTTTGCCAGTAAACTGTGAACAGCTTCGCAAAGAGGATATTCACCGAATTTTATCTATTATTGTAGATGTTTTTCCTGTAACCGAAATCGGATTTTATCCACCAAAATGGACAGAATTATTAGATAAGGAGCACTATTTAAAGAAAGAAATTATTGCTGCTGCCAAAGAAGTGCTTTCTAAAATGCGTCGTATGAAAGATGCAAAGAATCGTAATTGTACAACGGAAAGTCCTCATATTAATGGAATGCAAATTGGTAGTATTGGTATGGAAGATGGAACGGTATCCATTCAGATGAATATTGACGAAGTTTATTACTATGAAATGATTAGTAATATGACTGGACTAAAGGTAGACAGTGAATATCAATTTCTTTCTGTATTAAAGGAGTTAGCTGGAAAGAAAAACGAATTTGAAAAGGTCAGCAGTGCCTGTGAGCAGGTAAAGATGAGCGGATATGGCGTAGTCACTCCAGCCGAAGAAGAAATCAGTATTGATGAACCAGAGTTAATACGACATGGCAATAAATTTGGTGTTAAAATTAAAGCGACTGCTCCTTCGATTCATATGATCCAAGCAAATATTATGACAGAAATTGCTCCAATCGTTGGAAGTGAAGAACAAGCAATGGATCTAATTGGATATATGAAAGAACAAAAAGAGCAAACCGAAGGCGGAATTTGGGAAACGAATATTTTTGGGAAAACTATGAAACAATTAGTAGAGGAAGGTATGACCTCGAAAATTAATCGGATGACCGAAGAAAGCCAGAGAAAACTTCAAGATACCATGCAAAAGATCATCAATGATAGTAATGGCGGTTTAATTTGTATTATTATTTAATTGTTATAATCCGTATATCGAGGTCAGAAATAGGATCAAAATTAGATTCCTTTTTCTGATCTCTTTTTTTGCTCTAATCGTTTGTAAATGGAATTATATTGACAAATTTGAAAATAATTGGTACAATCTCTCCGTAATAATATTAATATTTTCGTAACAAAATAGTACTGTCACCAAATTTTACAATGAAATTTATGAAATGGCAGAATAAAGAACTAGGATATTTGGAGGTATTATATGAATAAAAAACGAACGAAGATACTATTTTTTGTCGCCTTTTTTGTTGTGACTGAAGTATTTTTATGGAAGCCAAAAGTATTAGGATGGGCAGAGATGATTTCCGAAGAAACAGCACTAGGTGGATTTTCTTACTATTTAGAACAATATTATGACCATACGAAAGAGGAACAAAAGAAGGACAGTGAAATACTATTAAATGAACCAATGCTGTTTGCATCACAATTAATCATTCCAAAAGGAATTGCAATAGCCAATGTCAATGACTATGTTCGTATTAGACAAGGAGCAGGGACAAATTATACCATTGTTGGATTGCTTATGAAAGATGCTGCTTGTATTGTATCAGAAATAAATGATGGATGGGCAAAGATATCTTCTGGTGATGTTACAGGTTATATTAGTACACAATATCTTTATTTAGGAAATGATGGAGTACAAAAGGCGAAACAGACTGCAAAGTTAACCGCAAAGGTAATTGCAGGAACTGTTAATGTTCGAAGTAAACCTTCCAGTTTATCTGATGATACTATTATTACAGAAGTAACAAGAGGAGAAGAATTACTTGTATTAGATGAATGTAGTAAAGAACTATATACCAAAGAAGATCCCAAAGCAAAACTTTGGGTTAAAGTAATGATTGATAACTCGGAAGGCTATGTTTCCAGAGAATTTGTAGATATAGCTTATACTTGGGATCTAGCAACAAAACCGGGAGCTTATACTTCGAGTGCTCTTCGAAATGAAATTGCCCTAGAAGCCCAATCCCATTTAGGTCTTCGTTATGTCTGGGGTGGTGAAAGTTTAATAAAAGGAGCCGACTGTTCTGGATTTGTACGAGAAGTTTATAAAAAATGTGGTGTAGATATTTCAAAATTGGAACGAACAACTTATGGAATGGCAGGACAAAGTTATGGAAAAGAGGTAACTTTAGAGAAAGCACAACCGGGAGATCTTGTATTTTATGGAAATTCAACTGGAAAGGTAGATCACGTAGGGCTTTATATTGGAAATGGAATGATCGTTCATGAAAGTGGTTATACCTATGGCTGCAAAATTTCGAATGTAAACTATCGTAAAATAATTAAAATTAAGAATTTCTTAGGTTAATTGAATAAAAAAAGAGATATTAAAAAGCAACGTATTTTTAAATCGTTGCTTTTACTTTTTCTATAAACATTGATTCATACGTTTGTTCTGGAAGAATAGGACTTTTGCTTGACATTCTGTTTTGTTATTTTTATAATGAAAATCAGAATAAAGTAACTGGAAAGGAATTTCGGAATGGAAAAATATCTGATCATTATTGTGGTTATTCTGGGATTTTTAATTTGGAAAAGTAAATATGATGCAAAGTCAAGAAAAGAAAAATTAAGATATCAGCTAACTAAACAATGGGGAACAGTTCCAAAGCAAGAGTATACCTCGGAAAAATTTTATTCTCTTGGAGCTTATTATCGATTAAAGAAAAATGATAAAACAGATGTAGATGATATCACTTGGAATGATATTGATATGGATGAAATTTTTATGCTCATGAACCATACCTGTTCTGCAATGGGGGAGGAATATCTATACTTTATTCTGCATCAATTAAAATATAACGAACAGGATTTATTAGAACGAGAACATCTAATTAAATTTTTCTCACATAATGAAGAAGCTCGTCTTAAATTTCAGGAAATATTAAGTAATATGGGAAAAGTGAGAGAAATTTCTGTCTATGAATATATGAATCGTCTAAAGACTGTACCAAAAGAAGATAATATGGTACATTATCTTATGATCATTTCTATTCTTGCGGCAATTTCTGTGATATTTTTTGTGCCACCACTTGGACTATTACTAACGATATTTGCAGCTTTAAACAATATTGTTCGATATTATAAAAGAAAATCGGAAATTGAAGCTTATTTTACGGTTGTTTCTTATATTATTCGAATGTTAGATTGTGTAAAGGAAATTGAAGCTTGTAATTATCCTGAACTATCTAATTATAAAGAAAAACTTTCGAAAGCCAAAAAATCTTATGCTGGATTTCGAAAAGGAGCAAGAGTCGTTGCTTCTAAGAAACCAACCGGTGATCTATTAGATGTCGGTTTAGACTATTTGAGAATGATTTTTCATTTTGATTTAATTAAATTTAATTCTATGATATGTACCTTTGAAAATAGTAATGAAGATATGAATCTTATGTTTGAAACGATAGGTTTATTAGATAGTATGATTGCAGTTGCCTCCTTTCGTGTTTTAATGGAAGAGTGGTGTATCCCAAAGTTTACAGATAAAAGTAAAAAGATGCTTTCTGTAAAAGAAATTTATCATCCACTTTTAGAAAATCCAGTTAAAAATTCCATTACACAAAAGCAGTGTGTGTTAATTACTGGCTCAAATGCTTCAGGAAAATCTACTTTTATTAAAACTGTTGCAATCAATGCCATTTTAGCACAGACAATTCATACCGTTATGGCAGATGACTATTTTGCTAGCTATTTTTATGTTGCTTCTTCTATGGCATTAACAGACAATCTGTCTAATCATGAAAGTTATTATATCGTAGAAATTAAATCGTTAAAACGAATCTTAGATCGTTTAAATAATGAATATCCTATTCTTTGTTTTGTAGATGAAGTGTTACGTGGAACAAATACACTAGAACGAATTGCAGCTTCTTCTCAAATTCTTTATAGTTTCGCTGCTTCTAATGCACTTTGTTTTGCGGCTACACATGATATTGAATTAACACATATCTTAGAAGAATTTTATTCCAACTATCATTTTCAAGAACAGGTGGTAGAACAAGAGATCTTATTTGATTATAGACTTTATGAAGGCAGAGCAGTTTCTAAGAATGCTATTAAACTACTTGGTATTATGGGATATTCAAAGGAAATTATCTCAAAAGCAGAAGCTTTAGCTTCCCATTTTTTAGAATGTGGAGAATGGGAAAAGTGTGAAAGAAATGAGGTCAATGAATCATGAAAGTAACAATTTATACAGATGGTTCTGCACGCGGCAATCCAGATGGTCCGGGTGGATATGGAACGATTCTTTCTTATATTGATTCCAAAGGAGAAAACCATTTAAAAGAACTTTCAGGAGGGTATAAAAAGACAACGAATAATCGGATGGAATTAATGGCAGCTATTGTGGGATTAGAAGCTCTAAATCGTCCTTGTGAAGTGATATTATATTCGGATTCACAATACTTAGTAAATGCCTTTAATGAACATTGGATTGAAGGCTGGAAGAAAAAAAACTGGAAACGTGGAAAAAATGAACCAGTTAAAAATGTAGATCTGTGGAAACGCTTACTTATGGCAATGCAGTCCCATCAGGTGACATTTTGCTGGGTAAAAGGACATAATGGACATCCACAAAATGAACGTTGTGACACTTTGGCAACTGCTGCCGCCGATGGAGATCATTTAATGGATGATATTGTTTTATACCAATAAGAAGAAAGGACGTAAAACCATGGCTCAAACAGCTCAAATGACACCAATGATGCAGCAATATTTAGAAACAAAGAAGCAGTATAAAGACTGCATCTTATTTTATCGGTTAGGAGATTTTTATGAGATGTTTTTTGAAGATGCCCTAACCGCTTCAAAGGAGCTGGAAATTACTCTGACAGGAAAAGAATGTGGACTGCCGGAACGTGCACCTATGTGTGGAATTCCATATCATGCAGTAGAAGGATACTTAACAAAATTAGTAAATAAAGGATATCGCGTAGCAATTTGTGAACAGATGGAAGATCCTAAAACTACAAAAGGAATTGTAAAACGCGAAGTGATTCGAATTGTAACTCCGGGAACAAATTTGAACACACAGATGTTGGATGAAACGAAAAATAATTATCTAATGGGTATTTTTTATGAAGATAATCTGCATGGTATCTCAACTGTAGATATTACGACAGGAGATTATTATGTGACAGAAGTAGATTCCAATCGTAAAATTTTAGATGAGATCATGAAGTACACTCCGTCGGAAATTATTTGTAATCCGGCTTTTTTAATCAGTGGAATCGATATCGAAGAACTAAGAGAACGTTTCAATATTGCTGTGAGTGCTTTAGATGATTGGTATTATGATCCAAAGATGTGCCAAAAAGCATTAATAGAACATTTTTTAGTGTCATCTTTAAATGATCTTGGATTAAAGAAAAGTTCTTCTGGCATTAATGCCGCTGGAATGATACTTCAGTATTTATATGAAACTCAAAAAAATACACTTCCTCATCTGACACATTTAAGTGTATATAGTACAAATCGGTTTATGATTTTAGATAGTTCTACCAGAAGAAATCTTGAATTGGTAGAAACAATGCGAGAGAAACATAAAAGAGGTTCTCTTCTTTGGGTATTAGATAAAACCAAAACGGCAATGGGTGCCAGATTACTTCGAAGTTACATAGAACAGCCATTAATTGAGGCAGATGCAATAGAAGAACGTTTTGACGCAGTGGAAGAATTAAATGCAAATCTGATTACAAGAGAGGAATTAAGAGAATATCTAAATTCCATCTATGATTTAGAGCGTTTACTTGGAAAGATCAGTTACAAAAATGCAGGTCCTAGAGATTTAATTGCCTTAAAAGCTTCTTTAGAGATGCTTCCTCATATTCGCTATTTGAGTTCCCATTTAAAAGGTAGTCTATTTCAAAAGCTAGTAGCGGATCTTGATCCATTAGAAGATCTGTGTAGTTTGATTGAACGATCCATTATACCAGAACCACCTCTTGGGGTAAAAGATGGAGGAATTATCAAAGAAGGGTATAGTCAAGAAGTCGATTCACTTCGTCATGCTAAAACAGATGGAAAGACTTGGATTGCAGAATTGGAAGCAAAAGAGAAGGAACGTACTGGAATTAAAAATCTTCGAATCAAGTTTAATCGGGTATTTGGCTATTACTTTGAGGTAACGAATTCCTATGCCAACCTAGTTCCACCAGAGTGGACAAGAAAACAAACTTTGGCAAATGCAGAACGTTATACTATGCCACAATTAAAGGAATTAGAGGATAAAATTCTAAATGCAGAAGATAAATTATTTTCATTGGAATATGAATTATTTTCAGAAGTCAGAGATAACATTGCTTCTGAGGTAAAAAGAATTCAAACAACCGCAAAAGCGATTGCCGGAATTGATGTGTTCGCTTCTTTAGCTTATGTAGCAGAGCATAATAATTATGTACGCCCAAAAATGAATACAGAGGGAAGAATTGATATTAAAAACGGCAGACATCCAGTGGTAGAACAAATGTTAAATAATGATATGTTTGTTGCCAATGACACATACTTAGATAATCAAAAGAATAGAATTTCCATTATTACTGGTCCTAATATGGCAGGAAAATCAACTTATATGCGTCAGACAGCTCTAATTGTTTTAATGGCACAGCTTGGTAGTTTTGTTCCTGTACAACAGGCGGATATCGGAATTGTAGATCGCATTTTTACGAGAGTTGGAGCATCTGATGATTTAGCATCTGGTCAGAGTACTTTTATGGTAGAAATGACAGAGGTTGCAAATATTTTACGAAATGCAACCAAGAACAGTCTACTTATTTTAGACGAGATTGGAAGGGGAACTTCTACATTTGATGGACTTGGAATCGCATGGGCAGTAGTAGAATATATCAGTAATCCAAAACTCCTTGGCGCAAAAACGTTGTTTGCAACACACTATCATGAACTGACAGAGTTAGAAGGAAAATTAGAAAGTGTCAATAATTATTGTATTGCGGTAAAAGAACAGGGAGAAGATATTGTATTTTTAAGAAAGATTATATCTGGCGGAGCGGACAAAAGTTACGGAATTCAAGTGGCAAGACTAGCTGGTGTCCCTGAAATTGTATTAAAACGTGCCTCTGAAATTGTAGAAGAATTAATTAGTAAAGATATTGCTGAAAAAGCAAGAAATGTTTTAAGTAAAACAGGAGAAGAAAGTTTAAAAAAAGAAGAAGAGACTATTTTAATAAAGGAAGAAACTATAAAAAAGACAAAGGGAAAGGGAAAATTAAAGAAAGGAAAACCAGAAGCCGAACAAATTTCAATTTTTTGCAATTTAGAATACGAACAGGTAGTAGATGAGATCCGCAATATGGATATTTCCAGATTAACGCCCATTGATGCTCTAAATCGTCTATATCAAATCCAGACAAAACTCAGAGAAACTTTTTAGGGAGAAGTTATGAAGAAAAGGAAACGTCGTCGAAATCAATGGATTCGACTGTTTGGATTAATCGCTGCACTTATTGTAGTTTGTATTGCTATAGGTTTACAAAAAAGAAGTCAAAAACCTTCTAACTCTTTTGAAAGCCCTTCTCCTAGTTATGAGCCTACTCCAACGATAATGATGGATACTCCAACAAAGGAAATAATTTCAAAAGAAGCTGTTGTGGATCAGTGGATTGCACAATTAAGTTTGGAAGAAAAGATAGGACAGTTATTTTTTGCAAGATGTCCAGAACAAAAAGAAACTGCTCTTGAGGATTTAAAACAGTATTGTTTTGGTGGATATATTTTATTTGCTAATCATTTCAAAGAAGAAACTCCTGATTCCATACGTGAAATTTTAGCTTCTTATCAGGAAACTTCCAAAATACCATTATTATTGGGGGTAGATGAAGAAGGAGGAACAGTAAATAGAGTCAGTAAATTTTCCGCCTTTCGCTCGAAACCGTTTGCTTCTCCTAGACAGCTCTATCAACAGGGACAAATGGAGGCAATAAAAAGTGATACAAAAGAAAAATCTAATTTTCTTCTTTCTCTTGGATTAAATGTCAATTTAGCACCTGTTTGTGATATTGCAAAAGAACCATCCGATTATATGTATCCCCGTTCTTTTGGACAGACAGCAAAAGAAACTGCGGACTATGTAAAAGAAGTTGTTACTATTATGAAATCTCAGACAATCGGTTCTGTTTTGAAACATTTTCCTGGATATGGAAATAATATAAATACTCATGATTCTATTGCTATTGATGTAAGAGAATATGAAGTATTTCAAACACAAGACTTTCTTCCGTTTGAAGCCGGAATAGAGGCAGGTGCAGATGCCATTTTAGTCTCTCATACGATTGTAGAATGTATGGATGATAAAAAACCTGCTTCTTTGTCAGAAAAAGTTCATCAGATTTTACGGGAGGAACTTGAATTTGATGGAGTAATTATGACCGATGATTTGATTATGCAGGCAATTATTGATTATACAGAAAGTAAAACGGCAGCAGTAGATGCCATTAAAGCAGGAAATGATTTATTAATTGCTACAGATTATAAAACACAATATGAAGCTGTTTTGGATGCAGTTAAGTCGAAAGAGTTATCGATAAAACAAATTGAGGCTTCTGTTCGAAGAATTCTTCTTTGGAAAATGCAGCTGGGGTTGATTGCAGCAGAAGGGAGTTGAATGTTGTGCCACAAATTGCTGTTTTAGATGAAGCAACCATCAATGAAATTGCCGCAGGTGAGGTAGTAGAACGACCTGCTTCCGTTGTAAAAGAGTTAATAGAAAATGCCATTGATGCAGGAGCAAGTGCCATTACAGCCGAAATCAGGGAGGGTGGTATTCGTCTGATTCGAATTACGGATAATGGATGTGGAATGGAAAAAGAAGATGCCCAAATAGCATTTCTTCGTCATTCTACAAGTAAAATTCGAAAAGCAACTGATCTATTGACCGTTTCTAGTCTGGGATTTCGAGGAGAGGCCCTTTCTAGTATTGCCGCGGTGGCGCAAGTAGAACTTTTAACAAAGACTAGAACTTCTTTTACAGGTGTAAGATATGTGATAGAAGGAGGGGAAGAAAAGGGCTGTTTTGAAATTGGCTGTCCAGAAGGAACGACCTTTTTAGTACACAATCTATTTTATAATACGCCTGCAAGAAGAAAATTTTTAAAAAGTCCTACTACAGAAGCGGGATATATCAGTGAATTGATAGAACGCCTTGCCATATCCCATCCAGAAATTTCTTTTAAATTTATTAACAACAATAAAACGATACTTCACACGTCAGGAAACCGAAATTTAAAAGATACTATTTACTATATATATGGCAGAGAAATTGCTACACAACTGCTACCAGTCTTTTGGGAGGAAGATGGAATTTCTATCGGAGGATTTTTAGGTAAACCCGTTATTTCTCGCGGAAATCGTAATTATGAAAACTATTTTATCAATGGAAGATATATTAAAAGTAATCTGTTGTATAAAGCGATTGAAGAGGCATATAAACCTTATACCATGCAGCATAAATATCCTTTTACTGTTTTACATTTGACGATTGACCACTCAAAAATAGATGTCAATGTACATCCTACGAAAATGGAACTTCGCTTTTCGGATGGAGAGGCACTATATCATGCTGTATTTACAGCTGTAAAACAGGCTCTTTCGGGACACAATTTGATTGTGGAAGCTGTTTTTGAGAAAGCACCAAAGGAAAAGTATATCCCTATTGAAAATATGTCAGAACCATTTGAATCCAACCAAAAACTTCAAATAGAAGGTACACTTGGATTAAAGGATCAAAAACCTATCCGAAAGGAAACCTTAGAGCAAGTACAACCACATCCAGCGGGAAATGGTATCTATGATAATTTAACCACCAAAGAAGAATTAAATCGGCAAATGCACAAGGCAAGAGAACAAGTCATAAAAGAATTTAATCAAACGAATCTATTTGAACCGGAAAGAAAAGAACTGTCAAAAACAGAAAGAGTTCGAAAGGCAAAAGAATATCGAATTATTGGACAGGTATTCTCTACCTATTGGATAGTAGAATTTGAACAGAAATTATTTATGATCGATCAACATGCTGCCCATGAAAAGATTTTATATGAACATACGATTAAAAGACTAAAAGAAAAAGAAACGCTTTCCCAAATGTTAAATCCTCCGATTGTACTTTCTTTATCTATCAGGGAAGAAGAAGCAGTTTTAACACATAAACAGATATTAGAACAACTTGGTTTTACAATAGAATCCTTTGGTGGCAGAGAATATTTTATACGATCTGTACCTGCAGATATGTTTGGATTAGAGGGAAAAGATCTGCTTTTAGAATTTATCGATAATCTTGTAACAGAAGTTTCGAAGGAAACTCCAGATAGTATTTTAGAAAAAATAGCATCTTTATCCTGTCATGCAGCAGTAAAAGGAAATCATTCTTTATCAAAAGAAGAAGCAAAAACACTAATTGATGAATTAATGATTTTAGATAATCCATTTCATTGTCCACATGGTCGCCCTGTTATTATTTCTATGACAAAACAGGAAATCGAAAAAAAATTTAAACGGTAAAAGGAGAATTTATGTCTGAACCAAAACCACTTATTGTACTTACTGGTCCTACTGCTGTCGGAAAAACTAAACTTTCGATTGAACTTGCAAAAAAAATAAATGGATCAATTATTTCTGCCGATTCTATGCAGGTATATCGGTATATGGATATTGGAACTGCAAAAATTACTAAAAAACAGATGCAAAATGTCCCACACTATCTGATAGATGAATTTGATCCAAAAGACGAATTTCATGTAGTACGTTTTCAGGAGTATGCTAAACGGTATATGAATGGGATTTATTCTAGGGGAAGTGTTCCCATATTAGTAGGAGGAACTGGTTTTTATATTCAGGCAGTACTATATGATATTGATTTTACAAAGGTAGACGCACAAGAAGATTATCGAAAAGAACTTCTTGCCTTTGCTAAAGAGCATGGAGAACAGGCACTACATGAAAAACTTAGAGTAATCGATCCAATATCTGCGCAGTCAATTCATCCCAATAATATCAAACGGGTAATTCGTGCTTTAGAGTACTATAATCAAACAGGTAATTTAATTTCAAAACATAATGAAATGGAACGACAAAAAAATTCTCCTTATCGATTTGCCTATTTTGTTTTAACCGATGACAGAAAAATTCTCTATGACCGAATCAATCAAAGAGTAGATCAGATGATAACAGATGGACTAATAGAAGAAGTAACACGTTTAAAGGAATTGGGGTATGAACGATGTCTTGTTTCTATGCAGGGATTGGGGTATAAAGAAATCTATTCCTATTTAGAAGGAGAGTGTAGTTTAGAAAGGGCAGTAGAACAGATAAAATGCAGTACAAGACATTTTGCAAAAAGGCAGTTAACATGGTTTAAAAGAGAAAAAGATGTTATCTGGCTAGATCGTGCCAAACTTGGAGAAGATTCTATTATTTTGGAACAAATATTACAAAATCTAAAAGATATTCTTAAATAAAAAGGAGAGGAAAATAGTATGGATAAGAAAACATATTTATCACAGATAGAACATGTGATTGAAACAGGAACATATCAAGATAATTGGGATTCTTTAAGTCATTATCAAGTTCCAGACTGGTATCAGGGGTTGAAATTTGGTATTTTTATTCATTGGGGAGTTTATAGTGTTCCCGCTTTTGGAAATGAATGGTACTCCAGAAATATGTATATTCAGGGTACATCAGAATTTGAACATCACATAAAAACATATGGAGCACATAAAGACTTTGGTTATAAAGATTTTATTCCTATGTTTCGAGCAGAACAATTTGATGCTAAGACATGGGCAGAATTATTTTCAAAGACAGGGGCACAATATGTTATTCCAGTAGCTGAACATCACGATGGATTTCAGATGTATGAAAGTTTTTTATCGAAATGGAATTCTTTCGAGATGGGGCCAAAGCGGGATATTTTAGGAGAACTAAAAACAGAAGTAGAAAAGCTTGGAATGAAATTTGGCTCATCTTCTCATAGGGCAGAACATTGGTTTTTTATGGGGCATGGAAGAGAATTTGACAGTGATATCAAAGAGGATCAACAAGAAGGAGATTTTTATTGGCCAGCCATGCCAGAACCAAAAGATCACCATGATCTTTTTAGTAAACCAGAACCGTCAGTACCATTTTTAGAGGATTGGTTAGTAAGATGTTGTGAACTTGTAGATAAATATCAGCCTAAAATGATCTACTTTGATTGGTGGATTCAACATACTGCCTTTAAACCTTATTTGAAAAAATTTGCAGCCTATTATTATAATCGTGCTAGAGAATGGGGCGGTGCTGTAATTAATTATAAACATGATGCTTTTTTATTTGGAACTGCTGTAATTGATATAGAACGAGGACAATTTAAAGAATGGAAGCCATATTTATGGCAAAGTGATACTGCCATCGCTAAAAACTCTTGGTGTTATACAGAACATAATACTTATAAAAAGGCAAAAGATATTCTGTGTAGTCTAGTGGATATTGTAAGTAAAAACGGAAGACTTTTACTCAATGTTGGACCAAAGGCAGATGGAAGTTTTGCAAAAGAGGATTTGCAGATATTAAAGGAAATCGGAGACTGGATGAAAATAAATGGTGAAGCAATTTATGATACTACTTTGTTTCGAGTACCAGCCGAAGGACCAAGTGTAATAGAAGAAGGACAATTTACGGATCAAAAGGATCAAACATTTACTTGTGAAGATATACGATTTACTATGAAGGGACATGTTCTCTATGCCATTGTATTACATTATCCAGATGATGGATTTGTAAAAATTCACTCATTAGGAGAAAAAGATGCCTCAAGTCTTCCTGTATTTCATGGCTGTATAAAAGCAGTAGAAGTTCTTGGATTTGATGAAACGGTACAAATGACACGAACCAAAGAAGCATTGGAATTAAAAACAAATACTGTACATAGTGAGTATCCAGTAGTATTTCGGATTGAACTGGATTAAATAAAAAAGAGTTGTTGTACTAAGAATTAAATATGCGACAACTCTTTTTTTATTTCAATCTTACGCGGCGTTCCGGTATTTGCTCCCGTCCTCGCCCTACTCGGTCGTCAAACCAAAGTCCTGTCAATCCAACTTGGTCTGCTGCAAGGAGAATCCCCCCATTGGTGATTCATAATGGCTGGTATATTGCATTTTTGTCCTCCTTCGTGTCAAATAAAACAATGTTTTTTCTAAAGGCAGTTTTCTGGACAGTTTAGATTGTATACGATTTTAGTGGTCTTTAACTTGCCATTACAAGATTTATCCCTGTTTTGAATTGCTTTCAGTTTTTCCTGTCCTTTCATGCTTCCCTCCCTTTTTTCTTGGGGCATAGTCTTTCATTTCTGGGATAGCCCCGCCCGCAACAGCCCAAAAATATAAACTGGCGGTACTGCAATAAGGACTAAAACGGCGGCGATACTTCTCAAACAGCTTTCGGTCAATCTTTCTGTGGTGGTAAACCATGCGAAGTCCCCGCTGTATAGCTAAATCGTCATAACTGAAAATGTCGGGGCGTTGTAGACAAAACAGCAAAATCATTTCCGCAGTCCATACGCCGATACCTTTTAAGTCTGTCAACTCCGCAATCGCTTCTATATCCGGCTTTTGTTCGATAGCCTGTAAATCGAATATGCCACTATCCACTTTTCCTGCAAAATCAGAAATATATTCAGCTTTGCGAAAAGTCATTCCAAAAGATTGCAGCTTAGAAATCCCGGCTTCCAAAATATTTTCTGCTGTGACTTCTAAAAAACTATCTTTCATTCGTTGCCATATGGTAGCCTGTGCTTTGGTAGAGATTTGCTGCCCGATAATATGGTGGATAACGGACGAAAATAAATCTGTATCAACTTCACGTTTGATGTAACCGATTTTGTCTATAACCTCCCCTAAACTTTTGTCTTTCCGTTTCAGATAGCCTATTTCATTATCACCGTATGTAAAATACAAAACCTTCACCTTCCTTCGCTTGACATTTCCTGTTTTGGTAACTATAATTTTATCACGAAAAAGGGCGAAATAATATCAATAAATTACGGAGTAATATTAACATACTCATTTCCTCGAATTTTCTTTTGAGAGTCCTGCAAAAGCGTTTGTTGACAGTGTTACGGAAATAGAACAGTTTCAAGTTTTCCTATTTATATGGAGTACCGATTGGGGAGAAAAAGCGTTATCTATATTGCAACAATTATCTGAACTGGAAAAAAACAAGACTGAATTTTATATTTATGAGGTCTTGGTTCTTCTTGTATCGCTTTGGCTTGCCATACGGAAAAATATCACCTCGCCCCTAAAACAGCAGGAAAACATTATGAATATCCGTATGCAGAAATTTCTTCGGTACATTGAACAGCATTACTCAGAAGATTTGACTTTTGAAGATTTAGCCGCAAGTGTAAATGTAAGCAAAACGGAATGTTTAAGATGTTTTAAATTGAGTTTGCAGACAACGCCATATAAATATCTTGTTGAATACCGTCTGTCAAAACCATTTCGGAAAATGCTTCAAAGAAAAAACAGGCTATTCCCCTAGAGAATACAGGAATATTGATTGGCGTGTTAGGTCTGTTAATAAGCAAAAATTTTGGAAAAAAAGTGAAAAAGTTTTAGTTGAGGAATTGTAAATTGAAATCGAGTGCCTTTTATTATATAATTTATTTTGGATAGATATGCAAATTTGGAGGATAAAATTATGTGGATCATGATGGCTGTTTTATCCGCATTCTTTGCAGGAGTAACTTCTATCCTTGCAAAATGCGGTATTAAAAAAACAGATTCGGATACGGCGACAGCGCTGCGGACAGTCGTTGTACTTCTGTTTTCATGGATCATGGTGTTCGCAGTCGGTTCTGTAAATACCATAGCGGAAATTGACGCAAAATCGCTGTTGTTTTTGATTCTTTCGGGACTTGCAACCGGTGCTTCGTGGCTCTGCTATTTCAGAGCACTGTCAATAGGCGATGTCAATAAGGTCGTGCCGATTGATAAATCCAGCACGATCCTTTCTGTGCTTCTTGCCATGATTCTATTTAGTGAAACAGAACATCTGCCAGTTAAACTGTTCGGTACAGCGCTTCTTGCCATCGGTATTTTCCTGATGATCGAAAAGAAACATACGAGAAAAGGAGTTAGGGACAACAGATGGATGATCTATGCTGTACTGTCTGCTGTGTTTGCCGCCCTTACCTCTATTCTTGCCAAGATCGGTGTAACAGGCGTAGAATCGAACCTCGCCACAGCGATCCGCACAGGCATTGTGCTTGTTATGGCATGGATGATCGTGTTTATAAAGGGCAAACAGCGTGAAATAAAGGGGATATCAAAGAAAGAACTGCTGTTCATTGCGCTGTCCGGCATCGCCACGGGCGCATCATGGCTCTGTTATTATTACGCCATTCAAAACGGAATTGTCAGCGTTGTTGTCCCGATTGACAAGCTGAGTATTGTAGTAACAGTAGCATTTTCTTATATTGTTTTTGGGGAAAAGCTCAACAAAAAGGCTCTTTACGGTCTGACCCTGATGATAGTGGGAACGCTTGCTATGGCAATATGGGCATGATGTGGACTTTACATTGATTTTACAATACTGCGGTATCGGATTTGATCTTTTTACGATATGATAAAATTACAGGAATGTGTTTATACATAAAAATCGGAGGCATGAATATTATGATTTTTTGTGTGGAAGACGATCAGGCGATACGGGATCTGATGATATATACGCTGAATTCCGCCGGATTTGCCGCATCCGGTTTTGAGGACGGAACTGCTTTTTTTGCCGCATTGGGAAAAAACAAGCCGGAGCTTATTATGTTGGATATCATGCTACCGGGCGAGGATGGTATTTCCATTCTGAAAAAGCTGCGCAGCAATACCGTTACCGCAGATATTCCAGTCATTATGGCAACGGCAAAGGGTACAGAGTACGACAAGGTAATCGGTCTCGATCTCGGTGCGGACGACTATCTAGCCAAACCTTTCGGGATGATGGAAATGGTGGCTCGTGTGAAAGCCGTGTTGCGAAGGGCGATTGTAAACGATCAGGCGATTGTTCTGCGTGTGGGAAAATTAGAGCTGAATATGAGCAATCATATCGTCCTAGCGGATGGAGAGCGTATAGAGCTTACGCTAAAAGAATACGAAATGCTCCGTTTGTTTATGAAGAGTCCCGGCAAGGTCTTTACCCGTGATCAGCTTTTAGCACAGGTATGGAATTCTGATTATACAGGAGAAACAAGAACGGTGGATGTTCATGTCGGCACGCTGAGAACAAAGCTAAAAGAGTGCGGAGAGTACATTGAGACCGTTCGTGGAGTGGGGTACCGAATCGAGGCGAAGCTATGACGAGACGGATCTTCCGCACGATCTTCATTGTGGCAGTCAGTGTATTTCTTGCGTCTGTTGTACTGTTTATGACTGTTCTTTACGACTACTTTTCCACTGTGGGGCTAAGTCAGCTGAAAATGCAGACGGAGCTTGCGGCGCAGGGGGTGTATCATGAGGGAAACGTATATTTTGAAGCTCTTGAAACAAAAAATTACCGTATCACATGGATCGGAACTGACGGAAAGGTTCTCTATGACAGCGCCTCTGATGCTGATGAAATGGAAAACCATTTTGAGCGAGAGGAAGTAAAAGAGGCGCTCAGCATGGGATACGGGCAAAGCACACGCTATTCGTTCACCCTGACCGAACGCTATCTGTACAGCGCTAAACGTCTGTCGGACGGAACGGTTATACGGCTTTCTGTCGCACAAAATTCGCTGCTTGTGCTGACGCTCGAAATGCTGCAACCGATTTGCGTTATTTTTGCTGTCGTTATCGTGCTGTCGATTTTGTTGGCTTTTCGTTTGTCAAAGAAAATCGTGGAGCCGCTGAACAAGTTGAATCTGGATGAACCGCTGAATAATGAAAAATATGATGAGCTGTCCCCGCTGCTTCGGCGCATCGACACGCAACACAAGGAAATCAAACGGCAAAAAAGCGAGCTGGAGCGCAAGCAAAGCGAATTTGACGCGGTAATCAAAGAAATGGCAGAGGGTATCGTACTGTTGAACAGCAAAGGCGTTATACTTAGTCTCAACCGTGCGGCAGCGGAGCTGCTTGAAGCGAATACTTTTGACGCTGGAAAAGATATTTTCACAATAAACCGCAGTCCAGCATTGACACAACTTCTGCACAAAGCGGAAAGCGGCGAACATTGTGAAACAGTTATAGATTTTGAGACGGGAATCTATCAGCTTTCCGCAAGCCCAGTAGTATCTGATAATAAAGTGATCGGCACGGTACTTCTGATGTTTGATACAACAGAAAAAGAAAAGAATGAACAGATCCGTCGGGAATTTACTGCGAATGTATCTCATGAACTGAAAACGCCGCTTCATGTTATACTGGGGAGCGCCGAGCTTATGACAAACAGAATGGTGAAGACGGAGGACATTCCTACATTTTCAAGGCGAATCTATATGGAAACACAGCGTATGATACGGGTGGTGGAGGATATCATCAGGCTGTCTCATTTAGACGAGGGCGCCGAGGATATGAAGTGGGAGAAAACAGACCTGTTTTGTATTGCCGACGGTGTTGTTCAGAGCTTAAAACCGGTAGCGGAAAACGGTAACATTACGATAAAACTCACAGGAGAAAATTCCATTATCTACGGTATTGTGCAGCTGATTGAAAGTATCATCTATAACCTCTGCGACAATGCGATCAAATATAACCGCAGGGGCGGTTCAGTATCTGTAGAAGTAAAAAATGAAAATGGATTTGCTGTTCTGACCGTCACTGATACAGGTATCGGCATTCCTCCAGAGCATCGGGAACGGATATTTGAGCGCTTCTATCGGGTAGATAAGAGCCATTCAAAGGAGAGCGGCGGAACGGGACTCGGTCTTTCTATTGTAAAACACGCAGCAAGACTGCATAATGCCGAAATGGCTCTGAAAAGCGTTGTAGATGGCGGAACGATAGTTATTATAAAATTTCCGAAGAACGGAGAGTAAACGAACAATAATTGCTAAAACCATATTGGGCAGCAGTGATTTAGTATTACAAAGACAGACGCATATAGTTTAATAAAAATATAAAAAGGCGTTGCCGATCAATGAGATTACTCATTTTTCGGCAGCACCTTTTTTCACTTTACAAGAATTTTACACAACCATGATAACGGATTTGATGTGAATTCGGTAGTATATATCTGTAAACTAAAATAAGGGATAAAGGAAAAGATTCTATGAATATTTTTAATGTACTAACAATGATTGGAGGATTGTGTCTGTTCCTGTTCGGCATGAATATTATGGGACAGGCACTGGAGAGAAGGACAGGAAATAGGCTGCGCCTGCTTCTCGGAAAATTTACAACAGGTAAAATTGCCGGACTTCTGACAGGACTCGGTGTTACAGCGGTTATCCAAAGCTCCTCGGCAACGACTGTGATGGTGGTCGGCTTTGTCAATTCAGGATTGATGACGTTAAAGCAGGCAATCAATGTAATTATGGGCGCCAATATTGGCACTACAGTCACCGCATGGATTTTAAGCCTTGCGGGAATCGATAGCGGAAATGTCTTTGTAAAGCTTTTGAAACCCGCTTCTTTTACTCCCGTTCTGGCGCTTGTCGGAATCATATTCTATATGTTTTGCAAAAGCTCAAAGAAAAAGGATACAGGAATGATTCTGCTCGGTTTTGCCACACTGATGTTCGGTATGGAAACTATGTCGGGAGCCGTTTCGGGTTTGAGCGATATTCCTGCGTTTCAGAACTTGTTCATTCTTTTCAAAAATCCGATTTTAGGCGTGCTTGCCGGTGCTGTTCTCACAGCAATCATTCAGTCCAGCTCTGCATCGGTAGGCATTTTACAGGCGCTTGCCGTTACAGGGCAGGTATCCTACGGTGCAGCGATTCCGATTATTATGGGACAGAACATCGGCACATGCGTAACAGCAATGATTTCATCGGTGGGCGCAAACAAAAACGCAAAGCGTGCCGCTATGGTTCATCTATCCTTTAATGTAATCGGAACGGTAGTTTGGTTGGCTGTATTCTGTATTGTAAAAGCGATTTTCAGTCCTGTGTTGCTGAATGAATCTGTCTCCCGGTTCGGCATTGCCATCGTTCACTCGGCATTTAATATTCTTTGTACGATTCTCATGTTGCTGCTAACAGGGTTTCTTGAAAAACTGGTAAACAAGCTGATTCCCGACTCAAAGAATCAGGAAACAAAAACAAAACTGGACGAGAGAATTTTTGCTACGCCGTCTATCGCACTGGAGCACTGTCACAAGGTTGCGGCAGATATGGCACAAACGGCTGTACAGGTGCTTGAAGAAGGACTTTCCTCTTTGCATACCTATACGCCGGTTCTTGCTGAATCCATACGCAAAAAAGAAGACATAACTGACCGCTACGAGGATATGCTGGGAACCTATCTTGTTCATTTAAGCGCAAAACAAATCAGCGAACAGGATAGTACAGATGCCGCAAAGCTCTTGAAGCTTATAGGCGATTTTGAAAGGATCGCAGACCACGGTGTGAATCTGCTGGATTCAGCCGAGGAAATGAAGAATAAAAGCGTAACGCTTTCTGAAACAGCCAAAGCCGAGCTTGCGGTGATTTCTTCGGCAGTTCATGAAATTCTTGGTCTGGCGCTTGTGGCATTTCTAAACGATGATATTCAGGCGGCCAAAAAGGTAGAGCCTCTCGAACAGGTCATAGACGATCTGAAAGAGAAATTGCGGACAAGCCATATCCTTCGTATGCAGCAGGGGCACTGCTCCATTGATGCCGGCTTTATATGGTCCGATCTGCTCACGAATTTGGAACGTACCTCGGATCATTGCTCCAATATCGCCGGATGTGTGATTGATATTGCACACTACAATATAAATATCCATGAATCCCTACGTGAGATTAAAAATGACAGTGATGATTTCAAAAGGCAATTTCAATTCTATACAGAAAAGTACAATTTGTCGAAAGAACTGATTTGAAGAGGTGGTAATCTTGGTAGTTGAGAAATGGGTTCTATGTCCGAAATGCGGAAGTAAAACCCGCGATAAAGGAATAGTACAGATCATATCATTCCTCGGCTTGCACGATTTCATAATTATGAATTCATACAAAGGTTATGAAATTTTATTCTTACTTTTACAGATTTTTTGATAAAAATAAAAACATCCCCTACCAAAAAACAACCATTCTTAGATGTTTTTTGGTAGGGGATGTTTCTGGTTTTTTACGATATGTAGAAATTGTATTCCTACTTGACAACCCAACAGGAAACGTCTATATTTTTAATAAGACCTTTGTAAAAGAAGGAATAAAAAAAGCGGAGAATGATATGGCAAATACAGATCTTTATTCAATGTACCTTCAATCTGGTATTGATAAGAAGGTACTTGATTTTTGTTTTTCGATAGAACACGAATTAAAAGAACGTTTCGAGGTAATTGATACAACAGCAGAGTTTAATCAGATGAAAGTACTAAATGCAATGAAAAAACACAAGGTCAGTGAAATACACTTTGCCTCAACCACTGGATATGGATATAATGATTTAGGGCGAGATACACTAGAAGCAGTATATGCAGAAATTTTTCATACAGAAGATGCTCTAGTCAGACCACAGCTTATGAGTGGAACTCATGCACTGACAGTAGCACTCTTTGGAAATCTTCGACCTGGTGATGAATTATTATCTCCTGTTGGAAAGCCTTATGATACATTAGAAAGTGTTATAGGAATTACTCCTACAAAAGGATCTTTAAAAGAATATGGAGTTACGTATCGCCAGGTAGATCTTCTTTCAGATGGTTCTTTTGATTATGAAAAAATACGATCCTCAATTCACAAAAATACGAAGTTAATCACGATCCAACGCTCTAAAGGATATCAAACCAGACCAACTCTTTCTGTTGAACAAATTGGAGAATTGATCTCATTTCTTCGGTCTATAAAGCCCGATCTTATCTGTATGGTAGATAATTGTTATGGAGAATTTGTTCAGACGATAGAGCCTACTGATGTGGGAGCAGATTTAGTCGTTGGCTCTTTAATAAAAAATCCCGGAGGAGGTCTTGCACCGACAGGAGGATATATTGCAGGTAAGAAAGAATTTGTGGAAAATGCAGCATATCGTCTGTCTGCTCCGGGATTGGGAAAGGAGATTGGAGCAACCCTTGGCTTAAATCAACCTTTGTATCAGGGATTATTTTTAGCTCCAACGGTTGTTTCTGGTGCATTAAAAGGGGCTATTTTTGCTGCTAATGTCTATGAACGACTTGGATATTTTGTTGTCCCAAATGCAGTCGAGCCACGTTATGATATTATTCAGGCTGTCACTTTAAATCATCCCGAATCTGTAGTTGCTTTTTGCCGTGGGATTCAGGCTGCTGCTCCAGTAGATAGCTATGTTGTTCCAGAACCTTGGGCAATGCCGGGATATCACTCACAAGTAATTATGGCAGCAGGAGCCTTTGTACAGGGATCTTCGATTGAATTATCTGCTGATGCACCAATTGAGCCTCCTTATGCAGTCTATTTTCAAGGAGGTCTTACTTGGTATCATGCAAAATTTGGAATTTTAATGTCTGTACAGAAATTATATGATGCAGGATATTTACCAAAATCCTATTTTTAAGAAAAAACAAGTAATATTTTGTCTAAAGATTAAAAGAATTTAAGAAAAATTAAACACAATTAGATGTATACAAAAGTCGTGATTTGTGGTAAGATTATACTTGATTTAGTAGGTAAAATACAGAAATTGTATAACTAATCAGATATACCGGTAACTCTGTCTGCCGACTTCTTGGAGAGAAGAGCAGGAGAAAAAATGGAATATAAAGAACGCACAATTAAGGAATTACCGGAGTCGGAACGACCTTATGAGAAATTTGAACAATATGGTGCACAAGCCTTATCCGATGCTGAATTATTAGCTGTGATTATTCGGACAGGCACAAGAAAAGAACGCTGTGTAGAGTTGGCCAGCCGTGTTTTAACCTATTCTGTTCACTGTCAGGGACTAATGTCGCTATACCATATGACAATGAAAGAATTGATGCAGATTCGAGGAATAGGACGGGTAAAGGCGATTCAGTTACTTTGTATAGCAGAACTGTCCAAACGGCTGCACCGTGCTTCCTTTCGGGAGGGAATTTGTTTTAATCACCCTAAAATTATCGCTGAATATTATATGGAACAAATGCGACATTTAAATCGGGAACAAGTTATGTTAGCACTTTTAGATTCTAAAGCCAGATTAATTCGCAGTCTTACATTGTCGATTGGCACTGTAAATTCCTCGATGCTCTCACCCAGAGAAATCTTTTTGGAAGCAGTAAAAGCAGAAGCAGTCAGCTTTATCTTGCTGCATAATCATCCAAGTGGCGATCCCTCTCCTAGTAGAGAGGATATCTTAATTACAAAACGAGTTCAGGAATCTGGAGAACTTCTTGGAATATCTTTATTAGATCACATCATTATTGGGGACAAGCGATATATAAGCCTGAAAGAAAGCGGATATCTTCTTTAAGGTTAGAAAAATAAAATTTTAATTAGTTTGTGGAGGGAAGATATGTCTGCAAAAGTATTCGGAATTGACTTCGGTACAAGTATGCTGAAGATATATAAAAAGAATGAAGGAATTATATTTGATGCCAAGAATATTATTGCAATTGCGGATGGAAATCGTGTTATTGCCATTGGTGATGAGGCATTTGAAATGCACGGAAAAGCTCCGTCAAATATTGATGTGGACTTTCCAGTAAAAAATGGAGTCATTGCGAATATTGCTAATATGTTAGCACTGTTAAATGCTGCTTTAGAAACTGTTTCAAGAAAATATGGAAAATTGACAGGTGCAGAATTTATTGTAGCTGCTCCAACGGATATCACAGAAGTAGAAAAGAGAGCATTTTTTGATCTGGTTTCTAGTTCGATTGCAAAGACAAAAAAGGTAAGAATTGTGGAAAAACCAATTGCAGATGCACTAGGAGCAGGACTTGATGTAACAACAGCACATGGCGTTATGGTTGTTGATATTGGTGCAGATACTACAGAAATTTCAATTCTTTCTTTAGGGGGAATTGTTCTTAGTAAATTGATTACCATAGGTGGAAATCGATTTGATGATTCCATTATTCAAAATGTTAAAAAGCAATATAACTTAATTATTGGAAATAAAACTGCGGAAGTTCTAAAAAAAGAACTTTCTGTAGCACTTCCAGAAAGGGAAGTAAAAACGTTAAAAGTATTTGGGCGTGATATTGTTACTGGTCTTCCAACAGAAAAAGAAATTAATTCTAATTTTGTCTATGAAGCCACTTCTGAACATCTACATTCTATTGTAGATGCCATTCGTGTGATTTTAGAGAGAACTCCACCTGAAATTTCTTCTGATATTATTGATTCAGGCGTCTATTTAACAGGCGGTTCTGCCAATATCAGATGTTTAGATCAGTTGATTTCTCAAGAAACGGAATTAACGATTAATGTATGCGAAGATGCAGCGAATACAGTAGTCAACGGGTTAGGAAAAATTATTGAAAACAGTAAATTGGATTCTTTGGCGTTTTCCATCCGTCCAACTTCCTATGGTGCATAAACACTAGGATATAAAAGTGATAGGAAAAGCAGGAGGTTTCATCGGCATTTATGAAAAGAAGATCATCCAAATTATCCAAATTATCAATTTCATCAAAATTTATTCTACGTACTTGTTTGGTTCTTTGTATTGTCTTGATTTTTATTTCCTTTCGATACAAAGAAGCATTTCATCCAGTTAAGACCTTTGCAGGAAATCTTATCACTCCCATGCAGAAGGGATTAAATACAGTAGGTAATTATATTTCAGATAAACTAGATGCGTTTCAAGACATAAAGCAGTTAGCTTCTGAAAAAGAACGCTTAGAAAAAGAAGTAGAAAATTTAAAAGCATCCAATATCTCTTTAGTAAAAGATCAGTATGAATTAGATAGTTTAAGAGCACTATATTCCGTTGGAGAAAAATATGCAGACTATCCTAAAGTTGCTGCTCATGTTACGAGTAAAGATTCCAATAGCTATTATAATATCTTTACGATTGATAAAGGAACAAACGATGGAATTGAAGTAGATATGAATGTTTTAGCCGGAAATGGACTGTGTGGAATTGTCATTGAAGTCGGAAAAAATTATGCAAGAGTGCGTTCTATTATTGACGACGCAAGCTATGTCAGTGGAATGTTTTTAAAAACTTCAGATACTTGTGATGTCAAAGGAGATTTAAAGTTATTAGATTCTGGCTATATTTTAGTAGAAGCGATCAGTACAGATGCTAAGATTGATGAGAATTATGAAGTGGTTACTTCTTTAATCAGCGATAAGTATCTTCCGGGTATTCTCATTGGATTTATCAGTAATATTGAATTAGATTCCAGCAATATGACAAAACGGGCGTATCTTACGCCCGTCGTAGACTTTGAACATTTAGAAGAAGTTTTAGTAATTACTAAATTAAAAGAACCATTAGAAGAATTATCCGAAAAAGATATTTCTGATCGTATTTTAGAACAGGCAGCTAGTTTAAATGATACTAATCGAGCAACTGTTTCAGAGCAATTAAACTCTAGTCTTAGTTCAAAAAATAAAGCGACCTCTATTTTAAATCAGATTTCAAAATTATCAAAAGAAGAGCAGATAGCTTTGAAAGAGCAGTTGGATGCGTTATTAAATTCAGAAAGCAGGGATGAAAACACACCGTGATACGTATTATACTAACGGCAATAGGAATCGTAATGGGATATTTACTTCAGAGTACCGTTTTGCCGCAGTTAGCTGGGGTTTTTCCAGATGTTTTAATTATTCTAGTAGTAGCGGCTGGATATACCCGTGGACAGATGGCAGGAATGATGACAGGATTGTTTTCTGGACTGCTGTTAGATTGTAGTGTAGGAAGCATTGTAGGGCTATATGCCGCATTTTATTTATTGATTGGATATCTGATTGGATTTAGTAATAAAGTCTACGATAGAGATGATTACATTATGCCAATTACATTTATTGGACTTAGTGAATTTGTTTATAATAATTTATATTATGTAATCAATTTTTTACTGCGGGGAAGATTAGATTATGGATATTATTTAGGACGTATTATGTTGCCACGTACTATATATACATTGGCAGTTGGTATTGTATTATATAAATTTTATCATAGTATACATCATTTTTTGCTTCGCTTGGAACAAAAGGAGGAATAAACATTGTTTGATATATTTTTAGATAAGGTGAAAGCATTATTTTCATCCAGACTGATTCCATTGGCAATGATTTTTGTCACTTTGTTTGTTCTTTTGATCTATCAGGTATTTCAAATGCAGATTGTACAAGGAGTTGCAGCTGCAGAGGAGGAAGAATATAAAAGCATTGCGGAGAGAGATATTAAAAGTACACGTGGACTGATCTTTGATCGAAATGGGAATCTTTTAGCTTATAATGAATTAAAGTATGCTGTTGTGATGAGTGATACAGGAGTTTTAACAACAAATGCAGAAAAAAACGCAATGTTATATCGTTTGATAAAATTGTTAGAAAGATATGGAAATGAATTAGAACTAGATTTTTGTATTTATTTAGATGAAAATGGCGAATTGGCATTTAACGTTAGTGGAAATGCAGAATTACGTTTTAAAAAGAATGCCTATTGCCTTACTTCGGTTAATAAATTAACCGAAGAACAACGTAACGCAACTGCACAAGAAGTTTTTGATTTTTTACGTAATGGAACTGGAATGTTTCAGATATCTGGTAGTTATTCAACTGAAGATATATTAAAGATTATGACAATTCGTTATACAATGATGATACAGCCAAAAGAACAGGCTTACGATCAGTTTACATTAACTTCAAATGTAACAGCGGAAACGGCTGCTGCTATTAAAGAAAATATGTCTGAACTTCCGGGTGTAGAAGTACAACAACAGACATATCGTGTTTATAATGATGCAAAGTATTTTGCTCATATCATTGGATATACTGGATTGATTAATACAACAGAACTAGAAACTTATAATGAACAATTAGGAACAGAAAAATATAAATCTACCGATGTTGTAGGAAAAAGTGGAATTGAAAAATCCATGGAAGAGTATTTATCTGGAACAAAGGGTGTTGAGTTACTAACAGTTAATAATTCGAATAAAATTATTGAAACTTCTGTTCAAAAAGAACCTGTTGCTGGATATAATATTTATCTTTCCATTGACAGAGAACAACAAATTGCCTACTATCATATTTTAGAACGTAATTTAGCAGCGATTTTACTATCGAAATTAAATAATGGATATAATTATGGAACAAAGGGAACAAAGGCTTCAGGAATTTTAATTCCTATTTATGAAGTTTATAATGCCTTGATTTCGAATAATGTTATAGATATTACACAATTTAAGAAGGCAGATGCAACGGATTTAGAGCGAACCGTTTACTCCTATTTTGAAGAAAAGAGAGATTCCATTTTTAATCAACTTCAAAAATTGATGGCAGCTAACAGTACAGTAACAAATTCGGCAGCAGGAGAGGAAATGGAAGAATATCTTGACTATGTTTATCAGTCAATGAAACAAAATGGAGTTGGACTGGTAGTAGATTCAGCAGTCAATAAAACTGATCCAATGTATTTAGATTATGTAAATAATAAAATTAGTTTAAGTCAGTATCTACAATATGCTATTACACAAAACTGGGTTGATCTATCTGCTCTTGAAACTGGTTCGGAATTTTTTACTCCTGTAGAATACTATGAAAGAATGTTAGAAAAAACATTTGATTATTTATTAGATGATAAAGAATTTGAAAAAAAGATCTATCGTACTCTTATATTTACACAAAGATTATCCGGAACTCAAATTTGCCTTTTATTATTTGATCAAGGTGTGTTAGAATATAAAGAAGAAGATTATAACAATTTAAGAAATGGAAGAGTGAGTGCGTATTCATTTATTCGAGAGAAATTAACAAATCTTGAAATCACACCAGGACAACTTGCATTAGAACCATATAGTGGTTCCATTGTAGCAAATAATCCAATGACTGGAAGTGTGGAAGCACTTGTTACGTATCCATCTTATGATAATAACCGTCTTGCTAATAAAATTGATTGGGACTATTATTCTAAACTTTTAGAAGATGCCGCTCATCCTTTAATCAATCGTCCAGCCAATCAACAGACACCAGCAGGTTCTACTTTTAAACCTCTTGCATCTATGGCAGGTTTTGGTGAAAGTATGATTACAACAACCTCTCAAATCAGAGATCTTAGTATCTTTACTTTAGTAGATGATGGAACTCCTCCAAAATGTTGGAAGTATCCGGGAAGTCACGGAAGTATTAATGTTTCACAGGCATTAATGCACTCTTGTAACTACTTTTTTTATGATGTTGCTTATCGAATGTCTTTAGAAAATGGGAAATATTTAGACTCAAAAGGAGTTAGAAAAATAGCAGAGTATGCCAAACTATTTGGATTAGGAGATATAAGTGGTATTGAAATAGCAGAGAGTACACCAACCATTTCAGATAGAGATGCTATTCGTTCTATGATTGGATATTATCATAACTTTTCTCCAGTACAGATTTCAAAGTATATTTCTACTGTAGCTTCAAAAGGAGTTTGTTATGATTTTACATTAATTGATAAAATTACTGACAAAGATGGGAATATTATTTCTAAGCAAGAGCCAAAAGTATACAATGAGATTACCATGTTTTCTGTTGAACAATGGGATGCGGTACAAAAGGGAATGAATTGGGTAGTAAATACCTCTGCCAATTCTTTAAATAGACTTTACGGAAATCTTGGTGTTACAGTTGCTGGAAAAACAGGAACTCCTCAGGTTAGCTTAACAAGACCAAGTCATGCACTGTTTACTTCCTTTGCACCATTTTCAGATCCAGAAGTTTGTGTTACAATCGTCATACCAAACGGTTATGCTTCTGCAAATGCTGCTCATATTGGTAGGGAAGTGTACGGGTTTTATTTTAAAGGTGAAAATAAAGAAGATCTCCTAAATGGTAATGTAAAAGCCGGTACTGCTACAACGATCAGTGTATCAGATTAATGAGATACGAAAGGACGGATAACCTATGAAAAATTCTGTCATCATCAAAGGAACGCCTCACGGTATTATTGTCGTGTTGGATGACCAGATGGAGTTTTCAGAATTAAAAAAACAGATCGTGGAAAAAATTAAAGAACTATCAAAATTTTTAGGCTCTGCTCAGATGGCCATCAGTTTTGAAGGACGTACTTTAACAGAAGAACAACAGCGGGAAGTGTTAGATATCATTGCCCAGTATTCCGATCTGCATGTCATTTGCGTCGTAGAAAATAATCCAGAACTTGATCAGGTATTTGAAAAGGCATTAAATGATAAACTGATGGAATTAAGTAATACAACTGGTCAGTTTGTAAAAGGGAATCTGCGTTCCGGACAAGTTCTTGAAATGGAAACTAGTATTATTATTATTGGAGATGTCAATCCTGGAGCTAGTATTACCTCAAAAGGAAATATTATTATTATTGGCTCTTTAAAGGGCACTGCTTTTGCTGGAGCAGGTGGAAATAATAACGCATTTGTTTTTGCACTGGATATGAATCCAGTGCAGATTCGAATTGCAGATACGATCGCAAGAGCACCTGATAAACCGAAAAAGGGAGAAAATAAAGAAGCAAAGATTGCATTTTTAGAAGACGGGAATATCTATATTGAATCGGTAAATAGAAAAGTACTTTCTGATATTCGAATGTAACAGAAAGAATAATTTTTTTGGAGGAATGAATATCATGGGTGAAGTAATTGTAATAACATCCGGCAAAGGCGGTGTAGGAAAAACAACAACAACAGCAAATGTCGGCGCAGGTCTTGCCAAGTTAGATAAAAAAGTTATACTGATTGATACTGATATCGGACTTCGGAATCTTGATGTTGTACTAGGATTAGAAAATCGTATTGTATATAATCTTGTAGATGTGATTGAAGGAAATTGTCGTATTAAACAGGCATTAATCAAAGATAAACGATATCCTAGTTTATATCTGCTACCGTCGGCTCAAACCAGAGATAAAACTTCGGTATCACCAGAACAGATGAAAAAACTAGCAGATGAATTAAGGGGAGAATTTGATTACATATTATTAGATTGTCCTGCTGGAATTGAACAGGGCTTTCAAAATGCTATTGCAGGTGCTGACAGGGCTTTAGTAGTGACAACTCCTGAAGTATCTGCTGTTAGAGATGCCGATCGTATTATTGGACTGTTAGAAGCTTCTGAGATGAAACAAACACAATTAATTGTCAATCGAATTCGTCCTGATATGGTAAAACGGGGAGATATGATGACAAGTCATGATGTAGTTGAGATTTTGGCGATTGATTTAATTGGTGTCGTTCCAGATGATGAAAATATTGTAATTTCAACGAATCAAGGAGAACCTATTGTTGGTTCAGATGCCATGGCAGGACGGGCATATATGAATATTTGTCATAGACTTTTAGGGGAAGATGTACCTTATTTAGATTTAACAATAAAAAAAGGTTTCTTTAGTAAATTATTTGGGAAGAATTAATAGAAAAGGGGGGAGATAACATGGCGATATTTGATATACTAAAAAGGAGATCCTCTAGTACGGTAGCAAAGGATCGGCTCAAACTGGTTCTGGTATCGGATCGTGCTGGATGCTCCCCGGAAATTATGGAACAAATCAAAAATGATATTATTGAAGTAATATCAAAATATGTTGAGATGGATACCGAAGGATTAGATATTCGCATTACTCAAACAGAATCAGAAGGGGATAATGGAACCGTTCCCGCTCTGATTGCCAATATACCTATTAAAGATATGAAGATGAAGCAACATGGAAAATGAATGATAAGACTGGAAGTAATCAATGTTTAAATTTAAAGAGTATGACTTTAAGCATTATAAAGTATCAATTTTAGTAATTATATTGTTTTTAGGAAGTATTGGAAGTTATTTGATTCAATATCTTCAAGATTCAGGAGAACAACAATTTGAAAAACAAATTATAGGTCTTTTAGCAGGTGCTCTAATCGCATTTTTTGTTTCTTTATTCGATTATCACTTTATCTGCAAATTTTTTGGTCTGCTGTATTTATTAAATTTAATTTTATTAGTAGCAGTGCAATATTCACCATTTGGAGCATATCATTATGAAGCAAAACGATGGCTGCGTTTTCCAAACGGACAAGTTCCTTCTACAGAGGCAATTTTTGAGTTTCAGCCTTCAGAGTTGACAAAAATTATTTTAATCTTATTTTTTGCCAAGTTTTTTGATTTGATGTATCGACAGATTAACAAATGGTATGTGATTGTTATTTCTGCTATTTTAGCTGGAATTCCTCTCTTGCTAATTTTTAAGCAACCTGACTTGTCAACAACGATTGTTTTGGGTTGTACGTATATTGCTATTTTATATGCTACTGGACTGTCGTATAAAATTATTGTTCCATCACTTGCGATTGGATTACCTCTGATTATTGCTTTATACTGGTATGTTCAACAGCCATTTCAAGGTCTATTAACAGAATATCAACAAAACCGTATTCTTTCAATTAAGTATCCAGAACTTTATCCAAAAGAGATGTGGCAACAAAATAATGCTGCGAAAGCGATAAAAAGCGGAGGAATGTTAGGAAAGATTTTCACAGAGCATATTAGTAAACTAGAATGTAAGATTATTTCTGCTATTGAAAGTGATTTTATTTTTACTGCTATTGCAGAAGGATTTGGATTTGTTGGCTGTTGTATTGTAATATTATTATTTCTCCTTCTCATTATGAAATGTTTTGGAATTGCAAAAAGAGCAAAAGATAGATTGGGAAAATTGATTGCTATTGGGGTGGCAACCTTAATTATGACACAGGTATTTGTTAATATTGGAGTAGTAACATCTATATTACCAAATACAGGAATTCCGCTTCCTTTTGTCAGCTCTGGATTAAGTGCATTACTTAGTAACATGCTGATGATTGGAATTTTATTAAATGTAAGCCTTCAAGGCAAATGGAATAAGGAGGTATAGCAAAAATGAATGTAGGGTTTATTGCACATGACGCAAAAAAGAAATTGATGCAAAATTTTTGTATCGCTTATCGTGGGATCTTGGCGAAACACACACTTTATGCAACCGGAACTACAGGAAGATTAATTGAAGAAGTGACTAATCTACAAATACACAAATATCTTGCTGGACATTTAGGTGGAGAACAGCAAATGGGTGCACAAATTGAACATAATGAAATTGACCTACTAATTTTTTTAAGAGATCCATTTACTCCAAAGTCTCATGAGCCAGATATTAATACAGTTGTACAGCTTTGTGATACACATAATATTCCACTTGCCACAAATCTTGCAACAGCTGAATTATTGATTAAAGCACTGGATCGAGGAGATTTAGATTGGAGAGAACTTTATAAATCATGAAAAAATATAAAATGTTTTATCAAGCTGCTGCTTTAATTTTAGCAGCAGTGCTTACAACTGGAATGTTGTCTGGCTGTACTGTAAAAGATTCTGGAATTCTTATGGCATTTGATGGAACAGATACAGGAAAAAATGCAGATATCGGAATCTATGGAACTGCTACATTTGCAGCTCTTATTACTTCACAAGTCTGTGCAGTTGCTCCAGAAAATACAAAAATGCAGGATGAAAATATTTTAGCTTCTGCTGCTCTTCGAATTGATTTAGACACCAATCAAATGATTTATGCCCAAAATATTTATGAACGTGTCTATCCTGCTAGTACAACAAAACTAATGACAGCATTACTCTTGTTAAAATATGGAGATTTAAAAGATACGTATACTTTTCAAGAAGATAATGGAGGAATTACAACATTTGGCGCGAAATTGTGCGGATTTCATAAAGGAGATACTGTTTCATTAGAAGCACTTTTAAATTGTTTATTAATCTATTCTGGAAATGATGCAGGAGTTGCCATTGCTAGATATTTATGTGGTACAGAAGAATCCTTTGTCATGCGAATGAATGAAGAAGCAAAAAAAATTGGAGCTACAGACACACACTTTGTCAATTCTCATGGACTTCATGATCCAAATCACTATACTACTGCTTATGATATGTATTTAATCATGAAAGAGTGTGTTCAATATGAAGAATTCGTTAAAGTGATTCGAAAATCTACTTATTCCGCTGGCTATACAAATGCTTCTGGAGAAACGAAACGGACAAAAAATTATGAAACAACCAATTATTTTTTACTTAATACTGCACAACCTCCAGAGGGAATTACGGTACTTGGTGGAAAAACAGGTAGTACAGGCAGTGCTGGAAATTGTCTGGTCCTTTTAAGTGAAGATAATAGTCATAAGCGTATTATTACAGCTATTTTTAATGTATCTACTTGGGATAGTTTATTTGCACAACATAGCTATCTTTTAGGGTTAAATTTATCCAGTATTTATGAATAAGTTTTAATTTATTTAAAATACTGGTTGTTTTTTTGTTCAAATTATACTATAATGGAAGTATCATAATTCTTGACCCATCATAAAGGAGGAGATTACCATGATACAGATTATAGCAGGAGAAAAGGGTAAGGGCAAAACAAAGATTCTTCTTGACAAGGTTAATGCAGAGATTCAGACAGCCAAAGGCAGCATTATTTATTTGGATAAAAACACGAAACATATGTATGAATTAAATAATAAGATTCGCCTTATTAATGTCAGAGATTATTGTGTAGAAGAAGCAAAGGAGTTTGTTGGATTTATCTGTGGTTTAATTTCTCAGGATCATGACTTGGAAAAAGTCTATCTCGATAGTTTCTTAAAGATCGCTTGTACCAGTGAAGCAGATATTCTTCCCGTTCTTGAAAAATTGGATACGATTTCAACGAAATTTGATGTGGACTTTGTGATTAGTATGTCCATTAATAGTGATCTGCTTCCGGAAGAAGTTAAAAAATATGTAATTGTAGCTTTATAATTTCTATATAATCTCAGTAAAAATACAAAAGCCCGTCGCCTATTCATTTAGGAGAGCGGGCTTTTATTAAGCGTTTGAAGATTTTATTATGCAGCATTATTTATTATGCAGCATTATTTATTATGCAACATCACTTTTTAGTTTTGCAAAATAACTTAGGGCATAAAGACCGAAAATTCCCACTAGTGCATAAACAATTCTGGATACTAAAGTCATGTCACCAAAAATAAAACGTACTAGATCGAAGCTAAAAAATCCGATAAGCCCCCAGTTGACTGCACCGACAATGACAAGCATAAGTCCAATATAGTCGAGTACCTTCATCGTGTCTGCCTCCTTCAGTTTTGATATTGGTTAGTATAACCTGAACGAAATGAATTATTCTAATTTCTATCGATTTATAAAAATAGTAGTTAAATTCAATAAATTTATATAGCAAAATAATTTTAAGTTTTACTTTAAAAATGAAAGAAAATTCAGTATAATAGGAGAAAGAAAAGAGGAAAGGAGCAAAAATTTCTTGGGAAACAATAGTAAAGTGATTCGGCTTAAAAAAAGGAAGACAATTAATTTAGGCTTCTTACTATTTTTTATTATATTTCTCTATATTATTGTCTATATTATTGTTTATTTTACAAAACCTCATTTGTCTATCTATGAAGTACAAAGAGAAGATTTATCGACAGATAGCCGAGCCACTGGAGTGATTGTAAGAGAAGAAAGTATACAGTATATGCCGAAAGCAGGTTATGTCAATTATTATCTAAGAGATGGTTCAAGGGTGAAAAAAAATTCTGCCATTTATTCTTTGGATGAAAATAGAAGTATTTATGATGCTTTGGCGAATTCTGGGAGCGAGCTAACTCTAAATGAAAATGATATTACTTCTGTTAAAAACAAAATTTCATCCTTTCATAAAAATTTTTGTAAGGATTATTCTATTATTTATTCTTTTCAAGAAGAAATATCTGGAATTATAAGGCAACTTTCAGATATTAATCTTTTTTCTCAGTTACAACAACTTATGGATGAAACAGGAGTAAGTTCTTCTATACAAACAATATCTTCTAGTCAATCAGGAATTATTTCCTATCATATAGATTCTTTAGATGGTTTAACAGAAAATGAAGTAACAGCTTCTACATTTGATATGGAAAACTTTACACAAGGATCAGTACGTACAACAGGGGCGAGTGAAGAGGGAAGTAAGGTATATAAATTAATTACTAGTGATATCTGGTCTTTAGTTGTTCCAGTTTCGGAAGAAATCTATCAATATTATTATGAAAGGACTAGTGCAAAAATTGAAATTATAGAGGATGGTTTTATAACCACCGTTCCTATTCGTGTTGAATTAAAGGGAGCAGACTATTATGCAGTTCTTACTTTTAATAAATACTTAAATCGATATTTAGACTATCGGTTTCTTACAGTTGACTTTTTATTTAATCAGGAATCAGGATTAAAGATACCGATTTCTGCAATTACAAAAAAGGAGTTCTTTCGGATTCCTCTACAGTATTTTACTTATGGAGGAGACTCTGATAATAAAGGAGTTATTACTGTAACCTATAATAATGCAACTGGTGAACCAAGCTATTCCTTTGTTGAAACAGAAATTTATTATGAAGATGAAGAATATGGATATGTAGATAAACATTTATTTAACTTAAATACTTTTTTATTTGATCAAAACACGAACGAACGATTTCGAGTTAGCCTATTTGGTACATTGGAAGGAGTATTTAATGTAAATAAAGGATATGCTGTTTTTAGAAGGATTGAGAAAATGAAAGAAAATGACGATTATTGTATTATAAAAGAGGGAACGAATGGAGGAGTAGCACTTTATGATCACATTGCCCTAGATGCTACCACCGCAGTCGAATCTTCTGTTATCTATTAAGGAGAGCATAAAGCATGATTTCAAAGAACATATTTGAAGTAGAACAAAGAATCCAACAAGCTTGTCAGCGTTCTAATAGAGATCGAAAGGAGGTGACACTGATTGCAGTTAGTAAAACAAAACCTATAGAATTAATTAAGGAAGCCATTGCTGCACATATGACCGATTTCGGAGAAAATAAAGTTCAAGAGTTGTGCACAAAAATGGAACAAATTCAAGAACCAGTTCGTTGGCATATGATTGGACATTTACAGAGAAATAAAGTAAAGTCTATTGTTGGTCAAGTCGCTTGTATTCATTCCGTTGATTCTGTTTCTTTAGCAGAACAAATCAGTCAGGAGGCAAAGAAAAAACAAGTACAATGTGACATTTTAGTTGAAATTAATATCGCAAAAGAAGCTACGAAATTTGGAATTTTACCAGAAGAAACCGAAAATTTTTTGCGAAAAATCTCTGTATTCCCAAATATTCGAGTCAGAGGATTCATGACAGTTGCACCATTTACAGAAAGTGCCGAAGAAAATCGAATATATTTCAGGCAAATGAAGCAATTAGCTGTTGACATTAGTGCAAAAAACATTGATAATATGACTATAGATATGCTCTCGATGGGGATGACAGGTGATTATGAAGTTGCAGTTGAAGAGGGAGCAACCCATATCCGTGTTGGAACAGGAATTTTCGGAGAACGTAATTATCATTAAGAATGGAGAACGTGAAATGGCAAATATCTTAAATAATTTATTAAATGCGTTACATGTAACGGATGAAGATGATTTAGATGAAGATTATGATGATTATTTAACTGAGATGGAAGAGAAAGAACGTCGTAAAGAGGAACGACAGTTGAGAAAACAGACATCTGTAAGAGAACCAAGAGAAGTCAACGTTTCATCTCGTTCCTCTTATCGGGATGAGTATGAAGTGGCTGCTGTAAATCAAAATGTTGCTGTAAACAGTGGTTATTCAGATTCAAAAAAGGAACGTTCTCAAAAACCAGAGAGAACAGAGCGATTAAATAGTGGAAAGGTAGTTCCACTTCGTACTACTGCAAAAGGATTTGAGGTTTGTATTATGAAACCAACCAGTTTTGAAGATTCACAAGATATTTGTGATATGTTACTTTCAGGAAGGGCTGCTGTTATTAACTTAGAGGGATTTGATGTAGATGCTGCACAAAGAGTTATGGATTTTGTTTCTGGCTCTGTCTATGCTGTGAATGGAAGACTCCATCAGATTTCAAACTATATTTTCATTATTTCTCCTGAAAGTGTGGATATTTCTGGAGATTACTTAGATATTATCAAACAGGATGGTTTTGGAGTACCAACATTAGCTAAAGGATTTTAATATGACTATTTTAGTATTAAAAAGTTTATCCGTGCTGATTACAATTTTACAGGGAATGTTGGCTCTTTATATTTTTCTATTTTTTCTTCCTACATGGGAAAAATTATTTGCTCTGGTAAAAGGATTTGTAATGCCAATTTTACAGCCAGTTCAGTTTTTGTTAGATCATTCTGTATTTGGAAAACATATGTCAGATCTTGTACCAGTGATTACATTCCTAGGTTTAGTTTACTTACAACATGTGATTTCGATTGGATTAGGTTAAATAGTATGGTATATCAGACAAAAGAAGAGCAGATGTTTTTTAAACGAATAAAAGAACTTGCACAATCTGCTTATAATAAAGAAATTTGTACTTTTACTGATTTTTTAACATTACATGAAATTAACTTGTTTTATCAAATAAAACAAGAACTTGTATCAATATCGTATTCTATGTCTGGTGGTTATCCGGATGCAGAGCGGAAGCTTATCTGCTTTGACGGTAGGTCAAATGTAATACAGCCTACCGCAAAAGCAGAAGAGCTTCCGCCGGATTTTTATTATCCAATTTCTTGCTTAAAAATTTATCCTACTGCCAAAAAATTTGCAGAAGTGTTATCCCATAGAGATTATCTTGGTGCAGTGGTCAATCTTGGATTAGATCGCAGTAAGCTTGGAGATCTTATTTTAAAAGAAAACGAAGCCTTTTTGTTTTGTAAAAGTCAAGTAATGGACTTTCTTTTAGGGCAGTTAGAGTGGGTTCGTCATACAAAAGTAACAGTAGAACAATTTTTGGTACAAGAAATTTCTTTTGAACGTAATTATGAAGTCATTCATACTACTGTATCTTCTATTCGTTTAGATTCTGTGATTGCTGCTGCTTTTCATCATTCTCGCAGTAAAATGGTATCTTCTATTACGCAGGGAAATGTATATGTCAATGGTGTACTCATAACGAATGTCAGCCATGTTTTAAAACAGGAAGATATTATTTCTGTACGAGGATATGGAAAAGTTAAAGTTGGAGAACAAGGAAATCTATCGAAGAAGGGAAGAATTAATATAACATTGCTAAAATACAGTTAGGAGGAAGAAAAAAAGATGCTTACACCAATTGAAATACAGAGTAAGTCCTTCAAATCTGGTGGATTGGGGTATGATAAACGAGAAGTTGATCAATTTATGAGAGAAGTTTTAAGCGGTTATGAAGTACTATATCGAGAAAATATGGAATTAAGAGATAAAGTAACCGCGTTAACACAAGGAATTCAATATTATAAAACAATAGAAAAAACTTTACAAAAAGCATTAGTCTTAGCAGAGAAAACAGCGGAAGATACGAAAGCTGCTGCTGTAAAAAAAGCTCAAAATATAGAAAGTGAAGCCCTGACAAAGTCGCAGATTATTTTGTCTGATGCACAAAATGAATTACAACACATTCGTAGTCAGGTTTTCCAACTACTTCAACAATACGAAACATATAAGATTCAGTTTAAAAATCTTGCTAAAGCACAAATGGAACTTTTAGAAAGCGAAACCTTTGCAATTCATCCTTCATCAATACAAAAAGAACCTTTGATGTCAGAGCCTAAAAAAGAAAAAGAAGAAATATTGCCACAAGAGCTAGAAATAGATGGATTAACAAATTCATTTGAAGATACTTATGAAGATTCTAGTGTTTTGGAAAAAGAAGAATTGCCATCTCAAGAAGAAACAGATGGATTTGAATTTATTGATGTTGAAAATGATGTATAATATTGAATAAAAAGAACGGAAATGAGGATATTTCATGAAAAAAAATCGTCTTGCTGTATTATATGAAGGAACACATTGTTATGATATTGTATTAGAGCATCAATTTGAGGGACTAATAGAAGAAATTCAACATTTAGAATTACAAAATCGAAAACTTTGTATTGTAACAGACTCTAATATAGCTCCTTTGTATGCAGAGGAACTTTCTAATCTTTTAAAATCTATTTCTAATCAAGTTGTTATCTTTGAATTAAAAGCCGGAGAGGAAAGTAAAAATTTAGACGTAGTAAAAGAACTCTATCGTTTTCTGATTGAATCTAATTTTGATAGAAAAGATGGTCTAATTGCATTTGGAGGTGGAGTAGTTGGTGATTTGACAGGTTTTGTTGCAGCAACCTATCTTAGAGGAATCCGTTTTATTCAAGTTCCTACTACTTTATTAGCAATGTCAGATTCTAGTATTGGCGGAAAAACAGGTGTAGATTTTGAACGTTACAAAAATATGGTTGGTGCATTTTATATGCCAAAGTTAGTATACATGAATCTTTCCACGTTAAAATCACTAGATAACAGACAATATATTTCCGGTTTTGGTGAAGTAATCAAACACGGTTTAATTCGGGATGCTGAGTTTTATCATTGGCTTATAGAACAGAAAGAAGGAATTTTACAAAAAGAATCGGATTTATTAGAAAAGATGGTTCGAAGAAATTGTGAAATCAAAAGGGAAATTGTACAGGCAGATCCAAAAGAACAAGGAGAGCGAGCTATATTAAATTTCGGACATACCTTAGGACACGCTATTGAAAAACAGATGAATTTTACATGGTTACATGGAGAATGTGTAAGTGTTGGGATGATTGCATCTGCTTATATTTCTATGTGTCGAGGAAACATTACACCGATTCAGATGAAAGAATTGATTTTTTTAATTCAGGCATATGGACTTCCTGTTTCACTATCTGATCTTATAAGTGAAGAAGTTCTTGAGGCAGTACAAAAAGATAAGAAAAAAGATGGTTCTGTAATTAAATTTATAATTTTAGATAAAATTGGGCATGCAGTAATAGATACCTCTGTTTCAAAAGAAGAAATGGAAGAAGCAATTAAATTTTTATTGGGAGAGAAGACATTATGAAACGGTTCTTACATCTTATTTTCCTCTCTTTATTAGTAGCTTTTGATCAGATAACAAAATTGGCAGTTAGAATAAATCTAACAGATGGAAGAGAAATTACTTTAATTCCCAAAGTACTTAAATTTGTTTTTCATAAAAATGATGGAGCGGTTTGGGGGATTATGAGTGGAAAAACGATTTTATTGACTGTTATTACTATCCTAATTTTAATTTTAATGGTTTGGTTTTATTTTCGAATTCCAAAAGAACGCAGATTTCTCGCTTTACGGCTTATTCTTATTTTTGTAGCAGCAGGAGCAGTTGGAAATTTAATGGATCGTATTACACTAGGTTATGTAACCGATTTTATTTATTTTGAATTGATTGATTTTCCGGTATTTAATATTGCGGATTGCTATATTACAGTATCTGCATTTTTATTAGTATTTCTTGTATTGTTTTTTTATAAGGAAGAAGAAATTGATCAAATTTTAAAAATAGGAAAATGATATGAATGGTGAAATGATAGAACGAGTTGCAGATAAAGAGGCCTCTGGCATAAGAATTGATAAATACCTTTCTATGATAGAAGAGAAATTATCTCGTTCTTATTTGCAAAAACTTATTACAGAGGGTCATGTTGTTGTAAATGATAAGATTGTAAAAGCAAATTATCGTCTTTGTGAAGGAGACGAATTTTCTTATTTTATTCCTGCACCAGAAGATGTTTCGATTCTTCCAGAACCGATTCCATTAAATATTCTCTATGAAGATTCTGATATTATTATAGTTAATAAAGAAAAGGGTATGGTAGTTCATCCAGCAGCTGGTCATACCAGTGGAACTTTAGTAAATGGTCTACTATATCACTGTAAAGAATCTCTTTCTGGAATTAATGGTGTCTTACGTCCGGGAATTGTACATCGGATTGATAAAGATACTACAGGAGTGCTTGTAGTATGTAAAAATGATACCTCACATCAATGTATTGCTCAACAGTTAAAAGTTCATTCGATTACAAGACGCTATCAGGCGATCTGTTATCATACTTTTCAAAAGACAGAAGGAAGAATTGATCTTCCAATAGGAAGACATCCGACAGATCGAAAAAAAATGGCAGTCAACTTAACACATGGAAAACCAGCAATTACAAATTATCGAGTTTTAGAAAATTTATCAAATCAATACTCCTATATTGAATGTTCCTTAGAAACTGGACGTACTCATCAAATTCGTGTACATTTAAGCTTTATGGGACATCCACTGCTTGGAGATACTGTCTATGGTTCATCTAAAAATGAATGGCATCTGCAAGGTCAGACATTACATGCTGGACTGCTTGGCTTTTTACATCCGTCTACTGGAAAGTATATGGAATTTGAAGCACCACTTCCAAACTATTTTGAAAATTTGTTGCTTCAGTTGAGAAAGAAGGGATAAAAATTTGAAACGAAAGGCAGTTCATCAATTAATAAATTGGAAAAGTCATAGTACACAACATCCACTTTGCATTTCTGGTCCAAAAGGCATTGGAAAAACCTATTTGGTCTTAGATTTTGCAAAGTCTTTTTTTGAAGGAAATCTTTATATTAACTTTGAAACGAACGCAAAATTATGTTATTTTTTTGAGCAACATAGAACAGAGGACTTTTTAAAAAACCTAAAATCTTATTATCAACTTCCAGAACTTTTATCAGATGTTGTATATCTTATTGATGAACTTTGGGCTTGTCCTTGTGCGTATCATTCATTTTTAGAATTTCTTCGTACAAATCCCTCAATTTCTATTATATTAATTACCAGTAAAGAAGGAATTTTTTCAGAAATAGGATGTGAGTCTATAGAGCATCTACCATTATTTCCGATGGATTTTGAAGAGTTTTTAATAGCAAATGGAGCAGAGTGGTATACAGAAATTATTCGTGGACATTGTATGACAGGAAAAAAGATACCAGAAATTGTTCATCGAGAGTTATTAAAATTATTTGAAGATTATTTAGAAGTAGGTGGGATGCCAGCAGCAGTGAAAGAATATTTAAATTTTGAATCAACAGAAAATGTTATGGAAATTCATCGTATTCTATATCAGAGTATGTGTTCCCAAATTAAAAAAATGTATCCAGAACAAGAGGCATTTAAAATGAATCAAATTTTAGATATTTTGGTTAAACAGCTTTTAAAAGAAAATCCTAAATTCCAATATTGTCTGATTCGAAAAGGTGCTACTAGAACCATCTACGAAACAGCAATGAACTGTTTAGAACAAAACAGAATTATATATAGCTGCAAAAAAATAAAAGAAAAAGACAAAATCGATTTGACAAATAAACAGCTTTATTATATGGATACAGGTATTTTTTATACGATGTTATTTAGTAATTCTGATAACTGTCATATAACAGAAAATATAAAGAAAAAAGCCGTTTTAAAAAACTTTGTTGCACAGACACTTGCAAAAAATTTAATTCCTTTTTATTATTGGGAATCTGATGGAAAAGCCAGACTTCATTTTATTGTTAAAAGAAAAGAAGAGTTTCTTCCAATAGAACTATATACACAAGAACATATGTATTCAAAAAGTACAAATATATTCCGTCGACATTTTTTGGTACCTTTTTCTATTTCTCTATCGAAAAAAAACTTTGAAATTTCTAATGAGATAAAACAATATCCATATTATTCGCTATCTTATCTTTTAGAGAGATAAGATATGTTAAAACAACACTTCGCTAAATCTGAGTTTAACGAAGTGTTAATAAACACAATATTGAAATAAGAAAATAAAAGGATTATAATAAAAATAAAGGGGGTCTATTTGTTGGAATCTAAAACATATCATGAACAAAAAGACATACAAAATACTAAAAAACTTCGCCAGCTTCGAAATTTTCTTCCGCAGTTTTTAGGGATGTATTTTCGTGGTATAGAACATACTACTGCATCGAATACTAGACTTGCCTATGCGATTGATTTAAAGACTTTTTTTGAATTTATTTCTAAAACCAATCCTTTATATAAAGATATACCTATTTCTGAGTATCCACTTCAACTACTCGATGAAGTCACAGCTCAGGATATTGAAGAATATATGGAATATCTAAAATTATATCAAAACGAAAATGGAAAAGATATAACAAATGATGAACGTGCAATTAAACGTAAACTTGCTGCGTTACGTTCTATGTATCAGTACTATCAAAAAAATCAAATGGTAAAAGTGAATCCTTGTCTTTTGGTCAGTGTTCCAAAACTTAGAGATAAAGCAATTATTCGTTTAGATACCAATGAAATTTCAACTCTTCTCGATTCTGTAGAATCGGGGAATAAATTGACAAAAAAACAGAAACAGATACATAAAAAAAATCAAAAGCGTGATTTAGCTCTTATGACTTTAATGTTAGGAACAGGGGTTCGTGTTTCAGAATGTGTAGGATTGGATTTACAAGATATCGATTTGGCAAATGATCGGATTAAAGTGATAAGAAAAGGAGGTTATGAATCTTTTGTATATTTTGGAGATGAAGTAAAAGAGGCACTACTACCCTACTTAGAACAGCGAAATTCTATTCAAGATATTGTTAAAGGACATGAAAATGCTTTGTTTTTATCGGATCGAAAACAGCGACTTAGTGTACGAAGTGTTGAGATTTTGGTAAAAAAATATGCACAGACTGTTACTACTCTTAAAAAAATCACCCCCCATAAACTACGGAGTACATATGGTACTGCATTATATCGTCAGACAAATGATATCTATTTAGTGGCAGATGTTCTTGGACATAAAGATGTTAATACAACAAAAAAACATTATGCAGCTATGGACGAAGAACATAAACGTCAGGCAAGAAATAAGGTTATTTTAAGGGGAAAGGAAAATGAAACGTAAACGGTCAAATAATATACCTATGAACTGGAAGTTAAGTAATGAAGATTATACCTTTTTAGGTGAAATCAACCGTAATTCCAAAAATAGAAAGAAAAAACAGTCAAATCAGATTATCTTTGGATATATTTTGGGATATATTCTTATGATAATAATAGCAATATTTTTGCTGCTTTTTTTCCTTCCAGATAATATAAAGACTATTTTTTGTTTTTTAATAATAGGAAATTTTTTTATAATATGGAGTTTTTTAATCTATTTTTTAATACGGCTTCCTGATTTTGAAAAATTCGATTCTAAAATCGCCCGCTGCCATTTTTTTCTTTTGCTATTGACTACAATAGTTAATCTATCTATATCAAAAAGAAATACAATATTAGATTCTACTCTTGGTATATTAATTATTATTTTTTTGATTCTCTGTCTGCTTTTTTTTCTTAGAATTATAAAAGAAATCAAATATCATAAAGTTTGGTTAACACAGTTTTTTTTTATTCCATTCTTAACATTTGCACTTTATAGTTGTATTCTTGCCATAAATATTACCTTCGATCGTTCAGAATCAACTATTTCTGAGGCAGTTGTTTTTTCAAAAGACTATACCAGTTCCTATAAATCATCGAGCAGTTATTATGTATATGTATTTGAAGAAAACCAAGATACATATAAGAAATACCGTGTACCATCGACACTTTATAAGAGATTAAATTCAAACGACCGTGTTTTTGTTCTTCGGCATAATGGACTTTTTCATATTAAATGGGCTGAAATAAAAAAATAAACAAAGGGAGATATAAATAACCTCCCTTTGTTTATTTTTTACTAATTAGAACGACTTGTAGGATATGTTTCAAACAATTCTACAATAATATTATAAATAGTCTTTGCTGCTTTTTTCTGATAAGTTTCGTTGGTAAGTTTTTTAAAATCGTTTGTATTTGTCAAAAATCCAAGCTCAATTAAAACTGCTGGTACTTTAGTTTCACGAACGACAACAAAATTAGCTGTTAAAGGACCATTATTTTTTGTATTAAGTGCAGAAGATAATCCATTTACAAAAATCCCTGCCATCTTTTTACTTGTCAAACCTCCTTCATTTATAGAAGGATTTAAAGTAGAATAATAAACTCCTGTTCCATTAGAAAGGCTAGAAGTACTGGAATTCATATGTAAACTAACAAATAGATCTGCATCTATTTCGGTAGAATAATCTGCTCTATCATATAGATCCACTAAAATATCGGAAGTTCTGGTAAAGTAGACTTTGATATCTGAGTTTTTAAAATACTCGGCTGTATATTGGTTTAAAATCTTAAAATTCAGATCTTTTTCATTTACACCATTTTTGACTGCTCCGGGATCACTTCCGCCATGCCCTGCGTCTAATACAACAATTTTGTTATAAAATTTACTTGGAGTATCCATAATTAAATGTACATACCCTTCACCATACTCCAAAAAATATGCCTGTACTTTATCAGTTGTAATGGTAATAATAGTACTCCAATCATCAACTGATATATCAATAGAAGATACTATATCACAAGTATTACGAATTGGATGTTCTTCATAAAACGAAGAATGATCCCCTGGAAGAGTTAAAACAATCTGACGATTATAATATCGATCCTCATCTAAAATTTCCTGAACTGCTACTTCTTGTGGAATATCAATGGAGAGATATCGTTCACTACTTTCAAATTGAAAGATATCTGGAGTAATGTCAGGGGTAATATCAGGTATAATGTCAGGTATGATAGGATTAGGTGTTGGTTGTAAATCTTTCGATAAGAGTAAGGTAAAGGTATTATTACTGGTTTCCGTAGTAAGAATTAGATCAGAGTCATTTTTATTCACTACAAACTGACAATAATTTAATTGAGGAGAACTTAAAATAGCAGAACTAATCTCCTTCCCTTCCTCAAAATAATAATCTGTATTAGATAATAAATTTACCATATAAGGAAATTCTATCATAATAATATTATCTAAATTGATTATTTCTGCATCAATAGGAAAATATCCTTCAAATGTAATATAAATATCTCCATTATCTAATCTTCCTGAACTAATCTTATTTAGTTCATTATTATAAATAGTAAGAATCAATGACAGATGATCGTCAGAAATTTTCAAGTCATAAGTCAAACGATCGGATGAAAGTTGAAACTTTACTTGTGCTGTAGAATCTTCTATATTTCCAGTAGAAATATAAGTCATTAATGTTCCATTTAGATTATAAAATCTAGTAGGTGATGAAATATTTGGAAACTGTAAAATTAATTCATTATTTTCATCAAATCCAAGATTTTCAACCTGATAGATAGGTCCTGTAAAACTAATATAATAAGTTTCTTTTTCATAGTCAGAAGCAAGTTCATCCTTAAAAATTGTATTTAAGTAAGTAAACTCAGGATTTTCCCCTACTTTAATAGAATCTTGTGTAATAGTTGGAACTTCCTTTAAAATAGATGGAGTCCATGAAAAAAATTCTTCTGCCAGACTGCTGCCGTTTGTTTCTAAAACTTCATCGGAATCTGTAATTTCACCAGATTCTTCGGGAATAAAAATCTCATCGGAATCTTGTGTATATTGTGTTGGAAGAATGATTGCCGTTTTGGTTGTACCATCCCATTCATACTCATAACCAAATACACTTGCCACAAAATATGCAGGTAATAAAACAGCATATTCATCGGTATCTTTATAATATATCAATTCAGGTGCAACTCCACAGTCTGCAGTTTCTCCATTCACATATACAACTGTACTTCCTAATATCATTTCTAACGAAATATTACCTTTTGAAAGAATAATCGTTTCATCTTCTTCATTATAAAAATAGTCAAGTCCAACAATTTCTCCAAAAAATTCTTCCCCATGTACCATTGCAGTGTTTGAAAGGATAACATTTGGAGCAGTAAATGACTCAAATACAGTTCCATTATAACTTGCTCTACAAAAAAGTCCTGAATAAGAGATATCCTTTCCACCATAATTTAATGTAATAGAACGTGTCATACTAGCAGTAGAAAGACCGCTTGTCCAAGAATATCGAATTCCCATACTTTCTGCTACAAATCTTGTTGGAACTAAATACTTTGTAATTCCATTTGCAGTATATTTTATTTTAGTAGGAGCAACTGTCATTGTTTGCGTTTTTCCATTTAATACTGCCTTTTTACTCCCTAATGTTAAAACAAGTTTATTTCCATGATATGTAATCGTAAGCTTTTCCCCATTTTTACTTAAAGAACAATCCATCCCATAGGTATTTTGGAAAATATCCTCATATGGTCCAAGAGCAACCCCATCTACAATAATTCCCGGAGTTCCCGGTAAACTGACAGCAACTCCATTACATACATACTTTACTTGTTTCCCAGTATAAGTACTTGTTTTTCCTGTAGTATAATTATATAATTTAATTCCAGAAGCTGCTGGTACAAAAATACTTGGGAAAATTATAGTAAAGCAAAAACTAAACAAAAGTAAAAGCCCAATTGGTTTCATCAGATATGTACGAAATTTGTATCTCATATTCTTCCCTCCCGTGTAGTTAAAATAAGTCCGTTCTTGTAGGATAAGTCCAATCCTATCGGATAAAGATGGTACAAATGTGTCATAAATATGAAAAACCTTTGTCTTTTTGAAGAAGTAATGTGAAAAAGAGTACAAGGAATTGACCATTTTTTAATGGTATGATAAAATCGGTTCAAAACATTTTGGAGGTAATTATGAAATTACAGCAGCTATTAAGTTATGTAAGAAAAGCGATAGATGATTATCAGATGATACAAGAAAATGATGTTATTGCAGTTGGAATATCTGGCGGAAAAGATAGTCTTACTTTATTATATGCACTTCATGGACTGCAAAAGTTTTATCCGAAAAAGTTTACTATACAAGCAATTACAGTAGATCTTGGATTTCCAAATTTTTATACTGATAAAATTGCCGCTCTTTGCAGTCAAATGCAAATTCCATATACTATAGTTTCTACACAAATTTCAGAAATAATATTTCAAATTCGAGAAGAAAGTAATCCCTGTTCTTTATGTGCAAAAATGAGAAAGGGAGCATTTAATGAAAAAGCCAAAGAACTTGGATGTAATAAATCAGCATATGCCCATCATAGAGATGATGTGATAGAGACTTCTCTATTATCTTTATTATATGAAGGAAGATATAATTGTTTCTCTCCTGTCACCTATCTAGATCGTATGGATATTACCTTAATCCGACCTATGATTTATGTAGAAGAATGTGATATTATTGGATTTCAGTCTAAATATAGTCTTCCTGTAATTAGGAAACTTTGTCCAGTAGATGGATATACCAGAAGGGAATATATTAAAAATTTAATTCGAACTTTAAATAAAGAAAATGGAGGAGTAAAAGAACGTCTCTTTCATGCAGTTACTCAATTACCAAATTGGATAATCCAATAAAAAAAAGTATTTTTCGAACATAGATTTTGATTTTTTAAATAATGTATGTTATAATTAAAAAAACGATCGGAGGTAAGATAATGGCATACGGAAAAATTAGTGTAAAACAAAAGGAAATTTTAGATTACATGAAAAATCAGATTCTCAATAGGGGTTTTCCACCATCTGTAAGAGAAATTTGTGAAGCAGTACATTTAAAATCTACTTCTTCGGTTCATTCTCATTTAGAAACACTTGAAAAAAATGGATATATTCGTAGAGATCCTTCTAAACCAAGAGCGATTGAGATTGTAGATGATAACTTTAACATAATACGTAGAGAGATTGTCAATGTTCCAGTTATTGGAACAGTAACTGCTGGACAACCAATTTTAGCAGTAGAAAATATTGATGGATATTTTCCAATTCCTGTAGAATTTATGCCAAACGAACAAACCTTTATGTTAAAAGTTCGTGGGGAAAGTATGATTAAAGCAGGAATTTGTGATGGAGATCGCATCCTTGTTCAACAACAATCCCATGCTGAAAATGGAGATTTTGTAGTAGCTATGTTAGACGATTCTGTTACAGTAAAAACATTTTATAAAGAGGAAGATCATTATCGTTTACAACCAGAAAATGATTTTATGAATCCAATTATTGTAGAAAAGGTAGAAATTCTTGGAAAGGTTATCGGCTTATTCCGTATGTTTGCTTAATAGTTTATTTTTGGAGCTATTGTATTAAGAAAATTTCTGTATATTTATTTCTTAGTACAACAGCTCCTACTCTATTTAAAATAATGCTGTATCTACTTCTTTTCCATCTCTCCAAATTCTTTCTAAATCGTAAAATAGACGATCTTCTTTTGAAAAAATATGGATTACTACATCACCATAATCCATTAAAACCCAGCCGCAGGATTTCACTCCTTCCACTCGTTTGGTTTCATATCCAGACCTTGCAAGCTCTTCTTGAACAGAATCTACCATTGCATCTACTTGAGCTGGACTATTTCCATGAGCAATTATAAAGTAATCTGCAATAACAGAAATTGTTCCAATTTCAATAATTTTAATATCTTCTGCTTTTTTTTCATTTAAAGCATGATATGCTATTTTTACAATTTCTTTCGCCTGATTTTCCATATCATTCTCCTTTCTATTCTTTACGAATTAACTAAATTTTTATAAAATTGTAATGTGGCTACGGTAGTTTGATCAATTTCTCCCTTTTTGCTTTGTAAATACTCTATTGTATTTTTTAATACTAGATAAGTTGTCTGATTTATATCTCGAAATACCATAGAACGTAGTACAGAAAGTGGTGGAGAAGTTTCTTGTGTTCGAAATAATTCCAAATAATCAGCTAAAAAAATAATCTTTTCTAACATAGTCATATCGGGCTTTCCAGTTGTATGATAGGTAATAGCGGATAAAATTTGAGGATCTTGGATTCGATATTTGTGTTTTGCATAATATGCACCTAATTTTCCATGTAATAAAAATGGACTCTTTTTTTCTGTTTGACTAATAGGAAGTTGATATTTCTCACATTCTTTTAATATCTCCTTATCAGAAAGATACTTTGCACAGTCATGTAAAATCCCCGCAATCAAGGCGGCTTTTTCATCTACATGCTCATAACACATTGCAATAGAAGCTGCTAAATATGCTACACTCAACGAGTGCTCATAACGTTTTGGAGAAAGCAACTTTTCTAATGACTTCTTTAACTGAATAACCTGCTCTTCAAATAAGATATCCATTTCTTTTCACTCCTATTTTTGATATAGCTTGTGTTCCCTAATATAAAAAAGTACAGCTTCTGGAAGAAGATATCGAATAGAATGTCCGAGAGAAACTCGTTTTCTTAACATACTAGAAGAAATATCGAGATAAGGAGTATTTAAAAGAGTAATCTTTGCTCCATATTTTTTTCTTAACTCTTGTGCTCTTTTCTCTAATGCTAAAATTCCATCCTGTTGACGTACTGCTGCCGCTAAATGACATAATTTCATAACCTTTTCACATTCTTTCCATTGTTCTATTTGGAATAGGGAGTCTCCACCTAAAATAAAATAATAGTCTGCTTTGTTTTTCTGATGTAATTCTTCTAAAGTATCTATTGTATACGTAGGTCCTTTTCGTTCTAATTCCAAAGTAGAAACATAAAAGGAAGAGTTTCCTTTTATAGCAGCTTGAACCATAGCTAATCTATCCGCATCAGGAGCAATTTCATTCTGCTCTTTATAAGCAGGATATCCTGAGGGCAAAAACATAATTTCATCTAAGGCACACTGTTGTAAAGCATTTTCAGCAAGAATAAGATGAGCAAAATGGATTGGGTTAAATGTTCCGCCCATTATTCCTATTTTTTTCATTTTAGTCACACTTTCCTAATTTATATTGGAAATTCAATTCGTTTCTTTTCTTTTGACTGCCGATATAATATAACTTTTCTTCCTATTACTTGTACAATCTCTGCATGGGTTCGATCTGCAAGAATTTGTGCAACCTCTTTTGGATCTTCTAAACAATTTTTTAAAATATTTATTTTAATTAATTCTCTTGCTTCTAAGGCTTCATCAATCCCAGAGGTAAATTCAGGAGTTAGACCGGATTTACCAATCTGAAAAATAGAAGGTAGATTCATGGCAAGCCCTTTTAAATAGGCACGTTGTTTACTTGTCATAGGTTCTCCTCTTTATTTATAATAATCAAATTCCAGACCATACATCCGAACAGTATCTCCATCACAAATTCCAAGAGCTTCAAGTTCTTCTAAGATTCCATTGGTCTTTAAGAAATTCTGAAAGAATTCAAAACCTTTTTCTGAATCGATATTCGTATAACCTAACATTCTTTCAATTCTAGGTCCTTCTACAACATAGACTTTTTCTTTTTGGTTATAGGAAACAGAGTAAGGTTCCTGTAAAACAGTATTCTGTTCTACATATTCTGGCTCAAAAACAATAGGAGCAGTATTGATTGTTTTTAGTAAATCGTTTACTGCATATAATAACTCTTTTACTCCTGCTCCACTTACTGCAGAAATTGGAAAGACAGGATAATTTTCTTTTGAAAATGCCTCTCTAATTCGTTCAATCACTTGATCTCCCTCATCTTCATAGAAAATATCCATTTTATTTGCAGCAATAATTTGGGGTTTTTTTAATAGATCACAATTATAAGAAGCTAACTCCAAATTTATTTTTTTAATATCTTCAATAGGATCTCTTCCCTCACTGGATGCAGCATCTACTAAATGGATGAGAACTTTTGTCCGTTCAATGTGTCTTAAAAATTCATGTCCAAGTCCAACACCTTCGCTTGCTCCTTCAATTAATCCTGGAATATCTGCAATCACAAATCCATCTGCACCTTCTAAATCTACAACTCCAAGATTTGGATTTAACGTAGTAAAAGGATAATTTGCAATCTTTGGCTTTGCGTTTGTTACACTAGATAATAACGTAGATTTTCCTACATTCGGAAATCCAATTAATCCAACATCTGCAATTACTTTTAATTCTAAGATTACTGTAAGCTCTTTTGCTGCCTGTCCAGGTTGAGCATATTTTGGAATCTGCATAGTTGCAGTCGCATAGTGTTGATTTCCCTTTCCTCCTCTGCCTCCCTTTAATACAGTAACTCTACGGTTTTCATGAGAAAGATCTGCGATTACTTTTCCACTTTCCGCTTCTAAAATAACAGTTCCTTCTGGAACTTGAAGAACTAAATCTGCTCCATCTTTGCCAGAACATCGCTTTGTTCCACCATCTTCTCCATTGCTGGCACAATACTTTTTATGAAATCTAAAATCTGCTAAAGTATTTAATCCTTCATTTACCTCAAAGATAATATCTCCGCCACGCCCTCCATCTCCGCCATCTGGTCCTCCGGCTGGTACATACATTTCTCTTCGAAAACTAACATGTCCATCTCCGCCCTTACCAGAACGTATATATATGGTTGCTCGATCGGCAAATGCCATATAGCTTCACCTCTTTTCTTCTCTTCTTTGCGAAAGAAGGAGCTGTTTAAAAACAGCTCCTTCTAAAAAACTTATTCAGCGCTAACAGGATAAACACAAGCTTGTTTCTTATCTCTGCCCTTTCTCTCAAATCTTAAAACGCCATCCTTTAATGCAAATAAAGTATCATCACCGCCAATACCTACATTTACACCTGGATGAATCTTTGTACCACGCTGTCTATAAAGAATATTACCTGCTAAAACGAACTGTCCATCGGCTCTTTTAGCACCAAGTCTTTTAGACTCAGAATCTCTTCCATTCTTTGTAGAACCAACACCCTTTTTATGAGCAAATAATTGAAGGTTCATCTGAAACATCTTTTACACCTCCTTATCAAATTGAACAAAGTCACTGCCATAATCTTGTTCTAGGTTATGCAGTGCCAGTACTAAAGACTGAATCAACAGCAAAGCATCTTTACTTGGCTTAGAAGTTAGTTTAAAATCTAAAAATCCACCTTCCTCTGCCATATCACAAACAAATTGATCTGTAGTAAAAGCTTCTATGGAATTTATTGTACTTAACATCAAAACAGAAACTGCTGCACAGACAATATCTTGTCCTGCTTCATCATATTCTGCATGACCTTCACAGCAGACTCCAATACAATCGTTAAACTCATTCTTATGAACAGATACCCGTATCATTAGGCATTAATTTTATTAATTGTTACTTTAGAATAGGTCTGTCTGTGACCGTTTTTCTTATGATATCCGGTCTTTCTTTTATATTTGTAAACAATAACCTTTTTCGCTTTTCTCTCTGCTACAACAGTTGCAGAAACACTTGCACCTTCTACAGTTGGAGTTCCAACTTTAACTTCACCATTATTTACCAAAAGAACCTGATCAAATGAAACGGTTTCTCCTGCTTTTACACCGAGCTTTTCAACAAAAATCGTATCTCCTTCGGATACCTTGTACTGTTTACCACCTGTTACAATAATTGCGTACATGACAGCACCTCCTTAATCCTAATACTCGCCAGCTATGGTGTCCTTTTGGAACTTATACCTCGCTGTGCGGCACACTTAAATAGTATATCATTCGTGGTATGTTTTGTCAATCTTTTTTTATTGGATTTACTATCGTACGTTCCACTTGTTCGTAGAGTGGACGACGTTCTTTTTTTCTTGTCAATTCTACTAATGATAATGCGGTCATGTCGATCACTGTTGTTTTTACAGGATCTTGCTTTACAAATTCTTTTAATATATAAAGTAAATCTTCCCTTGCTTTTTCTTCCTGCATATTAATAAAATCAATGATAATAATACCCGATATATTTCTTAGTCGAATCTGTTTTGCAATTTCCTTTGCTGCTTCTACATTGATTTGAAAAAATGTTTCCTGTACATTTTTCTTTTTTGTTACAGCCTTTCCAGTATTTACATCGATTACTGTTAAGGCTTCTGTTGGTTCAATGACTAAATAACCGCCTGATTTTAGCCAGACCTTTTTTTGTAATGCTTCATTTAATTGTAGACTGATTCGGTATACTCTATCAAGAGAAATAGAAGAATCTTCTGGCATACGAAGCTTTTGTAAATCCTCTGGCTGGTAGCAGGTTAAATATTCTTTAATTTGTTGGTAGAGAATAGGATCATCCGTTATGATTTCTGATAAGCTTTCATTATCTCTATCTCTAATAGTACAAAGATAGGCTGGAAACATCTGAAAAATTTTAGAAAAGCGATTTTGATACTTTCCGTCCCTTTTTAATTGTAAATAACGACTTACTAATGCTTTTGCCTCTTGAATTAAATAATTTTCTTCTACATTTTTAGAATTCGTACGTACAATAAATCCATATTCCTCTGTCACATATGGCTCAATACTCTTCTTTAACTCCTGTCTACGTTTCGGATCTTCTATTTTAGAGGAAACACAAGCGATAGGTTTTCCATATACTAAAACGAGATACTTTCCGGGAATACTTAACTTTGTTGTAGCGACAGGAGCTTTTGTCTTTACATCTTCCTTGATAATCTGAACTAATAGTTCTTCACCTTGTAAAAGTTTATGGTTTGTATTTTCTGTTCTTCGAAGAAGGTTTAAATCTTCTGTAATAGGTAGATAACATACCTTTTTATCTGAAATTTCCACAAAAGCAGCATTAATGTTTTTTACAATATTTTGAACTTTTCCAATATAGATATTTCCAAGAATAGATTCTTCCTCTACTTTATCACAATGGAGTTCTAATAATTCCTTTCCTAAAAACAATGTAGATAAAATTTGATCGTTCCACCGAACAATAACTAACCGTTGATTATTCTGCATATATCATTTCCTCTTTTTCTTTCTGACAAATCAAAGGAATAAAAGAATTTGTTGTATCTTTTTTATATAACTCCATACGATGTTGCTGTATGAAAAAGTCTGGGTGCGTAAATCCATATTGATTCATAAAAGTCTCTATTACTAATTCTGGTTTAATATTTTTTATACTTCCTGCTGCCAATCTCAGATAAATAGAAAAGGTATCTCCATAGTCCGTTGCATGAAGTTCCATTTTTTCGATTTCATCAAGTGAGATACTATTCTTTTCTGAAAATTCATTAGAAGAAAAACTATATGAAAAAATATAAGGGCGTAAATCTATTAACTGTTCTTCTTTTTTTGTATTCTTTTGAATAAAAATACATTCCTGATTCATAAATTCTAAAAAACATTTCTGTAATTCTTTTATTTTAACAACTGTTTTATTTTTTAAAACACAGTCAAAACGTTTTAAAGATAATTTATAATCAGCGGCAGCTACTTGCGACATTGCCGTTTCTTTTTTTTGATTTGGTTTTGGATCAGGAAATGTAACAATATCTGTGATGAAAAACCCTTCTGTCATTTGTCGGTTTAAACAATCTAAAAACTCCTCTTTAGTAGCAAAATCATAAGAAGAAAGTTCAATATCCATATATTCTCCATCGCTGGTAATTCCTATTCCAAGTGGAGCAGCAAAGGACATAATCTGGTGAGGACTAAATCCTTTTGAATACGCAATATCAATTCCAGATCGACGAATCGCTTTTTGAAAAAAACGCATCACATCCAGATGTCCTATAAATTTTAATATTCCATATTTTGAAAATTTTACTCGTATTCTCATATGAATTCACCTCTCTACAAAACGGTAACTGAGCCTGAATAAAGACTTTCACCTTCTTCATTTCTGGCTTCTGTACAAACACCGCCTCCAAATATACCTGCCCCACAGCCTGAACAATGCTTTCTACAATTTAAAGTTACCTGTTCCTTTTTAGACAGTTCGTACTGATTCCACAAAAATGTTCTAGTAACTCCTACATCAATAAAGTCCCATGGTAGCAACTCTTCTTTTTTTCTTTCTCGTTGGGTGTAAAATTCTATAGAAATATTCTCTTCTTTAAAGGCTTCTTCCCATTTCTCTGGATCAAAATATTCTGTCCAAGCATCAAAGATACAACCCTTTTGATAAGCATTTACTAATACTTTTGAAAGTTTTCGATCTCCCCTAGCGAAAACACCTTCTAAGACAGAAGTTTTTGCATCATGCCAGTTATAACGAATAGATTTAGAATTCAGTTGTTCTCTGATAGTATCTTTTAAAAATTGTTGTTTTTCTTGATAGCTTTCTTTGGAATCCATTGCTGCCCATTGAAAAGGAGTAAATGGCTTTGGAACAAAAAAGGAGGTACTAGCAGTAATCTGTACTCTTCCATTTCTCTTTTCTTTAGGAATCGAATAGTATTCTTTTGCAATTTCATTACAAAGAAGAGCAATCCCTTTTACATCTTCCTTTGTCTCAGTTGGAAGCCCTAACATAAAATATAATTTCACTTTATTCCATCCACTTTCAAATGCGTCTTTTGCCCCCTTTAAAATTACTTCCTCAGAAAGTCCTTTATTAATCACATCGCGTAGACGCTGAGAACCCGCTTCTGGTGCAAAAGTAAGACTGCTTTTTTTGATGTCTTGAACTTTTGCCATAACATTTAAAGAAAAAGCATCAATTCGTAGAGATGGAAGACAAATATTGATACCTTTTCCTTTAAATTCATCAATTAGATAATAAACTAATTCTTCTAAATGGGAATAATCACTAGAACTCAAAGAACTAAGTGTAATCTCTTCTTGTCCTGTACTTTCTAACATTTTTTTTGCTAACTCTTTTAAATAGTCTAAACTGCGTTCTCGAATAGGTCGATATACCATTCCTGCCTGACAAAAACGACAACCACGAATACATCCCCTCTGAATTTCAAGAACAACTCTATCTTGTACCGTTTTGATATAGGGAACAAGTGGTCTTTCTGGATAATACGTATCACTTAACTGCATTTCTACTTGTTTTCTAATTTTCGTTTTAGCATTTGAATGTAGTGGAGTAAACGCTTCTAATGTTCCATCTTTATGATATGAGGGTTTGTAAAGACTTGGAACATACATCCCTTCTATTGTTGCGACCTGTTCTAAATACTGTTTTTTGCTCTTTTTAGCAGCTTTATTTTCTTTATATAAATCTAGTAGCTTTCGATATACTGTTTCTGCTTCTCCTAAATAGAAAAAATCAAAAAAGTCAGCGATTGGCTCTGGATTATAAGCACAAGGGCCACCTCCTATCACAATAGGATCATCTTCTGTTCTATCTATAGCATACAGTGGAATATTAGAAAGATCTAAGATTTGAAGAATATTTGTATAACACATTTCATATTGAAGAGTAATTCCTAAAAAATCAAATTTTTTAATAGGATCTTGAGATTCTAAAGCAAATAAAGGAATATGCTCTTTTCGTAATATCTGATCTAAATCTGGCCAAGGAGAATAGACTCTCTCACAATACGTATCCTCCCAACGGTTGAACATATCATAAATAATCTGAATTCCCAAATGTGACATACCAACTTCGTAGACATCTGGAAAACACATAGCAAAACGAATATCCACTGTAGAAAGGTCTTTCATAACTGAGTTATATTCACCCCCTATATAGCGGGCAGGCTTTTCTACACTCATCAAAATTTCATCACTTAATGCTAAATTTCTTTCTTTTTTTAAATTATTTTGTGATGCCATCAACATTCTCCTCTCAGACATCTAACTTTCTCTTAATTTAACTTAGTCACACTAAAATAGTATAACACAAACCACTGTTTTTGGCTACTTTAATCTACCATCTAAGGTCAATAGGATGGCTAGTCTTATTGCAAGTATTAATTAAATATTATTTTCTACAAATTCCATTAATCTTTCTCTCAGTTTATCTACAAATTGATTTGAGTAAAAAATTTTTCTAAATTCCTGTTTATTAACCCAACAAAATGCCGTTGTTTCTCCTATTTGAAGTTGTATATCTTCTTTAAAAATATCAGTTATACATAAATATCCTTCATATATTGTTGTATCTGTAACAACATAATAAATACTTTTTAAGTCATCATTTACAACAATTCCTGTTTCTTCTAAAAGTTCTCTTTTAGCCCCTTCCATAATAGATTCTCCTTTTAATACAGAACCACCAGCACCACTTTCCCAAAAACCTGGATAGTTTGATTTATTAAAATCTCTCTGCATGAGAAGAATAGAACCATCTTTATGTATAACAAAAACTTCTGCCACTGCATGTTTTAATCCATTCGGAATTTTTTCACCTCGAATCAAATCACATCCAGCTAATATTCCATTTGTATCATACGCATCCCATAATTCTATATTATGTCTACAAGCCATATTTTTTTCGTCAATCATCTTTTCCATATACCCACAGGTAAAAGGAAAAAAGTTAAATTTTTTAACACCAATATGATTTGCACCTAACCTTTCATACCATATCCGAAGTTTAGTATTTTCTTCTACAATACTAATATTTATTTTTTTACAACCTATATTAGATGCTATTGTAACGGCATGAAAAAACAAAACTTCTCCAATATGTTTATGCCGATGTTCTGGTAAAACACATAAGTTATTTAATTCACACACTTCTTTTTCTAATCTATACAGCGAATAGTATCCCAAAATTAAATTATTATCATCAAAATATCCATACATAGGTCTACGTTCATCATACTGCCAGCTAAGTTTTTCAAATGTAACTGAGAATGCTGTAAAGCGAGGAGCATTTTCTTGTGTGAGTCCATATTCGTATGCAACTGTCAAGAAACTTTTTTTAATCACTTCAACACATTTTTCAATCTCGCATCTTTTAATAGAACGAATCATATTACAATCTCCTTTTTTGTCCTATTACTAGTATAGTAGAAGATCAATCTTTACTTTTTTATTAAAATATAATCCCCTAGTGATAAGATTAATTGAGAACCGTCATCCTTTTTATATTCTTCCCAAAATGCAATATCATCTGTTTCGTTATCAATCGCTATACGATAATACGTAAATCCCCCTCTTCCTTCAATAAAAGGCAATGCTTCAAAGTTATATTTGTTAGCTCTGTCGAGTTGTTTTTCTTCTAACAAGCGTAGCCATCCTAATGCTTTATCCAACTGTTGCAAATCATTCAACCGTTCTTTCTGACCATCTTTAAGTGCAGATATAATAGACAATCGTTCTAATTCTAAAATCTTTATGGCATATTCCATATTTTTTCCTCTTATTTATTTCCCGATTTATTGCAAAACTATATTTCTATTATACTACAAATTTAAGAACAAGGAAATAGTGGATTTCCTAGCCAATTTCCTATATGGAAGATATATTTGTACTTTAGATCAGTTTACAAAGAACCACACCTAAAATTCTTTCCATGCTCTCAAATTTGTAATATAATGGACATGTCCAAAGGGAATTATTATACAAGTGTCTCCATTGAAACTGTCATTACGTCTGCAATCGTATGTATTGAACTGGGACCTATGTTGGAAGCTCACAAATATAATGAAAAGGTGACACATTGTATGTGTCTTATTCGTGATGATGAAAACTCTCCATATAGGGTATTATTACCATGTGGCATTTGTCAAAAAAGATTACGGTATCATTGGACAAAAGCCTACCCAGCTAACTTAGAAATATTTATCTAGCATTTTTTGTGCATATTCTTTTTGGCTTTCAGAATCATCTGTATTTTCTGTAACATCTTTAAAATAGCTATAAGCCTTTTTCATATCCTTTTCTACCAATTCACCATTTAAATATATATATCCTAACATATTCTTCGCATAGAAATTGCCTAGTTCGCTTGCTCTTTCATACCATATAACCGCCTTAGGATCTTTCTCTTCATAAAACAAATCAGCTAAATTTATGGCAGCAGTTCGTTTATTACTCTCAGATGCGCTTTCATTTTCAAAAACTTCCGTAAAATAGACACAGGCTTTTTGGATATCCTTTTCTACAAGTTCACCTTTAAAATAAAAATACCCTAACATATTTTTTGCATGAAAATTGCCTAGTTCCTCTGCTTTTTTATACCATATAACTGCTTCAGGATCTTTTTCTTTATAAAATAAATTGCCTAAACTCATCATGGCACGAATAGATTGAGAAGTAAGTACTCCTATTTTTTCATCTAATTTAATCGCATATTTATAATTAGATATTGCTTGTTGAAGAGGCATATCTTCTATATATCCATTTAAAACCATATCACCCATTATATTACTGGCATAGGCACTATTTGTTGTTTCTGAAGCCACAACTTTATTATAAAGTTTATAAGCTTTTTGATAATCTTTTTCGTCTAAATAGCCATAGTAATAATAGTCTGCTATTCTTCTAATAGCATAGTTCGTATAACCTTCTGTTTTCCCAAATTCAACCGCCTTTTGGTAATACTCTAAAGCTTTTGTATAATCAGGTTCACCACCATATCCATAAAAATAATAATCTGCTAATTTTGTAATATTCGCTAAATTCGACTGAGAAAGCAGATAGTTTTCTATAGAAGGTAATGTCTCTCCAGAATATTCTTTCCATAAATCAGAAAGCGATTGTCCTGTCAATATCTCAAAGGTTTCATTTTGTATTTTCCCTTCCTGCATACAGCGGTGTAACTTCATAACAATATCAGTATAATCTTTATCTTCCTCAAGCCATATCAGAAAACCGGCAGTTGTTAAATAGCCAGAATAAAGACTACCGCCGTTATATTGTTTTGGTATAAGTGAACGTTTATGTTCCGAATATTCAGCAGCAATATAATCGGCAATTCCTTCTGTAAGCCATGAGAAAGTTTTTGTATTCTGATATTCTTGTACAATATGTGTTAATTCATGGACAATAAGATCTACTGCATAGCCGTTTAAACGGGAAAAGTTATTTTCTCTAAAAGCAATTCGACCATTTCCTATTTCAACTGCGCTAGCACCATCCACAATAAGGTTAGAGTCTATAATAAATGTAATCACAGGACATTCATTAGAATATCCATATTTATCCCACATTTTTTTAAAAACATCATTAAAAACATTTTTAATAAATTCTTTTTGTTCTGTATTTAAAATATTGTGGGGATCTTTGATGATACACTGTGCATCCGAAGAATATGTACTACTTTCTGTTTTAGCATATACTATTGTTTTAGCATTTACGGCAGTGGAACTTAGAGCTATCAAACTGGCAACATAGAAACAAAAAAGTTTTTTAATAAAGTTTTTCATTTTGTAACCTCCTTTATATTTTTTAATATTATATCATTTAAAGATAAAAATTTCTATTATTTTATATATATTATGTAGAAATAGGTGTATTTTGTATAGTCATTAAGTGTGTTGTTATTTTTAGTACATAAACATACTGTATATAAAATATAAACTTTATTAGTATTATAACATACTGCATACAGTATGTTTGAAAAAATTTTTTTAATTTCTATATAGTTTTTGAAAAATTTTTTTAATTAAAAATAATTACCAAGGCAGAGGCAATTTTTCTTCTGCAAGTATTTTTTGAATCCATTCTGCATCTATCGGAAGAAATTGTGGATGAAAAGTTACAATTAAATAGACAATTAAAAATAAAATACAGGCAACAGTAAGTCGAATTAAAAAATCTTTTAATATAGATTTTGTTTCCTTTTTCATTTTTCCTCATTTCTGCATGGCTTTTTTGTATATATCAAGTTTGTGGAAGCCATACAGACACAAACTTGTGATTTGAAAATTTCAATTATGATAATACAAATTTTCTCAGAAAAACATTGAAAAAAAATTTTTTCTTCGTTATAATGAGATTGTTTACTTTATTAAATTGTATTTTGGGAGGAAATTTTTATGCCTTGGTGTCCAAAATGTAAAATGGAATATAAAGAAAGTGTAACTATTTGTCCAGATTGTGGTGTTGAGTTAGTCAAAGAACTTGTAGAGGATAAAATATTGCTTCCAGTTGCAGATTTAGAAGAAGAGGAAGCAGCAAATCGATTGGTAGAATTTCTTGCCTCTGAACAATTAGATAGCACAATAGAATATTCTAAAGATACAAATTCTTTCTTGGTCAATGTTCCACAAGAACAGATAGAAAGAGCAAAAAAGTGTGTACATGCTTTTTTTCAAGTAGAACAGGAAACAAAAGTAAAGTCTAATTCTAATGAAGTTTTAGAGGCTTTAGAAGCTGCCAAAAAGGAAATGGAAAATACCTCTTCTTCTCCTTATATTAAAAGAGCAGAAAAAAGTAAAGACTTAAAATCTTCCGCGATTACATTTATTTCTTTTAGTATTATTGGAATAATTTTTGTAGCCCTTAATATCGCTGGTGTTTTTTCTTATTTGAATAATCTTTTATCCTATTTGGTTATTGGAGGTATGTTTCTTGCTTTCTTATGGATTGGAATATCCTCTTTTCGGATGTCAAAAAAAGCGGCAGAAGAAGCTTTAGAGGAAGAAGCAGTCACAAAAAGACTAACTGATTGGTTAAAAGAAAACGTCACACCTGAACTTTTAGACTCTTTTTCCGATCCTTCTCTATCTGGAGAAATAAATTTTATGAGACAGATGGAAGGAATAAAGGAACAGATTACACAAATATTTGGAGAAATGGACGACTCTTATTTAGATCTTATTGTAGAAGAATTTTATAATGAAACTTTTGAAACAAAATAATTAATAAATAGAAAAGAAACTGTTGTACTAAAAATTGAATATACAAAATATTGTATTGATATCGAATTAAATTTTACAATATCTTGTATCTGATTTTTCCCTACGACAGTTCCTTTTCTATTTTCTATAATTTACCGAAAGATATCTTCTAATTCCTCTCTGCTTAACATATTAATAAAAATTTCTTTTGCTTGAATTACGGAATTTGATAATTCTTGTTTCTTTTTTTGTAGCTTATAAATTTTTTCTTCAATCGTTCCTTTTGTTAAAAGTTTAATTACATACACATTTTTTTCCTGACCAATACGATAAGCCCGATCGGTTGCTTGTTCTTCTACTGCTGGATTCCACCAAGGATCATAATGAATTACCATATCTGCTCCTGTCAGATTTAGTCCTGTCCCTCCTGCTTTTAATGAAATTAAAAAAATGTGTCCCTCTCCTGCATTAAAACGTCGTACATATTCACTACGTTCTTCCATAGCTGTTGCACCTTCAATATAAAAATAGGCAATCTTTTTCTTTTCTAACTCCTTTGCGATAATTCCAAGCATAGAAGTAAACTGAGAAAACAGCAAAATTCTATGTTGATTTGCAATCGCTTTATCTAATAATTCAAACAATAGATCCATTTTACCACTGCTGCCATAATAGTTATTTAAAAATGTAGCTGGATGGCAACAGATTTGACGTAGTCTTGTCAGAGCAGCGAGAATTTTCATTTGATTTTTTTCTACTGGCGTATGTTCTAAATCCAGATTAGAACGAATATTTTCCATATAAGAAAGATATATTTTCTTTTGCTCTTCTGTCATTTCTGTTAAAATTTTTTCTTCTATTTTTTGTGGCAATTCCTTTAAAACATCCTTTTTCATACGTCTAAGTACAAATGGATGAACTCTACGGTTTAATTCTTCTAAAGCATGTACATCTTCCTTTAAAATTAGTTTTTCATATCGTTTCATAAATTTTGTATGACTCATCAAATAGTTTGGCATAATAAAATCAAAGATTGACCAGAGTTCAGAAAGAGAATTTTCTATCGGTGTTCCTGTCAGCGCAAATCGATGTTTTGCCTTTAATAATTTTACAGATTGCGCATTTAATGATGCTGCGTTTTTAATAAATTGTGCTTCATCAATAAATACTGTATCAAATTCTATTTGCTGATATTGCAGAATATCTCTTCGAATTAAAGGATAAGATGTGATAAAGACTGGAATATTTTCTGAATGTTCAATCAATTCCTGCCGTTCTGTCGGAGTTCCCGCAATGACAACAGCACGAATTTGTGGAGCAAAATTTTCAAATTCATCTAACCAATTATAGACTAGAGATGTGGGACATATAATCATAAAATGTCTTCCCTGTTCTATTTTAGATACAATATATACAATAGACTGTAATGTTTTACCAAGGCCCATATCATCTGCTAGGATTCCTCCTAAACTGTTTTCTGCAAGCATGCGAAGCCATTCATATCCTGTTACTTGATATGGTCGAAGTAATGCTGTAATTTTTTCGGGGATTGGATAATTTTGTTGTTTTGGAAGTAAAATGCGATTGATTAATTGAGTAAATTCTTCATTTTTTGACACTATAAGGGAAGTTTCCTTTAAAGTATCTTCTAAATAAAATGCACTACTTTTAGAAAGTTTTATACTTTCTGAGTTGATATTTTTAGGTAAAACATTTAATCCCTCTAAAATATTAGCTAACTCTTGAATTGGTTTTTCTTTTAAATCAATAAAGCTTCCATCTTTTAAACGGAAGTATTTCTTTTTTAATTGATAGGAACGAAACAAATCTTTCAATTCTTCTCTTGGAATATCATCATAATCTAATTCCATCTCTAAAAGATCAATTTCTGAATTGGCACGTAAACCAACTTGAAATTTTCCACCAGATCGAATCGAAATCTTTTTAAAATGTTCTGAATAAAATAATTGACAGACTTTTTTGAGCTTATCTATACCGTTTGTTAAAAATTCAAAAATACTATTATCATTTTTTAACAAGTAGAACTTAGAGTGTGCCTCAAAATCTAACCCTTCTAATAGCTGCATAACCTCATATTCTTTTTCTTTATCCCGGATAATAATATAACTTTCAACTCTTGGATCTTCAAAGCAATTAAATTCATATTCTCCATATTGAAAATGTAATTCTGCTTTAATCGCATTGTTGTATTTATCAAAATAAATTTTTGAAGTTAATGGCAAAGTGAGATATCTTTCCTTTAGTTGTTCTGGGATTGCAATATCTAGTATTTCATGAAGTTTTGGCAAAACCTCCTCTAAAAAACGCTTTTTATTTTCTCCTCGAAAAGCTAAAGGTTTTTTTTCGCCGCCAAGACTATTATAAAAAGGAACATAATTTCGAATGAATCGCTGTTCTGGTAAGTAAACTCCGCCATTATAATAGAGCATATCCCCATTTTCAGAAAGTGAAATAACTGGTTCTTTTTGATGATAATCTAATAAAATAGCATCTTCAAAAATATCTAAATCATATTGAATCTTAGGATTACCATTCATAAATCGAACCATTTCATATAATTTTCCATATAACTCTAATGTAAAATTATTTTTTCCAATGGCTAAAAACAATTTTCTCAGCATATTTTTTGTTAAAACCATCTGTGCTCTTGAAAATAGTTTTGAATAAAAAGTCTTATCTATTAATTCTTGAATTTCATAAACTTCTAATAAAAAATCTAAAAGTTCTTTGGATTCTCGATCAAATTCACTCTCTCCTGCAATAAATTTAAACTCTTTTCCTAATACAATATTCTCTTTATTATAGTAATCCATCAAAAATTTGCGAAGAGATTGAATTTTATACATACGATTTACACCTGCCATTAGAGAAACATAAGCTTTGCTCTCTGTTCCCCTTAAAATGGCAGGAATAAAAATAATGGCTTCAATATGAAAAATTTCTCCTTGTGCTTTTGTTTCTTCCTGATTTGCAAAGTATTCTAATACTTGAAATGCCTTTTTTTCTTCTGGACTTTGCGGTTCTTCCATCAATGATTTCTCCTGATATTTTAAAATAAAAAGCAAAGCCGCTACTACGTGTTTACAAGCTCCTTTTTCCTTAACATGAGCTGGACAATTACAAAAATGCTCAAAAGAGCCATCTTTATTTTCTGTTATAATAACGGAATAGTTATAGCTGCCACGCACTGTCAGCTTATATTGTCCGGATAGTTTAGAAAATGCTGCGTTTACTACTCTATTGCTTTTATAATATTGTAATCCCCTAGAATATATGAGATCACTAGACGCCAGATTTCTAATTCCGGTTCTTGACAAGCGAAGCATACCTTTATTCCTCCTCTATCTGTTCCTTCTTATTTCTTCTTAAATTATATCATAATCTTAGAGTTGGATTAATACAAAAATATCATAAATTGCCTTAATCGCTGCTTCAAAGTCTTGATTTCTAACTCCAATAATGATATTTAATTCACTAGAACCCTGATCAATCATCTTTACATTGATATTGGCATGTGCTAATGCAGAAAAAATTCTTCCTGCTGTTCCTTTGGATGCTCTCATTCCTCTTCCAACTACAGCAATTAATGCCAGATCAGATTCCATTTCAATAGAATCTGGTTCTGCTAGACGATGGATTTCAGAGAGAACTTGTTGTTCTTTTCCCTCAAACTCTGGTTGATGCACAAATACTGTTAAAGTATCAATTCCTGAAGGCACATGTTCAAAAGAAATTCCATACTTTTCAAATGCGGAAAGTATTTTTCTTCCAAAACCTATTTCTGCATTCATCATATCTTTTTCAACATTGATTGCTACAAATCCCTTCTTACCAGCAATTCCCGTAATCGTATATTTTGGTTTACGACAAGTACTTTCTACGATCATGGTTCCTTCATCTTGTGGGCGATTTGTATTACGAATATTGATTGGAATTCCCGCTTTTCTAACTGGAAAAATGGCATCTTCATGTAAAACAGTAGCTCCCATATAGGAAAGTTCTCTTAATTCTTTATAGGTAATTGTAGTAATTGCTTCTGGATTCTCAATAATTCTAGGATCTGCAATCAAAAATCCAGAAACATCGGTCCAGTTTTCATATAGGTCTGCTTTTACTGCCCTAGCCACAATCGAACCTGTAATATCTGATCCTCCTCTAGAAAATGTCTTTATTGTACCATCTGGAAGAGAACCATAAAATCCCGGAATGACTGCCCGTTCTACTGTTTCTAAACGCTGACTTAAAATCTGATTCGTTTTTTTAGCATCAAACGCTCCCTTTTCATCAAAAAAGATCACTTCTGCTGCATCAATAAACTCATATCCAAGATAATTTGCAAGAAGAATTCCATTAAGATACTCTCCTCTAGAAGCTGCATAGTCACTTCCCGCTTTTTCTAAAAACAATTTTTCTATCGTTTCAAATTCCTGATCTAAATTCAAATTCAAAGAAAGTCCCTGAATAATTTCAAGATACCTGTCTTTGATTTTCTTTAATAGATCTTGAAATCTTTTTCCGTTTTGTGCAGTATCATAACATTGATACAACATATCGGTCACTTTTGTATCAGTCGAAAACCTCTTGCCAGGTGCTGATGGAACTACATATCTTCTTGAATCGTCTGCTTGAATAATATTTGCTACTTTCTTAAACTGATCTGATCCTGCTAAAGAACTACCGCCAAATTTCACTATCTTTTTCATTCGAGATTCCTCCGTATTTATAGAAGTTCAGTTGCAGTTATATCTTATTTTATGCCAAACATCATATACTGTGCCGCATAAAATAACGATCACTGCAGTACATATATTTCTATATATAAAATACACGATTTTTTAAGATTATCAAGTATTTTTTTAATATAGATTGAAAAAAATACTTTTTTGTTGTTTCTCATGTACGAAATCTACAAAAGAAATGAAAAGAAAATTAGGCAAGATAGTTTAATACCTCTTCTATTTTTTGAATACATTTACATCTTTGCGGAAGTCGTCCAAAACTCTTTGAAAATTCTCCAGTATAAAAATAGATACTGTCGATCCCAAACTTTGTAGCTGCTACAATATCACAGTCAAAATCATTTCCAATCATAACAGATTCTTCCTTATTTAATTGATAGTTAGTAAACAGAGTTTGAAAAAATTCCAAAGATGGCTTTTTCACTCCTACATCAGAAGAATATAAAATTCCATCAAAATAATTATTTAAAGAAAATAGGTATATTTCTGGTTCTGTAAAAACTCTCTGTGCATTAGAAAGCAAATAAATTTTGCGCCCTGATTTTTTTAATCCCTCTAATGTCTTTAAAACACCTGAAATCAAACTCAATCTTTCAATAGACATAGTACGAAATATCTGTGCCGTTGTTTTAGCAAGTTCTGCTGCATCTTCAAGCTGATATTCTGTAAACATAAGATAAAAAATTTCTTCTATTTTGATTTCTGGAAATTCTCGACCTGTTTTCTTTTTTGCCTCTTTTTCTAAATCTTCACAGAGGATATAATATCGGCTCTTTAAAGCAGAGGGGGTATATGGTGCTCCTTTTAAACTATACCATAAAGATAATTTTTTCCAAAGATAAGGTTTGGTTTCATTTGTATAAATATCAATTAATGTTCCATATAAATCAAAAATAAAATTATTGTACACTACTTTTTTCTCCTTTTTTCGTATTTTTTTTATGATTTATCCATTTATTTTATCATAATTGTAATTAAAATTCTATCTTAAATTTTGAAAGAAAAACCAATTTAAAATACAATCCATACAATAAGAATAATCCATCTGTTTTACTGTGTATTTTACAGTAATTGGAATACTTTGATATAATATTTTATTTATGTAAATTTTTGCTTCACCAACCTTTTCACCTGCTGTCACTGGAGCATTCAACTGTTCTGGAAGTTCAAATTCTACTTGTACAAAGTCATTATCACATAACAAAAGAGAAACTTCTTCATTTACTTGTGTCATAGTATCTGCAAGAATTCCTCCATGTATAGCAACTGAACGATACTCAGGAATAGGAGAAAAAACAACCTGTTCTGTATAATTCTTTAACCCTAATTCCATCAGTTTTTTAGTATCTGCCCATTTATAATTTTTATTCGGAGGCCACCCACTCCCTAAAACTACACTGACAAAATTTTTTCCGTCATGTCTTAATGCCCCTACAAAACAATATCCCGCCTTTCCAGTAAAGCCCGTTTTTATTCCAATTGCACCTTCCATCATATATAAAAATCGATCTTTATTATTGACAGTGAAAGAACGTCCTGTTGTAATTTCATTGAATTGATGTGTTTGTGTTGTAATAATTTTTACAAATTCTTCATTTTTAATAGCATAACTTCCGATTAAAGCAAGATCTGATGCTGTCGTATAGTGTCCATCTGCATCTAGCCCATTCGGTGTTTCAAATCTCGTTTGCAATGCCCCAATGGATTTTGCCTTTTTTGTCATCATATCGCAAAATACCTCTACACTTCCACCGACATGTTCTGCGATTGCTACAGCCGTATCATTATGGCTTTCTAACATTAAAGAGTACACTAAATCCTTTAAATAATACTGATCTCCTGTATTCATGTTAAGCTGAACATCTGGCTGTTTTGCAGCATTAGAAGAAACTGTGACAACATCATTTAAGTTAGCATTTTCCAATGTGACAAGTAGTGTCATAATTTTAGTGGTACTTGCCATAGGCATTTGTTGATTTGCATCTTTTGAATAGAGCACTCTACCATTTGAGGCATCCATTAAACAGGCAGAAAGTGCATAAAGGTTTAGTATTTCTTTATCGTTTTCATCCTCAAATGGCTGTTTTGGTATATCTTCTGATTCTTTGTTCTGCTCTTTTGTTACTGTTTTTCCTTTGGCATAAATATACTCTTTAGAAAGAATTCCATAAATCTCTTGATACTGTAAATTTCCAACTGTTAAAATAATTCCTGCCAGAAGAAAAATTATCACAACCTTTTGTTTCATAGCTCGTTCCTATAATTTTTATCCTTACAATGTATGTTTTAACCTTTATTTTATTCGGACTTATACCTCAAGTTTTAAGGAAATCTCTTTTTGTGCCTCCTGTTTAAAATCTTCTATACGCTCCATACTTACGATAGGAAGATCTTTTAAGGATACAATCCCAAAACAACGCAAAAATTCTTCGGTTGTCCCAAATAAAATCGGTCGCCCTGGTGCATCTAATCTTCCGACTTCGCAGATTAAATTATATTCTATTAATCTATTAACTGCATGATCTGTTTTTACCCCCCGAATAGCTTCAATTTCCTGTTTAGTAATCGGCTGTTTATAGGCAATAATTGAGAGTGTTTCTAATAAAATATCAGTTAATATATATTTTTTGGGTATATTAGTAATTTTTAATATCGTTTCATACATAGAAGGTTTTGTACAAAGTTGAAAGGAACCATCTAATTCAATCAGCCAGATTCCTCTATCTTCTAGCGTATACTTTTTAGAGAGATCTAAAATAACTTTTTGTAAAGCTTCCTCACTAATTTCTAAAGCTGCTGCCAATCGTTTTTTCTCTACTGCTTCTCCCATCGTAAATAAAATTGCTTCTATTTTTGCCTCTAATTCGCTTTGTTTATTCATAACGCTACTTCCTCCACCAAAACAATATCATCTGCAAGATATTTGATTTCTAAATCCTCAAATAATTCCTGCTGCTGCACTTCTAGCCGTCCCATCTTCATTAATTCAAGAACCCCTAAAAATGTTACAATAATATCCATCTTTTCTGGTTTGGTTGATAAAAGAGAAGTAAATAAAAATTTTCGATGAGAAAGACCAAATTGCTGAATATTCAATACAGTCTTTGACAATGTTATTACTTCCTTTTCAATTTTTCCAAATTTGCTGCGAACTGGATCCATCTTATCTTCTCTTCGTTTCATAACAGTTTCAAAAATTTCTTGAAGTTTGGGCAGAGAAATATCTTTTAACAATTCTTGTGGAGAAATCTGTTTTGGAATATTTTTTAATTCATTTGGAATAGATGGTTCTTTAAACACTTCTTTTTCTGCGTCTATCTGCATATCTTTTAATTTTATAGAAACATACCGATACATTTTATATTCTAAAAGACGTTCTACCAATTCAGCTCGAGGATCAGCTTGGTCTTTCTCCTCTTTCTTTTCTTCTCTTGGTAAAAGCATCTGAGATTTAATTTTAAGTAATGTGGCCGCCATCACTAAAAATTCACTCATAACCTCTAAATCTTTTTCCTGCATGGAATGAATATAATCTAAATACTGCTCGGTTATCTCTACAATCGGAATATCAAAAATATTCATCTTATTTTTATCAATTAAATGTAAAAGAAGATCAAAAGATCCTTCAAAAGACTGTAGTTTTACCGGAAGCATACTCACTCTCCTTTACATCAATACTGTAATCAAACGGATTCCTATTGTAGGAATCAGCCTAATCAGTACCAAAAACAGCCAAACTGCTTTTGTCATATAATCCATTTTCACTAAAGGCAAAAAGCGATCTGGACGCACCCCTGCAATTACTAATGCCATATCATTTGTTGACATGGGAAACAGATTGGTTAGGAACATTCCGAGGCTAAATACTGCCAGATAAAAGAATAATAGATTTAAAAACTGTACTACCATTCCCTGTGAAGTTATAATAATTAAAGAATCATCCATATGAAATCCTAGACGAAGAACGATTATAGATATAAAGAATGAAACAATTAACGCAATCCATCCTGTTAATCCAACCAATAGATTACTATGTCGTTCCCTAAAACGTATTAGATATGGTCTACTAAATCCTGCACTTCCAATTATTAAAAAAAACAACCCCAAGCCGTCTAAATACTCTTTAAACCGAAAAATTTCCCGAAATCGAAATAGTGCTTTATGATACATTTTTTTATCCATCCGGTACGTTAAAAATGCTTTGGGGAATTCATGAAAAATCATTACTAAACATCCGGAAAAGATTGCTGCTATTGTTTCAATCAGCCAATTTTTCACCTTCTATACTCCTTTTCTGCCTCTTTAGCTCAATCCCAACTAATTCTGGTCGATTAAAAATTCGGATTGGAATGGTATGAGTTCCAAGTCCTCTCGATAAAATCAACCTAGATTCCTTTTCTTGAAAACATCCATAATCATATACAGGAAAGAGTTCATACTGTGGAGAAATAACTCCTCCCAGCTTTGGCAAAATTACAATTCCCCCATGTACATGTCCTGAAAGTACTAAATCAGCTCCCCACCCTGCATATTCTTTAAAATAAGCTGGCATATGTGCCAATAAAATCTGATATCCTCCATGAAAAGCTGTTCCTATTAAACCGTTTAATTCTTCTTTGCTTAGACTTGGACGTTTTCCTCTTTTATAATAAAAGGACAGAGGAAGTGTCAATCCTGTAATAGTTACAATCGCTTCTCCCTTTTGAAGTGTAATAGAAGTATTATCTAAAAAAAATACTCCTGCTTTTTCTAATTGTATTTTAAACTCTTCAAATGATACTTTTGTCTGTCTTCCGGATAATTCAAACTGCTTCCATTTTTCTTCATGGTTTCCCAATGAATAATAGACTGGATAATTTTTCGCCAGTTCTAATATAAAATGAAGCCCTTTTTGTGCTTTTTTTAATTTATTTGCTGTAATCAAATCTCCAGATAGACAGACAATATCAGGGTTTAGACATTTTAATCTCTGAAGCAGCTTGGTATTATCTTTTCCATATTGATTGTTGTGAAGATCCGTTAGAAGAGCAATTCGAAATCCGTCTAACTCTTGTGGAAGTTTCGTTTGATAAAGTTGATAGTTGGACACCTCTAATTTTTTATTTTCAAAAATAAAATATCCAATCAATAATAAAAAGAAAATTAATCCAATACATAGCAGCTTCATTCTCTTTCCCTTCTCTTACTTTTTTATTACATTTAAGACTTCTCTATTACTATACAGACAACCATACTCTCTGTCAATATAAATACTCATATAATAATTTTTCAAGATAATCCAGATATTTTGCCTTTTCTATCTCTTCCTCTGCGTATAATGCCACTCTTCCAAGTTCTGCTCCATTTCGTTCATAAATAATATTTCCAATTATAGTTTCCTTTGTTATGGGAGCCTTTACTTCTTTTAATAGTTCAAATCGTCGGCTGATTTCAGAAGGAGTCACCCCTTTTAAACAAACGTAAGAAAAAGTATCCCTAATTATTGGCATAACTTCTTCCTTTACCCCTCCTCGTACAGATACCGGTGAAAAATCAAAACCTTCTGCATTATCTCTATAAATACTACAATTAGCAAATCCATAGTTTAATAAAGTTGCTGCTTCTGAAAATCTCGTTTTCGTATCTGGAGCTGCCATAATTACTGCAATTAAATCCATATCATTTCTTCTTGCCGTTGCGGATAAACAATATTTTGCCAATCCAGTTGAACCTGTTTTTAAACCAGTAATTCCTTCATAGGAACGAATCAGTTTATTTGTATTTGTAAGCCCAAATTCAGTCTGTCCTTTTTTGGTTGTATGTATAAAAGTGTCCATCCAGACCGTTGAATAATTACTGATCTGGGGATGATGGATTATTAATTCTCTAGACATTTTTGCAACATCTAGGGCACAAGAATAATGACTATCTGTGTCTAATCCATAACAGTTGACAAAATGAGTATGTTCCATTCCAAGCTCTTTTGCACGTTCATTCATACGTACTACAAATGCTTCCTCTGATCCTGCGAGAAATTCCGCCATAGCAACACTTGCATCATTTGCACTGGCAATACTGATACATTTAATCATCGTATTGACATCCTGTGTTTCATATGGTTCTAAATAAACTTGAGATCCTCCCATTCCCGCTGCATGTTCACTGACAGGAACTTTATCTGTCAATGTAATCTTTCCTTCCTCTAATGCCTCAAAAATCAACAGTAAAGTCATAATTTTTGTGATACTTGCTGGTCGTAGTTGTTTCGTTTCATTCTTCGAATAAATCACTTCGCCTGTTGAACCTTCCATTAAAACTGCTGCCTCACAGGTAAGTGTAATATCCTGCGAATTCTTAGAGGTATCTGGTTCTGCTGTAATGATAACAGGTTTTGTACATGTACTAAACAGAATCATTCCTCCGAGCATTTTCGCCAGAGTCTTTTTGAATGATGACTTCATCCTGATCTACCTTCTATGGCATATGCCGCTTGTTTTATTATCATTGTATGGAAAAGTGTCCAAAATATACCTCTTGTCAAGAATCCACTACTCGAATTCTACAGTTAAATTTCATATTGTGATAACTTGCACAAATAATTACAACTCCTGTCCGTTTTGCATAAACAATACCACTTCGATTAACAGATGCTACTTTAAAATCACTTGTAGAATATTGTATCCTTACATTTTTTGCTTTGACTTTTAAGCGAATCTTTTCCCCTACTGTTAAAGTATATTCTGTTTTTACAAAACCATTTGTATTAGATATAGGAAACCAGATTATTGATGTTGATGAATAAGGTAATAATACACGAACTAGTAAACAAAAGGCGATTAGGTAAAATAAAATAGAAAACGGATTAAAAGTTGTTTTTCTTTTTTTAAAAAAAGACATAACTCTCTCCTAGTTTTCCTCTTCTATATTATAATACGAAATCTTTTTCTATTGTTTCCGCTTCTTGGTATCCTTTTTCTGTTATAATTCCATACCAGTGTTTTGGAGGCTTTTTGAACTCTTTTGAAATCTGAACAGCATGAAAAAAGCGTTCCTTTGCCCTCTCTAACTTTTCTTTTGAATTAGCGTAAAATACTGCTAAAGGTTCTCCTTTTTTTACTGGATCTCCAAGTTTTTTCTTTAACCAAAATCCAACTGCTGGATCAATCGAATCTTCTTTTTTAGTTCTTCCTCCTCCTAATATTAAAGAAACCATTCCTAACTCACCAGTAGAAAAAGATGTGACAAATCCATCTTCTTTTGAAGTTACTTCTTGTATAATAGATGCAGGTGCAAGCAGGTTAATATCTCGAATGGTATGGAGATCTCCTCCTTGTGCCATAACCAATTCTTCAAATTTTTCATATGCTTTTCCTGATGTAATTGTTTCCATCAATAATTTTTTTGCTTCTTTTAGACTTGTCGCTCGTTTTGCACCATAAACTAAGTAAGAGCCTAAAATGAAGCAGTCTTCTAAAAGATCTTTTGCACCTATCTCTCCGCGTAATATTCCTACTGCTTCTTTTACTTCCAGTGCATTTCCCACTGCATAACCAAGTGGCTGATTCATATCTGTGATTACTGCATAGGTAGTCCGTCCCGCTTTTATTCCAATGCTTGTCATTTCCTGTGCTAAATGAATGGCCTCCTGTTGTGTTTTCATAAATGCACCACTTCCTGTTTTTACATCTAGTACTAATACATCTGCTCCTGCTGCAAGCTTTTTACTCATAATACTACTTGCAATGAGTGGTAGACTGTCTACCGTAGCTGTAACATCTCTAAGAGCATATAGTTTTTTATCTGCGGGAGCAAGTGTCTTCGTTTGACTTGTAACAGCAATCTTTATCCTTTCCACTTGATCTAAAAATTCTTTTTCGGAAAGGGCTGTTTTTAATCCGGGAATACTTTCTAATTTATCAATTGTACCCCCTGTATACCCAAGTCCCCTTCCTGACATTTTTATCATGGGAATTCCCAGTGCTGCAACCATTGGAGCTAAAATTAATGTTGTTTTATCCCCAACACCGCCTGTACTGTGTTTATCTACTTTATATCCTGAAATTTTCGAAAGATCTAAACATTCTCCACTTTCTGCTATAGCCATAGTAAAATCTAATAGTTCTCTTTCTGTCATTCCTTGAAAACAAACTGCCATTAAAAAAGCAGACATTTGATAATCTGGAATTTCTTCCCTTACATATCCATTAACCAGAGCATAAAGTTCTTGTTTTGTCAACTCTCTTTTTTCTTTCTTTTTTTCAATCAAATCATACATAAACATTACTATCATTCCTCTCATCAGAGCTTTTTCTTTCAGTATAATCAAAAAGTGAAATTCAAACAAGTGAAATCTTGACGGATTTAGAAAAAAACGATACAATAGAACATAGTGCACAAATTTTAGGAAAGGGTACAAGATTTATGAGTTTTCAATATGTACAAAAGGTTGTTTCTCCAGATGAATTAAAGGACATGCTTCCTATGAGTGAATTTGGTATAAAGGTAAAAAAAGAACGAGATGCTGCGATTCGAGAGGTTTTTACTGGAGAATCAAATAAATTTTTAGTAATTATCGGACCTTGTTCCGCAGATAACGAAGAGGCTGTTTGTGATTATCTAACTCGATTAGCAGCTACAGCAGAGAAAGTAAAAGATAAATTGATTATTATTCCACGTATTTATACAAATAAACCACGTACTACTGGCGAGGGTTATAAAGGAATTGTCCATCAACCAGATCCAGAAAAAGCTCCTGATTTAAAAGAAGGATTAATTGCAATGCGTAAAATGCACCTGCGAGCAATTAATGAAACTGGCCTGACTGCTGCAGATGAAATGCTTTATCCAGAAAACTGGCCATATGTTGAGGACATTCTCTCCTATGTTGCTGTCGGAGCACGTTCTGTAGAGGATCAACAGCACCGACTTACTATCAGTGGTATCGATGTTCCTGCAGGCATGAAAAATCCCACCAGTGGAGATCTCTCTGTTATGTTAAATTCCTGTATCGCTGCTCAAGGTCATCACGCTTTTCTCTATCGTCAATGGGAAGTTCACACTACAGGTAATCCACTCACCCATACGATCCTTAGAGGGGCAGTAAATAAACGGGGGCAGTCTATTCCAAATTATCACTATGAAGATTTAATTCGACTTCATGAAATGTATCAAGAACACCCTCAACTTAAAAATCCGGCAGTTATTATTGATACAAATCACGCAAATTCGAATAAGATGTACCAAGAACAGCCAAGAATTGTAAATGAAGTTTTACACAGTCGACGTGTTAATCCAGAGCTTGCAAAATTAGTAAAAGGAGTAATGGTTGAAAGTTATTTAGAATCCGGAAATCAAAAGGTAGGCGGCCATATTTATGGAAAATCAATTACAGATGCCTGTCTAGGTTGGGAAGAATCCAAACGATTAATCGATACGATTGCAGAATGGATTTAAGTATTTCCCTTCTCTATCCATTGTAATGCCCAATTAAGCACTGGCTGCCCAAACCATGCAGCTAGTGCTGCATCAAAAGCAGATAACAATAGAGTTAATAAAATCCAAGGGATATACTTTTTTAAAAGAATACCCCCATTTCCATGAAAAGACTGTCCATTTTGAGTTTCTGTTAAAAATCTGAATCCAAATTTTAGGCACAGATAATATAAAGGAATTAATGCAATCAATTCAGGAAAATAATTACAAATTCCGATAAAAATTCCTTTTATTTTATATTGTATGATAAAGGCTCCAAATAAAAAACTGATCTGAAAACTTTTTTTTACAATACAAAATAGATAATAGGGCAATCCAAATATGGTAAAATCTAAAAGCCAAAAGATCAAAACTTTTTTGGCTTTTTCTAAAAAGATATATCCAAAAAATTCGAATACATTCATAATATCTGCTGCCGCTTCTCTTTTATAACCTGTATAAAACCGAATTAGTGTTTCTGGAAACCATTTTTTCATTCCCTGTACTACTAATTGACCAAGAATAATTCCCAATATTGCCAAAAACATTGGCAATATTAAAAAACTTCTCTTTTGTTGATCTACAATTTTTTTGCCCATAATGCCTCTTTAGACAACCTTTGTTATCCCTACTCTATGAGCGGCACAGAAAAAATATTCTCAAAGCTTCTTGTTTTTATATGCTAACAGGGCAGCAATTGTTTTCGCGTCCATAATCTCTCCACGGTAAATCATTTCAATCAGATCTTGTAATGGATATCTTTCTACTTCTACATATTCATCTTCATCTAAATGCTGTTTCGACGGCTGTAATTGTTCTGTATAATAAATTCCTATCTTTTCATTACAATATGCTACAGTAGTATATAGATCTAATAAATGTTCTATCCGCTCTGAGCGGTATCCAGTTTCTTCTTCTAATTCCCTTGCTGCTGCCGTTTTTGTATCCTCTCCTGGATTTAGTCCTCCTGCTGGAATTTCTAATGTAAAACGATTGATTGCATTTCTATACTGTCGAACCATAATAATTTTTCCATCGGAATCTACAGGCAATATTGCTGCTGCTCCTTTATGATTGATAAAGTCATAAAAAGCTTCTTTTCTATCCGGCAGTTCTAAAGTATCTTCATAATATTCAAAAATATGTCCTTTTCTTATTAATTTTCTATCTTTTCTCTTTAATTGTTCCATTTCATCCTCCAAACAGTTATAAGTTTCCTTCTTTTAACTGAATTGCTCTTTGATAACAGGCATCTGTAGCTGCAATTATGGCACTGCGAAATCCCTTTTGTTCTAATGCTAAAACTCCTGAAATTGTAGTTCCGCCTGGTGAACATACGGCATCTTTTAGTACTCCTGGATGAAGTCCCGTTTCTAATACCATCTTTGCTGCTCCAAGTACCGTTTGTGCTGCCATTTCATATGCGGTTTTTCGCGGAATCCCATATTTAACTGCACTATCTGCAAGTGCTTCTATAAATAAATACACATATGCTGGAGAACTTCCACTTGCACATACCGCAGCATCCATTAATTTCTCTGGTATAATACAAAAATGTCCAAAGGAAGTTAATAGTGTTTCTATTATAGTCTGCTCCTCTTTTGTAAACTCATCATCGGAATAACAAAGCTCTGTCATACCTTCCTTTACCATAGCAGGTGTATTTGGCATAATCCGCACAACACGAGTTTTTTCTTTAAGACGTTGTTTTATATCCTTTATTGTCAATGAAACAATACAAGAAATTATAATCTGTTCTTTTTTTAAATGTCCCTCTAGCTTTTTAGCTACCTCTTCAAAATGCTGTGGCTTTACTGCTAAAACAAGAATTTGGCAGTTTTGAATTAATTTTTGTAACTCTATTATATAATCCACTCCGGTCTTTTCTTTGATTTCCTGCATATGTTTTAAAGTTGCCGATGTATAAGTTACCTCATCTATTCCAAAAGCTTTAATCGCACCACACAACATAGGATATCCCATATTCCCAATTCCAATAAAACCAATCTTTTTCATCTTAATTTGTACATTCTCCAATCAAAGAGGCAATCCGATCAAGTCCTTTTTCAATCTGTTCCATAGAAATCGCATAGGATAGACGAATATGATCGTCAAATCCAAAGTCCTCGCAAGGAACAACGGCAACTTGATAATCCTCTATTAAAATTTTTGCAAGCTGTGCTGCGGTTTTTATCGTTTTATTTTTGTATTTCATGGATAATAATTCGCTTACATCTATAAAGACATAAAATGCCCCTTGTGGCATAATAGTAGAGATATGAGGTATTTCTAAAATTTTTTGGTACATATAGTTTCTTCTGCGATCAAACTCCTGGCGCATCTGTTCTACATTCCTTTGTTCTCCTGTCAACGCTTCAATTGCCGCTTTTTGAGCGATTGAATTCGGATTTGAAGTCTGATGGCTTTGAACGTTTCCCATAAGTTTAGCAATTTCCTTTGAAGATCCTGTATATCCGATTCTCCATCCAGTCATAGAATAACTTTTTGAAACTCCGCTACATGTAATAGTTCGTTCATAAATCTCTTTTCCAAGAGAAGCAATGCTAACAAATGGCTGATTTGTATAAACTAAATGTTCATATATTTCATCCGCAATAATATAGAAATCCTTCTCTATGGCAACTTTTGCAATTTCCTCTAATTCCTCTTTTGTATAAAGTGCTCCTGTTGGATTTCCCGGATTATTTAGTATAAAAGCTTTTGTTTTTTCTGTAACAGCATCTAAAAGTTGTTTTGCAGTTACTTTATAGTCTTTCGATTTTTCACAGCGAATAAAGACAGGAATCCCATCTGCAAGTTTTACAATCTCTGGATAACTCAACCAGTAAGGAGATGGAATTAATACCTCATCGAAAGGATTTAAAATAGCACTGAAAATATTGGTTAGAGAATGTTTTGCTCCATTACTAATTACAATCTGATTCGGTTCATAATGGATATGATTAAAACTTTTAAATTTTTTGCAAACCGCTTCCTTTAATTCTGACATTCCTGAAGCAGCAGTATACTTTGTAAAACCAGAATGTATTGCTTGTACTGCTGCCTCATTAATGTGATTTGGAGTATTAAAATCTGGTTCTCCTGCTCCAAATCCAATAACATCCATTCCCTGTGCCCTTAATTCTTTTGCTTTTGCTGTAATAGCTAATGTAGAGGAAGGTTTTACTCCCTGTGCTTTTCTTGATAATATTAGAGACATATTCGTTCTCCTTATTCTACATTTATATCTTGCAAAATATCTCATCTATTTTAATATACTTTATGTGTAATTGCAAGGAAAAGTTAAAAGGAAGACAGAAATGTATTTTTAATAAAAATAGGATCACTATTAAACCAAATTTTAAATTTGTCTAATAATAATCCTATGAATTTTCTTTACTTATTTTGCATAATCAGTTACTCTTGATTCTCTAATGACATTCACTTTAATCTGACCTGGATATTCTAGTTCACTTTCAATTTTTTTAGAAATATCATGTGCTAATAAAACCATATCGTCATCTCCAATTTGATCTGGTACTACCATAACACGTACTTCCCTACCAGCTTGAATAGCAAACGATTTATCGACTCCCTTAAAGCTACTTGTGATATCTTCTAACTGTTTCAGCCGGTTTGTATATGTTTCAAGCGTTTCTCTTCTTGCACCTGGTCTAGCGGCAGAAATGGTATCTGCTGCCTGAACAATACAAGCAATTAGAGATTGGAACTCTACATCTCCATGATGGGCCTCCACTGCATTAATGACGATTTGGGATTCTTTATACTTTCTGCAAAGATCGACACCAATTTGGACATGAGTTCCTTCCATCTCATGATCAACACTCTTGCCGATGTCATGTAACAGACCAGCTCTTTTGGCAGTTCTAACATCTACGCCAATCTCGCCAGCCAATAAACCGGATAAAATTGCTACCTCAATGGAATGTTTCAACGCATTTTGTCCATAGCTTGTACGGAATTTCATCTTGCCTAAAAGTCTAACTAATTCTGGATGAATTCCATGAACTCCAACTTCAAGCGTTGCTGCTTCACCTTCCTCACGGATCATAGTTTCCACTTCTTTTTGAGCTTTTTCTACCATTTCTTCAATCCGTGCTGGATGAATTCTGCCATCCACTATTAATTTTTCCAAAGCTATTCTTGCTACTTCTCTCTTAATCGGATCAAAGCAGGAAAGAATAACTGCCTCTGGAGTATCATCAATAATTAAATCAACTCCTGTTGCAGTTTCTAATGTGCGAATATTGCGACCTTCTCTACCGATAATTCTGCCTTTCATTTCATCATTTGGCAGTTGTACAACCGAAATCGTAGCCTCTGCTACATAGTCTGCTGCACACTTTTGAATTGCCGTTACTACAAGATCCTTTGCCTTTTTATCCGCCTCTTCCTTTGCTTTACTTTCCAGATCTTTGATGAGCACTGCTGTTTCATGCTTTACTTCATCCTCAACCGTTTTAATAAGATATTCCTTCGCTTGTTCGGAGGTCAATCCAGAGATTTTTTCAAGCTCGTCCACTTGCTGCTGATGCGCTTCTTCCACTTCAGCATGGAGCCTATCTAATTCCTGCTCTTTTGTGGCAAGTTTGGATTCTCTTTTTTCCAGTGTTTCCATCTTTCTGTCTAACGTTTCTTCCTTTTGTAAGACACGTTTTTCGTAACGTTGTACTTCCGCTCTACGCTCTTTTGCTTCCCTCTCTAGTTCATTTTTCGTCTTAATTGACTCTTCTTTTGCTTCGAGTAAAGCTTCTCTTTTCTTAGTTTCCGCTGTCTTTACTGCTTCATCTATGATTTCTCTTGCCTTTTCTTCTGCACTTCCTACCTTTGCCTCCACCACTTTTTGATGGTAAGAAATGGCCGTTTTCCAGGCAATCGGAGCTACTATTACCGCAGTAACCACGATAGCTACGACAACATACAATACTTCCACACAGGAACACCTCCTTTATTCTATTTTCATTGTACATAAAATACAACATATAAATTTTATACTGTTTTCATGATTATGTCAAGTAGAGAGTAGAATATTTTATACATTTTGTAGACAAAAAAAGAAAAAGTGGGAAAATTGTTCAGAATTTCTATTAATATAGCAAAAATCGAAATTTTTCGCAGTGTCATACTATATAATATTCAGACATTTAGCAGACACTGCGTCATTTTAAACTCTTTTGTTAGTAATTGAGTTCTCCAAAGTAATAAAATCCTTTACATTCTGTTAATTTTACATTGTGAAGTTGTCCTATCAAACTCTTTTCTCCCGGAAAATGGACTAAAAGATTGTTGTCAAGACGTCCCGTAAGATATCCTGCTTGTTGATTATCTTGTTCTTCCACTAAAACTTGTTGTACTGTTCCTGTAAGTTCTTTTAAACGCTTACTAGAAGTTTCTTGTATCACTTCTAAAAGACGTTGAAATCTTTCTTTTGCAATTTGTGGCTCTATTTGCTCTTTCAACTGTGCTGCGGGAGTACCACTTCGCTTTGAATATAAGAATGTATATGCACTATCATAACATACTCTGCGAACAATATCTAGTGTTTCTTCAAAGTCCTGTTCTGTTTCTCCAGGAAATCCTACAATAATATCTGTTGTTAGAGAGATATCTGGTATAGCATTTCGAATTCGTTCTACTAAATGAAGATAATCTTCTTTTGTATATTTTCGATTCATCTGTTGTAAAATTCTAGTGCTTCCAGACTGTACTGGTAAATGTAGATGTCTACAGATTTTTTTTGAATTTTTCATCACTTCAATGAGTTCATCTGATAGATCTTTTGGGTGTGAAGTCATAAAACGAATTCGCCTGATTTTTTCTATTTGTTCTACTTGCTGTAAAAGTTTTGCAAATGTAATCGGAACTTGTAATGTTTTTCCGTATGAATTGACATTTTGTCCAAGCAACATTACTTCGATTACTCCTTGATCTGTTAAACGTTTTACTTCATCCAAAATATCTTCCATTCGTCTGGAACGTTCTCTTCCTCTTACATAAGGAACAATACAATAGCTACAAAAATTATTACAGCCAAACATAATATTAACGCCTGCTTTGAAGCTATATTTAATTTCACTTGGCAGTTCTTCTACAATTTGATCTGTTTTTTCCCAAATTTCAATTACTCTCTTTTTTGTTATCATTCTTTGATAGAGAAGTTCTGCAAGTCTGAAAATATTATGTGTTCCAAAAATAATATCTACAAAAGGATAACTTTTTTTAATTTTTTCTATCACTTGTTCTTCCTGCATCATACAGCCACATAGAGCAATCATCATTTCTGGATGTTTCTTTTTTAAACTTCCAAGATATCCAATTCTTCCATAGACTTTTGTATTCGCATTTTCTCTTACTGTACAGGTATTATAAATAACGACGGTTGCCTCTTCACTTTCTGATGGCATAAATCCCGCTATTTCTAAAATTCCTGACAACTTTTCAGAATCTTTTGAATTCATCTGACATCCAAAAGTTACGGTAGCATAAGTCGGAGGATGTCCCCATTTTTTACTCAGTTTTTGTACATACTCTCTACACTTTGCCATGAAATAATATTGTCTTTCTGGCTCATGCTCTGGAGGCTGTCCTGTCAGATCTATTTTATCTAAATCTATTTCGTACATTTCAAATCCTTTCTTCATTTTTTCAATATATTTAAAATTAATATGCGATCATTGGAATTGATTTTGCTTTTTCTTTGCATCTATTAAGCTTTCCATCTGCTATCTCATAAATTCTGCTGCTGGATTCTCTAATGTGTTCCATCATTTCTGGATAGATACAAGAACAAATATCAAAAAGACCAATATTATAATTTTCTCCATCAAAACGCCCTAATGTAAACTGATCATAACATTGGAAATAATGACATCCTACTCCATTTGGATGTGCTGCCACACTCTCACAATAATACCGATAAGCAAGACCTCTATCTTTTTGGCTCTCTACTCCTTCTAATCCTGTAGCAGGCAGTCCTGCATCTAAAGCTCCGAAATGGAATTCTCCTATCATAACAGGTAAATCCACTCCCAAATCAACAACATGTTGGATCTTATCCGTTGGATCTAGTGCATAACAGTTAATCGAAAATACATCAAAATTCTCCCATCCTGTCACTAGATCTGGATTCGATATCCATGCCCATCTCATACCCAGAATCATATGATTTGGATCTGCTTTTCTGCACTCCCTTACAGGAATTTCAACATATGCTTTTAACATATATCTGGAAAATTCCTGCATGTCTTCTTTCGAAGTTTCTGACCATTTTGATACATCTTTTTGTGACTGATATAGACTTTCAAAGCTTTTTAGATTACTATTCCAAGCACGATTTAATCTCTCAATCGTCTGATAGCGTTCTATTAAAAAAGCAATCAACTTTTCTTTCGTGTAAGTCTTTGCTGGATTATATAGTACTTCATCTGCAAGTACCAAATTATCCACAAATGCCCATGATGGTTCATTACGTAAAAAATATCCAATCATGAGGGAATCTTTTGCACGCTTTTCTAATGCCTTTGCACATCTTTTTGCCTGTAAAACATATTCTTCACTAAATACATCTGGAAAATCACGAAAAATAGTTTGTGAAGTTGAAGGAAACTCTGGAAGTGATGTCACATATGGAATATTTATTTTTCCTAAAAGACTTTCATCACTCCAATTTCCCAATGTATTCATACCATACTTTTTAAGCTGACTGCAAACCATCTTTTCCCACTTTTCACGCCATGACTGTCCAAATACTCTATATAAATTTGCTTTGAGAAAAGAAAATGTAAGCATTTGACGGCGTTTTGCCTGATGTTTTGGTTTAGAAAACATTTCTTTAAAGAATACATCTTCCCTATCTGGTAGCCAGTCCAGCCATTTTTCTACACCATCTATTCTACATTCTCCTCCAATTCCTACACAATCTGGACCTATACTAAAATACGCAAAGCCAAGAGGATCTGTCAACCACCATCTTCCATCCTTTTTGTATTTTGAAAAATAACCTGTTCCCTCATGAAGCTTTTTCTTCTTCCATCCTCCATAAACAGACCACTCTTCAAAAGGATAATTGATATCGCTTTCTTCTATCTGTTTTTGTAACTTTCTCTTTAAATCCTCTATATCCTTTGTTTTTCCCTCCCAGTCTTTCCATTTACTTTGACCCAAACAGTCTACTAGCTTTTTATCTGGTAATACTGGCTGATTTGGATATTCGTCTGTTAATATTATATCTGTAATTCTGCATGTTACATCGTGAAAAGAAGCCATAGAAGATAATACCACTTTTGAAATCTCCTTTTTCTCTACCCGTCTTCCATGACATACAATTTTTAAAACTCCGGGCAGTGCTTCTGGAAATAGCTCTTTGGCATCTATCCAGTCTAAATTAAGACAGACCATAGTATCTACTTTAGGCAAAAGTCCAAACCGAATAGTAAATGCAGGTTCTTCTTCTCCCTGAACATACACCAATAAGGTCATGGCAAGACTATGCTCTTCTAATATCTCAATATGAAAGGTCAGAAAATGTTCTCTACAGTTTAAAATCTGAGGAAGCAAAAAACCTGCACCCGATTTTGAAAATTTGAATAAATATCTGTCATTTTCCTTTTCTTGAAGAATTGTTCCCTCAGTTAAAAAGTTTTGATCTATTTTTATTTTCTGCATTCTATCGCTCCTTTTATGATCGAGTCTGTCCATTCCCTAAAATGACAAATTTCGATGTTGTCAGTGCTTTTAATCCCATTGGTCCTCTTGCATGAAGTTTTTGTGTACTAATTCCGATTTCTGCTCCTAATCCAAATTCATTTCCATCCGTAAATCTGGTAGAAGCATTGACATAAACTGCTGCCGCATCTACTTCTTCTGTAAATTTCATTGCACTTTGATAACAATTTGTAACTATTGTTTCAGAGTGTCCCGTATTATATTGATTGATATGTGTAATTGCCTCTTCTATAGAATCGACAATTTTTAAAGAAATAAAACGATCTAAGTATTCCGTGGCAAAATCTTCTTCTGTTGCTGCCTCCATAACAGGACAGATTTCTCTTGCTTTTTCGTCTGCTCGAAAAACAATTTTTTTTGCTGTTAATCGATCATAGAGTGAAGGAAGAAATTCTTTTGCAATTTCTGAATGTACTACTAAAGACTCGCAGGCATTACATACACCAAGTCTTTGCGTTTTTGCATTTTCAATAATATTTAATGCCATCTTTTGATCGGCATCTTTATCTACATACACATGACAGTTTCCAGTACCGGTTTCAATTACTGGCACAGTACTGTTTTCTACAACTGTACGAATTAATCCTGCCCCTCCCCTTGGAATTAATACATCTATATAGTCATTTAATCGCATCAAATTGAGTGCCATTTCTCTTGTGGTGTCAGAAAGCAATGAAATAGAATTTTCTGGTAAATTAGCACGCTGTAAAGCAGTCTTTAATAGACGGACAATCGCCTTATTCGATTCTATAGCATCTTTTCCTCCACGTAAAATGACAGCGTTTCCAGTTTTAAAGCATAATCCAAACGCATCTACTGTAACATTTGGGCGAGACTCATAAATAATTCCAATTACTCCTAAAGGAACTCTTTTTTCTATAATCTGTAGTCCATTTGGTCTTTTCTCCATTGAGATAAGTTCCCCGATTGGATCTTTTAAAGAGGCAATCTGGCGCAGACCATCTGCCATTGCCTCTATTCTCTCTTGTGTAAGTGTCAGTCTGTCAATTAAGGATTCTTTCATTTCATTTTTTTTGGCAAGAGAAATATCTTTTTCATTCGCAGTTAGTATTTCTTTTTTTGCATCTAATAAAGTATCTGCTGCCAAAACAAGAAATTGATTCTTTTCCTTCTGTCCAAGTTTATTTAACTCCTTTGCTGCTGTTTTTGCTCCTTTTCCAATAGAAATAAGCTCTTCCATACACTATCTGCCCCTTTTTACTTTCATTTTATACTTTGTGATAAATTTGTTTTGGAGTAACAATACCATCTAATGTCTGATCTAGTGTATCTGCTGGAATTTTTGCAAAGATCTGTTCCTCAAAAGCAAGTCCAAACGATAGATATGGACATTTCATCTGTCTTATTTTTTGTAAATAGCGATCGTAATAACCACCGCCATATCCCAAACGATATCCTCTATAGTCAAAGGCAAGCCCCGGTACAAGAATTAGAATTGGATCTATTTGTCTTTCTGGAATAAATTTTTCTCTTTCTATAGGCTCTGGAATATGAAATTTACCGTAGACTAATTCACTTCTCGAGTACACTACATAAAATTCTATCTTTCCGCTCTCCTTTACTTTTGGTGCAAATACCTTTTTCCCACAAGAAAGTGCCTGCTCGAAAAGCAATTTCGTTTCTACTTCTGATCCAATAGAAATATACAAAAGCAATTTTTTACAATTTATATACTCTTTTTGTGTTATAATTTGTTTTTGTATTTCCTGTGAATCTTGTTTTCGTTTCTGTAGTGAAATCTCATTTCTTAAAATTTTCATTTTCTGTCGCCACTGTTGTTTCTCCTGACTCATTTTTCTTCCTTTTGATACTGTTTTGTTGTAATATAATCCATCAAATAAAACTCTGGATTTTTATGTGCTAAAAAGATCGTTCCACAATTTTCTCCATCTAAAATCTGGCGGAGAATTGAAACTTTTTCTCCATTCGCAACAACCATATCTGCTCCTGAATCATTGGCAATTCTTGCGGCTGAGATTTTTGTTGCCATTCCTCCTGTTCCAAATTTACTTCCTGCTCCTTTTGCCATACCGAGAATTTTTTCATCAATTCGTTCCACTGTAGTAATAAATTCAGCATTTGGATTTATTCTTGGATTATCTGTATAAAGACCATCAATATCAGAAAGTAAGATCAAAAGATCTGCATCGATTAAAGCTGTGACAATAGCAGAAAGTGTGTCATTATCTCCAAATTCAATTTCATCTGTAGATACGGTATCATTTTCATTCACAATCGGAATTACTCGCATATGAAATAATTCTTCAAAGGTATTTCTTGCATTTTTACGGCTGATTGTATTGAGCATAGTATCTTTTGTCATTAAAATTTGTGCAGGAGTCTGACCATATTCTGCGAATAATTTCTGATATACCATCATTAATTTTGCCTGTCCTATTGCCGCACAGGCCTGTTTTACAGAAGAATTTATTGGATTTTCCAATATTCCGACACTTTTTCTTCCAACTGCAACTGCTCCTGAAGAAACTAGAACAACATCTTTTCCTTCATTACGAAGATCGGTTAAAATTCGGATTAACTGCTCCATTTTTGTTAAATTGAGATCTCCTGTTGCTGTATGAGTTAAGGAAGAAGAGCCAATTTTAATTACAATCCTTTTTTTCTTCTTTAGACACTCCCTAATCTGCATTATTTTATCCCCTTTTCCTTCGTATTTAATGGAGGTAATCTATGTTTTAAAATCGCTTCAAATATTTTTAATCCATCTACTGCAGCAGAAGTAATACCTCCTGCATATCCTGCTCCTTCTCCACAAGGATATAATCCCTTTAAAGAAATACTTTGATAGGACTCATCTCTTACTATCCGAATTGGCGAAGATGTACGCATTTCAACTCCACTTAAAACTGCTTCCGCATCTGCAAATCCTGCAATCTTTTGATCAAATGCAGTAATTCCTTCTATAAGATCTAAAATTAGGAATTTTGGTAGACATTCTGATAAATCTGCCAGACGATAATTTCCTCGAATCTGTGGTAAGATATGCCCTATTGTAACACTTCTTTTTCCTTCTAACAAGTCTCCAAATAATTGTACTGGAACAGCACCCTGTCCTGTCTTATAGGCAAGTTCTTCCCATTTTCTTTGATAATACATCCCACACAGAGGAGTATTATTTTTCATTTCTTTCATAAAATCATCTGGTGTTACTGTCACTACTATTGCACTGTTTGCATTTTTTCCTTCACGGGCATGATTACTCATTCCATTAACCACAAGTCTGCCATTTTCAGAAGAAGCATTCACTACAAATCCTCCCGGACACATACAAAATGTATAAACCCCTCTTTTATCTGTACAGGTATGTGTTAATTTATAATCTGCTGGTGCAAGATCATAAAAAGCCGATTTATATTGCTGCCGGCTGATCATTTCCTGATTATGTTCTATTCGTACCCCCACGGCAAATGATTTTGCTTCTATCTTAATCTTTGATTGATAGAGTTGTTCAAATGTATCTCTTGCACTATGTCCAATAGCTAATATTAATGTATCACAAGGCAGTTCTTGCAATTCTTTTTTCTTTTCTACAACAATAGAAGAAACTGCATTATCTTTAACATGAATTTCTGTTAACTTCGTTCCAAACTTTACTTCTCCACCTAATGAAAGAATATGTTCTCTCATATTTTTAACGATATTTTGAAGAAAATCTGTTCCGATATGTGGCTTATTGATATACAAAATTTCCTCTGGTGCACCGTGTTCTACAAATGTCTTTAACACTTCTTCGATTCTTCCAGATGAATCTTTTACCATTGTATTTAACTTGCCGTCTGAAAATGTTCCTGCTCCTCCTTCTCCAAATTGAACATTGGATTCTGGATTTAAAATTCCTGTTTTCCAAAAGGTTTGTACTGTCTTTATTCTGTTTTCTACTGCTTCGCCTCGTTCTATTAAAATTGGTCTGTAACCACATTTTGCTAAATAATAGGCACAAAATAAACCTGCTGGACCACATCCTACAATAACAGGACGATATTCCATAGGTCTATCTGCTTTTTTTTCATAATGATAGGAAGTATATTCTGCTTTTGTAATTGTCTTTTTTTTATTTTTCTGTAAAAACTGTGCTTCTTTTTTTATTGCTACATCTACGGTATAACTATAATAGATTTCCTCTTTTTTTCTTGCATCAATACTTTTTTTTCTTATAATAATTTCTAAGAGTTCTTCTGGTTGTTTTTTTAGTTTTTGTGCAACTGCAAACTGTAATTGTTCTTTTGTATGATGAAGCGGTAGCTTTAATTGGCTAATTCTAATCATTACTTTCCTCCATCAAACTGCATTTCCAGCAGTTTGCCCGCTTGTCCAAGCCCATTGTAAATTATAGCCTCCACAAGTTCCATCTACATCTAAAATTTCACCTGCAAAATATAGACCTTCTACAATTTTAGATTCTAACGTTTCTTCTTTAACCTCACAAATATCAATTCCTCCTGCCATTACCTGTGCCTGTTCAAATCCATTTGTATCTGTAATGATTAAATGAAAGTGTTTTATCTGTTTTGCCAGTCTAAGAAGTTGCGTTTCCTTTATATCACTAACCGAACATTTTTCTTCTATCTCACACCGTTTGAGTAAAACAAAATTAATCTTATTGTGTAATAATCCTACTAATGCCTCCTCTGCTGTTTTACTGCTGTTTTCCTTTCTTCCTCCAAATCGTTTTTGTAATAACCTTACAAGTTGCTCCTCTTCTATTTTAGGTAAAAAATCAAGTTCTAAATAAACCGAAAGTCCATTAAAGAGGGCATTTCCTGCAAATCGGCTCATCTGTAAAATAGGAATTCCGCTGATTCCATAAGAAGTAAATAAAAATTCTCCTTCCTCAAAAGTAATTGGTTTTTGTAAAGTAGGTTGTCCTACAAATAACGTCCCTTTAGCAAAAAAACGCACGCCAGCTAAACTATTTAAAAATTTTTCCTTTGCTCTCATCTGAGTTAAGGCAGGAATTGGCGAAACAATCGTATGCCCTAATTCTTTTGCAAATTTTAATCCACTTCCATCTGAACCCTGTGCAGGAGATGCCATCCCACCAGCTGCCAAAATTACTTTTGGCGCACGGTAAATTCTACACTCTCCCTCCTGTTGTATCCCTTTTGAAATTATTTTTTGATATCCCTTTTCCTCCTTTGTCAGTACATGTACAGTTTCAACTAAAAATTCCCCTTTTTCTTTTTTTAGAGAACGAACTCGTTCTAAACAACGGATACTTCCTCCGGTTCTTAATACTTCCATACGAAGTACCTCTGCAATAGATATTGCTTGTTCTGAATTTGGATAATAATATCCGTCTCGCTCTTTTGGCAAAATTCCAAGTTCTGAAAAAAAGTCCACTGTTTCTTTCCAACCAAACTTTTTTAGCAGACGAAATGCCAAATCCTTTCCGCCTCCACGATAACAGTCTGGTGTTTGGAAATGGTTCGTATAGTTACACTTTCCATTTCCCGTTGCCAGTATCTTCTTACCTGAACGTTCTTTCTGGTCTAATATTAATGCGAAACGCCCTCTTCTTCCTGCTGCTACAGCCGCCATTAAACCAGATGCTCCACCTCCGATAATAATTACATCGTATCCCATGAACTTTCCTCTCTTGCTTTTCATTGTTTGCTTCTAACTAGTGTAACTTTCCAATAATTCATATAATTCTTCGTTTGTTTTTATTTTAATTCCCTGCATAAGTCGATTTCGTTCCGACTCTGGTAAGTCAACTGCTATAATTTGTGTATATTCATAAACAGTCTTTAAATCACTGTAATAAACAATTACATAACCATCTTTTACTGCAACATAGTATTTAAAGTCTACTAAATCTTGATTGTAGCTTTTTCTAAGAACCAATTCATCCTTTGAAAATTTTATTAATTCATAAGCAAACAGTCCCTTCTCATATTCTGTAACAGGAATATCCTGCATATAGTCTGAAAGCTGTTTGATAATTTCTTCTCTTGTCAGTCCTGCTAAATCGGAAGTAACCATTCTCTCTTCTACTATCAATTCATTTTCTGGAAGTTTATAATTTTCAATTCGAAGTTTTGCCCCTGCTTGAACTACATCATAACCAGCTACATTTACAGATGTTGCTGGAGGATTTAAAGTATCTAAATCTGTACTCTTTGTTGTACCTATCTGTGTCAGTTGTTGAATCAGAGCATAATTATCTTCTTCTGACTTTGACTGCATCTGTTTTAATGCTTTTTGATAACTATAGTAATAACATAGAGTAAACATGGTACATAATCCAACAAAACACAATGTATAACTTACCAGTCTCTTTCTCATCCTGTCCTCCATTTCTTCCACTTTTATGGCATTTTCTTTTTTAAAAGTATGGACAATCTCTGGTAAATTATTCAAGGTTTCTATTGCTTCTTTCTATCTTAAATCAAATGAAGTCGTCTTAAAATTCGTGCAATCATTGCTCCTTTTGGCAGAGTTAAAATTTCTTCTTTTGTAACTACCTTTAATAATAAAATCAGAATAAAATAAATAAATATTGCTGATAAAAAGGAAAGGAAAAAGGAAATAAAGATAGAACGAAATACTACCTTCCCCATCTCATAAATAAAATAGGCGGCAGCTCCCATTATACCAGCGGCGACTGTTGGTAATATAAAAGTTTTTATAATTTCTTGTTTATATTGTGCAAATCTAGCTACAGAAATCCAATTTAATGCACAAACTAATAAAGCAAAAGTAATATTTCCAATTAAGAGTCCATAGACTCCAAAGTCAAAGATCTCTAATAAAAGAAATAAAAGGATCATATGAACCACTAATGAAATTGCCGAATGAATTACTGGCAATTTCATTTGATTTAATCCTTGCAATACTCCATTTGTTAGTGTAGATAATGCAAAAACAACAATGGCTACTGAACCAAGTCGTAGTAAATTAACACTGAGTTCAAAATTTTCTCTATTAGTATAGATAAGTCGAATAATTGGATCTGCCAATACCCCCATTCCAACTGCTGCTGGAATAGAAATTAACATGTTTAATTTGACAGAAGACGCAATTTTTGTTCGTACACCCTTCATATCATTTTGGGCAAAGTTATTAGAAAGTGTCGGAACAATCGCTGTTCCAAGTGCTGTTGCTAATGCAACTGGAAGATTGGTAAGTTGCCTATATTTATTTGAATAAACCCCATACAGAGCCGTTCGTTCCTCCCTTGTCATTCCTTGACTCGCCATTAGACTTCCAAACATTTTCATATCTACAAATCCGCTTAACTGATATACGGTTTGGCTTAATATAATTGGAATTACTGTAAGTAAAAATACCTTTAATGTATCAGAGGGAAGTTCTAAACAGTCTGTTCGATCTTTTCTCATCTGTCGTTTCATATGAGGATAATAAACAATAAAAATAAAACCTAAAAAAAGAAAAGCTGCAACTGCACCTGTTAGGGTTCCTGCTGTACCACCTGCTGCACCATACGATGCAATATTTTCTGAAGCATTATGTTCTTTCATTAAATAATATGCTGCAAAAATAGAAACAACCGCATTTACAATTTGCTCTAAAATTTGAGAAATAGCCGTTGGTAACATTGTATTTTTTCCCTGAAACAATCCTCTTAGTACTCCCATAATTGCGAATACAAAAATTGTGGGTGCTAATACTCGAAGTGGAATCTTAATATCATATTCTCCGCCAAATCTTGCCCAAAATCCAGCTCCGACAAAAATAATAAGACAACCTCCCAGTCCTACAACAACTGCAACTCCCATAGCCGTGATAAATACTTGATAAGCGTTTCGATATTCTCTTCTCGCTTCTCTTGCGGAAACTAATTTTGAAACTGCAAGTGGAATACTATAGGAAGATAAAATTAATGCGAGATTATACAATTCATATGCTGCTGTATAGCATCCCATACCTTCATCTCCAATAATACGTGTCATTGGAATTCGATAAAGCATACCTATAAATCGAACAATAATTGATGAAACAGCTAAGATTGTCCCTTGGATCAGATAATTATTTTTGTTGTTTCTTCCCATGAAGTCTGCCCTCCTGGTTTTTCTTATGTACCCTCCTGCAAGCCAGGTCTGTCCGCAGGTTATTCGAACTCAATCTTGGATGCTCGAAAATCTGGAAACACTGCAATATATGTTTTACCCGGATTTATTGCAAGTACTTCCTGTTTTTCATCATAATAGCGCATGAAATAAGAGCTTTCTTTTTTAGTCCACTTGATTGGAACAGCTATTCCATTTGTAATATAATAGCCCTCTCCAGAAGTATTTTCTAAATCCATTGTTTGATATCCATTTTTATCAATGTCCCATTGCTTTACTATTTGAATAATAATATTTTTAAATTTTAGTGCCTGATCGGTATTATAATCTACATGTACCTTTCCAAACTGATATCTAGTATATAATTTTGTTTCAGGATCGTACACAAGATAAGGCTGCATACCACTAGAAAACGGTAGAGTCACCTGATTTGCAGTCTGTCCACTTTGGAGTGTTTGTTCTTCATTATAAAAAGTAAACTGTCCTGTATACCCTTCTTTTCGTTCTGTACGATATTTTGCTTTTTCAACTGCTTTTTCAATTCCACTTAAACTTGCAAACGCATTATGAGGAGCTTTAATAGATTTATCCCGATAAAATGAACTAACTCCATAACCACTTAATCCATTTACTCTATCCATTTTTAGTTTATCCATCTTTTTTGTTGCATATGTTGTCTGACCAAAATGTACAAAAATCGCATCATATTCACTTGCAATGCTGGCAAAATAATGTCTTGCACTTCTTACAGATCCTAATCGTTTTGCTGTCTTTGACTCTGGATCAATCGTCTGATAAATTGCCATCAATCTTGTAATTCCCGCTTCGACTAATATTTCATATAAAATATCTGCATCTTGTGTTCCACTTTGAGGAGATGCTACCTTAATATTATTTAACATTACTGCATACGGACGCCTGTTTGCCACTTCTTTAGAAATCCATTCTCCTGTCAATACACTCTTTTCCATTCCCTCTGGTGCAGGATCAGGGGTTGGAGTTGGACTTAAAGTTGGGGTTGGAGAAAGAGTTGGTATTAGAGTTGGAGTTAGTACTAGCTCTTCTCCAGAAATTTTTGTAATGATTACTTCTTGTTCTTGTTTTTTCTTTTTACATCCAAATAACACTGTTACAAGTAAAAGACATAATATTGTACAAGTAATCCAGTATCTTTTTTGACACTTCATCTTAAATGTTTCATTCCTCTCTTCATTTTAAGTCAATTATCTACAAAGTCCTATTGACTGTAAAATTGCTTCTTGATGTTCTTCCATACATTTTTGTTCCTCTTCTTTTATGTGATCATATCCAAATAAATGTAGCATACTATGTGCCACTAAAAAGCCAAGTTCTCTCTCTTTTGAATGTCCATATTCTTGTGCTTGACTGTCTACCTTTTCTACAGAAATCATAATATCCCCAAGTAAAAGTTCTCCTGTCTCTGGATGAAAACAGTCCTCTTGTTCCTCTAATTTATCAAAATCTGCTGCAATTTCATACTCGATCATTGGAAATGAAAGAACATCTGTCGGTTGATTTATTCCTCTCTGCTGCAAATTTATCTCACAGATAGAAGAATTGTCTGTAAGAATTACTCCTATTTCTGCTTCATAGGGACATGCTTCATAATCCATTGCTGCTAAAATTACCGTTTTGATAAGAGTTTCATAATCAAAATTCCATGAAATATCTGTTTCCTTCTCAATTTGTATTGTCATTTTCTTTATCCTCTTTTGCAAACTGCTCCATAAAAAGATGTTTTATCGTTAAAAATTCTCCTACCATCAAATTAGATTCATCTAAACTTCCCTTTTCTAGTCGAATTCGAAAAGTCTGTTCTATCACCATTTCCATTGTCCAGCCAGTTTTTTCGTTACTATATAAATAAGCAATGGAAGATAAAAAGGTATCTGCTAATAAAACAATAGCAGCTTCTTTCGAAGCGGGTTTGCTGTGTTTTAAATCTTGTTGTTTTAATAATTCAATCAATTCAGGAGGCAAATGATGTTCTTTTGCCAATCGAATTCCCTCTGAAATCGTTTCTTCTTTCTGATTTGTAGTCAATCTTCCAATTTCATGATACCATCCTCCTGCCTGTGCAAGTTTTTCTTCTGCTTTGATTTCTAATGCTGCCATTCTTGCAAGCTCTGAGGTCTGCTTTAAATGCTCAAAAAGCTTTGGAGCTTTTTCCTTTGCTTGTACTAATAAATCCGATGATGGAGAAATAGCTTCTTCTAAAGAAATATATGGATGTAGTTCTTCTTCTTTATCTTTTAAATTCAGTTTTTCAGTATCTTTTTTCATTAAACGTAATATTTTCCCTATTATATATGCTACAATCAAAACAACCCAACAAAAAAAGAGCCAGAAAAAGGTTTCTTTCTTTCCTATTAATCTCCATTGAAGTTTATGACTTCCAAGAAAAATTGCAAAAAAGAATCCACTGGAAGCTATTACTGCATAGACTAACCCTATAACTGACTCTATTTGACTTAACACTAAGTAACAAAGTATAGTCATAATTGGTACAAGAAAGGATGCCATTGTTCCCGTTCCTGCACAAATTTGAGCTAATATAGTAGCTAGACAAACGCAAAAAATTGGAATTTCTGTACTGAATTTTCCCCTTTTTCCTTTCAACTGCTTCATCCTTCCTGTCAGCGTTTTTCTTTATGTGAACTATGTCTTATTTTTAAAACATTAGAAGAACGACTTTTTTCTTTTTTCAGTTCTTCTTTCTTTTCAAATTCATCATAAGCTTGTACAATTTTTTGTACTAGAGGATGACGTACAACGTCTTTGCTTGTAAAAAAAGAAAAGCCAATTTCATCTATTTTTCCAAGTACTTTCATTGCCACATCTAATCCAGAAACTTGTCCTGTTGGAAGGTCTTTTTGTGTTTGATCGCCAGTGATAATCACTTTAGAACCAAATCCAATTCTAGTTAAAAACATTTTCATCTGTGCTGGTGTTGTATTTTGTGCTTCATCCAAAATAATAAAGGCATTATCTAATGTTCTACCTCTCATATATGCTAATGGAGCTACCTCAATTAGTCCTTTTTCTGTATTTCTTGCAAAACTTTCTGGTCCCATAATCTGATATAGTGCATCATAAAGTGGACGTAAATATGGATCGACCTTACTTTGTAAATCTCCTGGTAAAAATCCTAACTTCTCTCCAGCCTCAATGGCAGGTCTAGTTAAAATAATTCTTCCAACTTCATTATTTTTGAAAGCAGTAATTCCCATTGCCATTGCTAAATAAGTTTTTCCAGTTCCTGCAGGTCCTACTCCAAATACAATCATCTTCTCTCGGATCTGATCTACATAAGCCTTTTGTCCTAATGTTTTTGGTTTAATTGGTTTTCCATTGATTGTATGACAGATCAGATCTTTATCGATCTCTACTAACGCCTCTTCTTTATCATCAAATCCAAGAGAAAGTGCATAGCTGACATTTTGTTCTGTAATTGTATTTCCACGCTTTGAAAGAATTAATAACTGTGTCAGTACACTAGATGCTTTTATCACCTTTTCTTGTTCTCCAATAATTTTTACTTTCTCATCCCTGACAACTAATGTAACATTTAATGTTCGTTCAATTAATTTAGCATAGGCATCAAATTGTCCGAAAATATTACGTTCATGCTCTAATGGGATTTGAATTACTGTTTCTGTAATACCCATTTATATCGTTCCTCCAATATTTATTCCTGTTGTTCATCGCTTTCTGTTTCAAACGATTGATCTATGGAATTAATTTCCTTATATATCCATGACTCTTCTTGCGTTCTTAAAATTCCTTCATTAATACAATAACCATCTTTTATTTTACAATCTATTTCTTTTGATATAAACAAAACTCCTCTCTCTTTTTGCTCTTCCATAAACCGTAGTAATCGCTGTGTAGCTAACTTCTTTGCTTCTTGGTTTGTATAGGTTTGTTCTATTGATTCATATTCTCTTACAGTACGTACTTCGAAAAGAAATGGCAGATAAAATGATTCAGAAAGTCTTAATTGTTTTATCTCTGATATTATATCACATTCCTTATAGGAATTACCAGAATTATATGAAAATATTTTATGATCCAAAAAAGAAAAAGATAAACTGCTTTTTTCTTTTCCGGTATAGGATTTTATAATATACTTTAATGAAAACTTATCTTTATATTTTATGTAAGTAGCCATTGTAATATCCGCATCAGCTACAACACTATACTGTCGTACCTCTGCCCCATCATCTCCATAAATATGGATTACTCCTGAAACAAGTACATCCCCCTTTTTTACTACATCTCCAACAGAAACTAATGGAGTTCCACTTCTTACTACAATGGAGTGTATAATACCATCCTTTTGTGCAACAATATCTGCTGCGTCAAGAGAAGTTCCTAATTCTTCTTTCGCTGCTGCTGGCTGTGAGGTTTCTTTTAGTCTTACAAAAAGCATTGTTCCTTTCAATTCTACAGAAACCCATCCGATATCTGGATATTCTTTTCGAATCTGCGCTTCTAAATCAGGACAGTGAATAGACTCGGTTGCACATCCAGCATATACCCCTTGTTCTTTTAAAAGTTGAAGTAATTGTTCTTTTGTATGTCGATAATCTCCTTCAAAACTAATATTCCATAAAAATTTTGACATAAGCCAGATGCTAGATAAAAATAGTACAACAGCAATCGCTAAAACCTTTCTTTTTCCAATATGCTGCATTAGAAAGGGAAATCCAAACCGTTGTTGAATTCTTGGCTGAATACGACATTTTCTTGAAATTGCATGGAGTGTTTTATAATCTTTTAAACTAATAAAACACTCTACTCTTCCTTGTTTGATTCCAATATTCCAAAGCAGAATATCATTGCTGTTACAAAGATTGAGAAAGCGTTCACTGGCAGTTCCATAAAGGCAGATATGTAAATAGCCGGCAAGCCATCGTAAGAAGCGTTCTATCATAACACCGGTCCTTCCTGTAAGTTTACTTTAGCATACCGGCTTATAAATAAGAAATACTTTTTATTAAACCGGTGATTTTTAACTCTGCCTTTGAATAATAGGCGATTCGTAAATTCTTTCCCTCTACACAGACTGGACTTGGTTTTGCTAAAATCCGAATTTTTTCTTCGGTATATTCTAAAATTTTTCTATGATTTTCTACACATAAAATACTTCTACCATTCATTGTAATAAGAGGAACTCCTGCCATAACATCTGGTGGTAATAACATATGATCAGCAATTACTTCTAAATAAGAAATTCTCTCTTGCTTTCTTTTTTTTTCTTCTGTCTTTATATCATTATAAATTTTTTTATTTTGTATTTCTTTTTGTTTTTCATGTCTTGGTTTCACGGTTTTATAACCCATCATTTCCTCCCGTAAAGCCTTTCTTATCTGTTACTATATGCAGTCAGTTGTCTAAACTTGCATAAATTTCAAAAGTTGGACAAACAAAAACCCCTGATCTATACGATCAAGGGCTCTTTTGCATAACTTATTTAAACTTCCGCTTACGAGCAGCCTCAGATTTTTTCTTACGCTTTACGCTCGGCTTCTCATAATGCTCTCTCTTGCGGATCTCTTGCTGAATACCTGCTTTCGCACAGTTTCTTTTGAATCTGCGAAGAGCACTGTCTAAAGACTCGTTTTCTTTAACGATCACGTTTGACATAGTCTCACACCTAACCTCCCTCCAGTTGTGGATTGTGCCTAGACAACTGTTTGGGTATTTTTTGTATAGCACTATAACGATTATAGCATATATTTTTATTTCGTCAACTCTTTTTTATGTATTTATAGAAATTTTTTCATTTTCTACCTTTCATTCTACTCGGTCTTTTTGTAATAAATACAGGAATAAAACTTGACAAAATATTATGTTCTTTTTATGATGGTTCTATATTAAATCAAAGGAGGCAGTTTCTATGGATTTAGTCGTAATAGATGGACAAGGCGGAAAAATGGGAAAGGCTATTATTGAGGAATTAAAGCGTGAGTTTCCACAACAAGAAATTCTTGCTATAGGAACAAACAGTATTGCTACTTCTACTATGCTAAAAGCAGGAGCAGATTATGGCGCAACCGGAGAAAATCCTACTATAAAGGCTGCTAAAACTGCCGATGTGATTTTTGGCCCTGTCGGAATTGTAATTGCAGATTCTTTATATGGAGAAGTTACTTCTCATATGGCACAAGCTATTGGAAGTTCCTCTGCCTATAAAATTTTGCTTCCAGTCAATCGATGTGGACATTTTATTGTTGGAGTGAAAGAACTTCCTCTTTCCGAATATGTCAAACTTTCTGTACAACATTTAAAAGAAAAATTCCTTTCACAGTCCTGTTTCAAAAACTAGATCACAAATGGACTGAATTTGAAATGTATTAAAATAGGCTTCTTCCTTTGGAATCCACTCTTTTATAAATCGTTCTAGTTGTTTTTCTCCGTTTCTTTTTAGAATCCTCTTTTTTTGTTCTTCAAAAGAAACGGAAAGAAAAATACGAATGGAATATTTAGAAGGTAAAAAGTAAGGATGCAAACTATATGCTCCTTCTAAAATTATATATTTAGCTCCTGTACTAATAATAGAGGAATTCTCTTCTAACTGTCCCTTTTTACAATCATAACGTTGACAACATACTCTTTCTTTCCTCCAAATAGGTTCTAACACTTGAGAACGAAATCGCTCATAATCTATATTTCCGCCTACCTCCATCATTCGTTGTTTTGTCTTTTGTTCTGGTCGTAGAAAAAAATCATCTAAATGAAATAAATCTGCCTGTAAATATTCTTTTAGTTCTTTTGCTAATGTCGTTTTACCACTTGCACATCTTCCATCTATCGCTAAAATGAAAGGATCCTCTTTTTTAGACTGTATTTTTAAAAAAATTTGTTCTTTTATTTTATCATACATAATGATTCTCCTATCCATTCGACTGTGAAATCTGTTGTTTAACTGTTGTTTCTGTTCGTTCTAATAAGTGGATTTTTTGTATTGCTCCTACTAAGACAGGAACAAAAATTAACTGTAACAATATACCCGGCCATGTACGTAAAAATGCACTTCCAAAATAAGCAGCAATTCCATAAGAGTTCCCTTTTAATCCATATAAAATGATATTTGCAATTCCCATAACAATACGACCACTTAACATTGTAAGCAGTAAAGATATCAAAAGTGGCACTTTTTTTGCTTTTGCTACAAGCAATCCACTCACTATTCCATAAGATGCAAGTTCAAATGCCATTGAGATAGCAGATGGATAAAGTACAGGCATCCCATTAAAAAAGTGTGCTAAAAAAGGGACAATAAATCCACAAATAGCCCCATATCTTGCTCCACATAAAAAACCACATAAAAGAATTGGAAGGTGCATTGGAAGTAAGATTTCTCCTATTTTTCCCCCTGGTACTAATATTGAAACAATCCCCTGTAGTGGCAACATCAAAATAAATTTTGGCAAAATCACTCCAAGTGCTGCTAAAAGCCCTGCTAAAACCAAACGTAATGTTTCATTTTTTTTCATAATTTTCTCCTTTTTTCTTTTTTAACAAAAAAATACCATGAAGATTAAATTACCTTCATGGTAAAATTTTTGTGTTTTCATTTCTTTGATCAAAAGCTATCTACAGATAGTTATTGTCTATAGTATATAATAAAGAAGGTTCATTCGTCAAGAAAAATTATTTTAATAGCCAGGAATATAATTCATCTGACCATTCCCCATAAATTTTTACATCATCGACTGTTTTATATGGTCTGATACAATATACAAATCTATCTTCTGTACCTTTTTGGGTATAAGTAAGAGAGGTCTTTGTTGTTGTACGATATGTTATATCGGAATCTGTAGATATATAATAATATATTGTCCCCGATTCCGCATCTTTTTCTGTATAATAACTATAACCCCCTGTTAAATTCTTTTTTAAAGAACTGCTCTTTGCATATTTTCTTATTCTAATTTCATATCCCGTTGCCTGACTGACTTTTTTCCATGACAGTTTCATTTTATTTTTAGTAAGTTTAGCACTAAAATTAGTAACTGACTTTGGAATGATTTCAAATGTTTTAGTAATAGTACCGGAATATTTTCCCTTTCCAGTGATTTTAACTTTTGCTATTCCAATGTTTTTGTTATCTGCAAAGGAAACTGTATAATTAGTATCCTTTTTTAATTTTTTCCCATTATAAGTTACAGTAACAGAAGGCTTAATTGCTTTCCCTGTATATTTTACACTTTCAGAAGAAAGAGTTATAGAGGCATCTAGTAAGATATTGTTACTTGTTTTATTTACATCCAGTCTATATATCTGTGCAGTATTATTTTTACCTTCAGAATATGTCCAATAAACAAAACCATCCTGATACTTTAATTCTTCTGCACCATTCATTCGGGCATGCTGCATTGGAATACTATCTTTTAAAATTTTTCCATCCGATGAAATAATAGAATAATATGAATTGACAAAGTTATTATTATCCCATTTTTCCCACATCACAATGAGCTTATCTTTATCAATCACTGCCATTGCAGAAGCTCTAACTTCTGTATTATCTGTACTGTTTGTAAGCCACAAAATACCTGTATCTGTATAAGAATCCTCACCACTTGTTCCTGTACGTGAAGAAGCATTTATAATAGATTCTCCTGTTTCAGAATCAATAATTTGAAGAAACATCTGCTGTTTTTCTTTCTTAAATGTTTCCTTCATGGATTTTGCTGACGATCCCACCAATGCTATTCCTGTATCTAGTTCTCCTATACCTGTTAATCTTGCATTTGTAAAGTTATCGCCTATATTTCCATAGAAATGAAATGGTACTATTCCCATCGAATAATGACCATTCATTACAGAATCTGACTTAAAGTTAATTTGAAAACCTCTTGCATAAGCATCTCCATGATCAGCAAAAATCACCTTTCCATTAGAGGTTGTAATTACAGCTTGATTGAAAGAATGACTGCAATAACTATCATAGTCTGTATTTTCTGTCATATCAGAAGTATTGACACAAAATACATCATTGGACTGATGACCATTATACATTTCTCTTGCATAGGAACATATCAAAATATCTTCCTTAAATGTCATAACACAGTTTCCGGCATCAAAAGGAATTTTTGTATCCCATTCATCGCCAGTTGTCTTATATTCACATTTTCCAATTTGTTTACCAGTAAAATCATATTGATAAATTGCAAATGTAACAATACCTCCCTTTCCCTTTTTATCACTTTGTCCACAGGCAATATAGAAATTACCGTTTTTATCACAACATACGCCTCCAATTAATTCCATTGGTTTTTCTATTGTAATAGTATCTGTGATATTTAAACTATCATCTGTATGTGATATATATACATTTTTATCATCTGTATATGCTATTGTATAAATATTATTGGGATCTATAAAATCACTAATCGGAGATACTTTATTCCAATTCCAATTTTTCCCGTATTCATCATAACTTCCTGTATGTATTGTTGTTTCTAAAGATACTGAATTAACATCAAGAACCGCTGTTTCTAACTGTTCTTCTGCATAAGATATAACAGGTGCAAACATCATAAATATTAATAAAAATACTATCAATATTTTTCTTTTCATTGTTAAACCCCCTTATACTTTGATAGTTTTTGTAAAGGAGAACAATTCCGAAGGATTGTTCTCCTTTTAAATTAATTCGATAATTGATCTTCTAATACTTGTACTACCTGTGCGATTGCTTGATCAATTCCATCTGGATTCTTTCCACCTGCCTGTGCTAAGTTTGGACGTCCGCCGCCTCCACCACCAACGATTGGTGCGATCTGTTTTAGTAAATTTCCAGCATGAGCCCCTTTTTCCACTGCTCCCTGTGTTGCCATTGCCATTAAATTTACTTTTCCATTCAAAGTAGAAATTAATAAAATGATACCTTCCCCTAAATTCTGCTTTAGTTGATCTCCTAAATTTCTAAGACCATTCATATCCACATCTGGTACTTTCGCAGCTAACACAGAAACTCCCTTTACTTCTTTTACCTGCTTCATCACATCACCTAAAGACTGATTGGCAAGTTTTGCTTTTAATTTTTCATTTTCTATTTGTAATGTCTTTACTTCTTCTAATAATCCCTCAATCCTTTTGGATAATGCTTCTGGCTCTGTCTTTGCTGTCTTTGCAGCCTCATTTAGTTTTTGTTCTATCATTTTATAGTATTGAAATACTCCATCACAAGTCAATGCTTCAATTCTTCTAACTCCAGCAGCAATACCTGATTCAGAAAGAATTTTAAATGTTGTAATTATTCCTGTTTTATCCACATGTGTACCACCACATAATTCTTTTGAAAAATTTCCCATTTCAACTACACGTACACTTGTCCCATATTTTTCCTGAAACAGTGCTTTTGCTCCTGATTTCTTTGCTTCTTCTAATTCCATTTCTTTTGTTACCACAGAAAGATTTTTTACAATCTCTTGATTTACAATTTCTTCTGTCTTTGCAATTTCTTCTGGAGTCATTGCCGAAAAATGGGTAAAATCAAATCGAAGGCGTTCAGGGGTTACTAAAGAACCTGCCTGTTCTACATGTGTTCCCAATACCTGACGAAGTGCTTCATGTAATAGATGAGTTGCACTGTGATTTTTACATACTGCCTGACGCTTTTCTTTGTCTACTATCAGTTTGACAGTATCCCCTACACAAAACATACCTTTTTCTACTATACCAATATGTGCAATTTTTTCGCCTTTGAGCTTTATAGTATCCACTACAGTAAATATTGCATCTTTTCCTTGTATTATACCAATATCTCCACTTTGTCCACCCATTGCTGCATAAAAAGGAGTTTCTTCTACAATAATTGTTGCTTGCTGTGAGGAAGGAATAATCTCATTGACTACTTCTTCTTCCGTTGTCAAAACTTTGATCACAGAAGTACCTTCTAGGCAGTCATAGCCGACAAATTTAGAGCTAATAGCAGGATCAATCATATCATAGACCGTAGCGTCTGCTCCCATATAGTTTGTCGTTTTGCGTGCAGTTCTTGCCTTTTTCTTCTGGATTTCCATTGCCTGATGAAATCCTTCCATGTCTATGCCAAATCCCTTTTCTGCCAAAACTTCCTCAGTTAAATCAACTGGAAAGCCATAGGTATCATATAATTTAAAAGCATCTTCACCTGAAAGTTTTGTAATACCTTTTTTCTTACACTCTTTTTCCATTTCCGCTAAAATAGAAAGTCCTTGATCGATATTTTTATTAAAGTTTTCTTCCTCTACTGTAAGAACCTTTAAAATATAATCTTTCTTTTCTTCTAACTCTGGATATCCGTCTTTACACTCTCGAATAACTGTTTCACACAACTTTGCTAAAAATAATCCCTCAATTCCAAGAAGTCGTCCATGTCTTGCAGCACGGCGCAGCAAACGGCGCAGTATATAGCCCATTCCTTCATTAGAAGGCAAGATTCCATCTGAAGTCATAAATGTTACAGAACGAATGTGATCGGTAATCAGTCGAATAGATATATCTTTCTTTTCATCTGTTTCATAAGTAACATCTGCTAATCTACAAATTTCATCTCGAATTGCTTTCATGGTATCAATATCGAATACAGAATCCACATCCTGAACTACAACTGCAAGACGCTCTAATCCCATTCCAGTATCTATATTTTTTTGTTTCAGTTCTTCATAATGATGATTTCCATCACTTTCAAACTGAGTAAATACATTATTCCAGACTTCCATATAGCGATCACAATCACAGCCTACTTTACAGTCCGGTTTTCCACAGCCATACCTTTCTCCTCTGTCATAATAAATTTCTGAACATGGACCACATGGACCAGCCCCATGTTCCCAAAAATTATCACACTCTCCATTCTCATCTCGATAAAATTTTGTAATTCGTTCTGGAGCAACTCCAACCTCTTTTGTCCAAATCTCAAATGCTTCTTCATCTTCACAATAAATAGAAGGATATAATCTACTTGGATCTAATCCAATCGTTTCAGTAAGAAATTCCCAGGACCAATGGATCGCCTCTCTTTTAAAATAATCTCCAAAAGAAAAATTTCCAAGCATCTCAAAAAATGTCAAATGTCTTGCTGTTTTTCCTACATTATCAATATCGCCAGTACGAATACATTTTTGACAGGTAGTTACTCTACGTCTAGGAGGAATCTCCTGTCCTGTAAAATATGGCTTCATTGGTGCCATACCAGAATTAATCAGTAATAAACTTTTATCATTTTGAGGAATTAAGGAAAAACTCTTTAGCTTTAAATGTCCTTTTCCTTCAAAAAACTCCAGATACATTCTTCTGAGTTCATTTACACCATATGGTTTCACTTTATCTTCCTGCCCCTTTCTTATTGTCTTAATTCTTTATTTAAATATTATAAATTTATGAAATAGGTTTGTCAATTTATTTATTTTTTACTTTCTATTCTCCCACTCCTTTGCAGGAATCCAATTTTCATAGGGAAACATATGAGAAAACAGACGAACCGCTTTTTCTTGAGAGGTATAACATTTTACTATCTGCATCTTTTTTTGAAACTCTTCTTCTGAAATAGATTCGATTTTTTGGTTGGTATTGTTTTCAAAAAAATTTTTTGAATAATACATACCAAAATAAAAAAGTTTTGTTTTTTCTTTTAAAGCTTTTGTCACAAACTTACTTATTTTTTTATGATGAATATGTCCATACTCCCCATCTGGATTATGTGTTACAATTTGTTTCCAATCTCTATAAGAAAGTAAAAAATTAATATCTTTTTGTATTCGTTTTTTATGTCCAAACCAACGACTTCGAATTCCAAACTGTTTATCTGGGTAATTTAAAATAAGTGGTACTGAACCTGTTAGAGTGACGGCCTTAATAAATTCCTGTTTTCTAGTATTGGATGTCCCATTTGTAAGGCATACTACAAAATATTTTTCTTTTAACAGATGTGATCCACCCCAAAAAGTTTCATCATCTGGGTGGGCTATAATCATAAGATGTTCTATCCCATCAAGTGGTAGAGAGTCTAATTGTTCCTTTGTGACTGGATGTCCCTTCGGATAACATAAAATTAAAAAAATTCCTGCCAGACATACTCCAAATATCACCAGACAAATCCATTTCTTTTTTCTGTTGTTTTTCTTCACACTTAACCTCCTTAAACTTTTATTATATATCTGTTTGTGGAAGCTTCCTTTGGGAAACCTGATAAATTTTCTAATGATTTTCTTAATAATTTCTATATTAAGAATTTTTTTCGTTTTTACCACGTAAATTTTAAAGAAATGTCTGTTACATTTGCCTATGAATTTATTTAGAAGGTGAGGCAACTAGAATGACTCGAAAACATACAGATATTTATTTTATATTATTATTAACTTCGGCCACTCTTATATTTGTAATATTACTTACGCATGGAAAATATTTATTTGGCTCTAATGTAGATTGGATAAATCAACATAGTGTTCTTCCAGAGTATTTCCGAAATCAATTTTATGAAACAGGAACTTTATTTACAGAATTTGCACCACAGCTTGGTGCAGGTCAGAATCTTTTTCATTTTTCCTATTATGGATTATTTAGTCCTATTATTTTGCTGTCCTACCTTTTTCCAAAAGTCCCTATGACTGTTTATATTTCTTTTGTTTCTATGCTTTTAGCAGTTGTAAGTGGAATACTGTGCTATCTTTGGGTTCGGCATCATAAAATTTCAGCAAAAGCAGCATTCATAGCTTCATTTTTATTTCAATTTTCTTCTGCTTTTCTCTATCACAGCCACAAACAGATCATGTTTGTGAATTATATGCCTTTTTTGTTGATTGCACTTTTTGGTGTCGATCGCTTTTTTGAACGAAAAAAAAGTTCATTACTTATGGTTAGTATTTTTTTCATGATCCTGACCAGCTATTTTTTTAGTGTCGGTGGATTACTCGTAATCACTGTATATGGTATTTATATGTATGCCCATATTAATGGAACAGCTCTTCGTTTACAAAGTCGTAAAAGACAACTTCAACAGTGGATTTATGCTGGACTTTCTTTTGCTCTTCGTCTTATTATTCCTGTCGGATGTGCTGCCTTTTTACTTTTGCCCTCCCTTGGCGGTATCCTTCAGGGACGAAGTAATGATTCCTCCTCTGCTTCTATATTTACACTATTTGTTCCAAAGTTTTCTTTAGAAAACTTATTATACAATCCTTATGGTGTTGGTTTGACAGCAATTTGTCTTCTTTCTATGTTATATTTATTTTATCGTAATCAGTCAGGAGATCGAATTTTTATTATACTTCTTATCACCCTATTTTCTATTCCTGCCGTTTTATATCTTTTAAACGGTGGACTATATTTGCGTGGTAAAGTATTTATTCCATTTCTTCCACTATTTTCTTTGATCACAGGATTTTATTTTTCCTATGCTGAACAGTCCCTTCCTGTGCTTCAAGGTAAAGAAAAAATACCTTTAATCATTTTTCTTATTTTGCTTCTTCTTTTCGATCGAAGTATTTTTTGGTTTGCTTTTATCGCAGAGTGTGCAATCGTTATTTTTTTCAGTCAATATGGTCATAAACGTCAAAACTTTTTTTGGTACTACTTTCCGTCTTGTCTTATTTGTTTTACTATCTGTCTTTTTGTTAATTTTAGTGATTCTTTAGTGACAAAAAAACAAAACGACGAAATTTACAGTATGGAAAAGCAAAAACTGCTTACAGAACTAACCAGTCAAATGAAAACTAATTTTAGTCGATTTAATGATTTTACCAATACAAAAGAATCCTGTAACTATATTCCTGATTCTAAACTTTGGCGTACCTCACTATACTCTTCTACTTATCATACTAATTATAATCAACTACATCATTCTTTTATTGGAAATGCCCAAAGCAGTACAAATCATATTACTTGTACAGACTCTAAAAATTTACTGTTTCAAACACTGATGGGGGTTCGTTATGTAATCAGTGAAGATGGTTCTTTGGCAGGATATAAAGAAATTGCAGCACAGGGAAAATATCACCTCTATGAAAACCCTTCTGTTTTTCCTATTGCATGGGGATCTTCTTCTCTTATGAGCATGGAAGAATTTCTTACCCTTAACGATGCCCAAAAGCCAATGGCACTATTAGAGCGAATTATTATATCAAAAATACCTGAAAGTAAGAAAACAATGCAAAATTACCAAAGTCCTTTAAAAAAAGAGTCCATTTCTCTTCCATTTCCACTCAATAATACAAAGACAGGTTATTTAGTTTCTACTGATAAACCATTTTCTCTCTCTTTGCCGCTTTCAAAACCGCTGAATGAACAACTTATGTTACTTTCCTTTTCTTTTTTTCACGAACCAAAGGAACAAGATATTGTTATTTCTGCTAATAAAATTGTAAATCGTCTTACTAAAAAGAAATCGCTTTATCCAAACTTAAACTTCGACTTCGTATATAGTATTTCAGAAAATATGCCAAACAGAAACTTAAATTTAGAATTTTCATCCGGTATATATGAATTTTCTTTTCCTGAGTTATATTCTCTTGATATTACTGATATTAAGAAAGCAGCAGAAGCAGTTACTCCTCTTTATCTAACCACAAACATTCGATCAAATAGTGTCCTTTCTGGAACAATTATGATGGAACAAGATGGATACTTTACAGCAAGTATTCCTTACGATTTAGGTTTTACTGCTTATGTAGATGGCAAAGAACAAGAAATAGAATTAGTAAACACTTGTTTTTTAGGATTTCCGCTTACTGTCGGAGAACATACAATCGAATTAGTATATCATGCTCCTTGGTTTACAGAGGGAAAACAAATTTCTTTTCTTTGTTTTTTTGTATTTATCAGTATCCTTTTTATAGAACATATTGTCTATCTTAAAAAACGCCGTATTCAAGAATCACAAATGCCTAATATTCCTGCTCCTCTACCACAACCTGTCTTTTCTTTAAAAATAGAGGAATAAAATAAGTTATTTAAAAATTATAACAGAATCTTTTAGTACACGATAATTATCAATGCTATTTCCTATACAATTAATTTCTTTTAATTCATTTAAAGAAGCTAATGGTGTGAGATCAGTAATATAATTATTTTGAATATCTAATTTTTGGAGCTTTGTTAAACTAGAAAGAGCATTGAGATCTGCCAACTTATTATCTGCAAGTGTTAAAATTTCTAAGTTTGGAAAATAAGACAAAATATCTAAATGTTTTGCTAATATAATAGTATCATAATCTACCATTGTAAATGGTCCATCATAGGCTATTTTAACATTTTCATAAAAGGTTGCCCCATCTAAATATAAGCTGGTTAAAGAAGGATTTTCTTTTAACTTAGACAGATCCAATGCTCCCTCTATTCCATTTAATCGAAGTGTTTTGATTGTTGGGATCAAAAAAACTGTTGTAATATCTTCATAATTAAAATTTCCTCTTAACTCTAAGGTTTCTAATGCAGATAATTTATTTAAAAATGAAAATTTATTAATATTTCCATAGAGATTACGCATTTTTAATGAGGTTAGGGAAGTTAATCCTGCAAAATCAGTAGCAGATTCAACTTCACATGAACTAAGATTTAATTCCTCTAACTGTGTTAAAGAACGTAAAAATGAACTTTTCTTCATTCCAGAAATAGTAAGTTTCTTTAAAGAAGTAAGCTGTGTTAAATTTGGTTCACTACAAGCATAAGGTACTTCCAAAGAAAGCTCCGTCAGATTTGTTAAACTCTCAATTCCCTTTAAGTCCTGTAAATTACTAATATCCTCAAGTGTTAAACTGGTCAGATTTTTTAACTTTTTTAATTCATCTACATTTAGTAAATCTGCTTCTACAATAGATAAATTTTTTAACTTTTGTAGACTACTTATAAAATTAATACTTCTTAAACTATCTGCTCCTATTTTTAATTCTGTTAAATCAGATAATATAGCAATCATAGAATAATCTGTAATTTTATCACAAGATAAAATGGTTAGGCTCTGTAACTTTGGTAAACTTGCCAGTTCTTTTAATTCTGTTAAATTTCTTCCATTTGCAAGATTTAATATTTGAAGTCCTGAAAATTTTTGAAGTCCAGCCAACGTTTCTATTCCATAGGAAATTGCTAATTCTCTAAGCTGCTCTGGAGTATCTAAGGACTCTGCAAGTTCTTGTAAGTTATCCGCTTTGCAGGATAAGCCTATCAAAGAAAGTCCTTTTAATGCTCCTTTCGGCAAAGTTCCGTCTAGTTCTAACTTTTTTAACCCAGAAAAATTTGTAAGTACAGAATAATCTAATACTACCTCTGAACGAGCAAACTCTAAATAATTTAATTTGGCATCTTGTTTTTCATAAGGATTTTCAAAACTATATCCTACTTTTACGATATCTTTTGTAGTAGTTAAAGTAATCCATTGAAATTGTTTTAATTCTTCCTCTGTAATTTTTTCCCTGCTTTTATGAAATACTTCTTCTGCCATATCTGCAAAAATACCATTTATAACTGTCTCTGTTTTAACTATCATAGTTACTGAATTACTTTTGGCTCCCTGCTCTACCTGTTCCTTAAAATCTTTCTTTACTTTTGGCTTTATTAAACTGCTAAAGGAAATTAGTATAGCAATTAAAAAAATCACACCTGAAACGATTTTCTTTCCAATACTGTCTTTATTAGAATTTTCTTGCTGCTGTGGTGCTTCTTTTTGTGTTTTTTTTGTGGGCTGTCCCTGTGGATGTACCCATTGTATTCCTCCTGCATCTGTTTCGATTAAATATTGAAGTCCACAATAATCACAAACAGCAATAGAAGAATTTTCTTTTAGTACCCGCAAGGTTGCATTACAAGCGGGACACTTTAATTGTGTCAGTTTCATAACTTTCCTCCTACTATTCTATATGGTGTCCACTTCCATGATGATCTTTCCATAATTCTGGAGTTGGGGTTGGTTCTATTGATGGTTCTATTGATGGTTTTATTGATGGTTCTATTGACGGTTCTAGTATTGTCATATCATTATCTGGTATATTATACTCTTCTAACTCTTCTTTTAATTGTATGATACTTTTATTACAGTTATCTTCTATAGATAAATTTGGATTCGCTGCTTTTAATTTGTTTAAATAGATATATTTTCCTGCTGTCACCTTAAACTCTTTCGCTGCTTTTAAAATATCTTCCTTAACAGTATAACATTCTAAATTTTCTTGTAACATTACATCAGATACTACCCGATGTAATTCCCATAACAAAATATTTTCATTCTTCTCTTTTTTTGCCCATACAGTTAAAACAATCAAAGGATTATTTTCTAAATATCCGTATTCCTTTTCTTTCTCTAATACTTCTGTTACTGCATCTATATAGTTTTTATACTTTATCTTTAATCCTCTAATACATTCATATCCCTCTTCATTCAGTGCTCGAACCTCTATTACACGATGTAGACGATTTAATACAATTTCAACAGATGGATTTACATCTAAACTGATTACTGCTGCCTTTTGAACAAAAAAGAAACCAAATAATCCAATACAAATGATAGCAGCACATCCTATTGCTGCAAGTTTTAATTTCCAAGATGCTCTGTCTTTTAACAGCACTAAATCTCCTATCTGCCATCCTTCTCTTGCTCGGACAGTCTGAAATTTTCCACCTGCCAGTAAAATTTGTGCATTTCCATCTGATATGTTTAAAACAATTCCTGTTTTCACTTTTTACCTCCATGCTGTAACATTTTTATGGAAGAAATGACTTGATGGAAGGATAATCCCCTAATAAAATCAATGTCACAGCTACAATATATTTTCGATGTTTTTCAATAGTCTTTTCAGAAATACCTGCCATTTTTGCAAGCTGTGCTCTAGGCAATTTTTGATCTGTAAGAAAGTCCTGTTTCCATTTTTCATTTTCTATTAATAACCTTGCAAGGTAGTTACATTGTTGTCTGGAACGTTTCTGTTTTGGACAAATAATGGATAATTCATTCCATGAAATTTTATAATTTTTAAGACTTTCTGTAAGACATAAAATTTCTTCCTTTAATGCCTCTTGTTCCCGATATCGATTATATATACAAACTGCCTCTGATGTAGTCTGTATCTGTTCTTCCTCTTCCTTCTCAATCGGAAAGAGATGGGATTGATAGGCTTTTTGTTTTCGTAGTTCATCTACTAAACGATTTCGAATACATCTACTGGCAAAAGATAAAAAAGCACCTCTATTTTCTTCATATTGATAAATACAGTTTACAAATACCAACATTGCAATACTTTGAAGATCTTCATATTCTAAACCATGACCCAAAAATCCAGAAATCTGCTTTCTAATAAAGGGCAGATACTCTGTTAATAGCCGATCTCGCTCCTTCACATTCGTTTGTGCTTTCTGTATCTGATTTTCTAAATTTTTCACTCCTACTCCTCCAGATAAGAAAAATTTTTAAAAATTTTTTCTTACCCTATGAAATCCGATTACTTCCTTCGTATTCTATTTATGTAAGAAACTTATCACAGCCAATTATATTATATCATATTTTTTATTGAAAGAACAGAGTGTTTGTTTCTTACAAAATAAAAAGAAAGAAGGGATTTTAATCATGATTCACAAAAAATTAGCTGCATCTTTATTTGCCTGTGCACTTATCTTCACTGTAGGGGGCAGTATTGCTGTACCTGCAGCTGCAAAGACTACAAAAACTGTAAAAACTACTGCCACAGCTCTTCCTCATTGTACGATAGAAGACTGTAATATCATGAAAGATCATTGGCATGATGGCGTTTGCTATGATGGTCATTTTCTGGATGACGGATGTGACTGGCATGTTGCCTGTGATGTAGACGGCTGCTATCTTACAACAGAACATGAACATGATGGTATCATCTGTATGGGACATTGTGCTACAGATGGTCATTCTTGGCATACTACAAGTCATCATAGTTCAAGACGTGGACATTGTGGAAGTAGTAGAGGTCACGGCTGCCATTAAGTTTAACAATTAACAGCAAGGATTCCCCTTCCTCTTAGGTAGGGGAGGAATTGCTAGGAACAAGTATATGAAGAATCCACATCATTGTCTTGCTCTTAACTGTCGCAAGTGAATTGAAACAAATTTTTTTCATAGTTTTTGTTTTCCTACATAGGATATAAAAAAAAGGAATTGCCTATGCAGGAAAACACATCTATTGAATATGCTGCTAATGCTCCCTATCCTCCTGTCTGTGTTCATGAGCGTAATCCAAAATATGCTGCATGGATGTTAGATAATGTTGGAGGACAGAGATCGGAAATGTCAGCGGTTTCATTATATTTTTATAATCGTCTCATAACAGAAGAATGTGGCAATGAGCTATCAGAAGCGTTTCACAAAATTAGTATTGTAGAAATGCACCATTTAGAAATTTTCGGAAAACTTGCCTGCCTACTAGGAGAAGATCCAAGACTTTGGACTATTTCAAGACGTTCGAAAGTTTACTGGAGTCCGGGATACAATCAATATCCAAAACACCTTCCTGTTTTATTAAAAAATGCACTCAATGCAGAACTGACAACGATTGAAAAATATGAAAATCAGACTGCACATATTCAAGATCCGGCAATTACAGCAATTTTACAGCGGATTATCTTAGATGAAAAACTACATGTTTCTATTTTAGAAAAGATGCTTGGTTGTTTAAAATAAAGAACAGCAAAAAAGCTTGGAAGAAAAATCCAAGCTTTTTATTCTATCAAAAAACAGCTCATAGCGGAATCGAACCGCTGTTTTCGCCGTGAGAGGGCGACGTCTTGACCGCTTGACCAATGAGCCTCATTAATTACAAGCACTATCATACACCATCTCAGACAAAAATGCAAGCTTTTTTTCTAATTTTTTTGTTTTTTTTAACTGTATATAATTTCATTTTATTTACATCAAAAAATCCATAAAAGAAATCTGATTTGTTGCAGGCAGATCCCCCAGTAATCCTAATGCTTCCATAGTATCTACTACTGTTCCACTGACTTTACTACGAGTCTTAAAATCGTCCTTCGAAAGAAACTTTCCTGCTGCGGCAGCATCTACTACTTGATCTGCTGCTTTATCCCCCAATCCATCAATAGTAGAAAGTGCTGGCATTAATTTGCCTTCTATTACTTGAAAGGTATGCGCTTTTGCCTTATAAATATCAATAGGAAGAAATTCATATCCTCTTGCATACATCTCCTGTACGATTTTCATATCTTTTAAAGTATCTTCTTCCTTTTTAGAAAGTTTTACTGTTGAATCGTTCGAGGCAGCTCGCCGTTTAAATTCTGCCATATAAAACTCTAACTTTTCTCTTCCCTGACACATCAATTCATAATTAAATGCTGTCGCACGAATAGAAAAGTAAGCGGCATAATAGGCAAGTGGATAGTATACTTTAAAATAGGCAATTCGAAATGCCATCATAACATAGGCACAGGCATGTGCTTTCGGAAACATATATTTAATTCGTTTACATGACCAAATATACCAATCTGGAACTTTATTTGCAGTCATTTCCTGTTCCATTTCTTCTGTTAGTCCTTTTCCTTTTCGAACACTTTCCATAATTTTAAAAGCATGTCCATTTTCTACTCCCATAGATATTAAATAAGTCATAATATCATCTCTGGTACAAATCGCAGTAGAAAGAGTACACTTTCCCTCTGCAATCAGAGTCTGTGTATTATTTAACCATACATCTGTTCCATGGGACAGTCCAGAAATACGAATCATATCAGAAAAACTCTTTGGTTTTGTATCTCGTAACATCTGCATGACAAAATCAGTTCCCAGTTCTGGTAACCCTAAACTTCCTAAGTCACATCCCCAAATATCTTCTGGTTTAATCCCAAGTGCTTGTGTTGACTCAAATAAAGATAATACTTTTGCATCATCCATACGGATCTGTTTGGCATCTATTCCCGTAATATCTTCCAACATACGAATCATCGTCGGATCATCATGCCCTAAAATATCTAATTTTAACAAGTTATGATCAATCGAATGATAATCAAAATGTGTGGTGACTGTTTTGGTAGTCATATCATTTGCAGGATGTTGTACAGGAGTAAAGGAATAGATCTCCTCTCCATGAGGAAGAACAATAATTCCGCCCGGATGCTGCCCGGTGGTTCTTCGAACTCCAACACAGCCTTCTGCTATCCGTGCTACTTCTGCTAGTCTCTTTTTTTGCTGATGTTCTTCATAATACCCTCTTACATAGCCAAAAGCTGTTTTATCTGCTAGTGTACCAATTGTTCCGGCTCGAAATGTATGTCCTTTTCCAAAAATAATTTCAGTATAATCATGAGCTTTACTCTGGTATTCTCCTGAAAAGTTCAAGTCAATATCTGGTTCTTTATCTCCGTTAAATCCCAAAAATGTTTCAAATGGAATATTATGACCATCTTTACTTAAAAGTTTACCACAGACTGGACAGTTTCGATCTGGCATATCACACCCAGAGCTTGCTGCATACTGTGTAACTGCCTCTGATTCAAAATCAGAATAAAAACAATTAGGGCAGTAATAATGCGGCGGTAAAGGATTAACTTCTGTTATTCCCGCCATGGTTGCAGCAAAAGAAGAACCGACTGAACCACGAGAGCCTACTAAATATCCATCTTCATTCGATTTCCAAACTAACTTTTGGGCAATAATATACATCACTGCAAATCCATTAGTAATAATGGAATGTAATTCATGTTCTAATCTTTCTTCTACTTGTTTTGGCAATTTTTCTCCATACATCGAATGTGCCTTATTATAACAGATGGTTCGTAACGTCTGATCGGAATTTTCAATGACTGGCGGACATTTATCTGGTCGAACGGGAGAAATTTTTTCAATCATATCCGCAATTTTATTTGTATTTGTGATAACAACTTCTCTTGCACGTTCCTCTCCGAGGTAAGAAAATTCTTCTAACATTTCTTCTGTTGTCCTAAGAAATAAAGGAGCCTGATGATCGGCATTATCAAATCCTTTGGAGAACATAATAATTCTACGATAAACCTCATCTTCTGGATTGAGAAAGTGTACATCACAAGTCGCCACAGTTAATTTTTTAAACTCATCTGAAAGAGCAATAATTTTTTTATTAATGTCAATCAGATCTTGACGTGAGCTAATATCATATTTATCACTTTCAATCATAAACTCATTATTTCCCAATGGCTGAATTTCAAAATAGTCATAAAATCTAGCTAGACGATCAATCTCTTCTTTTGACTCATTTCTTAAAAATGCCTGATAGAGTTCTCCCGCTTCGCATGCAGAACCAATTATTAACCCTTGCCTATATTGATTTAGCAAACTTTTTGGAATTCTTGGACGTCTTTGAAAATATTCCAGATGGGAATATGATACTAACCGATATAAATTTACACGTCCTAAGTCGTTTTTACACAATATAATTGCATGATAAGTAGGCATCTTTTTAATAGCAGAAGCAGAGATTTCCTCTGTACTATTGATTTGAGAAAGTGTATAAACTCCTTTCTCTTTTAGCATCTGAATAAATTTTATATAAATTTCGGCTGTACATCCTGCATCATCCACAGCACGATGATGATTTTCCAGAGAAACTCCTACTGCTTTTGCTACAGTATCCAATTTATATTTACTTAGATCCGGAAGTAAAACTCTTGCAAGACCTACGGTATCCACTACTGTAAAATCAGTTGCAATCTGCATAGCTTCTGCCTTTTTACTAATAAATCCAACATCAAAAGACGCATTATGAGCAACCAATACACAGCCTTTACAAAATTCTAAAAACTGAGGTAAAATTATTTCAATATTTGGATAGGAAAGAACCATTTCATCATTGATTCCAGTCAATTTCTCAATTTCAAATGGTATTGGAATTTCTGGATTCACAAAGGTAGAAAATTTTTCTGTCACTGTTCCATCTATTAACTTTACTGCTCCAATCTCAATAATTTTATCTTTTACTGGGCCAAAACCTGTAGTTTCAATATCAAATACGACACAAGGATCTTCTAAAGTCTGTCCTTTGTCATTCACAACAATTTCTTTCATATCATCTACTACATAAGCTTCCATTCCATAGATGATTTTAAACTCTTTTGCACGTTTCATTTTTTCTTCATCATCTTTATAATCTTTTGGATTTAGCGCATGAGAAGCTTCGGTAAATGCCTGTACACATCCATGATCGGTGATTGCTACTGATGACATTCCCCAATTAAATGCTGTTTTTATCAAAACGGTAGGATCCACTACAGCATCCATATCGCTCATCATTGTATGTGCATGTAGTTCCACTCTCTTTAATGCAGAAGTATCTGTTCTCTTTTTTGTAAAATCATCAATCTTTTTGATACCTGTAATGGAACCAATCGATATTTCTTTATCATAGTGATCTAATACTGCCATTCCTTTTACTTTTATAAACATTCCTTTTCGAAGGAATTCTCTTACTCTATCAATCTGATCCTTTTTTACAAAAATTTTTGCACTAATTGTATCTGTAAAATCGGTAATAGAAAAAATAACTAGAAATTTTTCATTTTTTAGTTCTCGTTCTTCATAGGATAACATTTTTCCATGAACAATTACTTCGCCAACTTCATCTTGAATTTCCTGAATTGCTGTTGTTTCTCCTTCAAAAGTATGTCCATAAATAATATCTGGATCATCTGGTAGACGTTTTTTATCTGAAAACTTTCCTTTTTCATATATTACTTTCTTTACGAAACCTTTTTCTGGATCTTTCTTCTCTAATTCTTTCTTTTCATTGATATCTACAGATTTTTTACTCGCAACAGGATATGACAAATTTGTATCAGAAATATTTTCTTTTTCTTTCTCGTTTACTTTAACATATTCATATTCTGGAACTTCTATCTCTTCTTCTGGTTTATAAAATTCAGGTGTGACTTGTATTTCAAATCCAAACCGCTCCTGATACGTTTTTTCTAAATAATGCTTAATTTCTATTATTCTGCTTTGGCTGATAAAACTGTCCACAATTTTTAGATAGATGATATTTCCCTCAAAATTTATTTGGGCAGATTTTAAGATCTGATAGTCCAATATACTTTGTTCCATAAGATCCATAAAAAAGCTTTCTTTATAAACTCCCCATAAACTTTCTGGATTATATTGAACAGAAAGTGTAAATACTTCTTTGAGCTGAATGGTACGTCTTGTCCTTAAAAAAAATTGTTTTTGTAATAAAACTTCCATTCTTTGTATCATACGTCGTTCAATTAAATGGTTACTTTTTATATGAATTACCATTTCATTCATCTGCTTAGAAGTTGAAACTTTTTCTATTTCTACTTCTTTAAACAGATTTTTTAATACTTCATCCACTTTCAACGTATCAAAAATGTCAAAAAAACGCATTTTTTCAGCTCCTCTTTTTAGCATAAGCATCTAGTTCTTTTTTTAACTCTGATAATAGTACTTCTTCTGGAACTTTTCTTAAAATCTCTCCTCTACAAAATAAAATTCCCTCGCCATTTCCTCCTGCGATTCCAAAATCAGCCTCTCTTGCCTCTCCTGGACCATTCACAGCACATCCCATCACTGCAATCTTTAATGGAAAATCATATTGCTCCACTAATTCTTCCGCCTGTTGCGCCAGACCAATTAAATCAATTTTAGTACGCCCACAAGTCGGACATGATATCAATTCTACCCCTTTTCTTCTAAGTCCAAGTGTCTTTAAAATCAATTTAGCTGCTTTTACCTCCTCTATAGGAGATGCAGTTAAAGACACACGAATGGTATCTCCAATTCCCTGATTTAAAATAAGTCCTAATCCAATGGAAGACTTTATAGTTCCTGCTAATTTTGTTCCTGCTTCGGTAATGCCAACATGTAGTGGATAATTGGTTTCTTTTGCGATCAATTCATGTGCCTGTACACACATCATCACATTAGAAGATTTAATACTAATTACCAAATTGTCATATCCAAATTCTTCGATTAGATGTACCTGTTCTATTGCACTTTCTACCAAACCTTCTGCTGTTACACCTTGATATTTTTCTAAAATTTCCTTTTTTAGAGAACCACTGTTGACACCTACCCTGATTGGAATATTTCTTTCTTTGGCTGTGTCTACTACTGCTTGTAACCGCTCTCTTGAACCAATATTTCCAGGGTTAATTCGAATCTTATCTGCCCCATGCTTCATTGCTGCAACTGCTAGACGATAATCAAAATGAATATCTGCTACAAGTGGAATATGAATCTTTTTTTTAATCTCTGAAAGACTTTCGGCTGCTTCCATGGTAGGAACTGCACATCGAATGATATCACATCCTGCTGTTTCTAACTCTAAAATCTGGGCCACTGTAGCAGTCGTATCCTCCGTTTTTGTATTTGTCATGGATTGAATTTTAATCTCACTTCCGCCTCCAATAGTGAGGGAACCGATCTGTATCTGTTTGGTCTGTTTTCGATCCATCATTTCTTCCTTTCTAATTCTTAAAAGAACAAATTTTTCAAATCATTATAAAAGATAAATACCATTAGCACCATTAGCATAACAAAACCTGCCATATGCACATAAGCCTCTTTTTCTCTGTCAATTGGCTTTCCACGTACTGCTTCAATCAATAGAAACAGTAATCTTCCCCCATCTAATGCTGGAATTGGAAGCAAATTCATCACTCCTAAATTAGCACTTAACAGTACACACCAATTAATTAATTGAATAATTAAATTGAGTGCTCCATACTTTTTAGAAGTGTCTACTACCTTGCCAATTTCACTTACAATTCGGACTGGTCCTCCTAAGTCACTGGTTGAAACTTTTCCCTGAAACATCATACCAAGGCTTTTAATAGTAGAAGAAATCCAATACTTTACTTCAAAAAAACTATATTTTATAACATTTAATCCATTGGTTTTTTGAGAGTAGAGATTATAATTAAAACCTGTTGTATAATTTTGAATTACATTTGGAGTTACTTCAACAGAATAATCCAGATTGTTTCTAATATAATTAATTGTAATAGCCGATCCATTTAACGGATTTTCATTAAAATAAAGTGCTAATTCCTTTCCACTTGCAATCGGTACACCATTAATTGCGGTGATCACATCCCCCGCCTTAAATCCAGCTGCTTCTAATGCGCCTCCCTCTGCAATCTGTTCAATTTGTGCAGCTGTTTCATTTGAAACATACGTAAAGCCTAACTGGTAGAGTGCCATTTGTTCTACTACTAATTTTGTGCTGTACTTTTTTCCATCTCTTTTATAGTCAATTTCTAATTCATCTCCTGGCTGAATGGTATGAAAGTAATAATACATCTGAACTTCTCTTCCAAAATGAATTTTACTTCCATTGATCGAAGTGATGATATCTCCTGTTTGTAAACCCGCCTTGGCAGCCGGCCCCTCTTCAGAGACATTTGTTATATAAGGAGAATCATATCCAATCAATCCAAGCATAATAAGGGATAATAAAAATGCAAGAATAAAATTAAAAATAGGTCCTGCTGCAATTACTGAAATTCTTGCCCAAACTCCTTTACTATTAAATGCACCTTGATCACTGACCTCTTCGTCTTCTCCGAGCATCATACATGAACCACCAATCGGAAAAAGTTTTAAGGAATATCTTGTTCCTCCCTTTACAAAACTAGCAAGTCTAGGTCCCATTCCCAGTGAAAACTCGGTTACTGTAATTCCATTCTTTTTCGCTAAGATAAAGTGCCCGAATTCATGAAAAATAATCACCAATCCAAATATTAAAATTGCTATAATGATATTCATTTTACATTACTCTCCATTTCTCAACTTATTTCTTGTGCATAGCGAGTTTTTGCTTCTATTTCTACCCACCCACGGGTTTCCGCTTCCGTATCAAGAATCTGAGAAAGAGAAGGATTCTCTATTCTATGATGTCTTCCCATAGCTGCTTCAATTAAATCAGTTATTGCTAAATATGGAATTTCTCTATTCAAAAACTTTTCCACTGCACATTCATTAGCGGCATTATAGACAGTTGGCATACTTCCCTTTTGTTTTATCGCTTCATATGCTAAAGAAAGTCCCGGAAGTTCAGAAAAATTCGGTCGTTCAAAAGTAATTTTTCCTAATTCAAAAAAGTCAATTCGCTTTCCAGATAAAATAGTCCGTTCTGGATACGTAATAGCATATTGAATTGGAAGCCGCATATCTGGTACTCCAAGTTGAGCAAGAACTGCCCCATCGATAAGTTCAACTGCTGAGTGAATAATACTTTCAGGTTGAATTACTACTTCAATCTGTTCTGGAGAAAGCCCAAACAGCCAGTGTGCTTCCATCACCTCTAATCCTTTATTTACCATAGTAGATGAATCAATCGTGATCTTTTTTCCCATAGACCAATTTGGATGTTTTAATGCCTGTTCTACTGTAATATCTTTTAACTCCTCTCTTTTTTTGCCACGAAAAGGACCACCGGAAGCAGTTAATAAGATTTTACTGACTGCATCTTGTATCTTTTGCTCTTTACATACAGCTTCTAAACATTGAAAAATTGCCGAATGTTCTGAATCAATAGGAAGTAATTTTACTCCATACTGTTTTGTCATTGGCAAAATTAAATGTCCTGCTGTTACAAGTGTTTCCTTATTTGCAAGTGCAATATCTTTTCCTTTTTCTATTGCCTTCATTACAGGAATAATTCCAATCATTCCAACTACAGCACTGATAACAATTTCTGCATCAGACTCTGCTGCACAGCTAATTAATCCATCCATTCCAGAATAAATTTCTACATTTAAATTTCTTTCCTTTAACTGTTTTGCTGCTTTAGCGTCAAAAACTCCTACTAAAGTAGGATGAAACTTTCGAATCTGTTGTTCTAATAAATCAATATTTTTATCTGCAGCTAAAGCTACTATCTGAATATCCTTCATTTCTTGTACTACTTGTAATGTTTGTGTACCAATCGATCCAGTAGAACCAAGAATAGCTATTTTTTTCACTTTTAACCTCCTTGTAGTAGACTCTTAAACTATCACACTAAAATCTGAGATAGGAAGTATACTACCGGAGCAGTAAAGATAATACTGTCAAAACGGTCTAAAACTCCTCCATGTCCCGGAATTAAAGTTCCATAATCTTTTATCTCATGATTACGCTTAATCGCTGAGGCGGCTAAATCGCCCATCTGAGAAATGATAGAAGAACATCCTCCAATTATGGTAAATGCTAATAGAGGATTCTTCATTTCTTTCATATGGTTTGAAAATACGAGTGCGAATAAAAATCCTAAAAACGCTGCTCCAAAAACTCCTGCAATACATCCTTGAGTTGACTTTTTTGGACTAAGTTTTGGTACAATTTTATGCTTTCCAAATTTTCTTCCAATCAGATAGGCAAAGGTATCGGAACCCCATGCTCCAATAAAAATCAGCCAAACTAAATATTCTCCTCCTTTTGCCATTCTAACTTGATAAATAAACATTAACATAACTGCTACATAATAAAAACCAAAATAGATCATCGTAATTTGTTCTGAACGATATTTTGGAAAACAGATGATATATGTGAACATCACTATTAATAAAAATATAATTCCTAGTCGAAAACAATATTCGTCTTTTTTTATATAGACTAATCCATCATAGATAAGACATGTTACATATCCAGCCATAGCAGGAAGTGATTTTTTCATACCAACTACTTGGTAAAGTTCTGTCATACCAATTAAAGAAATCAGTACAAGAATTCCAAACAATAATTCTCTACCGATAAGTAGAGATGCTGTAGTAATTATCATAAGCATGACTGAACTGCGAAATCTAATCCAGAACATCACACGCCTCCAAATCTTCTTTCTCTTTTCCCATAATACTCAATTGCCTTTTCTAACTCTTTCTTATTGAAATCTGGCCAGAGTACATCCGTAAAATAAAACTCTGAATACGCTGACTGCCAGAGTAAAAAGTTCGACAGTCTTTGTTCTCCACTTGTTCGGATAATAAGATCCGGATCGGGAATCTCTGTTGAATCAAAAAATCTCTGAAAGCTCTCTGGTGTAATGTCATCTATTGTAAGAGTTCCATTTTGTACTGCTGCGACAGTCTTTTTTACTGCTCGTAAGATCTCATCTCTTCCTCCATAATTTAATGCTACTTGAAATTGTAATCCATCATAATCCTTTGTTTTCTCAGTCAGTTCTGCAATCCGAAACTGTAAATCGTTATCTAAACGGGCAACATCCCCTAAAATTCGTACTCTCATATTATTCTTTTTACTTTTTTTTATACAGTCTTTTAAAAAATCTCTTAATAGCCCCATAAGAGTATCTATTTCTTCTTTTGGTCTTGACCAGTTTTCAGTAGAAAAGGCATAAACTGTAACATATTTCACGCCTAAATGATACGCATCTTCACAAAATTTTTCTACAGCTTTACTTCCCTGTTGATGTCCATAACTACGTGGCATATGTCGCTTTGCTGCCCAGCGACCATTTCCATCCATTATCACTGCAATATGACATGGTATTATTTTTTTTGGAACTTCTTCCATAAATTACCTCACTTTTGTTTTTGTCTAATAAAATTGGAACGTATCAGATCTGTCCAACACGTTCCAAAATGAATTCTTTCTGAATTAAACAGTTAGAACTTCTTTTGATTTATCTTCCATAACCTTATCAACATCAGCAATATATTTATCTGTTATTTTCTGAATTTCTTCCTCAATCTTATCTTGCTCGTCTTCAGAGATTTCATTATTCTTTGCTGCTTTTTTGATTACATCGTTTGCTTCTCTACGAATATTTCGAACTGCTACCTTTGCACCTTCTGCTTTCTTTTTTACATCCTTTACAAGTTCTTTTCTGCGTTCCTCTGTCAATTCCGGAAATACTAAACGAATCACTTTTCCGTCATTACTTGGAGTCAATCCCAAATCAGATGCCAAAATGGTTTTTTCAATTTCTTTAATCAATTTAGATTCCCATGGCTGAATTTGAATGATTCTTGCTTCTGGAACACTGATATTGGCAACGGATTGAAGTGGTGAAGGCTGTCCATAATAATCAACTCTTAACTTATCGAGTAAATGTGGATTTGCTCTGCCTGCACGAATTGAAGCATATTCCTCCTTTAAATTGTCTAATGACTTCTTCATCTTTTCTTCAAATGGAATAATTCTTTCGTTCATAACGAAACCTCCTTTATACAATTGTAACAACTGTTCCTGTAATCTGACCACTGCCATTTTTTACAATACTGTTCTCTTCATTCAGTGAAAATAAAAGTAATGGCATCTTGTTTTCCATACACATCACTGTTGCTGTTCGATCTAAAATTTCTAATTTGCGGTTTAATACCTCTTCAAATGAAATCATATCAAATTTTTTAGCATCTGGATTTACTTTTGGATCACTATCATAAACCCCGTCTACTGCACGTGCCATTAAAATAATATCTGTTTCTAGCTCAACTGCCCGTAGTGCCGTTGCCGTATCCGTAGAGAAATATGGATGTCCTGTACCTCCTGCCAAAAAGACTACTGTTCCTGTAGTCATTGCATGAACTGCTTTATCTTTAGAGAATAGTTCTGTCATTCCTGTACAGGCAAATGGAGTATAAATTTCAGTCTTCATTCCAAGTGAGCGAAAAATCTCTGATACATAAATACAATTCATCACGGTTGCTAACATTCCTATCTGATCTGCTTTTACACGATCAATCGTTTCAGAGCTTCTTCCTCTCCAAAAATTTCCTCCACCGATTACGATCGCTACTTCAATTTTCTCTTCTATGAGTTGTTTTACCTGTTTTCCAACAGCAAGACATGTAGGTTCATCAAAGCCTGTCTTTTTTTCTGCTGCAAGTGCTTCTCCACTCAATTTCAACAGAACTCTTTTATACTTTTTCATATTTCAATTAGAATTCCTTTCCTATTCAAAAATATTATCAATGTCAACAGAAGCATAACTAAAAGAACAATATCCCTCTACTACTGCCCCTGCATCCATCTGAATGGACTTTGCTCTAATATTTCCTTTAATAATCGCTGTTGAATCTAAAAAAACAGAACCATTAATATCAATATTTCCTTTTACTGCTCCAGCAATAATTCCTGAAGTTCCTTTCATATCACCAATCACAACAGTACCAACACTGATCTTTATACTTCCTTCACTTTGAATGTTCCCCTGCAGCCTATCTGTATCTACATAAATTTCTTTTGCTTTTAAATTCCCATTGACTATTCCCGAAATTGTTAAATTTCCAAAACATTCAATATCTCCGTAAACGCTTCCTAATACATCTAGCGAACAATCACAAGAAATATTTCCAACAATTCTAGTCCCTTTTGTAATTACTGTTACTGTATCCTTTCCTGAAGAAACTAATTCTCTTCGTTCTATACGACGATTGTTCTCTTCTTCTTTTACCGACTTGAAGTCCTTTTCTTTTGGTAAAGGAGATAGAATTGGTTCGCTCTTTTTTTGTGAAGTCGTTTTTGCTGGTTCCTTTCCTTTTTGGGGAATCTCATAAACTTTTTCAGTTTGCTTGGCATTTTCTTTATTTTCTGGTTTGACTGGACTTTCTGCTCCATTTAGTAAAGCATATAATAGTTGATCATCAATTAATTTCTCATTCAACGCTTCCAATTTTCCACCTCTTTAATTCTTTTCAGTTCTCATCCTATCATATACCAAACAAACCTGATTTGGCAAGTACTTTCATTTTATTTTTTACTTCCCCATACACAAACATTATTTCCAAGTGCAGTAAATGTCATTACTATTTTATGTACTCCTTCGGTTGCCTGTTTTAAAAAGTAACCTTTATACTCTACCCCATTAATTGTAATAGTCATCTCGGAAGTATTTTCTGTATAACTCCATGTTCCTGTTACATCACCAGAAACTGTTTTATCTTGATTAAGTGTAATATTTTGTGTTTTAATAATTCCAATCTGTTTCGTACCTGTTTTCTGATAATAAGCTTTCGGATTATGAATAACCAATTCATACTCTCCTAAAAGCTGCTCCTCTTCATATCCTTCCTTTTCTAAAGTTTCCCCTGAATATTCATAAGGTGCTGAAATCAGCCATCCATCCTGATTGACAAAAAGCTGCTGAACACGTACTTCATGAGCTTCCTCAATTCCATTTTTTCCACCTGCAAAACGAGTATGATAAATTAAAAAGATCTTTCCATCATCATCGACAAAAACAGAATTGTGTCCTTGTGCAACGTGTGTTTCAATATTTGCGGTAAATTTATAAGAAGACATAATACGAATCCCAATTTCAGAAAATAGATTATTGACATTACTTTTATAAATAGCAGGATTACCAGTCTGATCTACATATGGTCCTGTAATTTTTTCAGAACGGAAAACTCTCATTTGATATCCACCGCTTGCTGTCAATCCGCCGTAAGAAAGAAATAGATAATAATAATCCCCTACCTTTAAAATATATGGTCCTTCACCAGATACTTCAAAACCTCCAGCAAGTTTATATCCATAATACTGATCTGATTCATTTGGAACTGTAGTATAGGTAGTTGTATAATCACGCAGTCCTGTATTGGCATCTAGTTTTAACATATAAATTCCGCCAAACCAAGACCCAAATGTCATCCAAAGAGTGCCTTCATCATCATAAAGGACACAAGGATCGATTGCATTTAATTTTGTATTTTTAGTGGATTGATATCTTATTAAATCTGCTCCCTCTCCTAATACCTTATAGATATCTGTCTTTTCTGCAGGATGAGTTACTGTATTAAATCCGGAATAAACTACTGGACCAACATATTCATAAGGACCCTCTATATTATCTGCTGTTAAAAGTACAATTACAGAATTCCAGTCATTACCATTCACACTCATATACATACAATATTTTTTCATAGCTTCATTATAAATTACATCAGGAGCCCATAAATTTCCCTTTACCTCTGGATTGGAATCTGTTTTTGCATAAGATTCCCATGGCTCTTGAAAGATTTCTTTATATTTACTGTTGATATTGGTCTGAAATGTTTCCCACTGCATTAAATCTTTACTTTTTGCCCATGCCATATGTGAACCAAAAATATAATAGGTATCTTCTACCTTAATAACTGATGGATCGTGTACACTCACTCTTTTATACCTTACATCTGCCTTTTCTACTGGAGCTTTTGTTGCACTTGGCTGCGGTTGTGTAGTCGATTCTGCAGGTGTCACTTGCACTTGTGTAGTAGGAGTAGGTTCTGTTGGTGTCTGTTCTTTTTCTTCCTTTTTACATCCTGTCACTACACTGGCTGCCACAATAGCTGTCATTAAAAACGTAATCCATTTTTTCTTCATGATTCCCTCTCTTCTGCTTTTCTATCAGCCAAATTATTTTTTATTTTCCATTTTATTATAATATAGAATCTTTCTCGACGCAAGCTTTTAAGAAAAAGTTTTCATATCATAAAATTTCTTTACATTTTCATATATATGCGATAAAATGACTATAAAAAAATAATGGTGGTTTTTATGAAAACAATAAATCAATATAAAGTTGTGCAAAACCAATATAAGACAGCCAATAACCTTAATACCAGAATTTCTATTCATAAAAAATATTCTACTAATAAATTAGGTTTTAATAATTGGATATTTTCTCATTATAATATTTCTCCTAATACCAAAATACTAGAACTTGGATGTGGTACAGGTGACATATGGAAATCAAAATCACATTTACTAGATAAAAGTATTGAATTACTTTTGACTGATTTTTCAGAGAATATGGTTTCTCTTGTAAAAGATACTTTTAAAAAAGAAGAAAATATTTTTTGTGAGATAATAAATATTGAAAATATCCCTTATAATGATAATTATTTTGATAGAGTTATTGCAAATATGATGTTATATCATGTTTCTGATTTAGATAAGGCATTATCTGAAGTAAAACGTGTATTAACAAAAGATGGATATTTCTATTGTGCCACTTATGGGGAAAATGGAATCATACCATTTATTGCAGGTTTAGTAAAAGAATATGGCATCACAGACACTACAAATAAAAATTTTACATTACAAAATGGATATGAAATTTTAAAGAAATATTTTTCAAATATACAAAGATTAAATTATGAAGATTCTCTTGCTGTTACAAATATAGAAGATATATTAGATTATATTTATTCTTTAACAAATATGTCTTCTATTACTACACTTGGAAGAAAAATGTTGAAAGAAATATTAGAAAAAGAAATGATAAATGGTGTCTTAAATATACCAAAGGAATATGGAATGTTTATTTGTAAGAAATAATAAAGTGATAATACAGAAGTGAGGACTTTATTTATGAATTATGAAATTAGAACATTATCTGTAAGAGAATTACCGATTCTTTCACAGTTATTCGATTATAAAGATTTCGACAATATGATAGACGAAAATACTTATTATATTGAAAATGGTATGTTAGATATATTTGTGTTGTTTTGTGAGAATAAGCTAATAGGAGAGCTTCATGTTCAATACAAAGGAGAAGATGAAACAATGTCTGTCTATGGTAGACGTGTCTATCTGTTCGCATTTCGTATTCATAAAGACTTTCAGGGTTTAGGACTTGGAAAATATTTGTTAAGAAGTGTTATTCATATACTGACAGAGCAAGGATATTCTGAGTTTACAATAGGGGTTGAAGATGATAATGCACGTGCTATTCATATTTACAATACTTTTGGATTCCATGAATTTATAGCAAGAAAATATGAGGAATATCAAGGTGGTGGATATGAGTACAATTTATATTTAAAACGCATAAACCTTCAACGTGATTTTATCTTTATTATTGGGGCAAGTGGCATTGGAAAATCCACTTTAACAAGAGGACTTTTTCAACATTATCGCAGTGCCTATATAGAACAAAGTCAAGCTCCTGAATTTAATAGTTTTGATGGAAATGAAGATATCAGTGGTATTATGGAAGAAGAAATTTGCTGGCAGTGGGTTGTTTCCTCTTTGATGTGTTATCATAAACTAGGGATTAAAAATATCATTTCTGATGATTTTGATGATTTGAGAACAAGAGATATTCCTGAAGTCTTTAAGGGTTATAATTATATTACAATAAAACTGATATGCAGCGATTATAAACAAAATTATGAACAGATGAAAAACCGTGGCAATGGATTAATTGACTTTGAATTATTGAAAAAGTTGTCTGAAAAAATAAATCTTCGTTCTCCTCTTATCAATGAATTTGTAATTGATGTTGCCAAAAAATCTCCTAAACAGGTACTAAACGAGGCTATCAATTTAATTGATCATGCACAAACTCAGTTTGACTATAACTATAAGAAACCGTCGAAAGATTTATTTTATTCGTGGGTTTTCGCAAATCAGTTAAGATAGTAGAATATAAAAGGAGCTGTCGCACTAAGAATTGAATATACTATTATATCCTATTTTCTTAATGTGGCAGCTCTTTTTTTCTTACATACCCATCTGTTTTGCAACTTCTTCTGCAAAATTCTCTTCTTTTTTCTCTAATCCTTCGCCTGTTTCAAAACGTACAAATTTCTTGATCTTTAGATCGATATCATTCTCTTTTGCTACGCTGTCTACATACTGCTGAACTGTTAAATCTCCATCTTTTACATAGATTTGATCTTCTAAACAGATCTCTTTTAACTCTTTATTTAAACGTCCTTCAATCATCTTTTCAATAATATTCTCTGGTTTCTTCTGATTTGCAGGATCATTCATCGTTTGTACTTTTAAAATCTCTTTTTCATGTACAATAAACTCTGCTGGAACTTCTTCTCTGTTTTTATACTTAGGATTCATTGCAGCAATCTGCATTGCAACATTTTTTGCACATTCTTTCACTTCTTCATTATAAACAGGACTTTCCATCTCTACTAAAATACCAATTCTTCCGTCGCCATGAATATAGGATTGTACAAAACCGTTTTCAGATACTATTTTCTCAAATCTTCTGATCTTCATATTTTCTCCAATGATCGAAATTTGAGAAGATAATTCTTCTTTTACTTTCTTAGCAGGATCTTTAATCCAAGCTTCTTCCAAAAATGCTTCAATATCAGTATTAGAAGTTACTGCTGCCTGTGCTGCTACTTCAGCAACAAAAGTACGGAATTTTTCGTTCTTTGCAACAAAATCTGTTTCGGAGTTCACCTCTACGATTGCTGCCACTTTACCGTCTTCACTGATATTTACATCACAAATTCCTTCTGCTGCAATTCTTCCAGCTTTCTTTTCTGCTGCAGCAAGTCCCTTTTCTCTTAAAAATTCTACTGCTTTATCCATATCTCCGTCGGTTGCAGTCAATGCCTTTTTACAATCCATCATACCTGCACCGGTCATTTCTCTTAATTCTTTTACCATCCCTGTTGTAATAGCCATTTGTTTTTCCTCCATACTTAATTTCAATCCACTTGTGGCAGTTAAGAACAAGACCATGATGTGGATTTCTTCATATACTTGTTCCTAGCAATTCATTCCTCCCCCACCTAAGAGGAAGGGGAATCCTTGCTGTGAATTGTTAAAATATAATATAAAAAATACTCCAGCCTAATAAAGCAAATCAGGCTGAAGCATCTTTTCTATCTCAAAACATTTTTAACTTATGCTTCTTGTGCTTCTACAGATTCTTCTGCTAAAATCTCCTCTTCTACAGCTTCTGGATCTGTCATCTGAACTCCCTGGTTTGCCTCAATTACAGCATCTGCCATTTTTGCAACAATCAATTTTACGGCACGAATTGCATCATCATTTCCAGGAATCACATAGTCAAGTTCTTCTGGATCGCAGTTTGTATCTGCAATTCCGATTAATGGGATATCAAGAATATGTGCCTCTTGAACACAAATTCTTTCTTTTTTCGGATCTACTACAAAAATTGCATCTGGAATAGACTTCATTTCTTTAATACCACCCAGATTCTTTTCAAGTTTTTCCCATTCCTTTTTTAATGCCATAACTTCCTTTTTTGGAAGCACTTCAAATGTGCCGTCTTCCGACATTTTTTCGATTTCTTTTAAACGGTCAACTCTGGAACGAATTGTTTTAAAATTCGTCAGCATACCACCTAACCATCTTTCATTTACATAAAACATTCCGCAGCGTTCCGCTTCTGTACGTACAGAGTCCTGTGCCTGCTTCTTTGTTCCTACAAATAAGATCTTGCCGCCTTCTGCTACAATATCCTTAATTGCATTATAAGCTTCATCTACTTTAACTACAGATTTTTGTAAGTCAATGATATAAATACCATTTCTTTCTGTATAGATGTACTCTGACATTTTTGGATTCCACCGTTTTGTCAAATGACCAAAATGTACACCCGCTTCTAATAACTGCTTCATTGATATTACACTCATGATTTTCCCTCCGTTTGGTTATCTCTTCCGTATCGGCATATCGAAAGTAACCGATTTCTAATCCTTTTTCTTTAGTCTTTAGCACCAAACTTTCAGACCGATACGTGCTTTTTAACGTTACAATCATATCATAGATATTTCTGAAATGCAAGTATAAATTTTCTTTTCTATATTATCTAATCTTCAGGTTCTAACCAAGGTTGTTCTGTAACAATCTTTTCTGCAATCGTTTTATAATCTGAACCACGTGGAACTTTATAGGTATTTATCCGAATTCGATTTGCATATCCATTGTCTACTAAATACTTATCGAATTCTTGTGCATTGGATATCAATCCCTTCTCTTTTACTAACTCTGCAACCTGATCAGAATTCATTCCTGGGGAAATGGTAAAATAAATATAGTCGTCATCTGAAACCGAATCCTGTGGCTGTTCTGTCACGCTTGGTATTTTGGTCGGTTCTAAATCAGGTGATGGTGTTATTTCTGAAGGTTTTATACTAACAGAAGGTTTTGTATCTTCTGGTTCTTTTATTGATGTTGGGGTAGGATCTGGCGTCACGCTTGGAGAGTTTGGATCTTTATGAAGCTTATCCAACAAACCGCCTTCTGGATCTTGAGGTGCCTGTGAGATTTCAACCATTCCCAATTTTTTCGCCTGTGCAATAATTTCTTCTTCTGTCATAGAATTTTTAGTTCCTAGGAGGGTATACATTAAAGCGGTTAATATTATACCAATGCCAAGTCCTCTCATATAGTATTTTAATTTCATTCCATCCTCCTACAAAATTAACCATAAAGATCAATAAACAATTTTACTTCTCCCTGTCCTACCGATAACCGTCGTGAAATTTCTCGAATAGAAAAATTTCTTTCATGAAGTTCCAAAATCTGTCTTTTTATATTTTCTGGTAACTCTTCTTCATCATTTTCATCTTGTAAATTTGTATCGATTACTTCTATCTTTTCGGTAACAGGAGGAACTGTAATAGGTTTTAGTGAAGGTTCAGGAGCTATTTTAATATTCTCTTTTATAGGTTCTGTCTTTGTTCCCATTACCTTCATTTTCGCGTTTCTCAATTCCATAATCTTGTCAATGAAGCTTTGATTTTCTTTACGTAGCACTTCCATACGATTTAGAGTGCTTTTCATTTCTTCTTCTTTCTTCATCATCATATCATAAAGAAAAACCACCTCTTCATGACTACTTTCTATCTTTGTAAGAAGCTGTTCTCCAAATTCATTGATAGCAAGTATTTTTTCATTTGTCAAACGCTCTAATTCTTCTTTGGTATCCTCTATACAAGCAGAAGAAATTTCCTCCATTGTCTGTTGTGCCTGTGGTTTAAATTCAGAAAGAAGTTCTTCTATCTTCTCCCTTTTTTCCTCAGGTGTAAGTTCAATTAAATCTTTATTCTTTTTATCTACTAAAAAAAAACTAATAATAATTAAAATTGCTCCGCCAGCTAATACTGCGATATCAAAACCCGTCATATCTATCACCTTTATTGCTCTTTTTTTCTAGATCCGAATATCAAATTCTGTTGTTGAGCTCTGTTGTTTGTCGTCTGCTTCTTTTTTTGAATTCTTTCCTTTTTTCTTTCTATCTTTAGAATATAGAAAACCATTATTTCCTTTTTCTTTTGCATCATATCGATACTGTTTATTTTCTGTTTCTTTTGTTGGTATGGTCTGTCGATCTTTATGAATGGTTTCTGTCTGCATCCGATCACTGAGCTGAATTTGTTCATGTAGTGGTCGCTGGGTTTCTGTTGACCGCTGTATAGAAGCTTCTTGTGACTTTGGTGCCATTGTAATAACTTCAATCGGTGTAATTGCCATAAATTTCTCCCTCCCCCAATACCTGATTAATATGTTTCCATTCGAATATCAGCTCCACCTTTAACAAGACGACAATGTTTTAAAGGTTTACGAATAAAGGAAATTACACTAGAAATAATAACTTTACATCCTGGATAAATCGTATCTTGTATTTTAATACAGCCTCCTCTATTTTCTTCTAACTCTGTTCCTATTTTTTTATACCTTTGATTTAAAGAAGCTAGTTTTTCCTCTTTTATTTTCTTTTCTGCTGTAGCATTTTTTAGATACTGAACCTTATCTAAAGAGAGCCTTTCTCCATTCTTTAAACGTCTTGCATACACCATAACATTTTGGTTTATCTTTTCTAACTCTGACTGAAGTTCTGCAATCTCTTTTTCCATTCCTCGGTATTCTTCTAAAATATTAGGATCTGTTCCCACTTCTAAAACCGTTGTTGTTCCCATTGTAGAACCAGCCGTTTTTGCACAGATCATTGTAGTAGATCGTAATTCTCCACCCGAAATAAAACCTTTTTTTCCTGATGCAATAATATCCCCTCTAGCAGAAACATGGCTGTGCATAATCGCATCCGTTGAAATATATCCACCCGCTGTCACTTCTGCACTTTCTATAAACTTTGAAACAATATTGCTTCCTGCAAATAACTTGCCTCGGTTCATTCCTGAAATTCCACGTTTTAAAATAATCTGTCCACCTGCTTCTAAAACGGCTCCCTCTACAACTCCATTTACAATAATATCGCCTTTGGCACGTACTGTAAATCCAGTTCTGACATTTCCTTTAACTGCTACATTTCCATCATAGGAAATATCTCCTGTTGAGGAATCAACATCTGCTGGAACTTCATAGATATCAGATACAAATACTTGATCATCTATCAAACTGACATGTCCATCAACATCTGAGTAAATTTTTGTTCGATCTTCACTTGCAGAAATATTTCGTCCGAATTTTAAAATTTTATTTGTTACTTTTTGTGGTCTTATTACTGTACCACAAACATCAATTCCCGGTTTTCCCTGTACAGCAGGAGTTAATTGAGCAAGCAATTCTCCTTTTGAAACATGACAAATATTATCTAGCTGATGAAAATCAACGCTACCATCCGTATTTGTTTTAGGCTTCATAGTAAGATCAGTATTAAAAAAATATTGAATAGAAGCATCCGATCCTTCTACAGGATCTAATGCTACTGCCAATATATAATCTTTACAGTAACTAGGTGATTCTAAAAAGGAATCTAGGGCTTCTTCCTGTAATCCATATTTAATTCCCGCATGAATCATATCATTTACGATCTCTTCCCTCGTCATACGTTTTCCCTGATTCGATGCTGGATAAAATCTCCCAACTGCCTTTCTCCGATTAAAATCAATTTCGATTTTTAACATTTCATCTTCTGGCATAAATTTTCCACTTGTAATCAAAATTTCTACTGATTTTTCTAGGGAATTGATTGCATCTAAAACTACTTTTTTATTATAATCTATCTTTTTTGCTCCTAAATACTCATCCACTTCTGCAAACTGGAGTGGTTCACCCCCCTCAGGAGGAATTAATACTAAATAAACTCCATTGGACTTTATATTTAAACGAAAATACCCATTCTGTGCTGCCATTCAATTACCCCCTGTGTTTTTGCCTTACTGTCCCATAAAAATATCTATATTAGATCCTAATTTTTTTCTCATTTTTTGAAGTGCTTTTGTATGAAGTTGAGAAATCCTTGATTCTGAAACTTCTAACGCCACACTTATTTCTTTTAACGTCAAATCTTCATAATAATATAATAAAATCACTTTTTTCTCTTTTTCTGTCAACCCCTGAAGGGCATCCATTAAAATTCTTTTTAATTCTTCTTTTTCTATTACACGTTCTGGCTGTGCATAATCCTCACTACTTTGAGCTTCTACTTTTCCTTCTCCCTGTTCCATATATTCATCCAGGGAAACTAAGTTGGAAATTTTCATTTGGTTCTGCCAATTTTCTAATTCATCTGTTGAAATTTCTAATTCTTGTGCCAATTCTTTATCTGTTGCAGAACGCCCTGATATCGTTTCTAATTTTTGATAAGCAGCATCAATCTTTTTTTGTCTTTGTCGAAGTGTTCTAGGAAGCCAATCCATCTTTCTGATTTGATCTAAAATAGCCCCACGGATACGTAATGACGCATAAGTTTCAAATTTTACACCCTTCTCACAATCAAATTTATCAATCGCATCAATTAAACCAAAGATTCCATAACCGACCAAATCATCATATTCAACATTATAGCCCAAATAAATACTAAGTCTTCCTGCTACAATTTTGACCAGATTTGCATATTCCATAATAATCTGTTCTCTGAGTTCGGGCGTATGTTTCTTGCTATACTCATCCCAAAGCTTTTGCTTCTCTTCTTCGTTCATAGCCTTCTCTCCACTCTTTTTCTAACTGCATTGCACAGGACAGATCTTCACTCCTTTGAAGTCTATACATATGCGTTACTCTTTTTCTTCGATTTTGGAAGCTTTATCTTCAAAGTTTTCTTGAGAATCCTCTTTTTCTTCCTCTACCTTTCTTTCCTCTTGTCGTGCTAATTCTTTTGCTGCATTTTCTGCTTGTGCATTAATTTTACTAACAATATGTCCTGCAATTTTTCCTATTATAAAAAATACGATCAATACTACTAATATAATCTCTAGCATTGTCAGTAAACCTACACCATTTACTAAACAGCAAATACAAGCAGTTACTCCAGCTACTAGCATAATAATGGTTGGTATACTTTTTTCCATTGTCTAACCCTCCTATGTAAAATTTTTTAAAGGGTCTTACTTGGTTTACCAACCGATTTAATCAAAAGTTCCGCTGTTTCAGGATTAAATTCAATGGTACGTCCATAATTTAGTCCTGTATCTTCTGCGAGAATCGGAATTCGTAACCGTTTTAACTTTTCTTTTACTGCCTCTACATTTCTATCGCCAATACGAAGCATATCATTGTTGCTATTAAATGCAAACATCTGTGCTCCGCCTGCAATTTTAGAAACTAAAGATGCCCTAGAAGCCCCTGCTTTTATTAAATATTTTATTAATTCATCGATTCCTGTATCTGCAAACTTAGCCATATTTTCATTATTTTTTATTTTTGTACTGTCAGGTAGCATGATATGAACCATACCACTGATTTTCCTAACCGGATCGTAAACGACTACTCCCACACAAGAACCTAATCCAAGGGTAGTGATACAATCTGGTGGAAGGCAGATATTTAAATCTGCCATACCAACCTTAACCATCTTTCCCATTCGACCACCTACAATCCCAAAGAGCCAAGGATAATATTATAGGATTCAAGAGTCGGTATGAGAATAAAATATCCGTTTACCTGCGTCCCCTTATCCCCAAACTCGGTTTGAATTAACAATGCCTTGTCACTGACTTTACCAAACTCAATTGCTGGAACACTTAAAATTGCACCTGCCATATCGATTGACATATATGGAACACTTGAAGTTACTGTCATATTGGTTAGTGTAGAAAGTGAAGACAAATATGCACCTGCAATAATATTTCCAATTTCCTGAAGTGCAGAAAGTTCCATTTCAGAAAAATCTTCTGCCCCTGCTGCTCCCCCCATCAATAAATTGACGATTTCATGTGCAGAAGACTTATCTAAAACAAACATCATCATCCCCTCAATACTGCCTTCTAAGGTCAATAAAATTCCAACAACTAAATTTTCTGCTCCACCGATCACTTCTGCAAGTTCTTTAAACTCAAGTAAATCTACTTTTGGTACTTGCATATCTATTTTTAGATTCAGCATTTTAGATAGTGCAGTTGTTGCATTTCCTGCACCAATATTTCCAATCTCTCGCAGAACATCAAACTGTAAGGCATTCATTTGATAAATATCTACATCTGCCATTTTTATCCTCCTACAAAAACAGGACATTTTTTATTGTATTGTGTCCCTTTCCATAATTACTTCTGCAATATTTAATACAGTAATTAAACCATCTCCATGTTTTCCAACCCCAGAAAGATATTGAGCACGTACCTCGGAATCATTATTACTTACTTTATCAATATCTTCTTCTGTTAATGTCACTACTTCTTTTACTTCATCAACGATAATTCCAATTGCAGATTGAGCTTCTAACTTAATAATTAAAATACGAGTTGCATTTGTAATTTCATCTGCTCTCAAACCAAATTTTAATCGTAAGCTCATGACTGGAATAATCTCACCACGAATATTAATAATTCCTTTAAAATAATTCTGTGCTTTTGGTACTCTTGTAATTCTCTGCATCCGTACAATATTCTCTACATATTGAATATCAATACCAAATTGTTCATTCCCAATTTTTACAACAATATACTGTCTGCTGTTTATTACTTGTTGATTCTTTGTATTTTCTTCCATCTCGTTAAGCCCCCTTATACTAAAGTATTTACATCGAGAATTAACGCAATTTCACCATCTCCCAAAATGGTTGCACCGCTAATCATCTTAACGTTATTTATGTATTTTCCAATGGACTTAATTACAATCTCAAGCTGTCCAATTAAGTTATCCACTACAAGCCCTGCAAGTTTATCTCCCTTCTTTACAATAACAACGGTAAGTTCTTGGGCATCTTCTTTGACATCTTCTACATCTAAAATGGTACTTAAACGAATTAATGGAATAACTGAGCCACGTAAATGAATAACTTCTTTTGTCTGAACATGTTTAATATCTTTTAATTCAACACTTTCAATTGTTTCAATACTTCCTAACGGAATAGCATATTTTTCACTTCCAAGTTCCACCATGAGAGCTTGAATAATCGCTAATGTAAGAGGTAAACGAATGATAAAATTACTGCCCTCTCCCAGTGCAGTTCTTGTTTCAATATTACCGCCTAAATTTTCAATACTAGTCTTTACAACATCTAATCCGACACCTCTTCCAGAAACATCTGTAATAACTTCTGAGGTAGAAAAACTTGGTCGGAATAAAAGTTCAACAATTTCCTTATCTGTCATTCCCTCTGCTTGTTCCTCGGTAATTGTTCCTCTTTCTATTGCTTTATTTCGAACCTTTTCGACATTAATTCCGCAACCGTCATCTCTTACTTCAATAACTACATTATTTCCTTCCTGATAAGCGTCTAAAAAGATAGAACCAACTTCTGGCTTTCCAAGACGAACTCTCTCTTCATTCGATTCCAGACCATGATCAGCAGCATTTCGAAGTAAGTGCATTAATGGATCACCAATTTCATCAATGACAGTACGATCTAATTCTGTATCTTCACCTGTCATATATAATTCCATTTTTTTATTTAACTTTTTACTTAAATCTCGAATCATACGAGGAAATCGATTCACAACACTTTCAATAGGAACCATTCGAACTTTCATCACAGACTGGTGCATATCTGTTGTAATTCTCTCTAAATATTCAATCTGTTCATTAAATCCTTGATTAGCTGTTGCACCTTCCGAATTAGCCATAGACACTAATCCATTCTTTGCAATAATTAACTCACTGACAATATTCATTAAATCGTCTAATTTTTCAATATCTACACGAACAGAACGATTTACAACTGGCTTCGACTGTTGTTTTCCATTTGTCGCAGTAGAAGCACGTTTTCCTACTGCCTGTTTTGCAGGTGCTGCCTGAACTGCCGCTGCACTTTGTTGAGAAGTTAAATTATTCGATGTTTGTGTTGTTGTTGTAGTTTCCGTAGTATTTTGGACTTGTGGTGTCTGTACCTTTTCTTCTGTCTTGTGCTCTGATTCTGGCATATCTAATTTTACAAGATAAGCTGCCTTTATTTCTGAAACATTTAAAATAACCGTTTTTACATGTTCTAACTCTTCTTTTGTCAATAAAACCATAGAAAAATCATAAGCAAATTTTTCATCTTCAATATCTTGTACTTCTGGTTGAGAGCGAATAATATCACCTATTTCATCTAAAGCCTTAAAGACAAGAAATGCCCTTGCTGCTTTTAATAAGCAATTCTCTTGAACATAAACAGTGATTCCAAAAGCATTCATACCATTCTCATATGCTTTTATTACTGCCTTTTTTTCATGTTCTGCTAAAGGTAATTCTTTATATCCGTTTGTTCCTTCTATCTGAGAAGCAGAAGTTTCTGACTGTATAGTTGCCTTTTCATCTTCTTTTGCTGTTCCCATACCTTCTTTTAAAAGACGGTTTAAATCCTTTATAATTGGCTCATTATCATCGGTTCCTTCATCTCCAAGGTTAATGATATTATCTAAATATTTTTCTAAAGCATCTAAACCACGAAATAAGACATCGACCAACTCTGCTTTTACTGTCATTTTTCCATTACGGATTTCAGAAAAAAGATTTTCCATATCATGGGTTAATCGCTGCATACGCTTATATCCCATCGTGCCTGCCATTCCTTTTAGAGAATGTGCTGCACGGAAAATCTCATTAATCGTATCTACATTATCTGGTTCTTTTTCTAAAACTAAAAGTTGTTCATTGAGCGATTGTAAATGTTCTTTTGTTTCATCAATAAAAATTCCTAAGTATTGGCTGACATCCATCCTATCGCACCCCCAAAGTTTTTTACTCTTTCTACTAAATCTACTAAATACTATACTCTTTAAAATATAGTCTAAATCTTTTATAATTTGCTCGTTATCATCGGTTCCTTCATCTTTAAAATTAATGATATTATCTAAATACTTTTCTAATGAATCTAAAACACGAAATAAAACATTAATCCACCCTATGTTTATTGTGATTTTTTCCATGCAATGAATTCTATTGCAGATCTCCCAAAAAATCTCATGTATCTTTCGCATTAATCGATACATCCGCTTATAACCCATCACATGTGTCATTCCTGTTAAAGAATGTGCTATCCTAAAAATTTCGTTAAAAGCGTCTGCATTATCTAGTTCTTTTTCTAAGATGAGCAGTTGTTCTTTGAACGATTGTAATTCTTCTTGTGCTTTATCGATAAAAATATTCCAATATTTATCTAAGAAATCCATACCCTATCGTGTTACTATATTCTTTAAAATATCATCTAAATCCTTTATAATTTGCTCGTTATTATCGATTCCTTCATCTTTAAAAATATAGTCTAAATATTTTATAATTTGCTCGTTATCATCAGTTCCTTTATCTTTCAGGTTAATAATATTATCTAAATATTTTTCCAAAGCATCTAAACTACGAAATAAGACTTTAATCCACTCCATTTTTATTGTCATTTTTTCAATGCGAATATTTCTACTGCCATAACAGATCTCAAAAAAAAGCTCATGTATCTTTCGCATTAATTTATACATCCGTTTATAACCTATCACATGTGTCATTCCTGTTAAAGAATGTGCTATCTTAAAAATTTCGTAAAGGGCATCTTCATTATCTAGTTCTTTTTCTAAGATGAGCAGTTGTTCTTTGAACGATTGTAATTCTTCTTGTGTTTCATCGATAAAATTATCCAAATATTGGATTATATCCATATTATTGTACTCCTACATTTTTTGTAATCGCTGCCGCTACGTCTTCTAAAGGTTCTACTTGATCTACTAAACCAGCCTCTGCAACGACTTTTGGCATTCCATATACTGTAGATGTAGCTTCATTTTGTGCAATAACATAAATATTACGCTTTTCATTTAATTGCTTAATTCCGAGTGTTCCATCGCCTCCCATTCCAGTTAGAACAACGCAGGTAATATCGTCAAAGTCCGTATTTACAAGAGATTCATACATAATATCAGCACAAGGACGCAGTCCATTACGAGGTGGTTCATCCGATAAAGCAATTTGATATTTTCCTCCTTTTCTTATAAGTCGCATCTGATTTCCACCCGGAGCAATATATACTGTTCCCTTTTCAATAATATCTCCATGAGCAGCTTCTTTTACTTTAATTTGACTTAATTCATCCAACCGTTGTGCTAAAGAATTTGTAAATCCCTTTGGCATATGTTGTACTAACAACATAGGAGCGTCTAAATTTTTTGGAAGTTTTGGAATAACCTGTTGAAGTGCTCTTGGTCCACCTGTAGAACAAGCAAGTGCAACTAACTTTTTGGCTTCTTTATTTACTGACTTATGTTCTTTTCTTACTACTTTTGCAGATACAATCTCCTGTAATGCCTTTGCAGCAGAAAATCCAATCTGTTTTGAATCTGTCTTTTTTATTGGAGCTTTTGTTGGATTAATATCAAGATTTGTTGCAACAGCAACCGTTTCCAAAATTTTCTGACGAAAGATCTCGTTTCTAGCCTCTATAAAACTCTCTGGTTTGGTCACAAAATCAAAAGCACCTAACTCCAAACATTGGATTGTCTCTTTTGCTCCTTCTTTTGCAAGCGTACTTACAATAATGATTTTCTGCTTTAAATGAATTTTATTTAACTGCTCTAAAAACTGAATTCCATTCATCTTTGGCATATTGATATCTAAAATAATTGTATCATATTTTCTCGGATTAAGAGTTACTAAATCAAATGCCTCCAAACCATTCATTGCCAGATCTGCTACACATAATCTCTCATCACTTTTTATTATATCAGAAATAAGCCTTCTCATAAGTGCAGAATCATCAACTATTAAAATATTTTTCTTTTTTATTACCATGTGAGCCTCCTATTTTGACTTATTCTAATTTTTTCGACTTCGGTGTATATTAAACAATTCAGTAAATAATTTAGATAGTCCTTTTTTTTCTTCTGGAATTATTACTTCTTCTCCTAATAAAACGGCTGCCAGTTTTGCAAGATCCTTCGAGGCTGGAGCTGTCGGATAAAGTATCGATACTGGTTTTTGTTGAATAATTGCTTTCGACATATAAGAATCTTTTTTAATCCCTCCAAGGTACTGTAAATCAATGCTCAAAAATTTATTTGCTACTACATTGATCTTCTCATAAATTTCTTTTCCCTCTTGTTCGGAATGAATTTGATTCGCTATCATTTTTATTTTCGTTTCTTTGACAGAAAATTCTTTTTGATAATTTAGTGTTTTTAAAAGAGCATAGGCATCTGTAATAGAAGTTGGTTCTGGAGTTGCAACTAAAAGTACCTCTGCACTGGAAATTACAAATTCCAATACAGAATCTGTAATGCCAGCCCCTGTATCCACTATGATGATATCTGCTAATTCATCTAACTCTAATAATCTTTGAATTAAATAAATAATTTGATCTCTGGTCAATTTGGTCAATTCTTGAATTCCCGAACCACCAGAAATAAAACTTACATTTTCAACTCCGGGCGTTACAATATCTTTAATATCCTTCCCTCGAAACATTAAATCTGCTAAATTATATTGGGGTCGAATTCCCATCATTACTTCAATATTTGCAAGCCCAAAGTCTGCATCAAAAATTACCACTCGTTTCCCTAATTTGGAAAATTGAATTGCGAGATTAATGGATGTGCTTGATTTTCCTACACCTCCCTTTCCACTCGTAACAGTTAATACTCTAGCAAACTTTTTAGATTCTTCTTGCTGTTTAACCAACTTTCTCAATTTTCCTGCCTGGTCCATCTATTCATTTCCTCCCAAGATTTGTTTTGCAATACTTTGAGGGTTGATCTGTTCGATGTCATCCGGCACATTTTGTCCAAATGCCGCATAAGATAAGGGTGCTCCTGTCAACATTCGAATATTAAAAATATTTCCGATACTTCCCGTTTCATCGAGCTTAGTAAAAATCAACCGATAATTCGTTATCTCAGAATAAACCTCAGTAATCCGAATTAAATCACGGTATTTTGTTGTTGCACTTAACACAAGATAAACTTCTCGTTCCTCTTCTGGAATTTTACATATTAAACGCTCTAAGTCATCTCTTTGTTCTCGATTTTTGTGGGAACGTCCTGCGGTATCTACCAATACAATATCATAATCTGAAAATTTCTCTATCACATCTTGGAGTTCTTCTTCTGAATAAATAATGTGTAATGGTAAATCTAATATATTTGCATAAGTTCGTAATTGTTCTACCGCCGCAATTCGATACGTATCTGCAGTTACAAGTGCAACCTTTAATTTTTGTTTCATTTTGAGATTCGAAGCAATTTTAGCAATTGTTGTTGTCTTTCCCACTCCAGTTGAACCGATAAAAAATACAAATTTCCTTTTTCCTTCTTGTGCTTCAATAGTCATTGGACGTCCCAATTTTAAGATTATTTTTTGATAAACACTTGATAATACTTGATCAACTGGAGCATCCTTTTTCAGCTTTCCTTCAATATCTCCAATAATTTGATTTGCATATTGCTCATCTACTTCATTTGTTACCATTTGGGTATAGAGTAATTGAAGGAACGGAAGATTAGGTTGTTCTTCCGTTTCTTTTACTTCCTTTTCCTTAGAAACTTCTTTTCCGTCTTGATTTTGAGTCAGTTGTTTTTCTAAAATTGACTGCAAATTATTTAAACGAGTTTCAATCGCAGAAGTATCCTTTTTTTCTTCTTCCTGTGTTATTTCTACCTCAACAGGCTTTGGAGTATCATAAATAATTTGAGGATTCTCTTTGATTGGCTCTTTTCGTTTTTCATCACTGTAATTTTTTCCCTCATCTACTGCTGCTGTCACTTCTACGACAGGCTTACGAAAAAGACGATAAATTCCACGGGGAGTAATTGTTTTAATATTCATTACTACCGCATTTTTCCCTAACTCATCTCTTGCTTGAATAATGGCCTCGGTTTCTGTTCTTGCCTGAAACTTTTTTATAATCATTTTATGCTGTCACCATCCCAACTGACTGTAACTCTACATCTGACTCAATTTCATTATAGGAAATTACAATTAAATCATGAAAGTAATCTTTAGAAAGCTTTTTAAAATACATTCGTACAATTGGAGAAGTTATAATAATAGGATTTTTACCCAATTCTTCTAATTTTCCAACCTCACTTTGTACAGATTTCATGATATTTTGTGTTCTGGCAGGATCCATTGCCAGATATACTCCCTGTTCAGTCTGTTTTACTGTTCCCATAATCTCTTGTTCAATCTTTGGATCTAATGTTACAACACTTGTTGTTTCATTAGCAGGAAAATATTTGCTTGATATTGCACGTTTTAAACTTTGTCTTACATACTCTGTCAATACATCTGTATCCCTTGTTGTTGCTGCATAATCTGCTAAGGTTTCAAAAATAGTTACTAAATCTCGTATCGAAATTCCCTCTCTCAAAAGATTTTGTAATACTTTTTGGATTTCACCTACATTTAACAGTTTTGGTACTAATTCTGAAATTAAAGTCTGATTTGCTTCTTGTATATTGTTGATTAAATTTTGAACATCCTGTCTGGTTAAAAGTTCGTCTAAGTGCTGACGAATAATTTCTGTTAAATGTGTAGCAATAATGGAAGGAGGATCGACAACAGTATATCCAAATGACTCTGCACGTTCTCTTTGACCTTCTGTAATCCAGATTGCTGGAAGATGGAAGGAAGGTTCAAATGTTGGAATTCCTGTAATCTCTTCCTCTACATATCCCGGATTCATCGCCATATAGTGATCGAATAAAATTTCTCCTTCACTAACTGAAATTCCTTTAATCTTAATAACATATTGATTTGGATTTAGCTGAATATTATCTCTTAAACGGATCGTAGGTACAATACATCCTAATTCTACTGCAATTTGACGTCTAATTAAAACAACACGATCTAAAAGATCTCCTCCCTGATTTGCGTCTGCTAGTGGAATAATTCCATATCCAAATTCCAATTCTATTGCATCGACCTGTAAAAGAGAAACTGCACTTTCTGGTCTTCGAATTTCCTCGGCATTTGTTTCTTCGGCAGTTGCTTCTTCTTCTATGTGTTGTACATTTACCTTCTTTGCAATCGTAGAACCAACTACAATAAAAACCGTTCCATATACAGTAAAAACTAAAAATGGAAGTGGTGTCGCTATTCCCAAGAATATCATACTGCCACCTACCATATATAAAACCTTTGGAATAGAAAATAACTGTTTTACTAAAATATCACCAATATCGGCTTCTTTCGAAACTTTTGTTACTAAAATACCAGTTGCAAGAGAAATCATTAAAGATGGAATCTGACTTACCAGACCATCACCAATTGTGAGTAAAGCATACTCTTGAAAAGCATCTGCTGCTGCTAAACCATCTCTAGTCATTCCCATTACTACTCCACCAATAATATTGACCAGTGTAATAATAAGACCTGCAACTGCATCTCCCTTTACATACTTTGTAGCACCATCCATTGAACCAAAAAATGCAGATTCATCTTGAATTTTTTCTCTGCGTTGCTTTGCCTGTTCATCTGTTATCGCACCTGTATTTAAATCGGCATCAATTGCCATTTGTTTTCCTGGCATTGCATCCAGAGTAAATCTTGCTGTAACTTCTGCTACACGATCAGAACCTTTATTGATTACCATAAATTGAACTAAAATTAGAATAATAAATACAATTACACCAACAACAATATTGCCAGCACCTACAAATTGACCGAATTGACGAACAATTTCTCCTGGATCCCCTGTTGTTAATATCAATCTTGTCGATGATACATTTAAGGAAATTCGAAAAACAGTGGTAAACAATAAGATCATTGGGAAAGTAGACATATTTAGAACTTCCTGCGAAAACAGAGCGTTAAACAAGACAATCATTGCAACTGAAATGTTTAATGCAAGAAGAAAATCCAGTATGGTATTATTCATCGGCACAATCAAGAAAACGATTGCGGCTAAAATATAAATACCAATAAAAAAATCACCTTTTTTCATTTGTACTTTCCTCCTTTCCTGTTCCCTATTTTTAACTTACTTTATTTTTTAAACTGTAGACATATGCCAAAACTTCTGCTGCCATCTGATAGAGTTCTGGCGGAATCTCTTGTTCCAGATCGACATTGTAATATAACATTCTTGCCAATGGCTTATTTTCTACAACTGGAACTTGATTTTCTTTTGCTACTTCCTTTATTTTCTGTGCCAATAAATCTGCTCCCTTTGCTACTAAAATTGGAGCATCTGATTTTTCTTTATCATAAAGCAGTGCACAAGCAAAATGGGTCGGGTTAGTAATGACAACATCTGCTTCAGGCAGCCGCTGCATCATACGTCGTCGGGAAGCCTCTCTCATCCTCTGACGAATCTTTCCTTTTATTTGTGGATCTCCCTCAGAATTCTTATATTCGTCCTTAATTTCTTGTTTTGTCATTTTCATATCATTATGAAATTTATGTTTTTGATAAAAGTAATCAGCTACACCAATCACTAAAAAAACCAAACTAATTTTCATTCCAAGATCAATGACAATAGAACCAATTGTTATAATCGCTCCTGTTAGATTCATACCATAAAAAGTGCTAAGTAAAGCAATCTGATCTTTTAAGGTATTATAGACTAAAATAATAATAACCAAAATTTTGGCAATAGATTTAACTAACTCGATTAATTTTTCACCTGAAATAATCTTTTTAAAACCACTGATTGGATTGAGTTTACTAAATTTCGGTCGTAATGGCTTACTGGTCGGTTTCCATTTTACCTGATAAATATTTAAAATAACTGCAACCAAAATACCTGCTACTAAAATAGGAAGTACAATAGTTAAAATTTTTAATAAGTATCTTTTTATTAAATTTGAAACTAAAATAGAACTAAATTCCTCAACTGCATATGTAGAAATTATACCATATGTCTGTTCAAAAACACCGATGAAATTATTTCCTATACTTCCAGCAAAGGATCTCAATATCAAAAATAAAGTCAAAAGTGCAGCGGCATTTAGTAACTCCTGACTTTTTGCTACCTGTCCCTCTTTTCTTGCATCACTTAACTTTTTGGGAGTTGGTTCTTCTGTTTTTTCTCCTCCCTTTCCTTCTTTTGCAAAAAATTGAAGTAAAAGCGGCAGTCTATTCTCTTCTTTTGTTCTATTTTCTTCGATATGGATGATATGTGGCTGTATTTTCATATTTAGCCTCCATGCTATGACTTCTTTTAGGCTATCTTAAATAACTTACTGCCCTTTTCATCATTTCTACTGTTTCTTCTAAAATAAAATCCGTTACATATGGTAGCATTCCGATCATAAAAATAAGGACTGTCAATCCTACCAAGACTTTTAATTGTAAACCAATCACAAACATATTCATTTGTGGTGCTACTTTTGCTAAGATCCCAAGTACAATATTTATAATTAAAATTGTAGCAAACATTGGTAGGATAATCCGAAATCCAAGAATAAAAAAATCTTTTAAAAAATCTAGCATAGATATATAAATTTCTGAATTAATAATGGTGGTACCGACAGGAATCAACTGGAAAGAATCACATATTGCTCTTAATACAATATGGTGCATATCTGTTACTAAAAACATTAAAGTAACTGCATAGGTATAAAAATTTGCTGTAATTGTAACTTGATTATTGGTAAGTGGATCAAATTCTGTTACCATTGAGAATCCAATTTCCATATCCATCAAACGTCCAGAGAAGGAAAGAATCTGGAAACTAATATTTGCAAAAAATCCCATGATAAGTCCAGCTAATACCTCTTTTCCTATTAATACAGTATACTCCACACTTGTAGAATAGGAAAGTGGTTCATAAGGCAATATCTCAAATAAAAGAAAAGATAACAGCATCGCAAACAATAATTTTACCCGTTGCGGAATATTTCTAAGGTTAAAAATTGGTGCAGTATAAAGAAATGCAGTAATTCTCGCTAAAATACAAAGGTAAAATTCAAACTGTTCTACGGTAAATGTCATGAAAACACAGTCCCTTCTGCCATTATTTTATCCTCGGATATAAAACTCAAAGTTTAATGCCAGATATTCAAAAAACTGAACTACTGATCGCAAAATCCAATTCCCAAATAGCATCAATATCAAAAAAATTCCAATAAACTTTGGAACAAAAGTTAATGTCTGTTCCTGAATTGAAGTTACTGTCTGCAAAATACTTACTATTAATCCAATTACTAAAGAAACCAACAACATAGGTGCTGATACTTTAATAATTAAAAGTAATGTCTGCCGCAGTAATCCGATTAATATATCCTCATTCATCTTCACTCCCCCTAATAGAGCGTAAATGTTTTTACTACCTGCCCAATAATCAAATTCCATCCATCTGCCATAATGAATAAAAGAATTTTAAATGGCATAGAAATTGTTGTAGGAGGAAGCATCATCATACCCATTGACATCAGGGTAGAAGCTACTACCATATCAATCACAATAAATGGAATATAAATTAAAAAGCCAATAATAAATGCAGTTCTTAATTCATTAATAATAAATGCAGGAATCAATACAGTTGTTGGAATATCATCTCTTGTCTGAATATCATCAGAAGAAATACCTGCAACCTCTAAAAAGAGATTTAGATCCTTTTCGCTTCTGGAATTATCCATCTGGGTAAATATAAAATCCCGAATACAATTTTCGGCATTTTTAAATGCCTCTTCTTGTGTAATCTCTCCTGCTGTTAAAGGTTCAACTGCATCACTATTAATCTTCATAAAAGTTGGAGACATAATAAATAACGTTAAAAACAACGCCAAACCAACCATAACCTGATTGGGTGGTGTTGTTTGAGTACCAATCGCCGTTCTTAAAAAATGCAGGGAAACGATGATCCTAGTAAAAGAAGTCACCATAATCAAAATCGATGGAGCTAACGTAATCACTGTCAGCAATAGCAGCATCTTCAAAGTAGCTGCAAGAGAATCTTCCTCTCCTGTTGATATACTAAATTGATAATTTCCGATGTTGCCTGTCAAATTGTTATTGCCATTTGAATCATTCTCTGTAGGATTCGTCTGTTTATCGCTTTCTCCGGCTGTGCTACCCTCCGTACTTGTCACTCCTGTGCCTGTTGCCTTGACCAAAACACAAGTACGACAGACAAAAGTCAATATACTGATCGTTATAAAGAGAAAACAAAATCCCCATAACTTTCTTATTCTAATTTTACGCTTTCTCTGCTGCATGAATATCAACCTTTTCTGTTGTTGTTCTATATTTAGTTTCTATTTTTAGGATTCTTTGTCTTTTTCTTCCTTTTTATTTTGTTTTGCAGAAAATACTGCAAATACTTCTGCAAAACCCACCTGTTTTTTTTCTTCTTCAATATTTAAAATAATTTCTTCTTCTGATAATTCTATCAGTTTTGTCACAGAATCTTTTGTGATAGCAATGACAAGATATCTTGTTCCTGTTTTAATTAATTGTAGATTCTTTCCGGGAGCTACAGAACATACTTCAATTATTCTAAAGTTTCCATTCTTTTGTCTACCCATTTGTTTTTTTCCGATAAACTTTGTAACAAAATAACTTGCTGCGATCATAATAACACAAAGAATAAGAATTCCGGCCAGTTCCAGCCAATCAGAAAAGCCGGAACTACCCGAAACAAGGAATCCTCTGTTTAAAAGATACGATTGCATCATCCAACAGCCTTTTTTACTGCCTCTAAAACACGATCTGCCTGAAATGGTTTTACAATAAAATCCTTTGCTCCAGACTGAATAGACTCAATTACCATTGCCTGTTGCCCCATAGCAGAACACATAATAACAACTGCTGAAGGATCTGTTTGTTTAATCTTTTTGAGTGCATCAATTCCACTCATCTCAGGCATTGTAATATCCATCATAACTAAATCTGGCTTTGTTTCATTATACTTTTCTACTGCCTTTAGACCATTCTCCGCTTCTCCTGCGATGTTGTAGCCATTCTTTGTTAAAATATCCTTAATCATCATTCTCATAAAAGCTGCGTCATCACAAATTAATATACTCTTTGCCATATTGATTTCTCCTATCCTTTTTTATAATAATATGTTTGATACATGGATGCTCGATTACTTAATGATTTCCGTCACACGGATACCAAAAGCATCTTCAATTACTACTACTTCTCCTTTAGCCACATATTTTCCATTGACTAAAACATCTATTGGCTCACCTGCCAGATGGTTTAATTCTATAATAGTTCCGGGTGCAAAGTCAAGAATCTCTTTAATTGACTTTGTCGTTCGTCCAAGTTCTGCAGTAACCTCTAACGGCACATCTAACAGTAAATCAATATTTTCTGTTTGAAGCAGTGGACTGGAATTTATGGTAAATGGCTGGAACTGTACTGGTGAAATATTTACATCCTGTTGTGGTGGCATCATATAAGGCATTGCCTGTTGACCTTGATATGGCATTTGTTGCATTGGTGGCACCTGCTGCATTGGCGGCATCTGTGGTTGACCCATTGGCATACCACTAGGTGGCATAGAAGCTTGTGGCGGTGGTGGGGTCTGTGCTGGTGGCGGAGTTGATGGGTTTTGTTCTTGGTTTATATTGTTTGTAGCTGGCTGATCAAATCCACTGTATTTCATAAACTGATGATAAAGATCCTTTGCAAATTCAATCGGATATAGCTGCATCAATTCACTATCTACTAAATTTCCTATTTCCATACGGAAAGCTACTTTTACAAATCGACTCTTTAAAAAGGTTGAGATTTCTCCTCCGTCTATATCATCTGTCAAATCGACTAAATTTGCATTTGGTGGACTAATATCCACTTTTTTCTCCAACATTGATGAAATAGATGTGGCAGCCGATCCCATCATCTGATTCATTGCCTCACTAATTGCACTTAAATGAATTTCTGTCAATTCTCCATCAATATTAGAGCCATCATTTCCCATCATGAGATCGGTAATAATCTTTACATCTCTTTCTTTTAAAACTAAAATATTATTTCCATCTAATCCTTCTTGATAGGAAATTTGTATAAATACACATGGTCTGTCATACTGCATTGACAATTCATCCCATGTACAGTATGTAACAACAGGTGTTGTAATATTAACTCTTTGATTGACCAGAGAAAATAATGTAGTTGCTGCTGTTCCCATACTTATATTGGAAATCTCTCCAATCGCGTCTTTTTCGGCATCTGTTAGTTCTTCCTCTAAATTAGTGTCAGTATTTGCCGAAGCTGCATCATTTAAGAGAGCATTTATCTCTTCCTGTGATAGCATACTACCATCCATATCCAGTTACTCCTCCTCTCTGATAATTGTCGATACCTTAACTGCATAAGCATCCGAAGACGAGCCTGGCAATGCAGTAAACTTTTTAATGTTTCCAACATATACATTCAATTCGTCACTCACTTTAGAATCTAATTTAATAATATCTCCCTTTTGCATATTAATTAAATCATTTAAAGAGATACTACTTCTTCCAAGTACCACTCGAATTGGAATTCTTGCTTTTGCAATTGCTACTTCTATCACATCTTGATAGTGAATATTATCGCTTGTTTGCATGGTTGAATACCAATATTTTGTATTCAATTTGTCAATCACTGATTCTAGGCAATTATATGGAAGACATACACTCATCCTTCCTTCTACATCACCAATCTTTACTTTTAAGGTAATAACTACGACTGTTTCTCCTGGAGAAATAATCTGTGCAAACTGAGAGTTTGTTTCAATCCGAACTAACCGTGGTTCTATTTTTACTACGTTTGCCCAAGGCTCGGATAAAAGATTTGTTATTACAGTAAAAATTCGTTCAATGATGACTAATTCAATTTCAGAAAAATCTCTGGATTTTTCTAATGGAAGACCAAATCCACCTAACATTCGATCTACGATGGTATACCCAAGGTTTGCCTCTAACTCAATAATAATATTCCCCTCTAACGGCGTAAAATCGATAACTCCAAGCAAAACAGGATTGGAAAGAGAACTCATAAATTCCTGATACACTACAGCGTCTAAACTTGCCACTTCTATTTGCACATTCCTTCTCAAATAGGCAGGAAGATGAGTAGAGAGTAATCGACCATAATGTTCAAAAATGATTTCTAGCGTTCTAAGATGCTCTTTTGAAAACTTTGTCGGACGTTCAAAATCATATTTTTTCTCAGGTTTTTTTGTTTCTACCTTTAATTCTTCTTCATCAAATCCTCCACCCTGCATTTTTGCGAGTAGATCATCTATTTCACTTTGGGATAAGACATCACTCATTTTACTGCCTCCCATTGTATACTGTGTTCCTACAGTTTCTATTGTATCATAAATTCTACAAATACGGAATACCTTTTTTAACTATAGATAAAACCGTTAAATGTAATCTCATAAATTGTTGTAGAATCAAAGAATTCCCGTAAATCATCTCGAATTTTATCTGTAATATTTTTCTTGTTTTCTCCAATATTATCTATAGTATATTTACTAATAATATCTTGAATTCTTCCTTTAACAACCTCTAAGTTAGCTGTAAGTTGTTCACTTACTGTTGCATAATCCTTTGCTTTATTATTGAGAGAAATTACCACTTTGACTTTAACATGATGATTTTTTGCGTCTCCTGCTCCTTTGCTTAACGGAATCGTCATCTCTTCATCAATTGCAAAACGTTCCAGATCGCTTAATGCCACATGATCTTCGGATGGCTGCATTGGAACTCCTTCTACCTCTAATGTTAAAATAGAAGCTACTTTTGTGATCAGATTATTCGTTTTGGTTGCTGTAGGTACAACTACAAAGAGGCAGACGGCTGTTAAAGTCAAATTGATCAGCGTAGCCGCTAAAATTAAAATCGCCAAAATATTTTTTTTCATTCTGCTTATCCTTTCTTTCTATTTGTACTTTCTTAATCTCTTTAATTCGACCCTATCATATTATAGATTCTAATTTCTACACGGCGGTTTTTTGCCCTACCAGCTTCCGTTGAATTATCTGCAATCGGATCTTGTTCTCCTCTTCCGGTATATTCAATACGAGCAGGATCAAATCCTTTTTCCTGAATTAAATATTCTGCCGTTTCAATCGCTCTGGCAGCCGATAAGTATCGATTATTTTTATATCTTCCACTGCTGATCTTAACATTATCTGTATATCCAATTACAGCAATTCGGTTATTATCAAAATATTTTAAAATATCTCCTACTTTCGATAAAATTGGAAGCCCTTTTTCTGTTAATTCTGCCTTTCCAGACTCGAATAAAAGCTGACCATTCATCGTAAGCATAACATAATTTTTCCCCTCTTCATCCATTTCCAGCTCTAGTTCTTGATCCATATTATAACGAGAGGTCAGTTCAGAAAGTTTGTCATATATATTTTCCATTTCCTGCTGCTTTTGATTTTCAATGGCTTCCTGAAAGTTTTTTATGGATTCTCCCGTTTCCTCACTGGATTGTCCCATATTAGAATAGTATTCATCCAGATCATTTAATTGAGAAGTCCCCATACTGATTAATTGTCCTTCTCCAACTGCGGATTCTCCACCATTTAAAATACTAAAAGCACTAGAAAGGGAAGCTGCAATTTCACGAAACTTCTCTTCACTTATATTAGACATTGCAAATAAAAGGACAAAAAAGCAAAGCAGAAGATTCATTAAGTCTGAAAATGTTGCCATCCATGCCGGAGAGCCCTTTGGTGGATCTTCTTGCTTTTTTCTAGCCAATTCTCTCACCACCTTCATTTTCTGGACTCATCTCTTGACGTTTTGCCGGAGAAAGGAAAGATTTTAATTTCTCTTCAATAACACGTGGATTTTCACCTGCCTGAATAGAAAGTAACCCCTCTACCATCACTTCTTTAATTCGGATTTCAACGTCATTATTAGCACCTAATTTTGTTGCTGTTGGTGTAGCAATCCAGTTGGCAAGTAGAGATCCATATAAAGTTGTAATCAAGGCAACAGCCATGTTTGGTCCAACTGATCCAACGTCATCACCCATGTCTTTAAGCATGTTGATCAAACCAATTAATGTTCCGATCATACCCCAAGCAGGACCCATACTGGCTAAGTTTTCCCAAAAGTGAACTACTTCCTTATGGCGTCCTTCAATACAATTTAATTCCGTTTCCAAAATGCTACGAACCAATTCTGGATCAGTACCATCGACAATTAACATGACGCCTTTTTTTAAAAATTCGTCTTCAATCGTATTTGCCGCTTCTTCTAAGGCAAGAAGCCCATCCTTTCTCGCTACATTGGACAATTCAATAATTGTACGGATTGTTTCTTCTTCATTTGATTTTACTGGTTTAAAAATGAGGGAGATACTTTTTAGATTGCTTAAAAATTTCGGTATACTTCCCTGCATGATCATTACTGCAAATAATGAACCACCGAAAGTAATATATGCAGAAGGAGCGTTTAAAAACGCCTCTAATGCAGACATTCCCTTCTCGCCAACAATTCCGTAAATACAGAGTCCAAAACACATAATAATACCAACTAATGACGCTAAATCCACGTTTTTCCACCACCTGTGCTTATTTTATGTACTGACAGTAAAGTTCCCTTCTATATGATTTTACTAAATCTTTTATTGTTTGTCTACTTTCTTTTACAAAGATTTTTCTTCCAGTCGTTAAAGTAATTACTGTATCTGGTACTTCCTCTATCAACTCAATTAAATCAGAATTAATTGTTATTTTCTGCTCATTTAGTTTTGTAACATCTATCATTTTATCACTCCCTACTATCCTGCTGGGGTTTTCCAGCATCTACTGCCTCCCATCTTTACTTCTACTCCCCCTTCCTTGCATGGAAACTTCCCGTCCTTAAAAAAGGACAGGAAGTTTTTCAATATTTATACTACTTATCTCTTCAAGTTAATTAATTCTTCTAACATAGTATCCGAAGTTGTAATAATTCTGGAATTTGCCTGAAAACCTCTTTGTGTCGTAATCATATCTGTAAACTGTGCTGCTAAATCCACATTTGACATTTCTAATACACCTGTACTAAATTTACCACCAGAAGACTTGATATTCTCACCAACTCCATCAAATTCTCCTGAGTTTTGTGTTGCTGCAAACATATTATTTCCGACTGCTTCAAGTCCTGCTGGATTTGCAAAAGATGCAACTGCAATTTGACCTAATAGTTTTTGATCTCCATTATCATAAGATCCAAAAATCTTGCCTTCTGTATCAATACTGATTCCAGATAGATCTCCCATTGCTTTTCCTGCACCAGCACCTCTTTCCAAATCTCCTTTGGTCGGTTCAATCGTAGTAGTACCACTACTTTGATACATCGTCAGAGAAGAAAAATCAATATCTACATTTGCAAAAGGATTCGGAGTTACAGCACTGGCAAGTGTCATCTTTGTACTTCCAGCTTCTGCATCTTCACCAACACTGACAAAACGACCTGTAGATGCGTTAAAATTGAGCAATACACCCTCTTGTTCAATTGTAAACTCTCCTGTTTGTTCATTGACATCTCCGATTTCCAAAGTATTTAAACCATCTCCAACACCAAATGAAAATTGTCCTGCAAAAGCTTCATTAGTTGAATAAGTAACATTTCCTTCTTCATCTACATTCTTTCTTACAAAAAGGGACTGTCCTGTTTCATCCTTAATATCTGTCACTGTTATTCTATATTGATTCGTTACTGCTTCATCTGAACCAGTTGCTGCACCTACCTGTTGAAATTTTAGACCAGCTGTATATAAATGTCCTAAATTATCATAAAAACTAACATTTACTACACGACCAGCTGCTGAGGTAAGCTGTGTATCGTTATAGTCAATATTTCCTGTCAAAGTAACATCTGTCGTTGCTTCTGGCGGTGATGACATATTTGCTGGTGACATAACCTGTAAAGGAGAAACATCTGTTACCAGACACTTATTTGGATTTTCTGGATCTGGTTGCCATCCCATAACAGTAGCTCCAGTTGGTGTACAAAGAGTTCCTCTTGCATCTACTGTAAATGCTCCTGCTCTAGTAAAATAATTGCCACTCCCATTATTTACTACAAAAAAGGCATCTCCTTCAATCATAACATCAAAAGGATTATCGGTTCTTTGAGAACCTCCCGGTGTGGACATACTTGCTGTAATAGAAGCTAGATTTGATCCAAGTCCAATTTGTTTTGCATTAGTACCTGCTGTTCCAGTATCGCTGTTTGGTCCAGATGCACTTTGTGTTGTTTGATATAAAATATCAGAAAATGTTACTGTGCTCGCCTTAAATCCAACGGTATTTACGTTAGAAATGTTATTACCAATTACGTCCATCTTTGTCTGATGAACTCTAAGTCCGGATACACCGGAATACAATGAACGCATCATAATGAAATGACCTCCTGTTCTGCACTTGTGTCGACTTCTGTCATTCTGCCGACTTCGCCCCCTATTTTAAGGTCCGGCGATTATGGTTATGTAATAACTGCCCCATCAATGTTTGTAAAGATTCTCTCTTCTTTATCATTGACTGCTGTTACTACCGTTTTATTTTTGACATTTACGATAAACGCCAAATCATCTACTAAAACAAGGGATTCTTTCATTCCTTTTTCCAAAGCTTTTTGTGCTCCTGTTTCTAATCGCACTAACTGTGATTCTGAAAGATTGATATTTCGATGAAGCAGACGCTCATTTGCATGTTTGGAAAATTTTAGTTTCCCTTCTTGTGTCTGTCGTTTTAACGCAAAAACCTGTTCAAACGAAATTTTTTGTTCTTTAATCGGCGTCTGCCCTTTTGCTTCCCTGCTCTGCTTATTACTTTGCAGCCGCTCTGTCATTTGCTCAATCGAAGAGAAACTGCTATTTTGAATATTCATATGTCAATTCCCTTCTTTATTCTAAAGCTTCTTCCTTGAAACTTCAGAATTCAATTTCGTCTAATTTTCTGTTCCGTTTTGGTCTTGTCCTTTATCTGTTTCCTCTCCTGTAGCTGTCGAATTGACTACTGTAACTACCACCTTATCAGAAACAGTTGTATATAAAGAATCATTAAAGATAACCGCTGGTTTATAGACTCCATTTGGCAGATTGGCAAATGCTTCACTACTAATAGTTACCTTATTGCCGTCCATCTTAACATACTTGGAATCTAAGATCTGATTATTTAAATAAAGTGTTACTTCATCTGCTATGGTATCGCCACTTCCTAAATTCACTTCAAATTTTAAATCCTCTGGCTTTTTAGCATCATAAGTATATTGAATTTGCTCTGAAATTTCTGGAAGTCCCTTTTGTAGAACATATTTATCATCAATCACAGTTCTTAGCTGATCTAAATCATATGTCTTTCCATCAACAGAAAGTTTTATTTGATTTTTAGCAGAAACAGAAATAAAATCTACCTTTCCACTTATTGTTACTTCTCTTCCATTTGAGTCTTCTGAAGATAAAATAACATTTTTCCCTACTAAATTAAATGCCTGTGATTTTTCAGAAACTGCATATAAATTCTGAAGTTGCTCTAACTGTGAAAACGTTGCAAGCTGTGCTACAAATTCGGTATCTGTACTTGGATTTAATGGATCTTGATTTTCCATCTGACACATTAAAAGCTGTAAAAAGGCTTCTTTTCCAAGTTCAGAAGTTCCCCGTTTTGGCTCGTTAGGATCTTCTCTTTCTATCTGTTGTAATACACCATTTACAACAGGTGCAATTAGCTGTGCCATATATTCTCCTTTCTAGTTATGCTGTATAATTGACATTTGAACCTGTCAAATCAACAACCTGCTCCATTTGTTCTTGCTCCTCTTGTGTTGTTATATCATCTATATGAAGAACCTGTCGTCTTTTAGACTTCCCCTGCTGCTGACTTTCTTTTTCTGCAGATTCTCCATTTTTTTGGAATGCATATTCAGAAACATTTACCTCAATCGCTTCTACTTTAATTCCCTGTTGTTCTAGCGTTTCTCTTAAAATTTGTACTTGACTTTCAATTGCTTCCTTTGCTACTTGTGTCTGTGTTAGAAATTGAGCAGTCATAACTCCATTCTTAGAGGTAATATTTAAATTTACTTTTCCAAGATGTTCTGGATTTAACTGCATCTCCATAGAAGTCTGTTCGGGACGAATAACCACTTTCACCTGTTCTACAATCTGTTGTGTAATTTCTCTAATTTGTGTAACTTGTTCTAATTGTTGCTCAGGTGCAGCCTCTTTCACAAAGGCGTTAGAAAGATTTTGTAAAAACTGTTCCCCTGCTGTTTTAGATTCTGGCTGTTTAGAAGAATGATCTTGTGAAGTAAATTCTTTTTTATTGTCCTCATTAGAAATCATTTTCTCTTCTTCATTTGAAGAAACAACTGTAACCGGAATCTCTTTTGTGTCTGATTTTTCTACTGTGTCTTTTGTTTCTGGTTTTAGTTCTGGCTTTGTATCTGTTATAAATTTCTCTTTGGCGGCAGCAAGTAGTTCTTGTGCAGGAATTCCTGTTTTTTGCTCTAGTTGTTCTTTTTGAATATCCACTACCTCTAAAATCTTAGTATAGGCATCTGCTACAGTCTCGTCAGTCAAAAAAACAGAAGGATCTGTGGTACCAGCATTTTTCATCACAAGAAGTTGGATATTTTCTGGTTGTAATAAATCAAACATTGTCAGACCTAACTGCTGTAACATATCATCAAGTTCTTCCTCTGAAATGTTTAAAATTTCACAGATAGACTTTTTTAACTTAGAAAGAGCTTCATTGACAACATCTGTTGATTCTTGTTCTACTGAATCGACAGAATCTGTATTGGAAATATCCTTTTCCTGATTAACTGTATCTTTTGTAGTTTCTGTATTTGTTTTAGTATCTACAGCTTTATTTTCTACAGTTTGTTGATTTGCTTCTTTCTCTGTAGTAACAGACTTATTTTTTCCTGACTCTGTTTTTTGAGAAGAGGAAACGGACTGATTTTGATCCATAACTTGATCAAAAGAAAGATTCGACTTTCCATCTTTTTCATTTGATTTAAGCGTGGATTTTAATGTTGTTAAATTTTTGAGCATTGTATTTGCTCCTGCCGCCATAATGTTATACGCCATCTCTAATACCTCCTTTCAATTCATTTTCTATCATAAAGCTTTTAAGCTCTATGTCATTTTTATCTGTCAATAATTGATTTGACTCATAATATCTGCCAGTGCTTCTTCATTCATATCTGCCATCTTTCTTAAAATCTTGGCAACAAATAAAGAATCCATTTTATTTAAAATAGCTGCACTTTCTGATGTCTTCATCGCCAGTAGCCATTCTGCAATCAATCCAATATCTGCCGTAGACTCTTCTAAAGCGGCAGCGGCCTGACTTGGCTTCATTGTCTTTAAAATATTTGCCTGTTCTTGTATTCCCTCATCATATTGTAATCTTTGTATTGCAAGCTGATATAGTCTTTCTGCTGTATCTGGATTAATTTCTTCATAAAATTTTACATACTCTTCTAAATCAGGTGCTCTATCATTAAAAACTACCATTGTATCAAATCGTTCCACTCGCTCTTGAAAATTTAATACATCATCTTCAAATACTTTTAAACGATCAACTTCTGCCTGTAGTTCTGCTATCTTTTTTTGATAGTCCTCTGTTCCAGATGTTGCTTGTTCTAATTGAGCTCTTAATTTTTCAACTTCAGCAATGGCTTCTTCCATAGAAGAAAACTGATAATTTTCTTCCCAAATCTGTTGCTCTATTGGCACTTCCGGAAGCAGTGTATTTAAAAGTGGAACATCCTTTAAAGAAGGACGAAGCATTGTTCCAAGTCCGCCGATATCAAGTTTAATTAAGACAGCAAAAATGGCAAGCCACAAGAGCAAAATAACTAAAATTACAATTAAAGTTAAAAGCTTGCCGCCTTTTTCTTCTCCTGCTTCTTGTCTTTTTTTATTTTTTGGCATTTTCTTACGTCCTTTCTTATTTTTCCTCAACTGCTAATTCCTGCTGTTTTGTTTTTTCCCCATATGTAAAGCTGACTAACTCATCAATTTCTTTTCGTTCTTCAGCATTAAATTCCAAACAATAGGTTTCAAATGCCTTTTCTTTTAACTTTTCCTGTGTTTTTCGTTCTATCATAGCAAATTCCAGACGCTTTCTTGCCAATTCTACAGCTTGTTGTGCTTTTGAAACATTGATAATCTGCATCTGTATCTGTATTTTCATCAATTCTACTGCATCAGAAAGTTTTCTTATTTCAATAAGGTCTAGTTTTTTACATACCTCTTCTCGAAGCTGTTGCTCATAAGAATCTCTTCTATGATGTAGATGTTCTAACTTTTCTTCTTCTTCTGTCAAATGTCTTCTTGCAATTCCATAGTATGTTCGTTCCTGTTCTTCTAACTTTTGCTTAATATCTAAAATACTCTGCATTCGATAAATAAATTTTTGCATCCGTTTACCTCCTCTACTTTGCAAAGATTGCACTTAATTTTGCAAGTGTTTCCTCAAAGGTAAACTTTTCCTGAACTTCTTGACAAAGAAAAGTATTGACTTCATTTATTTTTGAAATTGCAAAATCAATTTCTGGATTTGAGCCAGATTTATATGCCCCAATATTAATCAGATCTTCTGCATCCGAATATGTCGCCAGCACCATTTTTAATGTTCCCGCTAACTTTTTATGTTCTTTTGAAGCAACTGCACTCATAACACGGGAAATACTTGCTAAAACATCAATCGCAGGATAATGATTTTTTTGTGCTAATTTTCTGGATAAAACAATATGCCCATCTAAAATACCTCTCGCCGTATCTGTTATTGGTTCATTAAAATCATCGCCATCAACTAAAACAGTATATAATCCAGTAATTGAGCCTCTCTCTTTATTTCCTGCACGTTCTAATAACTTTGGCATCTCCGAGTATACACTTGGCGGATATCCGCGTGAAACTGGAGGCTCTCCCCCCGCCAATCCAATTTCACGCTGTGCCATAGAAAAACGAGTTAAAGAATCCATCATCAATAAAACATCTTTTCCTTGATCTCTAAAATATTCTGCAATTGCGGTTGCTGTCTTAGCTGCCTTTTTTCGAATTAACGCTGGTTTATCCGAAGTGGCTATTACTAAAACAGAACGTCTGATTCCCTCTTCTCCAAGATCCCGTTCAATAAATTCTCGAACTTCTCTTCCTCGTTCTCCAATTAAAGCAATAACATTGATATCTGCTTTTGTATTTCTTGCAAACATACCAAGCAGGGTACTTTTTCCAACACCACTTCCGGCAAAAATTCCAATTCTTTGTCCTTTCCCAATGGTTAAAAGTCCATCTACTGCTTTTACTCCAAGTGTTAAAGGTTCTGTAATAATTGCTCTTGACATAGGTTCTGGAGCAGCGGCCTCTACAGGATAATATTCTTTTGTATCTAATGTTGTTTTATCCATCGGATGTCCTAAGCCATCTAATACCTGCCCTAATAATTGTGGTCCTACATTAACTACAAGAGGCTCATGTTTGTTTTCTACTGTACTTCCAACCCCAATTCCTGTAATATCTTCATACGGCATAAGAAGCAGCCGATCATCCCGAAATCCGATAACCTCTGCTTCCACCTGCACTTTTTTATCTTGGGAAACGATCACACACAAATCATTTAAATTTGCTTCAGGACCAATGGATTCTACTGTAAGGCCCACAATCTTTGTCACTTTCCCCATTTTTTTTATAAAGGAACGGGTGAGCAATATATTATATTTTGTAAAATCTATGTTATTCATCCCCTCATGCCCCCTGTTCCCCTATTACAAATGATTTTTCTTTTTCCCCTGCAAGTAACTTTAAATCTGCTATTAGCCCCTTTAACTGAACATCTAAACTGCTATCAATAATTTTACTATCTGTTTTTATCATACACTGCCCCTTATAAAGAGCAGGGTCTTTTATAATTTCTAATTCTGTTCCCTCTTTTAACTTCCAAAGCAACTCTGTTTTATGTGAAGATACAAAATCATAATCCTCTTTAGAAACTCGAACTAAAAAATTTTTACTTCCTTCTGTTTCTAAAAATGCCTGTTCTATTAAATGTAAAATAATTTCCTGTTTTTCTTCTATTAAAACTCCTGTCAGTTTTTGTACTAAAGATATCAAAAGACTAGCAACTTTTGGCTCTAATTGTTCTACCATTTGAGTATACTCTTTTTCATGTTGCCTTTTTTCCTTCTCTAGTGTCTCTCTTATTGCATTTACTTCTTTTATTCCACGCTGCTTTCCATCCTCATAACCATCTTCTCTTGCCTGCCTGAGAATATCATTCTTCATGCTTTCTGCTCTATTTTTAGCATCACTTAGCATTTGAGCAACATGTCCTCTTGCCTCTTCTAAAATCTCTTCCGTATCTTCCTCAATTCTTTTTCGGTTTTCTTCTCGTTCTTTTTCAAGAAGTTCTTGTATTTGTTCAGGAGTCATCTGAGGAGGTTGGATAGGTAAATTTCCCAACTTTTCTTTTTCCTCTTCAGAAAGTTCCTGTTCTGACATAAACTTTAATCCTGGAATTCCCTCTACAAACTCTCCCGTCTGTCCAATATTCATACGGTTTTGGATATATTGCTGAATTTTTTTCTCAGCTTTTTCATTCATATCGAGTTTTCGTTTTTCCTCTGGATAACGAATCGCATATGCCTTGATTAAATTAGACAACGATCTCGTCACCTCCACCTCTAGATATAACAATATCTCCAGAATCTTCCAGTTTTCGTATTACATTTACAATCTTTTGCTGCGCCTCTTCTACATCCTTTAAACGCACTGGTCCCATAAATTCCATATCTTCTTTAATCATTGCAGCTAAACGTTTTGACAAGTTATTGAAAATGGCACTTTTAACATTGTCATTTGCACTTTTTAATGCAATAGCAAGATCATTATTCTCTACATCTCGAAGGACACGTTGAATAGATCTATCATCTAAAGTAATAATATCTTCAAATACAAACATCTTACGACGAATTTCATCTGCAAGTTCTGGTTCATCAATTTCTAAAGCTTCCATAATATGCTTTTCTGTACTTCTATCTACTGTATTTAAAATTTCAACAATAGCATCTACACCACCGGCAATAGTATAGTCCTGATTTACTAAAGATGCAAGTTTTCGCTCTAATACCTTTTCTACCTCTTTAATAACATCTGGTGAAGTACGATCCATTTGAGCAATACGCTTTGCTACATCTGCCTGCTTTTCAGGAGTCAGCGCTCCAATAATTTGTGCTGACTGACCAGAAGACAAATAGGAAAGGATTAAAGCAATTGTCTGCGGATGTTCATCTTGAATAAAGTTTAAAAGTTGTGAAGCATCTGTTTTGCGGATAAATTCAAATGGACGTACCTGTAAGGATGCCGTCAATTTTCCAATAACTTCTTTTGCCTTTTCCTGTCCAAGAGATTTTTCTAACAATTCTTTTGCATAAGAAATACCACCTTCTGCAATATATTGTTGTGCAAGACAGACTTCATAAAACTCTTCTAATATGGTTTCCTTTGTCTGATTAGAAATACTTCTGGTATTGGCAATTTCTAAAGTCAGTTCTTCAATTTCTTCTTCCTTTAGATGCTTAAAAATTTGTGACGATTTCTCCGGTCCAAGTGTGATTAAAAGAATTGCCGCCTTTTGTATTCCTGTTAGATCCGATGACGCTTGTTTCGCCATACAGTTATCCCCTCTCTTCTACTAATTCCATCCTTCCTCTAGCCAATTACGCAACAGATTGGCAACTGCTTCCGGATTTTCTTCCACAAATTCCTCTATCATTCGTCTGGTTTCTGATTTATCGCTAAATTCAACTTTATCTAAGCTCTGGTTCTCTGTTGTAGTTGCTAAAATATCTTCAATTGATAACTCTGGTTCCGTTTCTGTAACTTCTACTGGTTTCATACCACGGAATACAACAAAGATTAACATACCTAAAATTAAAGCAAATAATAAAATCTTTAAATACAGATCCCAATTTGTTCCTTCTGTTTCTCTTGGAATAAAGTTATAAAGTTCATATGCCTGTAATGTAATATTCTCTGCTGGAATTCCACTTGCATTAGCAAATGCAGTTATAAACTGTTCATCAAGAGTAAGTGCTACAGGATCACTGTGTGTATATCGATATTCGTCAAATGTCGTTCCCTCTAATAATCCTCTTGCTTCTAATTCTTCTTCTGTCTGGTCTACTACTCTCCGTAATACTACAGACATACTGGATTCCTGTCTATTAAACATTCCCCATTCTGAAGTCATCTCTGTTGTTTTTTTACTTGGGAGATAGGAAATTTTTTCTGTATCTGAGCTTGAACTTCCATTTGTATTATTTTGAATATAATAATCAGGTTCGTCATTTGAATCCGTTCCCGGAATATCTCCTGACACAGAAGTATTTTCACTAGAAGTTTTCTCATACGTTGCATAAAGTCCTTGTTCCTGTCCTTCTGCTGCAAGGTATTCTTCCATTAATGTATACACTTTATCAAAATTTAAAGAAAGATTAAATCCAAATTCTGCATCATCAAAATTGTTCATCAATGCCAGTGCATAGAGCTGATCTCTCATTAAATTCGTAAATTTCTGTCTATATTCTATTGTTTTTGTGGTATACTGTTCTTCTTCATCTTCTGGACCATTATAGAGCAGATGGTTATATTGATCAATTACTTTAACAGAGTCAGCAGTCTTATTTCCAAGAGATGCTGCAACTGCAATTGCAATATTTTCTGCCATTGATGCTTCAAATCGGCTATTTGTTGTAAGATAAACTGTACAGCCAACTTCCTGCTGTGACTGTAAAATGGAATATGTATTTTCCTTTGGATAATATTTTACTTTACAATCATCAATTCCGACCTGTTTTTTAATGGTTTCTGCCAAAGAATCCTGCATATATAATGCTTTAATAGTTTCTTTATCACTGCTGGTTGCGCTAATATCTGTAATAGCATCTAGCAGTTTGCTGACGGATACTCCTTGTGTTCCGGTTACAACCGGATCTGTCATTAAAAAGATTGCATCCGTCTTTTTTGTCGCATCTACTAAAACCGTGACATTATCATCCTCCACACGATATTGGATACCAGCATCTTTTAATGCCTGTGTCACTGCTTTTGCAGTAGAAACATCTTCAAAGACAGCTAATTGTGTATACGAAACTCGATTTAACATAAAAACCAAAATTCCTAAAGTCAGCAAAATGATCGCTGTCACACTAATTATAACTGCTCTTTGTTTTTTAGAATATTTTTTCCAAATTTCTAACAACTTACCAGGTATCTGTTTTATCCTATCCGGCATCTGTCAGCCCCTTGCCTTTCAAATCATATTTTAGAACTGTATCTGCATGATCTCTTTATATGCGTCTAGTACAGCATTTCTGACAGCAACGGTATACTGCAAAGAAAAGGTTGCTTTTGCCTGAGCCGACATCAACTCTACTGGATTGTCTAAATCTCCAACAGCATAAGACATCGATGCTTCTTTTGCACGATCTGAATATTCATTTGTTTCATTAATCATAGAAAGGGCCGACTGAAATAATGTTTCAAATGCTTTATTTCTATTTGGTTTTTTTTCTATAGACTGCTGGTTTTTTTCAAGCCGCTCAATCCTGCTGATACGGTCAATTGAAGTTGTATCCATTTTATGTAACCTTCCTTCTGTATTTCATCCTTCTAACTATTGTCCTATTTCCAGAGTTTTAAGCAGCATACTCTTTGTTGCATTCATTGCAGTCACATTTGCTTCATATGCACGTGTGGCATCAATTAAGTTTGTCATTTCTGTTATTGGATTGACATTTGGATATGTAACATATCCATCTTCGTCTGAATCTGGATGAGCTGGATCATAAACTTTTCTCATCTCATTTACATGATCCTCAACAATACCAGTCACTCTTACTCCTCTTCCTGTAAATGAAGGAGCATAAGAATAATTAGATTGATTTTCAAAAAGAATCGATTCAAAGGAACTTGTCGTTCTTTCTGCAAAAACTAAAGTTCGTCTTCGATATGGTTCTCCATCTGCTCCTCTTGTTGTACTTGCATTAGCAATATTTTGTGCAATTAGATCCATGCGAAGACGCTGTGCAGTCAATCCACTTGCACTGATATTTAAAGTATCAATTACCCCCATATTAATTCACCTCCTATTTTTGCAGTACCGCTTTTAATCGGTTAAATTCCTGATTAATCGAATTTAATAACGTATTAAACCTAATATTATTTTGTGCCAAATTTGCATTTTCTGTATCCGGATTTACATTGTTTCCGTCCAACCGATAATCTAGCCCTTCTTGATCTGTATAAATTGTTGTCTGTAACTGATCCAAATTCACATTTGCTACTCGACGGTCTAAATTGCCACTTGTGCCTAACTCTTTTCTTAAATAAGTTTCAAATTGAATTTCTTTTCTCTTATAACCCGGTGTAGACTGATTTGCAAGATTATTACTAATTACCGTATTTCGCAATAATGAGGCTTCTGCGGCTTTTGATAAAACATTGATGTAATTATAAGCATCTGAGCCTATCATATCCAATCATCCTTTCACCCTATTAATCAATTGTACCCTTAATATTATATTGAATTTTGAAAAAAAACACAAGACAAAATTCTCAAAAAAAGCGAATAACGTTGTACTCTACGCTAGTCAATTAGACCTACCATCCTTTGAATATATATTGATTTTTTCCTATAACAGATACCATTCTCATCCTCCATATTATTAAAATAGAAAGGGGATCTGTAGTATCTACAAATCCCTCCGTTGCAATTACCTCCGTGTAAACAGCACTGGATGTCTTTATTACTGCATCTTCTTTAATTCATCAAAGACAACATCATTTAATACTTTGATATACGTTCCTTTCATTCCAGAAGAACGAGATTCGATCACACCTGCACTTTCAAACTTTCTTAACGCATTTACAATGACAGAGCGTGTAATGCCAACCCGATCAGCAATTTTACTTGCCACTAAAATTCCTTCGTTTCCTTCTAGTTCTGCAAAGATATGTGTAATTGCTTCTAATTCAGAAAATGATAATGTGCTGATCGCTGAACGTACAATCTGTATTTTCCGATTTTCTTCTGCATTCTCTTCATTTACTGAACGCATCATTTCTAGCCCAACTACTGTTGTTCCATATTCACTTAAAATAATATCATCGATAGAATATGGCTTACTATTTGTGTAAATGAACAATGTCCCTAAACGCTCTCCTGCAATATCTATCGGCGTAATAATGGCTTGATAATTTTCAATTCCTTTTGATTCAAAACCTAATGTTTCTAAATTCACATTTTCTTTCGTCGATAGAATATTCAAAAGACGTTCATTTAACATCTTATCAATATACCCTCCAACGGTGTCCTTAATTAATTCCCCAATTGGATTAATATCGGGGCGATTTTTAATTCCAAGCACTTTTCCCTTCTTACTGATTACTAGAATATTCGATTCTAGTATTTCACCTAAAACTTCGCATATATCATTAAATACTACTTTATGCGAATTGTTATTGTGTAAGAGTTTATTAATTTTTCTTGTCTTATCTAATAATTGTACACTCATCTTAAGACCCCCGCTTGTCATCAGAACTATATTCACAAGAAACGTAGAACGGAAATCAAAAAATACAGAATTCTGACTTCGCTTCTTATTCTATCATATATTTTTCCTAAAAACAATAGCAACTTTTAGGTTTTGACACACATTAGTATGTTTTTTTTACATTTTTATATATTATTGTGATTATTCCGTAGAATCCAGAAATATTCCTTTTTTCTATTATACTTCTGTTCGTTCTTTTATAAAACCACAACTTTCATCCATACAAACTAACTTTTGTCCTTTTTCTAATAATACTTTTCCACAAATTGGGCAGCGTTCATTTGACGGCTTTTGCCAAGACATAAATTCACATTCTGGATTTTTTTCACAAGCAAAATAACGCCGTCCCTTTTTTGTCTTTTTAATTACAATATCACTGTTACATAGCGGACAATTAACTCCTATTTTTTCGAGATAAGGCTTTGTATTACGACATTCTGGAAAAGCTGGACATGCTAAAAACTTTCCATGTGGTCCATATTTTACTACCATATTTCTTCCACATTCTTCACAAAGTATATCTGTTACTTCATCCTCTACCTTAATTTTAGCAAGTTCTGCTTCTGCAGTTTTAACAGCTTGTTCTAAATCAGGATAAAAATTACTGACTACTGTTTTCCAGTTAACTTCTCCGTCTTCTACTCCATCCAACAAAGTTTCTAAATTTACTGTAAAATTTACATTTACAATACTTGCAAATTCTTGTTTCATAATTTTGTTTACTGCTTCACCTAACTCTGTTATATAAAGATTTTTATTCTCTTTCACAACATATCGCCTTGCCATAATTGTTGTAATAGTTGGTGCATAGGTACTTGGACGACCAATTCCAAGTTCTTCTAAAACCTTCACTAAAGAGGCCTCTGTGTAATGAGCAGGAGGTTGTGTAAAATGTTGGCTCTTTATAAATTCTTTTTCTATAAATTTACTCTCTTCACTTAGTTTTTTGATTCCTTCTGCTCCGTTTTCTTCTTTATCTTCTTCTAAAACATATACACTCATAAATCCTTCAAAGATTAGATGTGAAGAAGAAGCTGTAAAACGGTATCCACCTCCATCAATTTTTATGGTAGCAGTTTCATATTTTGCTGGCTGCATACGACTTGCTATAAACCGTTTCCAGATAAGTTGGTAGAGACGGAATTGATCTCTTGCAAGAGAATCTTTTACTACTACTGGTGTCAGTTCTACATATGTTGGTCGAATTGCTTCATGGGCATCTTGAATCTTTTTTCCAGAAACTTTATTGACATCTTGAGTTGTAACTAATTCTTCTCCATAATTTTTACGAACAAATTCTTTTGCAGCAGCATCTGCTTCTTCTGAAACTCGTACAGAATCTGTACGTAGATAGGAAATAAGACCAACTGTCCCATGATCTTTCACATCTACTCCCTCATAGAGTTGTTGTGCTAGACGCATTGTTTTTTGTGTTGAAAAGTTTAAAGTCTTTGCTGCTTCTTGTTGTAATGTACTAGTTGTAAATGGAAGTGGTGCTTTTTTTTGTCGTTCTCCCTTTTTTATCTCTGTAATTCGAAAGTCTACATTTGAAATTTGATCTAAGATTTGATCTGCTTCTTGCTCGGAAGAAATTGTAATTTTCTTTTGTGTTGTTCCATAAAACTTTGCTTTTAACGGTCGTTTCTCACCTTTAATTAGAAAATCTGCTTCTAAATTCCAATATTCTTTTGGCACAAAAGCATTAATTTCTTCTTCTCTGTCACAGATAATACGTAAAGCAACTGATTGAACCCTTCCAGCACTTAATCCCCTTTTAACCTTTGCCCAAAGTAAAGGACTGATTAAATATCCTACCATTCGATCTAACATACGTCTTGCCTGCTGGGAATCTACTAAATTCATATCAATAGTTCTAGCCTGTTTAATGGAATTTTTTACTGCATTTTTTGTAATTTCATTAAAGGTAATTCTGCTTGCCGCCTTTTCTTCTAGTTTTAATGTCTGCATTAAATGCCATGAAATCGCCTCTCCTTCTCTATCAGGATCGGTTGCTAAATAAACTTTATCTGCCTTTTTTGCTTCTTTTCTGAGTTTTGCCAATAATTCTCCCTTGCCACGGATTGTAATATATTTTGGTTCAAAGTCATGTTCTATATCAATTCCCATTTGACTTTTCGGTAAATCTCTTACATGACCATTCGATGCCAAAACCTCATAGTTCGCTCCCAGAAATTTTTTAATTGTCTTAGCCTTTGCAGGCGATTCCACAATAACCAGATACTTGGGCATTTTTTCTCACTCCTCAATTCATTCTCTCACCCACAAGATCTTATATGCGATATTTTTATAATCTTTCATTTAACATATAATAATTTCTCTGAGTTTCTCGGATTATCCCTTGAAACTGTAAAGATATTAAAATTGGATATAGCTGTGAAACAGACATTTTCGTTTCGCAGCAAATTGTTTCTATATGTTTTGGAACTAAACTCAAACTAGCATACACTATTTTTTCCTCTGTTTCAAGTAAATTATTATTAAAAATTTTTTTTGGCTGATTTTTCTTAAAATTCATAGGTATTTTTACCTGTTTGGGATAAAATTCTTCTAAATCTTCTATTATATCATCTACAGAAAGAACTAATTTTGCTCCTTGCTGAATTAAATGATTACATCCAATACTTAGCTCATCTCCAATTCTTCCAGGGACTGCATAAATTTCTTTTCCTTGTTCTAATCCTCTGTCTACTGTAATCAATGAACCACTTTTTTGTCTTGCTTCTACTACTAAAATCCCATCACAAAGTCCTGCAATCAGACGATTTCTCATAGGAAAATGAAATGCTATCGCTGCACTTTTTGGAGGATACTCGGATATAATTCCCCCCTGTCTATAAATTTTTTGATATAGTGTTAAATGTTGTTTTGGATAACATACATCAATACCGCTTCCTAATACTGCATATGTTTTTTCTTTTGCAAAAAGAGCTCCCATATGAGCGGCACCATCAATTCCTTCTGCCAAACCACTAATTATTTGAACTTTTTGTTCCGCTAGAGAAGCGGATAAATTTCGTGCTACTTCTCTTCCAAAACTACTGCATTTCCTAGATCCTATCACTGCAATAGAAGGAAGTATTTTGTCTGGAAGCTCTCCTAATAAAAACAGCCAAAATATAGTCTCTTCAATATGTTTTAACTTTTCTGGAAAAGAGGGATCATCTTTCGTAATAAATTGTATGCCACGTTTTATTGTATTATTATAGCTTTGTACAATCTCCTTCCAATTACGGGATGAAAAAAAACGTTCTTCCCACTGTCTTTTCTCTCCTCTTATTCTTAATCTATGCTGAGCCTGTGCCATATCAAAAAAATCTCTCAGCCGTTTTTCCTTTGCAGAAAAAATTTCTTCTGGAGAACCAAATTCTTTCAAAATATAGTTTAGAAATTCTGGAGAAAATAGTTCAAGACAGGCTAACCAATACCACGCATATGTTCTTATCTTATCCATTCCTTTTCTTCCTCCAAATTGTTTTGTTGTGTTATTCTATAACCTATCGCCTGTGCTAAATGACTTTTTTCAATCTCTTCTTTATTGTCTAAATCTGCAATTGTACGTGCAACTTTTAAAATACGGTGATATGCCCTTGTACTAAACCTAAATTTTTCAAATGCCTGTTTTAAAAATTTGTTTTCTGGTTCTCTTAGTTTACAAAACTGTGAAATCTGAGTGGAATTAAGTTGAGAATTATATAGAATTTCTAAATTTTGATATCGTTTTCTTTGGATTTGATGTGCCATAAGAATTCTCTTTTGAATACTTTTTGAGGTTTCATTTTCTTTTATTTCATCTTGTAATTCTTCATATTGATTGGATATAACTTCAGCACATAAATCAATTCTATCCAATAAAGGTTTTGAGATTTTTCCTAGATATTTTCGAATCTGACTTTCTGTACAATGACAACGACTTCGATCTGGATAGTATCCACATGGACATAGATTCATTGCAGCTACAAATAAAAAATCAGCAGGATAGGTGTTTTTACCACCAGTTCTTGTAATAGTAATCTTTTTTTCTTCTAAAGGTTCTCTAAGTGTTTCTAAAACATTTCTTGAAAATTCAGGTAGTTCATCTAAAAATAGTACTCCATGAACTGCTAAACTTATCTCTCCTGGTCTTGGTCTTTTTCCGCCTCCTGTAAATGCGGCTTGTGTTATAGTATGATGGGGTGCACAAAATGGGCGCTGATCCATAAAAAAAGGAGCTTTTAAGAGTTTCCCAGCCACACTATAAACTTTATATAACTCTAACCGTTGTTTCATTGTAAGCTGTGGCATAATTGTAGGAATTCGTTTGGCTAACATACTTTTTCCAGAACCCGGTGCTCCAAATAATATTAAATTATGCCAACCTGCAACTGCAATCTCTATAGCTCTCTTTGCTATTTTCTGACCAAATACCTCACAAAAATCTAATGGTTTTATATATTCTTGCTCTGTTAACCAAAAATTTCCTTCTCTTTTTTCTAGCTTTTCTGTCAAACATCCTTTTCCTAAAAGATAATTGATTACTTGTACTAAATTTTCTGCTCCTAACACTTTAATGCCTGTTACAAAAGCTCCTTCTGCCATATTTGCTTTTGGCACAATACAACAGGTAAATTTCTGTCTTTTTGCTGCACAGATCATAGGAAGAATTCCTGCTATTGCATTTAACTTTCCATCCAGACTTAGTTCTCCGGCAAACATAATATTACTTAATTGTTTTGTTGAAAGAAAACCGGCGGCTGCGAGAACAGCTACAGAAATGGGAAGATCGAAGGCTGTACCTTCTTTTTTTAGATCCGCCGGAGAAAGATTAATTGTAATCCTTCTTGGCGGCAAAAGATAATTTGAATTTTTTAGAGCTACTTTAACCCTTTTTCCTGCCTCTTTTACTTCACAGGCAAGATAACCTACTAACTCCAAACAGGGAAGTCCAGATGCCACATCTACTTCTACCTGTACAATAACTGCTTCAATCCCTGTAAGAGTAGCACCATATACTTTACTAAACATTCGATTCCTTTCTTGTCCCTCCAAAAGAAATCTATACTTATTTTAACAGATCATTTTTGGAAATGCAATAAAAGAATTAATTCATGCGTTTATTGTAGAACTATTCTTCTATTGCATTTCTTTCATGATCTAACAATTTTTTTAACTCATCCATAAAGGTATTGACATCTTTAAATTCTCGGTAAACAGACGCAAATCTTACATAAGCAACTGGATCTAAATTTTTGAGTCTGTCCATTACCATTTCTCCAATCCGGCTGCTCTCAATCTCTCGTTTTTCTGTATTAAAGAGTGTATTTTCAATTTCATCTACTAGTTCTGTAATCTGATCGGCAGAAATAGGTCTTTTATGACAGGAATGAATTACTCCTGCTTCAATTTTTGAACGATTATAACTTTCACGATTATTATCTTTTTTAATTACCATGAGTGGAAGAGTTTCCACTTTTTCATAAGTCGTAAATCTTTTTTGGCAGCCATCACACTGTCTTCGTCTGCGAATTGCATTATCTTCTGCAGGTCTTGAGTCAATTACTCTTGTATTTTCTCTGCCACAATATGGACATCTCATCTGTATCTTCGTTACTGAAAATCCATCTTACAGTAACTTACTCCCTTCCTACTTTTCTTAAAATTTATATTCAGATTTTACGTCAAAACAAGCATCACTTCAACTAAGATTACATATTTTATTATAACAATATGAATGGAGAACTCTATGCGGCTGTGTGATCTTCGAAAAAAAGAGGTTATTAATTGTAGAGATGGTGAACGTTTGGGATTTATTTCTGATTTAGGTTTTCATCCTAAAACTGGCTGTATTGAAACCATTATTATTCCCGGTCCTTGTAAATTCTGGGGTTTTTTAGGAAGGGAACAGGAATATATTATTCCTTGGCGTTGTATCCGTCAAATTGGTAATGATGTTGTACTTGTTGACGTAGATACTATGACAGTTCTTCAAAAGATACCCGATATTGGTTGTGATTAAACCTCTTCTTCCTCTTGAATTAAAATCAGATCTTTTGCATAGGGAAGCCCTTCAATCCATCGACAGAACGTATGCCATTCCTCTAATTTATGTTCTTTTCTTGCATAGTATATATGAATTAAAACCTCGTAATTTAAAGAGCATGTACGTAATTGTTGATAACTTGATGGAAGAAGCTGAATTAAATCATACCAATCCTTTTTATCTTTATGTTCTACAAATTTTTTTCGAATATTTTCTAAATATTTCAAATACTCTTCAAATACTTTTTTGCTTTCTGCTGTCATATGATCACAGCTAAAATCTTCTAATTCAAAAGGTTTACTATGAATTTTGTGCATAGTGCTTGTAGAATTTGCTACTGTTCCAACTTTATAGGTATCATATTCTTTCCACCAATAAATAGGTGCTAAAATATCTACAGAAACGAAAATCTGACGAATAAATTTTCTGTGATCACTTCCAGCTCTGCAAAGTCTTCGTGCTAATACTCTATCTTGCTCGCCTAACTCAAATACCCCTTCTTTTACAAAACTATCTGATTTTGCCCAACTATTAAGTGGATTCCTTGCTCCCCGTATCGCATTTTCTAAGTTCATTACACTGGTCTTTGAAACCTTTAGCATTATACTTTTCCTTTCATCTTTTCGTTTTTTAATCATAGCACAAAGTGTAATGTATAGCAACTATAATTGTTTTAATTCTCCTCCCAAAACTTCTATGACTGTATCATCGACTGACAGCCAGACAGAGCAGGCACTTGGATTGTAGACAAAACTTGCATCAGCCGCAAATTGAAGTCGTAAAAATGCTTCCTGATAATCGACAATTTCTATGTTAGTGGCATACCAAATATCTTCTCTATTACCTATCATATTACAAAACTCTTCTATCAGATTCCAATTTTTATCCCTGCTAAACTCAAAACTGTGTCCCCAGACATACATTAAATATAGATATTGTTTTTTAAAAAGTTCAAGAAATGTTTCTGTATTTTTTAACAAATTATGGTTATGATGACATGTCGCCTGCCATTCATAAAAATCTCTAGGAAGTCCGAATTGATCCGAACTTCCTACTACTCTAGCATATCGAATTCCTAAATGTGGCAAAAGTTGTTTGATTGACTCATTATATGAGCCATTTGGATAAGAAAATCCACGAACTGGAATCCCTATGAGATGTTCTAATTCTTTTCTGTCTTGCAAAATTTGCTCTGTCACCAATTCCATAGGAGATCTTGCAATGGTTGGATGTGTTAGGGTATGAGCAGCTACTTCATGTCCTTTATATACCTGTTTAATTTGTTCTGGTAAAATTCGTTCTGGTTGTGTCATTAATCCAGAATTTAAATGAAATGTCCCCTTAATTTTATATTTATTAAATATTTCTATTAGGGGAATATCTTCTTTCATTCCATCATCATAACTCATAGTCAGTGCTTTAAATTTTCCTTCTGGAAAACATTCATAGATCTTTTTTGGCATCTTAACCCCCAATTTATTTTATAATTAATTTATCAATGCTATCTAACAAAAATACCTCTCCTAAACATCCTTCTGCTGTCACATGATCCAAACTTAGTTCTCTTAAATTTCTTGCAAATATTCCAAGTAATACGATTTCTTCTATTCCGTCCATTTTAGCAGGTATTGCAGCAATCGCATTTTTCGCATAGGTAAAGGTACAGTTTTGTATAAATACTTTTTGAATTTTTTGTTCTGGAAGTCCATAGATATAAGCAGCTGCTGTATGACAATTCATACAAATCAAATCACGAAATATAAGTGTTTTAATTTGAGGAGTTCTTTCATCAACTGGAAGCAGTTTTTTAGACTGCACATACTCCGAATGACCATCTGGATCACAAAAATAAAAACAGTTAATTACAATTGGAGTTATTACCTGATCCATTTGAATATGTTCAAATAAAATATCATCTATAATGGCATCTTTTCCTCTTCCGCGTCTTGTCTTAATTCCTATTCCACATTTCATATGTAAAAACAGACAACTTCGTACTGTTAAATTCTTTACTCCTCCTGCCATTTCAGAGCCAATCGTAACGGAACCATAACCATCTTTCATACAGCACTGTCGAATCTCAATATTTTGGGAAGGACATTTATATTTTGATCCCATATAAATCTTTCCTGATTTTATGGAAATGCAGTCATTGGCAAGTGAAAAATAAATACCTGCAATTTCTACATCTCTACAAGATTCTGGTACTAAACCATCTGTATGTTTTGAATCTGTTGGATTTAATATAGTAAGTCCTAAAAATCTTAAATTATTTGAAAAATAAGAGTGAATATTCCAAGACGGACTGTTACAAACCGTAATTCCTTCTATCATAATCAAAACTATTCCTAAAAATAGCAGAATACTTTTGTAAGAGGAGTATTCTGCCATATTATTATTTTAAATTTTGCATTGCACAATTATCCATATCATCAAAATCCTGATTTTCTCCAACCATTCCCCAAATAAAAGTATAAGCCTGTGTTCCAGAACCAGCATGAATTGACCAGCTTGGAGAAATCACTGCCTGTTCATTTCGCATTATAATATGTCTTGTTTCCTCAGGCTCTCCCATATAGTGAAATACCAAAGCATCTTCTGGCATATCAAAGTAAAGATAAACTTCCATTCTGCGATCATGTGTATGACATGGCATAGTATTCCATACTGAACCGGGCATTAATTTCGTCATACCCATAACAAGCTGACAACTTTCTACCTGTCCTGGAAGAATATATTTACAGATAACACGGTGGTTTGCCATCTCCATAGAACCTAATTCTACTTTATTCTTTTCCTGAACAATGACAACATCTTTAGATGGTATTCCATCTGGACGAATTAGAACTGTAGGATAAGAAGTATGTGCAGGTGCACTATTTAGATAAAATTTTGCTGGATTATTTTCATCCTCACTTGCAAAACTGACCTCTTTTACTCCCATTCCAAGATACATTCCATCTTTATGTTCTAATTTATATTCTTTTTTGTCTACTGTAATTGTTCCATTACCTCCGATATTGATTACACCCATTTCTCTTCTCTGTAAAAAATACTCCGCCCGCAACTCTTCTCCTGCTGTTAAATGCAATACTTTCTTTAAAGGAACTGCAGAACCAGTAATAATTCGATCAATATGACTGTATACTAATTTAATTTGATCTGGTAAAAATAAATCATCAATTAAAAACTCTTCTCTTAACCGCTGTGTCGTATAATGTTTTACATCCTTTGGAGATGATGCCGTCCTAAGTTCCATATTTAACCTCATTTCTGTTTTCTTTTGTATACAAAAATTTTATCGTTGTACACGTCCTGAACCATCGCCACCTACTAAATTATCTACATCTGTTCTAGAAACTAAATTAAAATCTCCTGGAATTGTATGCTTTAAAGCAGACGCTGCTACACCAAATTCCAACGCATCTTTAAAAGTCTTCCCATCAAGGAGTCCACAAATTACTCCAGCAGCAAATGAGTCTCCTCCACCTACCCTGTCAACAATCGGTGTAATTCGATATTCTCTGGAATGATAAAATTCTTTTGTATCTCTGGAATAGATACAAGCTGACCATCCATTATCAGAAGCACTATGACTGACACGTAAAGAACTAATGACATATTCAAAATGAAATTTTTCTACCATCTGTTCAAAAATACTTTTATATCCAGCTAGTTCTAATTCTCCACTGGTAACATCTGTATTACCCGGACGAAATCCTAATACTTTTTCTGCATCTTCTTCATTGCCAATACATACATCTACATACTGCATTAAATTTGTCATAACTTTTTGTGCTTTTTCAGATGACCAGAGCTTTTTGCGAAAATTTAAGTCACAAGAAACTTTTACATTTGCCCTTTTTGCTGCTTTTAAAGCAATTTCTGTGAGTTCTGCTGCCGCATCCGAAATAGCAGGAGTAATTCCAGTAAAATGAAACCAGTCTACGCCTGTAAAGATAGTATCAAAATCAAAATCATCTGCACTTGCAGTTGAAATGGAAGAATGTGCACGATCATAAACAACATTAGATGCACGCATAGCAGCACCTGTTTCTAAAAAATAAATTCCCAGTCTTTCACCACCATAGGAAATATATTTTGTATTTACGTTCATTTTTCTAAGTGCAGCTACTGCACATTCACCAATCGGATTTTTTGGTACTTTTGTTACAAACTCCGATTCGTGTCCGTAATTTGCCAAAGAAACTGCCACATTTGCCTCACCGCCAGCATAACATACATCAAATTCATCTGCTTGAAGAAAGCGTTCATTTCCCGGAGTAGATAACCTAAGCATAATTTCTCCCATTGTCACTACTTTTGCCATTGTTTTTCTCCTTTTTCACTGTGTTATTTATTTTTTACAACACTTAGCTTTTCCAATTTATATCTTTCTCATAACAAATAAACTATTTTAACCGCTAAAAATTATCTACTATGTAAGCGTTTACATCGTTTATTTTACTCTCATTTTTCTTTTCTGTCAACGCTTTTATACCAATTATTTTCCAGAAAATTTTCGAAAAGTTCTTGTCATTCTGATATGGCTGTTGTATAATAAATTTAGCTTTTCAAGTTAAAAATTTTCTAATTATCTCACTTTATCCACCTCTTAGCCAGAGCCGAAAGGTACGAGAATATGAACATTTATGATGTATCAGAACGGGCTGGCGTTTCTATTGCTACTGTTTCTAGAGTACTAAACGGCAATTCCAACGTCAGTGAAAAAACAAGGCAAAAAGTCTTGACAGTCATGAGAGAAATCGGTTATACACCAAATATATTTGCCAGAGGATTGGGATTAAATACTATGCAGACTATAGGTATTATGTGTTCTGACTCTTCTGATATTTTTCTTTCCAATGCAGTTTATTTTTTGGAACAAAATCTTAGAAAAAACGGCTATGATTCCTTTTTATGTTGTACAGGAAACGAATTGCAAAATAAAAAAAACTATCTAAAACTACTGTTATCCAAACGAGTTGATGCTGTCATTTTAGTTGGTTCTAGTTTTTTAGAAAAAAATCATAAAGATAATAGTTACATTTTTGATGCTGCCTTAAAGGTACCCATTATGATGATGAATGGATATTTAAATCATCCTAATATCTATTGTACTCTCTGTAACGATCGTCAAGCGGTTTATGATAGTACTTGTCGACTAATTTCAGAGAAAAGAAATCGTATTTTATTTTTATATCATTCAAAATCCTACAGTAGCATGCAAAAACTTACTGGATATAAAGATGCTATTATCTTTCATAAACTTTTTTTGCAAGAAGATCTCATATTACAATGTCCTAATAATATCCAACAAATACAAAGGTTTCTTAATGAACAGTTTGAAAATGGACTCCGATTTGATGCAGTTATTGCGGCTGAAGATTTACTGGCTATTGGTGCATTAAAGTTTCTAAAATCAAAGGGAATAGTAGTTCCTAAAATGGTTAATATTATTGGATATAATAATTCTTTACTTGCAGACTGTTGTGAGCCAGAACTTTCTTCTATTGACAATCATGTAGAAAGATTAAGTCTTACTACAGTAACTTCTTTAATGGGTGTTCTTACAGGAATTACTGTACCAAATAAAACTACTATTTCGAACAGTCTGATTTTACGTGGAACGACAGATTTTATGCAATAATCCATTTTTATTAAGGAGAACTTAAAGTGAATTTATTTATGGATGAAAATTTTTTACTTACTACGAAAACTTCCCAACGACTTTATTATGATTATGCTGCAAAAATGCCAATTATCGATTATCATTGCCATATAAATCCAAAAGAAATTGCTCTAAATTTTCAATTTAACACAATTACTCAAATCTGGCTTGGTAGTGATCATTATAAATGGCGACTAATGCGTTCGAATGGAATACAAGAGCGCTATATTACTGGAGATGCCTCCGATTGGGAAAAATTTAAACAATGGGCTGTTACACTACAAAAAGCAATAGGCAACCCTCTTTATCATTGGAGTCATTTAGAATTACAACGATATTTTGGAATTTTCCAGCCTCTTACAGCTAAAAATGCAGATAAAATATTTAATCACTGTAATGAAATTTTGGCTTTGCCAGAAATGTGTGTACAGGGTTTAATCAAAAAATCCAATGTGACTTTAATCTGTACTACTGATGATCCTGTCGATTCTTTAGAATGGCATAAAAAACTTGCCACAGAACAAAAATTTGAAACGAAAGTATTACCAGCCTGGCGACCAGACAAGGCAATGAATATTGAAAATCCTGACTATCTAAAATATCTATCTACCTTAGAAGAAGCAAGTGGAAAAACAATCTCTTCCTTTGCGGATTTAAAACAGGCACTTCTAATTCGAATGGATTATTTTGATCTAATGGGCTGTAAAGTATCCGATCATGGACTAAACTTTGTATGCTATAATCCGGCACAAGAAGAAGAAATCGAACGTATTTTTTCAAAGCGTCTTTCTCAAAAGGAAATTAGTCCTTTAGAAGAACTTCAATTTAAAACCGCTTTTTTACTTTTTGTTGGTAGACAATATCATAAACGTAACTGGGTTATGCAGCTTCATTATGGAACAAAACGAAACAACAACTCACTTTGTTATCAAAGCCTAGGACCTGATACTGGATTTGACTGTATTTTGACAGGTACTTCTTCTGCACAATTAACAGATTTTTTAGACGCTCTAAATCAAACCGATGAGCTTCCAAAAACAATTCTCTATTCTCTTAATCCTTCAGACAATGCAGCGATAGGTACAATTCTTGGATGTTTTCAGGATTCTAGTATCGCTGGAAAAGTCCAACAGGGTTCTGCATGGTGGTTTAATGATCATAAAACGGGTATGTTAGAACAAATGACTTCTCTAGCCAATCTTGGATTATTAGCAAACTTTGTAGGTATGTTAACTGATTCAAGAAGCTTTTTATCTTATACCAGACATGAATATTTTCGTAGAATTTTATGTGATTTTATTGGTCGATTGGTAGAAAACGGAGAGTATCCAAATGATATTGAATTTTTAGGAAATATAGTACAAGATATTTCTTATTATAATTGTAAAAACTATTTTGGATTTTAGTAAAATAATCCTTTATAGGGCATGGACTTGATTTAACTGTTCCATGCCCTATAAACTACTAGAAATTTATTTTTCTTTGAGTAAATTTTCTTTTAGTTCTTTTATTTCTATTGTCTTTTTAGTAGTCCTAGAAAGTTCTGCGGCATATGCCATAATATGGCTTTCTATTGAGCGTTCAATCGAAGTGACACTTTTTGTTTCTCCTGTCTTTAGAAGTGCTAAAAACTCTTCCATCAGTTTAGAATCTCCCCCACCATGACCACTACTTGAAAGACTGGTATGAATAACCTTCTGTTCATACCGATCCACACCATTTGATGTAAATTTAGTTAATTCTAATTCCCTTAGTCCATCTCCACCCCTGATTTCTCCATTTTCACACATGACCTTTATTGTTCGACAAATGTGATTTGTAAAGGCACTTAAATGAAATGTAGCAGTAATATTATTTTCAAACTCTAATATCGTCACTTGTTTATCACATACATCATTATCGCAACGATAAACGCATCTTCCATAGGGACTTGTTTTTAATGCGTTTCTCATATCATCTTCTGTTTGTTTTGAAGTCACTACTGTTGCTGGCCAACTTCCTAGTGCTGGAAGATATGCTTTTAGTGCATGATATCTACAATCTGTAACTGGGCAGTCTAAACAACGAGCAGTACTATCTTTTGGAGCATTTTCTTCTTTAAAATAACTTAGATTTCCAAAGGAAGAAACTCTTGTTGTAGGACTGTCTGCTAACCATGTCAAAATATCCATATCATGACATGATTTCTGCATAATTAACGGACTGCTAAGATCACTTCTTCTCCAGTTTCCACGTACAAAGGAATGAGCAAAATGATAATTTCCGATATTTTCATTATGCTGAATTGTTAAAACCCTTCCCAAACTTCCCTCTTGTATTACCTCTTTTAAAGTACGGAAGAAAGCTGTATACCGTAATACATGGCAAACTACAACAAGTCTATTTTTCTGTTTTGCTTTTTGTGCAATTTTTAAACATTCTACTGGATTTGGAGAAATTGGCTTTTCTAATAAAATATCGTAGTCAAGTTCTAATGCAGTCATTGTCTGATTAAAATGATCCTGATCCATCGATGCAATAATAATCGCTTTGCAAATTTTCCCTAATCTAAAAAATTCTTCTGTAGAAGTAAAGAGACATTCTTTTTTTACATTCAGTTTTTGTGCTGCAATCTCTCTTCGTTCTTGATTTGGTTCTACTACTGCTGCAATTTGAATTCCTTTTTGATAAGCATACTCTGCGTAGATCATCCCACGTTGACCTGCCCCAATTAATGCGATTTCCATATGTATACTCCTTTTTATATCATCAAAATCGATTAAACCTGTTTTATTGTATCATAATTTGTCCTTTAATACAAGAAAGAGCTATCGCACTAAAAATTGAATATACAAGACATAGTATTGATATAGAATTAAACTCTACAATATCTTGTATTTGATTTTCTTAGTGCAATAGCTCTTTTTTTATTATCTTATATTTGAAGCCATTTTTAAATCAAGCAGTTTAAAGAATAGTTCTACTGCCTCTAAACGTGTTACCTTTTCTGTAGGCTGAAACTTATTTCCCTCTTTTGCTGTCATAAGATCAAACCCTTTTATCAATGCGACTGAGCCTAAGTACTCTTTTGAGATTGTGCCTTCATCTTCAAAACCGGTGGTGTAAATTCCCTGCAATTTTGCTACTTTTTCAAAGCCTAAATCTTGAATAATCCAGTTTGCTAACTCTTGTCTTGAAATGGTTTCTGCATTATTATCAGATTGGTTGCTATTGACTAAAAAAATACGTTCCGCCAAAGCTATCCATTCTTTTGCTGTAATTGTTTGATCTTTTGAGAAATTTTGTCCTTCAAATCCAAGTCCTAAATCAGCCAAAAGCAAAATTTGTCGCTTTTGCTCTAAAGTATCAATATCATTATAACTATACTGCTCTGTCTTTTTGATTGGGGCACCATTTTGTTGTACAGGTTCTCCTGTATATGGAGAAATTGCAGCTGGAGTTAAATCATTTCGGTAAACTAGACGAACTGTAGGAGTCATTGAGCTTTGTAGAGAATTTTCGGAATCTGCATTAACCATCTCATAAATTAAACGATACTTATCTGTTTTCATATAAGCAGAAAATGCTTCTGCTACAGAGAGAATATCTTTTGGAGATTCAAATGTCACCTTATTATTCCAATTATAATCAAACTGTAATACTTTTCCACTCACTGCGTCTACTGTTATATATAAAAAGTGATATGGATAGTCGACTCCCTCATTTACACGTACATATTTAAACTCATATCCGCCATAAACATCCTTTTTTGTATCTCTGTTAAGAACATATGCCCCTTCTTCTTGTATACTCAATCGTGAATTTTTATATAACTGATTTAGGTTAGCTTTTACTATCTTTTCTGCCGTTTGCTTGCACTGTTCCATTGTATACTTTTTCTCAGGTATACTTAATCCATAACCGTCATAATAACTACGAATATTGGAAGAGAAAGCAAGCAGATTCCCATTTTCCGCATTTATGGTTGCCAAAGCATAAGCTCTGTAAGAATCTATCTCTCCACTATCTAGCCAAATATCATTCTTTTTTGTTGGATCAGACATTCTAATTTCCCAAACATAAATATCATTGCCCCAATAATCTTCTTGTTTTTTTAAAGAAGCATCTATACTGGTTAAGGTATCTTCTAAGTATAAAGATGGATTATTCTTTATTTTTGCAACTGCCTCTTCTTTGGAAAGATATTTCCCTAATTTTTCAATTTCTTTTTGTTCTGCTTCTGATAAAGTAACATTAGAACCTCCTACACCTTCCTCTGCACTTTCTGCTTTATCACTTACACTATTATTGATATCCCAATAATACCTGTCATATATACGTTCTGTATAAACTTCTCCAGTAACTGCATCTACAGAACGATAGGAATCTTTTGGTATATAAACTAATTTAGCTGTAATTTTAAACTCTTTTGTCTTTGGATCTTTTTCATAAAAGTTCCGATATACTAACTGCATTACATCATCTTTTTCCAGTTTCTTTGCTGCTTGCTCTGCAGTTAAGACTGCCTTTTGACTTGGAACAAAAATACCATAGATAAATGCACTGTTCATTCGATATACTTTTCCAGTTGCCGCATTTACTTGTATAGTTACTGTATTTTCTGGCATTAAAATTCCTTGTTCTACTCGTTCATAAATAAAGGAATAACATCCGTTCCAAAAATTTGTGAAATTTGATTCGGATAACTGCAAGGAAGATGCGATATCTGGAAGAACACGTTTGATAAACTCTTCTGCTACAGACTCTAATTCACTTTTTAAATAGACTGGTCTTGTCTGTCCCTGATTATATACATCATCAGAATAACTTTTAATATGATAATCTTTATCACATATAACTGTAATTTTTCGATTATCATTTGACCATAAAAAACTCCACTGTGCCTGTGAATAAAGACTTGCTTCCTGATAGTCATATTCAAAGTTTTCCAAAAGTTCCTCTGGAATATCAATCTTAGAACGTACTGCAATTAAAGCCTTTTCTAATTGCTGCGGGGTTGCTCCTTTTTCTGCCTCATTAGGAGCTGAAGCGATAGGCATAATCTCTTCTTGTACCTCTGTTTTAATAGGAACTACATCCATTTCTTCCTCTGCTTTCACAAATTCCTTAGGTAATGTGCTGGTTAATAAAACAGTACAGCAAAGTAATGAAAAAATCTTTCGTTTCATAGCGAACCTCCCTTTCTTGTCTATCGTCTTTGTGTTATTTTTATATAATCACTTATTAGACGTCTCTGCAAAAAGAAAAGTTCCCTAAAATTTTATTTTACTCAAACTTTTTTGGATACCGTTCTCTAAGGAAATCAGCATACCAAAAAATGAGTGGAGCTATTCTTACAAGATCTCCTTCCTTACTTACTGTTCTCCATAATATTTTATACTGATAAAACCACTTTTCTAATTTTTCTGCCAGCTCAATATCCTCTGTTTGTTTTTCTCTTCCTAAAAGCCGTTCTTTTACAGCACTTCCAATACAATTTAAAAGACAGATTCCATCGATTGCTAGACAAGCTGCCGAAATCAATTCTCTTGAAGAAGAATCCATATGGGAAACACATCCAAGAAGCTTTGTATAAACTTCTTTTAACTTTTCATTTGCCTGATCTTTTTCGGATATTTCTAAGCTTTGTGCTACTTCATGCTGTTTTTCCTTTGGAATTCCATCTCTCCACTTTTCTGCGAATCTTATCATTGTTTCCCAGTTAAAACGATCTGTTCCCTCAACCTGTCCTAAAAGAGAAACAATTTGTTTTGAAGTATCATGATATTCCAATTCAGAAATTTTACAGTTTAATTCATCATAAGAAATCTCTTCTCCATTCCATGAAAAACAAGCTCCGTAGATCATTCCTGGAGCAGAAAATTCTGGATGATTGACATGTCCAAAATCTCCCCAATCTGTATTTAACACTCCAACTGCATTATATTTTTTCCCATGTTCACACATTATTTTAATATTTTGATAGGAAGAAAAAATATTGTTGACTAATTTATTCCACCCTGCTACTCCTGGACAGACATATTGTACTGCTCCTGCTTTAGCCAAACGCTTTGTTTCTTCATCTCTTTGATTTGGTAAATATCCCCAGCTTAGACAAATTGTTTCTTTTGGCAGTTCTGATAGTGATTCTGGGAATCCACAGATAATATCCCCCCAAAACATTGGCTGTTTCCCTTTTGAAACTAAATACTCACAGAGTTCTTTTACAAAAGAAAGATACATCTGATTTGTTCCTTTTTGTTCTGCCAAATGTTTACTTTTTCCTTTTCCTAAATCAAATGTTTCATCTGCACAAATATTAAAATGAGTCGATTGAAACAATGACATATATTCTGTAATTAAAGCTTTCGATAGCTTTAATGAGTCTGGATCAGATATATTCATAGTATGGTGCTGCATCCGAGCTAAAAAAGAAAATGGTTTTGTTTCCGAGTCTTCTAATTCACACAGATGGGCATATGTTTTTGTGGAAAGTAACTGATACAAATGACCAAAACTTGCAAGGGAAGGAACTAATTCAATGCCACGCTGTGCACAATAAGCATCTAACTCCAAAATTTCTTCTGCTGTTAATGGAGTTTCATCTCGCCATACTTCTGAAAGATCCCGAAATAAATAGGTATGTTCTATATAAAGCTGTAATTCATTTAACTTATAATAGCTCATTCGATCTGCCAGTTTCTTTAAATAGTCTAAGGTTGGAACTCTTCCTCTTGTTACATCATGATAAAATCCACGGTGAGAAAAATCAGGCATATCTTCAATTTCTACCTCTGGAAGTACTGCACCAAATTGAGTAATGATCTGACGCAAGGTCTGAATTCCATAGAGAAGTCCTGTATTTTGCCCTGATATTGTGATTCCGTCTGAACGTATACTAAGATGATAACCTTCTGGATGACTTTGTTCTTGCTTAGTTAAAAAAATATCTCCCTGCTTTTCCATTCCTTGTAAAATAGGAATATTAGAACCTGCCCACTTTGTTATAGTATCTTTTAATAGTGTTGCATAGAAAAAATCCTGTCTTGTACTGTCGGCTGACAAAACAATCTTTTTATCATAGCTGATTGTGTAGCTTCCCTCTTTCTCTTGTATCTTTTTGGGTTGTGGCAATAATGTAATCATTGTATTTTAGCTCCTCCTTTTCTTTTTTTCATTATAATTGAACATACAAATTAATGCAAGAAAATCTTTAAAAACTATTCATTTTTCTCTTGTATTTTTTCGACATTTGGATTAGAATACATAGTTAGAATCATTTTATGGAGGTGCTTATGAAACACGTAATTAGTCCTTTAGATCTATCGGTTGAAGAATTGGATCACATACTCTCTCTTGCTGAGGATATGATTCAAAATCCAAAAAAGTATTCCGAATGTTGTCATGGTAAAAAATTAGCAACCCTTTTTTATGAACCAAGTACCAGAACCAGACTCAGCTTTGAAGCGGCAATGCTGAACCTTGGTGGAAGTGTCCTTGGTTTTTCTTCTGCCGATTCTTCTTCGGCGGCTAAAGGAGAAAGTGTTGCAGATACCATTCGAGTTGTATCAAGTTATGCAGATATTTGTGCAATGCGGCATCCAAAAGAAGGTGCTCCGCTTGTTGCCTCTATGTATTCTACTATTCCAGTAATTAATGCTGGTGATGGTGGACATAATCATCCAACGCAGACACTTACCGATCTATTGACTATAAAAATTCTTAAAGGTCACCTTGATCATTTAAAGATTGGTTTTTGTGGTGATTTAAAATTTGGAAGAACAGTTCATTCTCTTATTAATGCTATGGTTCGTTATGAAGGTTCTAATTTCACTCTAATTTCCCCTGTTGAACTTCAAATTCCAACTTATTTAAAAGAAGAAGTTTTAGATCAAAAACAGATTCCATATAAAGAAGTATCTGTTTTAGAAGATGTGTTATCAGAATTAGATATCCTCTATATGACTCGTGTTCAAAAAGAGCGGTTTTTTAATGAAGAAGACTATATTCGCTTAAAAGACAGCTTTATTCTCACTTCTAAAAAAATGGAACTGGCAAGACCAGATATGCTTGTATTACATCCGCTTCCACGGGTAAATGAGATTGCTACTGAGGTCGATTCCGATCCACGGGCTGTTTATTTTAAACAGGCTGAATTTGGTGTTTATGTACGAATGGCTCTTATTGTAACGTTACTCCAAATTAATGTATAAGGAGGTCAATTATGTTAAATATTGGTGGATTAAAAAATGGTGTGGTTATTGACCATATTCAAGCAGGTCGTGCAATGAAAATTTATGAATATCTTGAATTAGAAAAATTAGATTGTAGTGTTGCTATTATTAAAAATGCCAAAAGTAATAAGATGGGCAAAAAAGATATTATCAAAATTGAAGAACCTAATATTGTCAACTTAGATATACTCGGTGTTTTAGATCCTAACATTACTATTAATATTATTAAAGACGAAACGATTTGTAAAAAATACAATCCAACTTCTCCAAAACAGGTAACAAATATCATCCGCTGTAAAAATCCGCGCTGTATTACCTCTATAGAACTAGAACTTCCTCATCAATTTAAACTGACCGATCCCATAAAAGGTGTTTATCGCTGTGTCTACTGTGAACAAAAATTTAAAAGAAATAAATAACCGTTTTTATATAATACAAGAGAAAGCATAAACGTGCTTTCTCTTATATATTTACAGTATTTTAAAGTAACAGCAATTATTTCAAAAGCTTTACAAATACTAGATCTTTATTTTTTGCACTATATGAAAAATCCTGCATATAATTTTGTTTTATGTAAAAATTCGGAGCTGTATCTGTCGTTAATATTGATTTATAAACTTCTTGTTTTACAAAATATTTTTCAGCAAGATTTAATAAAGAAGAACCGTGACCTTTTTTCCTAAACTCTCTGCTTATCCAAAATTCTCTAATGAATCCAACTTTTTCTTCAAAAAACCAATTTTTTAATATTTCGATTTTAAATAAAATAAACCCAATTACTTTATTATCCTCTGTAATTCTTAAAATTGCTACATTATCCTTCTCTTTATTCATTTCATCAAATAAACTGTCCCAATTATTTATCTTAACCTCTAATTCTTTGAAATATTCTTGAAATGCAGTTTGGAACATAGGATTAAAAAAATCTGTAATTACACAATCCTTCATTAAAATAACCCTACAATCTTTCCTGTTTCATCTACATCAATTCTCTCTGCTGCTGGCACTTTCGGCAGTCCTGGCATTGTCATAACTGTTCCGGTAATTGCTACTACAAATCCAGCTCCTGCCGAAACATAGACCTCACGGATATTTACTTTAAATCCTGTTGGACGTCCTAACTTTGAAGCATCATCAGACAGAGAATACTGATTTTTTGCCATACAGACTGGCATCTGTCCAAAGCCTAGTGCAGTCAGACGTTCCAATTCCTTTTTTGCTGCTGGATCAAATGTAATACCATCTGCTCCATAAATTTCTTTTGCTATTACCTCTATCTTTTTTTCTAACGGCAGTTCATTTTCATAGAGCAGATGAAAATGATTTTCCTTTTCCTGAATGGTCTGAATTACCTTTTTGGCAAGATCAATGCCGCCTTCTCCGCCTTTTTCCCAAACTTCAGACAAAGAAAATTCACATCCGTGTTCTTTACAGAATGTTTCTACAAAGTCAAGTTCTTCTTTTGTATCTGTTGAAAATTTATTTAATGTAACGACACATGGTACTCCATATTTATGAATATTTTCTATATGTTTTTCTAAGTTTACAATTCCACATTTTAATGCCTCTAAATTTTCTTTAGAAAGCTCTGTCTTTGGTACACCACCATTATACTTTAGTGCTCGTACTGTAGCCACTAATACAACTGCTGCTGGTGTTAAACCTGCAAATCTGCATTTAATATCAAAAAATTTCTCTGCCCCTAAATCTGCTCCAAATCCAGCCTCTGTGATAACATAGTCTGCCAGTTTTAATGCGGTCTTTGTTGCCCTAACAGAATTACATCCATGAGCAATATTAGCAAATGGACCGCCATGAACAAATGCCGGAGTATTTTCTAACGTTTGAATCAGATTTGGACAAATAGCATCTTTTAATAAAGCTGCCATTGCACCTACTGCGTTTAGCTGAGAAGCTGTAACGGGAGTTCCTTCATAAGTATAAGCAACAATGATCTTTCCAAGACGTTCTTTTAAATCTTTCATATCTTTTGCAAGACATAAGATTGCCATGATCTCAGAAGCTACGGTAATAATAAAATGATCCTCTCTGACCACTCCGTCTGTCTTTCTTCCAAGTCCAACCACAATATTTCTTAATACCCGATCATTCATATCTAAACAGCGTTTCCAAATAATCTGTCCTGGATCAATATGTAGTGAATTGCATTGTTGAATATGGTTATCCAACATAGCTGCCAATAAATTATTAGCTGATGTAATAGCATGGAAATCTCCTGTAAAATGAAGATTTAAGTCTTCCATTGGTACTACTTGAGCATAACCACCGCCGGCGGCTCCCCCTTTAATTCCAAAGCAAGGCCCAAGAGAAGGCTCTCTAAGTGCAATGACTGCCCTTTCGTTTAAGCAGCCAAAAGCTTGTCCAAGTCCAACTGTCGTTGTTGTCTTTCCCTCTCCAGCGGGAGTTGGATTAATTGCGGTTACTAAAATGAGTTTGCCGTCTGGGCGATCTTTTATTTTCTCCCAAAGTTCATCTGTTAATTTTGCTTTATATTTTCCGTAGAAATCTAAATCCTCTTCTTCTAATCCAATCTTTTCTGCTACTTCTTTTATGTGGATTAGTTTTGCTTCCTGTGCAATTTCAATATCTGTTTTCATAAAATAATTCCTTTCGTTTTTATTGTAAATATCCTCGCTTTTCAGCAGCCAAACAATTCTCTTGTCTTAATCATACGATCGGCAACTTTTACTTCGAATGGACATCTGCTTTCACAGCTTTTACAGTCTATACATGCCGAAGCTGTAATACCAAGTGCCTCATAGTGAGCTTTTACACTCTCTGGAATCTTAGGTTGCTGCACTGCTAAGTCATAAAACTTATTTACCATAGCAATATCAATATTTACGGGACAAGGCTTACAATGTCCACAATAAGTACACTGTCCTGTATATGAATGTAATGGAGCAGATGCGATCACAGAAGCATAATCTTTTTCATCTTCTGTCGCTGTTTCATAAGATACTGCTTCATCTACCTGTTGTTTTGTATCATAACCGCAGAGAATAGAGGAAACTCCTGGTCTAGTCAGTGCATAATGAATGCACTGTAACGGTGTAAATGCAGTTCCAAAAGGAGAGGTATTTGCATCAAACAGTCTTCCTCCAAAGAAACCTTTCATAACTGTGATGCCAACTTCTTTCTCTTCACACATCTGATAAAGTCTCGCTCTCTCTGGATCAATGCCAGAAAGTTTTACATCATAATCTCCGAACATAGAGTCTAGTTCCTCGGTTGCTGGACGCATATCAAAAGCTGGATTGATAGAAAAAAGGATCATCTCAATAAATCCAGTTTCTACTGCCATCTTGGCAATCTTTGGATTGTGTGTAGAAAGACCAATGTGACGGATCACCTTTTTCTCGTGCAATTCATGTACATATTTAATATAGTCTGTATTCATACAGACATCCCAGTCCTCTTTTGAATCGATATAATGTATCATTCCCAGATCAATATAATCGGTCTGCATTCTTTTTAGAATATCCTCAAAGGCAGGAACGACATATTTTATATCCCTTGTCCGTACATACTGACCGTTCTGATAAGTAGAGCCAATATGTCCCTGTACAATCCATTTTTCACGATTTCCAGCCATCGCTTTTCCGATTATATCTCTGGACTTTGGATCTGGCATCCAGCAGTCTATAATATTAATACCTTTTTCACCTGCATATCGCATCAGTTCTACAGATTCCGTTTCGTCATGTCGCTCCAACCATTCGCCGCCAAATCCGATCTCACTGACTGTAAGTCCTGTCTTTCCAAGCTTTCTGTAGCGCATATTCACCCTTGCCTCCATTTTATTTTCTTATTTGCCGTCCTAGTGTGTCAACAACTTAAATAGTATTATAGCATACCTGATTCATTTTAGAAAGTGAATTCTATATATTCATTTATTTCTTGCCAAATCAAAATAGACTTATTATAATAGACCTGCATATAAAAATGAACTTTGTGTGTTAAAAATAAAGATATAGAAATGGAGAATAAAATGAACTATTCAGGTGTAATTTTTGATTTAGATGGTACATTATTAGATACTTTACAGGATTTAACAGCAAGTGTCAATCATGCTCTTTCAACTTGTGGTTACCCTGTTCGTACTCTTTTAGAAATCCAAAATTTTGTTGGGAATGGAGTTGCTAAATTAATAGAACGAGCTATTCCTCCCAACCTTACCCAAAAAGAATATGAGCACTGTCTTTTATTATTTCGTAGTCATTATATGCAGCATATGTATGATACCACTAAGCCCTATAATGGAATTTTATCCTCTCTTTCTGAATTAAAAGCAGACGGATATCAATTAGCAGTTGTATCCAATAAATTAGATGCTGCAGTCTGTAAATTAAATGAATTATTTTTTAAGGAATTTATTTCTGTCGCTATTGGTACTCCCCCTGATGAAAAAAAGCCAAACCCAAGTTGTGTATTTACTGCGGCGCAACAACTTCATCTTCCTATTTCTTCTTGTATTTATGTAGGGGATTCCGAAGTAGATATCCAAACGGCTAAAAATGCAAATATTCCTTGTATTGGTGTAGCATGGGGTTTTCGTGGACGCACATACTTAGAAGAACATCTTGCAGACTATGTAATCGATTCTCCAAAAGAATTAAAACAACTTCTCGCAAAAATTTAAGTAAATGTACTGTTTTCCAGCTTTGTCAGAATTTACAGCTAGATCTTTTAGAATATCTATGATATCCTATAGATGTTCCAATAACAAACCTAAAGATAAAATCGGATAAGATGCGTAACAAACAAGATAGTAAAAAATACAAAAGATACATAGGTTGGATGTCCGAGAGCAACATAAGATGGAAAAAGAAGTCATGGTCTGTAACTTACAGCTCCATGACTTCTTTTTGTTTATATAAAAATATTAAAGCGATATTAAAAAGGTCAAATATTCCCTTACTAAATCAATTTTAGTACATTGATATAACATACGCGCTCCTACTACATCCTCAATCTCATTAAAAATTAGTTCTCCACTTTCTCCAATTAAAAAATCAATTCCTACCAGTCCAAACTCGAACTGATCAATAATTTTTTGAACTAATTTGGTTTCTTGTTCTGACAATGAATAAGTCTGAACCATTCCCCCCAATGAAAAATTAGATTTAAACCCTTCCCTTGCTGTACGTAAGATTCCAGCTAAAATTCTTTTTCCAAGTACATATACTCTCAAATCTTGATGTTTTGTTCCGATAAGAGGCTGAAATACTGTATCTGAACAGCCAATTCTTTCAAATACAGGAAAATCTTCTTTTTCCTTTACACAAAAAACTTGTCCTCCACCATGACCATCTACTGCTTTTATGACATATTGCGCTGGATATTTCCTTCGATACTGTGCCACCATTGAATTTTTTACAAACAGAGTATCTACCATTGGAATCTGTAACTTTGCTATATATTGATATGTTCTTGCTTTATCATTACAAATTTCTGATATCTTAGAAGAATTAAATACTCGTACTCCCATTTGTTCTAAGTGTCTTGATAATAATGGATATATCGTTCGTATAATTGCAAATTCTGGGGGTTCTTCTAGTTTTCCCTTTTTTCCAACAAACCAAGTATTATCTTTAATTCCAAATATAAGTTCTTCAATGAGAATTAGTTCAACTTTCAACTCTAATTCTTTTCCAATTCGAATATATTCTTCTATATACCATTGATTTTTTTTAACATCTTCCTGTTTATAAATTAGCCATAACTGTCTGTTTGTGCTCTTCATTGTTACTCCCTATACTTTTTTACTTCCCTGATTAAATAATTTAGGATTTCTGTCGCAACATCTACATTGGTACATTCCAATATTGTTTTAAAATGAGCATTAGAATTTACTTCACACACTAAAAAATCTCCATCTTCTCCAAAAAGCAAATCCACTCCTGCAAAGCTTAATCCTAACAACTTACAACACTTTACTGCTAACTCTTCCTCTGTTTTGTTTGGCTGATAAGGTCTTGCACTTCCTCCATTCGATAGATTTGCTCGAAAATCTCCATGTTCTGAAAAGCGATACATTCCCGCAACTACTTTGTCACCTACTACTTGCAGGCGAAGATCTCTTCCTATACTGGAAGTTATTAATTTCTGAAAAATCATTGGTTTTATTCCTATATTTTTTACAATTTCCAATAACTCTTCTTCGTCTTTTGCTAAATATACTTGAGCTCCAAAAGATCCGAAACTCTCCTTTACTACCATTGGAAATCCTAATTGTTCTTTAATTGTAGTTAAAAAGTTATAATTGGAATACCCAACTGTTTCATACGTAAATGGTGCTGTAATTGTTTTTGGCATAGCAATTCCTGCTGTAGACAATCTTTGATGAGTTGCAGATTTATCATCACATAGAGCAATCGATTCTGCACTATTATAAACTAAAAGTCCTAAAGATGTTAACCATGTTGCTAATCTGACATCTTTATCCCAAAATAAAACAAAATCCGGTGCAGTCAGATCAAACATTGAAAAATAATCGTTTGGTGAAATGCCATAATAAATTGGAAGTTCCGAATTATAAAATACCTCAATCTCAATCCCTAAATGTTGTGCTGCTTGTTCTAAAAGTTGATCTAACTCCTTAAACTTTTTTGTCCTTAAATACTCATTGACTACCATCCAAGCTTTCATCATTTTTCCTTTTTGAGCATTTTTTTAAAGACATTCTTCTATATATTGCTCAAATTCCTCCATTGTCATTAAGATTTTTCTCGGTTTTGTTCCTTCCTCTGGTCCTACTACCCCTGCCTGTGCTAACTGATCCATAATTCTTGCTGCTCTGTTAAATCCAATCTTATAAACTCTTTGTAACATTCCAATAGAAGCTTTTTCTTTTTCAATAATAAATCTTCCTGCTTCAACAAAATAATCATCTAAATCATTTGATGAATTTGTTCCTCCATTTCCAGAAGATTCTCCCCCTAAAATATGCTCACTGAGTTTATCGTTATATTCTGTCTGTCCGTTTTGTTCTTTTAAATAATCTACTACCTTGCTAACTTCTTTATCTGAAATAAAAGCTCCCTGAACTCGAATTGGTTTTGGAATTCCAGAAGGAAAAAATAACATATCTCCCCTTCCAAGTAAACTCTCTGCTCCTCCAGAATCAATAATTGTTCTGGAATCAACTGCAGAAGAAACCGCAAATGCAATTCTCGATGGAATATTTGCCTTAATTACACCTGTAATTACATTGACAGATGGACGTTGTGTTGCAATAATTAAATGTAGTCCTGCGGCTCTTGCCATCTGCGCCAGACGACAGATAGCTGTTTCTACTTCATTAGATGCAACCATCATCAAATCTGCAAGTTCATCTACAATAATCACGATTTGTGGCAATTTCTCATACTTTGGATCATTTAATTCCTCAATTTCAGAAATTTTTTCATTATAGCCTTTTAAATCTCTTACTCCCATTTGTGCAAACTTTTTATAGCGATCTGTCATTTCTGCCACCGCCCAATTTAATGCTGCCGATGCTTGCTTTGGATCGGTAACGACTGGAATTAATAAATGGGGAATTCCATTATAAATACTTAACTCAACCACCTTTGGATCTACCATAATTAATCGAACTTCTGATGGCTTTGCTTTATAAAGAATACTCACAATTAGAGTATTAATACAGACTGATTTTCCAGAACCAGTTGCACCAGCAATTAGAAGGTGTGGCATCTTTCCAATATCTGTAACAACTGCTTGCCCACTGATATCTTTGCCAACTGCAAATGCAATCTTAGATTTATGCTCTTTAAACTCTTTATGATCTAAAATTTCTCTAATCAATACAGAGGAAGTTTCTTTATTTGGCACCTCAATTCCCACTGCTGCTTTTCCAGAAATAGGCGCTTCGATCCGAATATCAGAAGCTGCCAAATTTAACTTAATATCATCAGAAAGACTTGTAATTTTACTTACCTTTACTCCTTGTTCTGGCTGTAATTCGTATCTTGTTACAGCTGGTCCACAGCTTACATTCGTTACAGTAACCCTCACTCCAAAACTTTCCAAGGTAGTTTGTAATTTCATTGCCGTTTCTTTTAATTCCTGTTCTGTCATTGCTTTTTGACTTATCTTTGGTTTGGAAAGTAAATCAGTAGAGGGAAGAATAAATGGGCGCTCTTCTGGTTTGCATATAATTTCTGTTACTTCTATTTCTTTCGGTTGTAATGGTTCTTTCTGTTTTTGTATAGGAACTTCTCTATCCTCTTTGGACTGTTTTTCGATATCAATAGGAGGAGTTGATAGGTCTGACATATCTGACATTGTGTCTATCTTATCAGAAAATACTGATATATCTGATATAGGATCTACTTCAGGAGAAATAACTGATGTTTCTAATATAGGATCTGTTTTAGGAGAAAGAATAGGTATTTCTGATATAGGATCCATTTTAGGAGAAGTAATGGGTATATCTGGTATACTATCTGTTTCAAAAGAAGAAGTATTTTCTTCGTCTTTTTGTTGTAGTTCTTGTAATTGAGAGATTTCTGTCATGTCAGCAATCCCCTCATAAGGCGTTATTTCTAAGGTAGATCTTTTTTCTTGTATACCAAATTTTCGTTTTAATTCTTCTTCATATATTTGATTTTCTTTTTTTTCTTCCCCATCGGCTTTTTGATAATCCCCAATAATAGGAAAACTTTGTTGCTCATAAGATATAATTTCTTCCATTTCTATATTACTTTTATTTTGGATTTTATGGATAGAATTATTACTTTTTTTGTCTTCTTTTAATTCTTCTTTTTGTCTTTGTTGTAATGTAATAATTTTTGCTGGTCGACGCTCCTTTTCCTTTCTATCCAATTCGTTGTCTTCTTCCCATGAACTATCTTGTTCCTCTTGTTCTATTATTTCTCCTTTTGGAAACCATTCTGTAGTTTTTATTCCGATTTGTTGTAAAAAGAAAAGCATTGTCTTTCCTGTAAATAAGACAATAAAGATAATTAGTAAAGCAATTAAAATGATTACTGCCGCTACTGCTCCAACACTTGGATATAGCAGTTTTAAAAGCAGGCTTCCCAATAATCCACCGCCATTTCTTTTACCTGCACATTGTTTAAAATATTCAATAATTCCAATCGTTTTATCAAATCCACTTATCATTTGAATTAGAGAAGTTAAAACAAAACAAATTCCAATTCCAGAAATAATTCTTCTTGTTGCTATACGACTTCCTCTGTTGGATAAACCAAAAGCAACACCAAAAAATAGAGCAAAAGGAAAAAGATATCCTAACAATCCCATCGTTCCAAATACAATCGTATTTAAGATTTTTCCAACTGGACCACATAAATTAATATAACTTAAAAACAAGAGTAGGGAAATTACTAAGGTAATCATCAGATAGACCTCATTTATAAATTCCTCTCTATTTTCCATTTTATCTTCTTCTTTTTTATTTACCTTTCGCACTGAATTTTTACTATTGCCTGTAGATTTTTTATGTGTTTTTGATGATTTGGGGTTATTTTTGGCTGCCATAATTAACCTCATTTCTTCTTTTTTACTGTTTACTTACTTCTACTTTACAAACAAGAAATAAGCCCCTACTAAAACTCCAAGTATAATTCGATACCATCCAAATATTTTAAAATTATGCTTTTTAATATAGCCCATAAGGAATTTAATGGCGGCTATAGAAACACCAAAAGCGGTTATCATTCCTACTGATAAAATAATGATTTCTGTTTGAGAAAAATGAAATCCAAATTTAAGTAATTTGATTAAGCTTGCTCCAAACATAACTGGAATAGCAAGAAAAAAGGTAAATTCTGCTGCCACATAACGGGAAGCTCCAAAAAGCATTGCTCCAATAATTGTTGCTCCAGAACGCGAAGTTCCTGGAATCAAAGCAAGAACTTGAAATACTCCAACTAAAAATGCAAAGGGATATGTAATCTGTGAAAGTTTTTTAATTTTTGTATGTTCTCCAAAACCACTATGTTCTATGAAAAGAAATAAAACTCCATAAAGAATCAAAGTAATACAAATTGTCTGTGGATTGTAAAATAGTTCATTGATTTTGTCATCAAATAAAATTCCAATCACTCCCGCTGGAATACAAGCTACTAAAATCCGAAACCAAAGCTGAAAGGTATCCTCTTTTATCCAATATTTCTCTTTCGTAGAAAATGGCCATAATTTTTTAAAATACAATACCACAACTGCTAAAATTGCTCCAAGTTGAATTACAACATCGAACATTTCTTTAAATTCAGCACTTGCTTTTAACTTAATTACTTCATCTAACAAAATAATATGACCTGTGCTACTGACTGGAAGCCATTCGGTAATTCCTTCTACAATTCCAATTAATATTACTTTCAGCAGTTCCATAAAATCTGGCATTTTTTCTCTCCTTTCTTTTTATTAGAATTTTATAGTTTACTTTTATACCAAACAATGTAAAAAGTACAAATAATGCACTGTATATTATACGTTAGATCTTTGAGAAATACAAGCAAAATGTACCCATTTATAAAAGCACAGAGTAGAGTTTTTCTCTTTCTGTGCTTTTGGTTTATTTTTTTTCTTTTTGTTTTTCAATCATGATGTGTAGGGTATTCATTGCTTCCTTTATTCCTCCTACTTCATCAATTAATCCTTCTGTTACTGCATCTTGTCCAACTAAAATTGTACCTAAATCCTTTGTTAAAATTCCTGTTTTCATCATCATTTCTTCTAATCGTTTCTCTTTTACATTTGAGTGTTCAGAGATAAATCCAACGATTCGATCTTGAATCAATTTAAAATATTCATACGTCTGAGGAGCACCAATGACTGTGCCATTCATACGAACAGGATGAATAATCATTGTTCCCGTAGGAGCAATAAAAGACCAATCAGCAGAAACAGCAAGTGGTACTCCAATAGAATGACTGTCACCTAATACTAAAGATACTTTAGGTTTACTAAGAGAAGCAATCATTTCCGCTAGTGCAAGTCCTGCAGAAACGTCCCCTCCCACTGTATTAATTAAAAGAAGTAATCCATCAATTTCAGAACTATCCTCAATGGCTGCAAGTTGTGGAAGAATATGCTCATATTTTGTTGTCTTTGTTTGCTGTGGAAGACATTCATGTCCTTCAATTTCTCCAATAATAGTAAGTAAGTGAATTTTATGTTGTTCCTTGTTTTTTTCTAATGTCACTTGTCCATATTCTGAAATTTTTTCATCTCTTAGTTTTTCTTCTTCTTTGTCTTGTTTATTTCCTTCCATATCTTTTTGTGGTTCTTTATTTTGCATAACAGCCTCCTATCCTTTATCTAAATCATCGCAATATTTTTCAAAGATAGTATGCTGTTTTCAAATTAAAATTATACAAGTGCCTGCTTGATATCCGCTATAATATCTTCGACGTCTTCAATTCCAACCGACATACGGATTAAATCTGGGGTTACCCCTGCCTTTATGAGCTGTTCATCTGTTAGTTGGCGGTGAGTAGTGCTTGCAGGATGTAACACACCCGTTCTTGCGTCCGCTACATGGACTACAATAGCAGCTAATTTTAGTCGATCCATAAACCTCATTGCTGCTTCTCTTCCTCCCTTTACACCAAATGAAATAACTCCGCTTGTTCCATTAGGCAGATATTTTTTAACTAAATCCTCATAGTGGTTTCCAGAAATGCCCGGATAGTTTACCCAAGAAATCCGCTCATCACTCGACAGATATTCTGCGACTTTTTTGGCGTTTTCACAATGGCGCAAAACTCGTAGATGGAGTGTTTCCAATCCTATATTTAACAAAAAGGCATTATTTGGAGAAGGTGTTGAACCTAGATCTCTCATTAACTGTACTCTTGCTTTCATCAAAAAGGCGGCTTTCCCTGCTGCTTTTGTATAAATCATCCCATGATAAGATTCGTCTGGTGTACAAAGCCCCAAAAATTTTTCTGAATTCCAGTCGAATGTTCCCGCATCTACAATTACACCTCCAAGTGCTGCTGCATGACCATCTAAATATTTGGAAGTGGAATGTATTACAACATCTGCACCAAACTTAATTGGTTGGCAATTAATTGGAGTTGCAAATGTATTATCTACAAACAGAGGAATTCCATTTCGATGTGCAAATAAAGCCAATCGTTCTATATCTGCAACAACTAACGATGGATTTGAAAGAGTTTCTACAAATAACAGTTTTGTATTTTTTTGTATTGCTGCTTGAAATTCTTCATCAGAAGCGTCAGGGTGAATTAATGTAACTTCAATACCTAGTTTTTTTAATGTAACAGTAAACAAATTCATCGTTCCTCCGTAAATTGCAGAAGACGAAATGAAATGATCTCCACTCTGACAAATATTTAATATAGAAAGTAATGTTGCTGCCTGTCCAGAGGAAGTACACATTGCACCAATCCCTCCTTCTAATGCTGCGATCTTTTTTTCTACTGCATCCACCGTAGGATTGGCAATTCTTGTATAAAAAAATCCTTCTTCTTCTAAGTCAAAAAGTTTTCCTACTGTTTTACTAGAATCATATTTATAGGTTGTACTTTGGCAAATTGGAACAACTCTTGGCTCTCCGTTTTTTGGCTCATAGCCTGCCTGTACACAAAGTGTATTGATCTTATACTGTTCCATTTAACTTCCCCCTTTTAACTAATATTAGTCCATTTTTTAAACTGTCTTTTTAGCTTCTCTAATCCATCTGTCTGTCCTTTTGGACCGATCAAACATAAACTTAACTGATCTAATTTTAGATAAGAAGCCGCAAATTCATTTACCTGTGATAAAGTAACGTTTTTTAAATTGTCCAGCCATTCTTTTAAAGGAATCACTCTTCCATAAATAAATATATTTCGTGCCTGTTTACTCATTCGTGCCTTTGTTCCTTCATCACTTAATATGGTTTCAATCATAATTTGGCGTTTGTGCATTTCTAACTCTTCTTTTGTTAATCCTTTTTTTGATAGATTATGTATAATATCGAGAATTATTTGCAGACAATATGCCCCTTTTGATGGGTTTACTGTACTGTCGATATGCCAAAGCCCTACATTAGAAAAGCTATTTCCATAGGAATATATAGAATATGCCAATCCCAATTCTTCTCTAACCTTTTGAAAAAGTCTGGAATGATTACTGCCGCCCAACACAGAATTAACAACGGAAAATGAAACCATATCTTTATGCCCTACATAAATTGCCGGAACTGCCAAATTAATATAAAGTTGTTCTATATCTTTTTTTCGCAGACAGATACTTTGATGAAGAATTGGCGATGGTATTTTTTCTTCTGAAATTGTATGTGTATTTTTTCCCATTTTTTCTTTTCCAAACAGCTCTTCTAACTTCACAAGTATTTCTTCTTCACAAAATGCTCCTGCAATGGAGATTACCATTCGCTCTGGTACATAATAAGTATTCCAAAATTGAAATAAATCTTCTTTTTGAAATTGTTTTACTCTTTCTTTTGTACCAGAGATGGAAAATCCAAGTGGATGAGAACCAAAGATCTTTTTTTGTAATAGTTCATGAACTAGATCCTCTGGCGAATCTTCATACATATCAATTTCTTCTAAAATAACCTTTTTTTCTTTTCGGATTTCTTGTATCCCAAACTTTGGATGAAATAACATATCCGATAATAACTCTAACAAAACTGGCAGATCTTCTGTAATTGTTGTACTATAATAAGCAGTATATTCTTCACTCGTATAAGCATTTAAATCATCTCCGATCCGTGCAGTTATTGCACCGATCTCCTTTGCTGAACGTGTTGTTGTTCCCTGAAATATCATATGTTCCAGCATATGGGCAAGTCCATTGGTCTTTTTTGTTTCATTTGCCGAACCTGCCCGAATCCATACACCAGTTGTTACTGTTTTAAAATGGGGCATGAATTCTAAAATCACTCTGATTTTATTCGTTAGCTGAAATATTTTTGCCATGCCTTCTCCCTAATTTCTTTTATTGCTTACAATCTTTAATAGAAAAGCTGACTCTTCCCATTTTGTCTTTTCCTAGACATACTGCCTTTACTCGATCTCCGAGTGTTAAAACATCTTCTACATGCTCTATTCTTTGTTTTGCTACCTTAGAGATATGAACCATACCTTCTTTACCTGGTGCGAACTCCAAAAATGCTCCAAACTCTTTGATGCTTACAACTTTCCCCTCTAATATTTGACCTTCCTCAAAATCGGTGACAATGATAGTAATGTATTTTGCCGCTTTATCCATCATTGTCTTATCTGTTCCGCAGATAGAAACAACTCCCTCATCACTGATATCAATTTTTACTCCTGTTTCCTCAATAATTGCGTTAATCGTCTTACCTCTTTGTCCAACAACATCTCCGATCTTTGCTGGATCAATTTGAAGCTGAATGATCTTTGGAGCATATGTTCCAACTTCTTTTCTTGGTTCTGCAATACATGGTGTTAAAACTTCATTAATAATATATTCTCTTGCTTCTTTAGTACGTCGAATTGCTTCTTCTACAATCTGACGAGTTAGACCATGAATTTTAATATCCATTTGAATTGCAGTAATTCCATCATGTGTTCCTGCTACTTTAAAATCCATGTCTCCAAAGAAATCCTCTAATCCTTGAATATCTGTTAATACAATATAATCTTCATCTTTTTCTCCTGTCACTAAACCACAAGAAATTCCTGCAACCTGTTTTTTAATTGGAACTCCTGCTGCCATTAAAGAAAGTGTAGAAGCACAAATAGAAGCTTGGGAAGTAGAGCCGTTGGATTCAAATGTTTCTGATACTGTACGAATAGCATATGGAAATTCTTCTTCACTTGGAAGAACAGGCACTAATGCACGTTCTGCTAACGCTCCATGTCCAATTTCTCTACGTCCTGGACCTCTTGAAGGCTTTGTTTCTCCTACAGAATAAGATGGAAAATTATAGTGGTGCATATACCTTTTATTCACTTCATTCTCATCTAATCCATCAATTTTTTGAGCTTCCGACAATGGTGCTAAAGTACATATATTACAGATTTGAGTCTGTCCACGAGTAAACATTCCTGAACCATGAACTCTTGGAATTAAATCTATTTCTGCTGCCAGTGGACGGATTTGATCAATCGCACGACCATCTGGACGTTTGTGATCTTGTAAAATCATTTTGCGGACAGTCTTTTTTTGATATTGATAGATTGCATCTGATAATACAGACAAATACTCCTCATTGTCAGCAAATGCTTCCTTTAATTTTTCTGTAAGTTCTCTAATATTATTTTCTCTGGTCTGTTTATCATCACTAAATACTGCCTCTTCCATTTCTTTTGGCGGTATAATTTCTGAAATCGCCTGCATAACTTCTGTTGGAACTGCAAAACTTTTATATTCGTGTTTTTCTTTTCCACACTTTTCAACAATCTCATTAATAAATGTGTTAATTTCCTGATTGATATCATGTGCAAGATAAATGGCCTCTATCATCTTATCTTCTGAAATTTCATTTGCCCCTGCTTCAATCATAATAACTTTTTGCATGGTAGAGGCAACTGTTAGCTGTAAATCTCCATTTTTCCACTGTTCTTGTGTTGGATTTATAATAAACTCTCCATTTAAAAGACCAATCTGAGTCATAGCACATGGTCCATCAAATGGAATATCGGAAAGGCTCGCTACAATCGCTGAGCCAAGCATTGCAGTAATTTCTGGTCTACAATCTGGATCGACACTCATAACCATATTACTAATAGTAACCTCATTACGGTAATCCTTTGGAAAAAGTGGGCGCATTGGACGATCAATTACTCTAGAAGTTAAAACAGAATTTTCACTTGCCTTGCCCTCTCTTTTATTAAAACCACCTGGAATTTTTCCAACTGCATATAATTTTTCCTCATACTCTACACTTAATGGAAAAAAGTCTACACCTTCCTTTGGCTCCTTTGCTGCTGTTATTGTTGATAGTATTGTTGTTTCTCCATAGTGCATTAATGCAGCCGCATTTGCCTGTGCTCCTACTCTGTTTACATCTACTGTAAGAGTTCTTCCTGCAATTTCCATTGAAAAACTTTGATACATACGCTTATTTATCTCCTTTATAATTTTGTATGTGGAGATTCCGAAACAACTGAAAAAACCACCGGAATCGATGGTTTTTTCAGAAGTCTCGGCAAACCCTCCACAAAAAGGACGGCTGAAAGACAACCATCCTTTTTATTATATCACTATTTTTTATAAAAATCTATACTAAAAAATAGCAATTTCACTATACTTTCTGCTGCTGCTTTTCTAAATTGTTTCAATCCACTCGCGGCAGTTAAGAGCAAGACAATGATGTGGATTTTTTCATGACAGTAGGTGATACTCGCCCACTACTGCCGTTACAACTGTTCCTAGGAATTCCTCTTGCTGTTAATTGTTGAATGAAGCAGGATTATTCCATGACTCTTCTAACTTTTGATAAAATTCTGTGGATTGGAATTTTTCAAATCTTTCTATATTTTTTCTATTTACTCGTAATGGCATTCCTTTCATATTAACCAAAAATCCTTCCATATACTTTACAAGTTCCAATATCATATCATAACTTGCAACACATTCTTCCCATTCACTTTTTGGATATACTTTTAAAGCCTCCTCCCAGTCAGTAAATACGGGAAGCCAAACACTGCGGTTATTATTATCCATTACCGTTGCAAATGTTACTTCACTTCCCTCTTTTATAATCCAAGCTTCCCCTTGTTTTTGTGTATCCATGTCTGGAGTTAATTTTATTGGGATTAAGAATTTTGTATGAATAATACAATACATCATTCTGGCTTCTAACATCTGTAAAAGCTTTTTATTTTCTTCAAAATCATCTTTTGAATATAATATTTGTAAAAATTGTAAAATAGCAAAATTTGTTTCTGGATTCATAATTGGTATTTCTTCTTTTGTATAATTTGAAAAATCTGGATCAGGAAAAACATCACAACGATTAACTGGTAAACGATATTGTCCATTATCTAAGTATAAAATCTTTATTCCAAGTCGATAAAGAAGTTCAAACTCCTCTTTAATCTGCTCATTGCGAAGCTGTTTTAACGTGATCTTTATTTTTTGTTGTTCATAATGATTTACTGCTGCTTCTGCATATTCCTTTTTAGAAAAAATCCATCCAAATCCGCCATTATCAATATTTGGATAATGGGTAACTTTATTATAGGCTATAAACATTTCATGCCCTGCTTTAAATTTCTCTATAATAATTCGATAAAAATTTTTTATCTTTTTGTCACAGTCAATTTCATCCATCTCTTCAAGAGGATTCGTCTTTAATTTTGCTGCAACTGCACATAAAAAAGCTAGTTCTTGAATTTCTAAACAGTGCAGGGCACCGTCTGAACCATCCTCTAAAAAAATAAATTGATTTATGAGTTCATTTTTTCTCTTTTCTGTCAGCATCCTTTTCCTCACTTCCATGCTCTAAATTTGTTGTATGCCACTTTTCTAAATTTTTTTGACATACGCCCATTTTAACATAAAAGCTGGAAAATAGCTACTATCTATCTATTACTTTTAAATGTTTCAAAGAAAGATCTAAAATTTTGGCAGAATGAGTAAGTGCTCCACTTGAAATAAAATCTACACCACTGTTTATAATAGAAGGAATCATTTCCTTTGTTACATTTCCAGAACACTCTGTTTGAGCTCTTCCTGCAATATAATCAACTGCCTCTTTCATTTTTTGTGCAGTCATATTGTCTAACATAATAATATCTGCTCCTGCTTCTACTGCCTCTTTTACCATAGAAAGATCCTCTACTTCTATTTCAATCTTCCTAACAAAAGGAGCATAAGCTCTTGCCATGTCAACCGCCTTTTTGATTCCTCCAGCAGCATCGATATGATTATCTTTTAGTAAAATTCCGTCTGAAAGATTATAACGGTGGTTACTTGCTCCCCCTACTTTTACCGCATATTTTTCAAAAATTCTCATATTAGGTGTAGTCTTTCTAGTATCTAATAAAGTGGTCTTTGTCCCTTCTAAAAGTTTTACTATCTCTCTTGTATAGGTTGCAATTCCACTCATTCGCTGTAAATAATTTAGTGCAGTACGTTCCCCTGATAATAATACTCTGACATCACCTGTAATTACTCCTATATTTTGTCCTTTTTCTACTTCGTCACCATCTTTACAGAAAAATTTTACTTGCGTCATTTCATCTAGCAATTTAAAAACACGTTCAAATACAAAAAGCCCTGCAATAACACCATCTGCTTTTGCTATTAATTGTACACTTCCTTGCTTTTTTTCTGGCATTACTGCATTTGTTGAACAATCTTCACTAGTAATATCTTCTCTTAATGCCTGTAAGATCAAGGGATCTGCATTTAATCTCATCGTAATTTCATTCATTTTTTCCTCATTTCTGCACGCTTTTTAGTAATGTGCCTCTTTATTTGCTTTGATATTCTCTGCTGCCCGTTTGGCAAAGACCAAACTTTCCAATAAAGAATTACTTGCTAAACGATTTGCTCCATGCACACCATTACAACTTGTTTCTCCAACCGCATATAATCTCTCCATTGATGTATGGCTCATAGAATCTACCCAAATTCCCCCCATAAAATAATGCTGTGCTGGTACAACAGGGATGTTTTCTTTTCTTACATCATATCCTTTTTCTAAACAATGTGTATAGATATTTGGGAAGTGTTTCAAAATAACTTCTTCTGGAATTTCTTTCATAGAAAGCCAAACAAATGGCATATTATCTTTTTCCATCTGTTTATAAATTGCCTCTGTCACTATATCTCTTGGCAATAATTCATCAATAAACCGTTCCATTTTGGCATTATATAACTTTGCTCCTTCTCCTCTTACAGATTCCGATATCAAAAAGCGACGTCCACTTTCTTTTGAATATAAAGTTGTAGGATGAATTTGCACATAATTTAGATTTTCTAGCCGTACTCTATATCGTTTTGCCAATGTGATAGAATCTCCTGTCAAATGTCTGTAATTTGTTGAATGTTCATATAATCCTCCAATTCCTCCTGTCGCAAGTACAGTCTGATCGGCAAAGATTTCTTCTTCTTTTTTTTCCTTTGTCATACAGACAATTCCCTGACACTGTTCTTTTTCTATCATCCAATCGATCATAGTTGTATTAGAAAGTATTTTTATATTAGGGCGTCTTTTCACTTCCTCTAATAATTTACTTGTAATTTCTTTTCCTGTAATATCCTCATGATACAAAATTCTTGGTTTTGAATGTGCTCCTTCTCTTGTATATAATAATTTTCCGTCTTTTGATGCAAATTCTACTCCAAAATCAACCAGTTCTTCAATCACTTTTTGGGACGAACGAATCATAATATCTACGGATTCTTTTCGGTTTTCATAGTGACCTGCCCGCATGGTATCTTCAAAATAACTGTCATAGTCCTTCTCATCTCTTAACACACATATTCCGCCCTGTGCTAAAAATGAATCGCTCTCTTCTGGCTCTTTTTTGCTGATCATAAGAACAGACATCGTTTTTGGAAGATGTAACGCACAAAACAGACCCCCTACACCAGTTCCAACAATGACAACTTCTGTTTTCATCTCTTTTTCCTCTTTCATCAATCTAGGAAGTCTTTTTTTGTATTACTTTTCCAAGGCGAAGCATCTCATCTAAAGGATATTTTGCTTTTTCCTCCAGCTCTTTTGAAACCTCCACTTGTCCTGTTTCATCCCTTAGACAATCCCTTACCTTTTCTAAAGTAATTTTCTTCATATCTGTACAAAGTAATTGATTTGAAATTAAATAGAACTCTTTATCCGGATTTTTTCTTTTTAATTCAAACAATACTCCACCCTCTGTTCCAATCAAATACTGTTTTGCATGATTTAAAGTGGCATATTCAATAATTCCTAAAGTGCTTCCAACATAATCTGCTAATTTTACTACCTCAGGCAAACATTCTGGATGGACTAATACTTTAGCATCTGGATATGTTTTTTTTGCTAAAAGCACATCTTTTACAGAAAGTTCTTTATGTATTGGACAAAATCCATCATTTACAATAATATTCTTTTCTGGAACTTGTTTTGCAACATAGTGTCCAAGGTTTGCATCAGGAATAAAATAAATTTCTGAATTTGGAAGAGCCTTTACAATGGCAACTGCATTCGAGGAGGTAACACAGATATCTGCATACTGCTTTAACTGTGCACTCGAATTGATATAACACACTACTGCAAGATTAGGATATTTCTCTCTCATCTGTTTAATCTTTTCCACACTTGCCATATGTGCCATTGGGCAATCTGCCTGTGGTTCTGGAAGAAGTACCTTTTTTTCTGGATTTAATATTTTTGCACTCTCTCCCATAAAAGAAACGCCACAAAATACAAGAATTGAGTGCTTTGTTTCTTTTGCAAGTTTGCTTAAATAAAAGGAATCTCCTATTGCATCTGCGATTTCCTGAACTTCCTTTGGTGTATAATAATGTGCTAAGATCACTGCATTTTTTTCTCGTTTTAAACGAGAAATTTCTTCTTTTAATTGTTCCATTTAGCTTATCTCCCTTTTTGCCATACATAAAGTGTTTTCTTTTATTTCTCGTGCAAAGTATAACATAAACTTTTACTGTTGACAAGACAGCTGTAAGGATTTTATGTAATAAAAAAGCCGAAAGAAAATTCCTTTCCCTTTCGGCTAAATCTTTTAGATATTCTTTTACTTTCTTAATCCTAGACTTTCGATCAACTTACGATATCCTTCCAGATCCTTCTTCTTTAAATATTCCAGTAAACCACGTCTTTGTCCTACCATTTTTAAAAGACCACGTCTGGAATGATGATCCTTGGCATTATTCTTTAAATGCTCAGTCAATTCTGTGATTCTTGCGGTTAAAAGTGCAATCTGAACTTCAGGAGAACCTGTATCTTGTGGATTCTTTCCATACTTTGAAATAATTTCTTGCTTCTTTTCACTGCTGATCATAGCAAATATCCTCCATTCTTTGATTAAACACCATATACTAAGCACAGGCTGGAGAATCCTTATGCTGAGTATTGGCTTTTGAAATACTACATCTTTTCTATTTTACCATAAAGAAAATCAAATGTAAAGAGATTTTTGTATTCTATCCATGACAAACACATAAAGGTATATGAATATATTCTTTATTCATCTTTTTCAATTGCCGCTTTTCTGCTGTTAATCTTTCGGATTATTTCCATATCAAATTTTGGAATCCTATTATAAGTATATAACCCATTCACTTCCTGTTCCACATCATATAGTTGTGTATAGCAGAAACCAAACATCCTTGGATTATCCAAAAGCACGTCTGTCAGCCGTTGATATCGCTCAAGGTATTGCTCCAGTGTCTTAGGACTATCTCCATATCCCCATGTATTCTCCTTGTTTTTTTGATCAACATTCCATTTGATTCCACCATACTCACTGATAAAAACGGGTATCCCAAAAACTGGTTCCTGCCTGCTGGGATGGTTATCTAAAAGTTTTCCGCCCTGTGCAAAATCCCGATAGTGTTCTGCAAAAACATCTGCATCCTGTTCATAATCATGCAGGTCGTAAATATCGGTCAGCACATGGAAATTACCGCTTGTATCAATGCAGGGACGAGTCGTGTCATACTGTTTTGTCATCAGATAGGTAATGCGGAGGAGATCATCGTCTTGCTTCCTGCCATTACAATCCCATGTTTCATTAAAAGGACACCATCCAACAATTGCAGGGTGGTTGAAATCCCGCTCTAACACTTCCATCCACTCTGGCAGAAAATGTTTCAATCCATCTGGACGGCTATGGTCAAGTCCCCAGTTTGCCTGTTCACCCCATACTATGTACCCCAGTCTGTCGCAGTGATACAGAAATCGCTCTTCAAATACCTTCTCATGTAACCTCGCACCATTAAAACCTGCCTCTAGTGACAGTTTGATATCCTGCACCAGTGCCTCATCAGAAGGTGCCGTATAAATACCGTCTGGATAGAATCCCTGATCTAGTACAAGACGCTGAAAAACTGTCTTTCCATTGATCAACACTTTTTCCCCATCAATAGAAATCTCCCTCATACCGAAATAACTATTTACAATATCTTCTCCAAAATAGAGCTTTAGATCATATAAACGTCCATTGCCCGCCTCCCATAAGTGTAGTTTTGACAGTGGAATTTTTAAGAACCCATTGCCGGAAATGACTTCTGTTTCCGCACTGCCACAGAAGGTATTTTCATAATAAGCTTCTGCACGCAAAATTTTACTTCCCCTCGTGCACGCTTTTACTGTCAATGCAGCTTCTGTAATATTGGGATAAAGCTGTATGCCCACAATATAATCGGTCGGGACAAATTCCAGCCAGACGGTCTGCCAGATTCCCGTTGTCCTAGTGTACTCACAGCCGAAGGAGTGGAACAACATGCTCTGTTTTCCCTTGCATTGCTTTCCACTTCTCTGATCATCAAAAGCATATACTGTCACACGGTTTTCTCCCGTTACTACTGAATCAGTAATGTCAAATCGAAAAGAAGCATAGCCACCCTTATGAGCACCGACCTTTTTACCATTAATCCATACACGACATTCATAATCCACTGCTCCAAAATGTAGCAAAACACGTCCATTCCTTTGACTGTCCGACAATTCAAAGGTTCTCAAATACCACACAGCAGGAATAAAATCCTTATAACCAATACCACTCAGTTCACTTTCCGGGCAAAAAGGCACTATGATTTTCTTATCAAGTCTTTCTTCCTCAAAAATTTTCCTGGCTATTCCGCTATTGCCAAAATCAAAAGCGAAATCCCATTCCCCATTTAAATTCATCCAATTTTCACGTCTCATTTGAGGCTTAGGATGTTCACATCTAGGTATATTGTTCATATATTTTACCTCCTTTATATATATTATAATTACTAAATTCAGAAATTTAATAGAAAAATGCTTACTATCCATGACAAAGGTCTTTTCTTCATTATAACAAATAATCGAAGATTTTGTTCACACTTTATTTACTTATGCGTTTGTCGCGATATTCTACCTAATCCAATACTGATTATAATTCCCAAAAGTGTAAGTAACATTCCTAACTTTATTCCCGGAGTAGTATATTTTAATACAATCTCATGTTCTCCTTTTGTAAGAGGAAGTGCCATATACATTATATTTGCCTTATAAAGTTTCTCTTCCTTTCCATCTACAAATGCCTTCCAACCCTTTGAATAGGGAATGGAAAGACATAAAATTTTTCTCTCTTGTAGCGAAATAGTGCCTGTAATCGTATTTGTAGCATAAGAGCGTTTTGTTTTATGCAGATTTATATTCTCAAGAACAGACTCTTTTCGTAGTTCTATCTTTTTTTCATAATCATCCATTGGCTGGCATACTATTTCTATGCTGTCATAAGTATATATTCCCACTTCAGGAAATCGTATTGTAACTGCCTTTTTCGCAGTTTTACTATAACCAAGATTTGCAATAAAATTATGTCTATTCGAAAACCAAGAATGTTTAGGAGTTTTATAAGATAATTCTTTATGGGTATACACTTTATCTGTTGTTACTGCTTTTATATCAAAAACCAGTTTTTTTGCACCTTCAAAATATTTATCTTTTTTTAAAAGTCTATTCTGCTGCTTTTTGGATAAAGCTTCAAAATCTTCCTTTGTATATAAATCTAAGGGATCAATTCTAGTATCCTCATTATAGAGAGAAAGTTCTGAAACAGGAGTATAATTTAAACCTTTGATATATAAATAAGTTTCTGCATTCTCTTTTCCTTGAAAACTTAATGTAATACCTGAATTTTTTTTGGTTATAATAAAAGAATGATCCTTGTTTGTAATGTTTTTACTGCGACATTTTAATTTATAGTTTATATTCTCTGTAGTATAAATCACTTTGCCATTTTCAAAAGTATCGATAGGTTCTTCTAAAAGAATACTATTAAAAATTGCTTCCTGTTTTTGTATGGCATCTATTTCTTCCACATCTTTTGGAAGAAGATAGGAGGAATACGTATATCCAAGAGGAAGTTCATAATTATTAATATATACTGTATAATTACTTTTTTCAGACAGATTTTTGGGTGTAATTTTCGTATAACCATATGGAATATATAAATCTGCTTTTTCTTTATTTAAAGTGACATAATATTTTACTCCTGCAAGAGTATTTAATATAGCTCTTTCATCTAGTTCTTTATAGTTAAAGGTGGTATTTTCCAGTAAACTAAAGGTATTAAAAAAGTCTGTTATAGTCCCATTTGAAAGACTCCAGTAATATTGTGTACTTGATAATCCATTTATAAGTGTTGCATTTCTTGTAATTTTACTTCCAGAATAACGATAGAAATCCGTATTTTTTTCGGCAATAGAGGCAAGAATAGTTCCTTCCGTATTTTTAAGTTTAGAGTCTATTTTGTCTATATCAACAAATTCAGAAGTATAATTTTCATATTTTGGTGAATAGGCATAATAAGCATTTGCAGCTATACTTAACAACACAGACATCAACAAAAGAATCTCTTTATATTTCTTTAACCGTTTCTCTGATAAAATGATTACAAAAAGAGTTACTATTATAATGAAAAGAGAGGTATTAAAGTTATTAGAATGTGTACCATAAAAGAATCTGCTTGCAATCGCATAAATGCCAGTCAAAGAAATTAAAATAACAGCCTCTTTTTTGGAAATAGAAATTAATTCTTTCCACATAATTATAATAATATATCCTATCATCATCGAATATGCCCATATCCATCGATTTGTAACATAGGAAAATCCATTGAATATATGTCCTGCTAAGGGAAGTAAGGTAAATATAGTTAAGATTATAAAAGCGATTTTTAAAGTCGTGTTTTTTCTTTGTTTTATAAACAACATAAATATAGCTGGAAGTGAAATAGCACCATAGCCAAATCTTGTCCAAAAGCCAGGTGTTGAATAGGTTATAAAACTACTTAAAAACTTCTCATAATATTCTCTTGGATATAAAAAATCATATATATAACTGCTTTTGGATCTTGCATCACTAAAAAAGAAAAGTATTACAGGTAGTAAGATCACTGCACTTAAAAGAATTCCAATACCAGAATATAGACCTATTATACATATATTTTTAAGTATCTTTTTAATATTTTTTTTATATATACTTATCAATCTTAAAATGACATACATTATAGTAAGAAGAACCAGTGTATATAAAAAATAAAAATTGCTAATTGCGGATACAAATACTGAAACAATAAAAAGTTTTGGCTTTTTTTCATTTAATATTTTCTCAATACCTGTAAATAATAAGGGCAGATAGATCATCGGATTTATAAAATAAGGGTGTCTTATGGCAGCAAATAGTGTAAAGGAACAAAATATATAAATAAAAGTTCCTGCAAGGAATGAACTATTTGTACCTTTCTTTCTATATCTACAATAATATAAAAAACTTCCTCCTGCGAGATAAAGACGTATTAGAATAAGTATACTATAAAAATATGGCATACTAGAAGTTGAAAAAAATACTGAAAATAAATTAAGTGGATCCCCAATTACATAATAATGTAAGGTTGATAAAATATCAGAACCATAACCTATACTGAAACTATAACTAGGTATAGCAAAAGAATGATTTATAAATATATTAGAAAAAATATCTTTGAGCCATGCTGAATAGTATAAAAGGGCTTTATAATGTTGATCCCATCCATCCATTCTCCATATAAAGGATTTTCCCCTCATAAAAAAATATTGGTATACTAAAAAAATCATACTAATGAATAATATACTATATAAAATAAAAATGTTTTGAAAGTATTTCTTCATTAATTTATTATTTAACATCTTTTCCCACCTCTTTAGATAACTCTTTATCTTCCAATTTTGCTTCTTCCACAAGATAGATAGGTCTTTTTTTTGTTTCCAGATAGGTTTTTGAAAGATATTGTCCAAGTATTCCTATACAAAAAAGTTGTACTCCAGAAACAAGCATAATAATACATACTAAAGAAGGCCACCCAGAAGTAGGATCTCCAAAAATCAATGTTTTTGTAATAATAAGAAGAATCATAACAAATGCAATAATACAAAATAGGATTCCTAAAAAAGATGATAATACAAGTGGCATAGTTGAAAATGCAACAATCCCATCAACTGCATATAAAAACAATTTCCAAAATGACCATTTTGTTTCTCCTGCTGCCCTTTCAATATTTTCATACTCAATCCATTTTTTCCGAAATCCAACCCAGCCAAAGATTCCTTTAGAAAAGCGATTATATTCGCTCATAGAAAGAATCGCTTTTACTACCTTTTTATTCATAAGCTGAAAATCTCTTGCTCCGTCTACTATCTCTGTCTTTGATATTTTATTAATTAACTTATAAAAAATTCTAGCAAAAAAAGAACGAATTGGAGGTTCTCCTTTGCGATTCACGCGTCTTGTTCCTATACAATCATATCCCTCCTCTATAACTGACTGAAGCATTTCAGGAATAAGTGAGGGGGGATCTTGCAAATCAGCATCTAGTATTGTAATATAATCTCCTGCTGCGTTTTTAAGACCAGCGTAAATAGCAGCTTCCTTTCCAAAATTTCTGGAAAAGGATACATAATGTATTCTTTCGTCCTTATCTGCAAGTTTGTGTATTATATTTAAAGAATTGTCTTTTGACCCATCGTCTATAAAAAGATACTCTATCATAATATCTATATCTTTTAGAACACGTTCTGTCTCATTATAAAATAAATCCAGTGTCTCCTGCTCATTATAGACAGGTACAATCAATGTAAGTTTTTCATTTTTCATAGGAATCTCCCCTGTTGTCATCTAATCTAAATTATTCTCTTCAAACTGACTCTATAAACAAAATGAAAAAATTCGTAGATATACAATTATGCGAACTTTCGTATATGACTATAACACAACCTTATATACGATACAAGGATGAACTCTTTAAGAAATCTTAAATTTTGTTTAATAAAGATACTACTTATTAGTATATTTATCTATAAAAAAATACATCTTCAGCAAATAGCCTCTGAAGATGTATACAGTCTTTTGTATAATAACTCATAAATTGTAACTTAATTTTCACTATAAATATAAATAGTAAATTAAATATTACTCCTCTTTTCCCTCTGGATTTTTTTCTAAAATTGCAAAGGCAATATTTGTTCCATGATCTGCTACACGTTCTAAGTTCGATAAAAGATCGGAAAAAATCATTCCTGTTTCTGGGTCACAAATGTTTTCCGTCAGTCGTAGTACGTGATTGTGTTGAAATTTTCGTTCCATTTCATCTACTCGATCTTCCATAGTAAGAATTTCATCAAGATGTTCCTTTGTCTTTTTCTCAAACATTTCAATAGAATAATTTAATAACTTTTCTACTGTTGTTCCCATTTCCTGAATTTCTGCTAATGCACTCTGACTAAAACTTAAACCATCATCCTTACACTGTCTTGTAAAATCTGCCACATTTTCAGCATGGTCCCCAATTCGTTCAATATCATTTACAACATGAAACAGACTTCCTAATAACATACGATCGGACACAGGAAGAGAAAGCTGATTTGCCTGAACAAGATATCTAGTAATTGCCTTGTTTAAATGATTAATTGCTTTTTCTGTTTCATAGACCTTTTCTAATTCATCTGTATTTTGTTTTTCAAAACATTGTAGGGCATGATGAAGATTTCGAAATGCCATCTCTGCCATTCTTACAATTTCATTAATCGCATTTGGAACAGCTCCTGTAGTAGAAAAAACAGAATGTTCCCCAATATACTCTAGTTCAATACTTGCAGTCTTTTTATCTTTACCTGGAACAATCAATTCTGCGAATTTTACAATCCATTTTGTCAATGGGAAACAAACTGCAACCTGAACTAATTTAAACAATAGATGGGCATTTGCAACACACCGTTTTATTGTTTCTGTTTCATTAGAACTTGTAGAAATTTTTTCAACAAAATTTCTAGTTCCATCCATAAAGAACCAAAGGAAAATAAAAATTACTACGGTTCCTATAATATTTACAATGAAATGAACCCACGCCGCTCTCTTTGCTGTCTTTTTGCTTCCTATACTTGCTAAAAGGGCAGAAACACAAGAACCCATATTACAGCCTAAAATAATATAAAAGCACATTTCTAATGCAATTAATCCTTGGGAAGCCATGACCAGTACAATTCCCACTGTTGCCGAAGAACTCTGAATGACGGCGGTAATTAAAAATCCCATCAATACAGCAAAAAACGGATTATTTAAAGAGGACAACTGTTCAACAACTTTAGGAGATTCTTTTAATGTTGCCATACCATCTGACATATAACTCATACCGAAAAATAAAATACCAAATCCAAGTATAACTTCTCCGATCCGCTTTATCAAAGGTTTTTTAAAAAACATTACCATGATTACGCCAACTAAAATAAAAACTGGAGCAGCGGCTGATAAATTAATGGTCATTAATTGAGCAGTAACTGTTGTACCAATATTCGCACCTAAAATAACTCCTGCTGCCTGCATCAAATTTAGTAGTCCAGCATTGACAAAGCTGACTACTAACACAGTCGTTGCGCTTGATGACTGCACAACTGCGGTGAACAAAATTCCCACTAACATTCCCACAAAACGGTTTCTGGTACACATCTCCAGAATAGTACGAAGTCTTGCTCCTGCTACCTTTTCCAGACCCTCACTCATCAATTTCATGCCGTATAAAAACAAACCCAATCCGGCAACTAATGCTAAGACTGTTCCCATGCTGATTTCTCCTTTGAATCTTCTATTGATTCTTTTTTTCTGTCTGTTTTGACAAGCATATAAAAAAGCTGTTGTATTCCCTTTGTGATCTGTATCTCTGTTAAATTGGCAAATCCTAAGAGAATGATTGCTCGTTTTTGTTTTGATTTTCGTTTTTCTTCATCAATATAATGTCTTGCAAGACCGTACAGTTGAATTTTTTTTTCTGCTGCTTTTTGTATCAATTCCTGTTCAGTAAGTCCGCAAAAAAACTCTGCAACCAGATATAATCCTGCATATTCTCCTGTCACTTGAACTTGGTTTCCAAATATTTTAAGTTCACGTAACATAATATCATGCTTGGCTTTATATCTTTTTCTCATCTTATTTACATGACGTTCAAAATATCCTCCTCGAATAAATTCATATAAAATTGCCTGATCAATTCTTGAAACTGTCGAAGTATAATAAGAATAATTTTTTATATAAATATTATAGAGTTGTTTTGGCAACACCATATAACCTACTCGAATGGCAGGAGCTATTGCTCTGGAAAATGTTCCTAAATATACTACTCTTTCTGCTGTGTCAATTCCTTGTAAAGAGGGAATAGGTTTTCCTTTATAACGAAACTCACTATCATGATCATCTTCTATAATATAACGCCCTTCTTTCTCTTCTGCCCATAAAAGTAATTCTCTTCTTCGCTTAATTGGCATTACAACACCTAATGGATACTGATGAGAAGGAGTTACATATACAAAATCTATAGGTACAGAATAAAGTTGTTCTACTTGAATTCCTTCTTTATCTACTGGTATAGGAATTATTTGATATCCATTTCCCTTTAAAATTTGATATGCTCTTAGGTATACTGGATCTTCCATAGCAACAATACATTCTTTTCCTAAAATCTTACTTAGTAATTGTAATAAATAGTCTGCACCCGCACCAATTAAGATTCTTTGAGCCTCACAGTTTACTCCACGAAATTCGTGTAAATAATTAGAAATTTCCTCTCGAAGTAACAAGTCCCCTTGTGGATCTCCAAGTAAAAATATATTTCGATTCATATCATTCATACATTGATTTGATAGTTTTCTCCAAGTACTAAATGGAAATCCCGAAATATCTACGGAAAAAGGAGAAAAATCATAATCTGGTACAAAGTTAGATGTTTTTTTATTTGGTTTATCTTCTTTTTCTTGTTTTGTCATATGCACTAAAGTTCCAATTTGGTTAACATAATAACCACTTTTTGGGTGACTTTCTAAATATCCTTCTGACACTAATTGACTATAGGCTGACTCTACTGTATTTCTACTGATCATAAGATCTGCTGCTAATGTTCTAGTCCCGGGAAGCTTAGTATGTACTAAAAGCCGCCCCGATTTAATCTCTTCTTTTAAATATTGATAAATCTGTTCATATATCGGAATTTTGGATTTTTGATTTATTGGTATCATCATTCTTTGTTTCCTACTCTCCTGACTTAAAAAACATTTTACCAAATTCAACATCTTTTTCAATCTGTAGCTTTAATTCAGATACAGATTGAAACTGATACTCTGGGCGTTCAAAAGAATAAAGTTTTACTTCAATCTCTTCTCCATAAACCTGTTCCTGAAAATCAAACAGATAGGTTTCTACTCCACGAACTAATTCAGTAGAAACGGTTGGTTTACAACCGATATTAGTCACTCCATGATAGCTTTTTTGTTTGACGATGGTACTGGAAGCATACACTCCATTTGGTGGTAGCAGTTTTTGTTTAGAAGGAAGGAGATTTACGGTTGGCATCCCAAGTGTTCTTCCTAATTCTCTTCCGTGAACTACTGTTCCAAAAATTGTATAGGGATTACCTAAAAGTTTATTTGCCTGTTTTAAATCTCCTTGTTCTAACGCCTTTCGAATTCTTGTACTACTTACAATTTCTCCATCATTTAAAAGTTTTTCTACTACAACTAACTGATATCCATAGAGTGTTTCGTATTTTTTTAGCATCTCAACATCACCACGTCTGGCATGTCCAAATCGAAAATCTGATCCAACTACTAAAACTTTAGCATCTAGCTGTTTTATTAAGATATCCTTTAGAAAATCCTCTGGTTCTATTGTCGCAATTTCTTTGGTAAATGGAAATGAAATCATAACATCTGGATCTAGTTTAGAAATTAAAACCTTTCTTTCTTCTTCTGTATAGATTAAAGGAATATCCTGTTTGGAAAATAGACAAAATGGATGAGAATCAAATGTAAATACAATGGAACGATATCCTATTTTCTGATACTTTTTTAACTGTTCTAATAACATTCGATGCCCTAAATGAAGTCCGTCAAACTTTCCCAGTGTTATACAGGTATGTTTTTCATGAAAATTAGTTATCCCCCGAATGTATTCCATTCTATTTTCCTCCACATTTGTCTTACTTTTGTTCTAAAAACATCTTAACTGGATAATATCTCTCTTTTTCTGGATTCCACTCATAAATTCCTGCAAATTCTCTATCAGATAAGTACATTCGTACTCTACCAAATTTTTCGTCTTCTTTCTCTACTGCCCTAATTTCTTCTTTTATAAGTGGATTTCCATTTAAAAGCTTCTTTTTTGCTACTTCTAAAACAATATAGGATGGATAGGACAGCATCTGATCTACTGGAATTAAAATTTCTTCTATTTTTCCCTGTCTATAAAAATCTTCGACTTCTTTTAATTTATGGCTTTGTTCTATGGAAAATGTACCACTTTTTATACGTACCAGCTGTTTCATACATCCTCCACATCCAAGTTTTTGTCCAATATCATGACAGAGAGTGCGGATGTATGTGCCTTTAGAACATACAATCCGCATAGATACTTCTTTTTGTGAAATTTGAATTACCTCTATATTTCGAATATTTACTTTACGTGGAGTACGCTCTATTTCTTTACCCTCTCTGGCAAGTTCATAGAGCTTTTTTCCGCCTACTTTGATCGCAGAATACATAGGAGGAATCTGTTCATATGTTCCTATAAACTGTTCTAAAACGGATAAAATATTTTCTTGTTTTGGGATTGTGTCACAAATACGCAGCTTTTGTCCTGTAAGATCTTGTGTATCGGTGGTGGTTCCAAGCAGTAAAATTGTTTCATAAACTTTTTCTTTCTCCATTAACATACTACAAAGTCCTGTAGCTGTACCAATACAAACTGGAAGAACTCCTTCTGCATCTGGATCTAGTGTTCCAGTATGACCAATCTTTCTCATTTTAAGAATACCACGTAACTTTGCTATAACATCAAAAGAGGTAAATCCCTTTTCTTTATATATATTAATTACTCCATTCATACTGCTTTGCCTAATTGATGTTCAATTCCCGCCGTCAGATTATTAATGACATCATAAAATGAACCATACATAGTACATCCTGCTGCCTTTATATGTCCTCCCCCTCCAAAAAACATGGCAATCTTACTGACATCTACTACTCCATTCGAACGCATACTTACTTTATATTCCTGAACATTTTCTTCTCGTAAAAATATTGCTACTTCCACTCCCTGTGTCACTCTGAGTTGATCGATAACCCCACTTAAATCTTCTGCACCTACTTTATAAAACTCCTGTATTCTCTTACTGATAGTAGAAACAATTACTTTGCCGTTCATTACTAAAATACTTTCTAATAGACAACGTCCAAGTATCTGATTTTGTACATAGGTCTTTTGATAAAAAGTTTCATCTATGATTTTTGCAGAATTGACACCTAATGTTAATAAATGTCCAGCTATTACCATTGTTCGTTCTGTTGTACAAGAGTGTTTAAATACTCCTGTATCATGAATAATTCCTAAATAAATACACTCTGCAACCTCTTTGCTGATCTTTTTTGGATCAAGAAGCTCATATAAAACTTCACAAGTGGAACTTGCTTTCGGATCGACTACATTTAACTTTGCAAATTCTGTATTACTGATATGATGATCAATAGTAATCGTAGTAATAGCTGTACAAAATAATTCCTGAGCTTGCTGCACTAATCTGTCAATATTTCCACTATCTAGGACAATAAAAATATCATATTGAATAGGAGGATCACAGATCTGTTTTAATACGGTCGCATTTTTTAAAAATAAAAATTCTTTTGGACAGCCCTCCAGATAAACATCAATCTGCTTTTTGCCATCTTCATTAAAATTTTCCTGTAGATAATTATATAGTGCCAGACAAGAACCTACACAATCTCCATCTGGATGGATATGTCCGGCAATTCCAATAGAAGATGCCATTTTAATCTTTTCCCATACTAATTCATGATTCATAAGCTCCTCCCCTTTTTTACTTTCTAGTCTTCTTTTTCAGTTGATTGATTTACTTCGTCAATTAACTTTGACATTGCTACACCATATTCAATAGACTGATCCATAATAAAATGAAGTTCTGGTGTATTTCTTAAATTTATTGTTTTAGCAAGCTGTCCACGTAAAAATGGAGCAGCACTCTTTAGCCCTTTTAAAGTTTCTTCCTGAACTTTTTGATCTCCTAAAACACTGATATAAACTTTTGCAGTTTTTAAATCAGGAGCTACTTCTACATTCATAATAGATGTTAAAGGATGAATTCGTGGATCTTTTAACTCTCTGATAATCAATGTAGAAAGTTCTCTCTGAACCTCTTGATTAATTCTGGTATTTTTAATACTATTCTTTCTCATTTCTCTATCCTTCCTGTAAATGTAAAAGACAGATTAACGTGGTACTTCCACCATCATATATAGTTCAACCAAATCCCCTTCACTAAGATCGTTAAACTTTTCAAATACAAGTCCACATTCATAGCCTGATGCTACTTCTTTTACATCATCTTTAAACCGTTTGAGGGAAGCTAATGCCCCGTCAAAGAGTAAATCTCCATTTCTTGTAATTCTAGCTGAACAGCCCCGAACGATTTTTCCATCTAAAACATATGATCCGGCAATTACTCCAAGTCCTGATGCCTTAAAAGTCTGTCTAACTTCTGCATGACCAATCACTTTTTCTTCAAAGGTTGGATCTAAAAGTCCTTTCATAGCAGATTCTACATCTGCTATCGCATCATAAATGACACGATACATTCTTAAATCGACTTTTTCTCTTTCTGCAATTTCTCTTGCAGTATTATCTGGTCTTACATTAAACCCAATAATAATTGCACTTGATGTAGCTGCTAAAGTAACATCTGATTCGTTAATTGCCCCCACACCACCATGAATAATACGAACTGCAACTTCTTCATTGCTCAATTTTAAAAGACTTTGCTTTACTGCTTCTACTGAGCCTTGAACATCTGCTTTTACTATAATATTTAACTCCTTGATATTTCCTGCTTTAATCTGAGAAAATAGACCATCTAAGGATAATTTTGCTTTGGTATCTGCCAAAAGTTTTTCTCTTCCTTGCTTAATAAATGCCTCTGAAATCGTTCTTGCCTCTTTTTCATTTTCTGTTGCAATAAAAATTTCGCCTGCATTTGGAACTTCATTTAATCCCAAAATTTCCACCGGCATGGATGGTCCTGCCTCTTTTACTCTTCTTCCTCTATCATCCATCATTGCACGAACTTTTCCAAAAGAGGCACCTACAGCAATATTATCTCCCACATGTAAAATTCCCTTTTGAACAAGAATTGTTGCAACTGTTCCACGTCCTTTATCTAATTCTGCTTCAATTACAATTCCTCTTGCTCTTCGGTTTGGATTTGCCTTTAATTCAGAAACTTCCGCAGTTAAAAGGATCATCTCTAACAATGTGTCGATTCCCTCTTTGGTATGTGCGGAAACTGGAACAAATACAGTATCTCCACCCCAATCTTCTGCAACCAGACCATGTTCTGTTAATTCTTGTTTTACCCGCTCTATATTGGCACTTGGCTTATCAATCTTATTAATTGCTACAATAATTTGTACCCCTGCTGCTTTGGCATGACTGATAGCCTCTACTGTCTGTGGCATAACTCCATCGTCTGCTGCTATTACTAAAATAGCAATATCGGTTGCTTGTGCTCCTCTCATTCGCATGGAAGTAAATGCTTCATGTCCTGGTGTATCTAAGAATGTAATTTTTTCTCCGTTGATCTCTACTACATAAGCACCAATATGTTGAGTTATTCCTCCTGCCTCTTTTGCAGTGACATTCGATTCTCTAATAGCATCTAATAAAGATGTTTTTCCATGATCTACGTGTCCCATAACACAAACGACTGGAGGACGCTTTTTTAATAGAGATTCTTCTTCTTCCTCTTCCTTTAAAAGTTCTTCTACCAGATTTAATTGTACTTCTTTCTCAGCAATACAGTTAAACTCTGCTGCGATTTCTTCTGCTTTCTCAAAAGAGATTTCCTGATTAATTGTAACTACCTCGCCAGATAAAAACAGTTTCTTTACTACAGCCGATGCAGGTTTTTTCATCTTATCTGCTAACTCTTGAATCGTTAGAACCTCTGGAATTATGATAGTTTTAATTTCATCTTCCTTTTGCTCTTCAACCGGCTTTGGCTTTGGCATAATAAAAGCTCCCTTGCGGTTTGGATCTTTTTTGCCCTTTGCATTTTTTTTGCCATCCTCTAATTCAGAACGCTCTCTTTCGCGCTCTCTATTTCTATCACGGTTTCGGTCATTAAATGCCGCTGTACGTTGTTCCTTTGTCAATTCTAAATTTGGTAAATCTGATATTAGTGACTTATCCGTTCTTTTTGAATCACTCCTAGAGCGACTAAATCCTCTTTCAGAATAAGAAGAATCCTTGTCAAACATATCTTTATCATAGCCACGATTAGATCCAAAATTGCCTCTTCCTGTGCTATTTTGTCGTCTTTCTCCTTGAGGATATGTCCTTTTGTCATTACCCTGACGATTTTTATCTGAACTATAGCGTTTCTCACCGCCCTGACGGTTTGTATCCTGATTATATCTTCTCTCACCACCTTGACGGTTTGTATCCTGATTATATCTTCTTTCGCCGCCTTGACGGTTTGTATCCTGATTATACTTTCTTTCACCACCCTGACGATTTGTATCCTGATTATACTTTCTCTCGCCGCCCTGACGGTTTGCATCCTGATTATACTTTCTCTCGCCGCCCTGACGGTTTGTATCCTGATTATATCTTCTCTCACCACCTTGACGGTTTGTATCCTGATTATATCTTCTCTCACCACCTTGACGGTTCGTATCCTGATTATATCTTCTCTCACCACCTTGACGGTTTGTGTCCTGATTATATCTTCTCTCACCACCTTGACGGTTTGTGTCCTGATTATATCTTCTCTCACCGCCCTGACGATTTCCATCTTGATTAAACTTTCTTTTTTCTCCCTGATTTTGTGGTTTACGTTCTGTATTTTGTACTCTTTTATCTTTCTCTCCCTGACCTTGCAATCTTTTATCCCCCTCTTGGCTATACACTCTTTTGTCCTTCTGATCTTGTAATCTTTTGTCACCTTCCTGACCTTGCAATCTTTTTTCTCCTCCCTGAGATTTCCCTGTTTTTATTTCTTTTTCTGATTTTCGATCCAATCTTTTTTCTTCTTTATTCTCTATTTCTTTTGCTTCTATTATTTTATTTGGTGTTTTACTTTGATGTTCTAATTTCTTAAAATGTCCACGAACCATTGTTATTTCTGCATCTTCTATATTACTCATATGATTTTTTATATCAGAACCCTTTTCTTTTAAAAAGCTAACAATATCCTTACTTTGTATGTCCAGTTCTTTGGCCAGTTCATGAATTTTTATTTTTGCCATACACAATTAACCTCACATTCTTCTGTCAGAAAACAAAGCGATCAAGTGTTGATAAGTTTTAACTGCTTTTCTATTGCTTTTGCCATACCAGCCTCCTTTACTGCAAGCGACGCCCGAAATTCTTTTCCAATTGCATGACCAATTTTTTCCTTGTCACCAAAAAAATAGATTGGAACTTTATAATAGTCACATAGATTCTGAAACATTTTTTTCGTATTTTCTGACGCATCTGTCGCAACTAAAACTAACGCCGCCGTTTTTTCTTTTACTGCCTTTTCTGTGAGAAATTCACCGCTGCCAACATACCCCGCTTTCTGTGCTAGACCAAGTAAAGATAAAAGTCTACTTTCTGTTTTATATTGCAATATCATTTCACCCCCTATATTACTATTCCATTTTAAGAGGATCGTTTTGCGTATTTGTAAACTGCATGAGTAAAGAATCATAAATATTCTTTGGAATTTCTATCTTTAGAGAACGTTCTAACCCTTTTTGTCGAATTGCTTTATTCAGACAATCTATAGAATTACAAATATATGCACCCCTGCCATTTTTCTTTCCAGTGGTATCTAACATAATCTCTTCTTGTGGCGTTTTAATGACACGGATCATTTCTTTTTTGTTCTTCATCTCACCGCAGCCGGTACATTTACGCATTGGTATCTTCCTTACACCGACTGTCTTTTTCATTTTTTATATTTCTTCCCCTTCCTCAGATACCTGTAGTTGTTCTTCACTTTTGATATCAATTTTGTATCCTGTCAGTTTTGCCGCAAGTCTTGCGTTTTGTCCTTCTCTTCCGATTGCTAAAGAAAGTTGATAGTTTGGCACAATTACCTTTGCACTTTTCTCTTCTTCGTTCACTTCAACAGAAAGTACCTTTGCTGGACTTAACGCATTTTCAATTAATTTTGCGGGATCATCGCTCCAATTAATAATATCAATTTTTTCTCCACGTAATTCATTTACAATTGCATTGACTCTTGCACCATTAAATCCAACACAGGCTCCAACAGGATCGACATTTGGATCATTTGTACTGACTGCCATTTTAGTCCTTGCTCCAGCTTCTCTTGCAATACTTCTAATTTCTACAATTCCATCCTTTACTTCTGTTACCTCTGCTTCAAATAATCGCTTTACCAATTCTGGATGTGTTCTTGATACTGTAATTCTAGGTCCTTTCGTTGTATCTTTTACTTCTAGTACATAAAGTTTAATTCTCTCAGTCGGACGAAATACTTCTCCCTTAATCTGTTCATTTTCTGTTAATACAGCATCGACTTTTCCTAAATTAATGCTTACATTTCCACCGACATATCGCTGAACAATTCCTGTTACTACATCTCGCTCTTTTCCACAATATTGATAATAGAGTACCTTTCGTTCTTCCTCTCTAATCTTTTGTACTACTACTTGTTTTGCCTTTTGTGCAGCAATTCTTCCAAAATTTTTTGGAGTTACCTCTACAGGTGCAATATCACCGATCTCATATTTTTTCTTCGGAAATTTCATACGTGCATCTGCAAGACTAATCTGCATAACCGGATCTTCAACAGCTTCAACTACCTCTCTTTCTGCATAAACACTAACTGCTCCTGTCTGTCTATCAATATTTACTTTGATATTATCTGCTTTGCCATAGTGGTTTTTACAGGCGGCCACCAGAGAATTTTCGATTGCTTCTAAAAGAATATCTTTGCTGATATCCTTTTCCTTTTCAATCTGGTTTAATGCCTCAATTAACTCTTTATTTCCTTCCATCTTTCTTTCCCCCTTTTCTTATTTTTGATTCTTTTGCTTCTGTTTTTTACTTTTAAAAATCTAATGCAAGTCTCACCATGGCAATATCTTTGCGTACAAATTCTACTACTGAGCCATCCTCCTGCTCTAAGTATAAAACATTCTCATCAAAATCCTTTAAAATTCCATCAAAATCTTTTCTTTTATTGATAGCTTTATATAACTTTATTTCTATTGCCTCTCCAATACTGCGTTTAAAATCTCTTTCTTTCTTTAACTGCCTTCCTAACCCCGGAGAACTTACTTCTAAAATATATGATTCTGGAATAAAATCTTTTTCATCTAATCTATCACTAAGACATCTACTTACCAGTTCACAGTCATCGATTGTAATACCTCCTGGTTTATCAATATAAGCACGTAAAAACCAATTTTCTCCCTCTTTTACATATTCTACGTCTACTAATTCAAATTGATGTTGGTCTAAAATTGGCAATAACAGTGCTTCTGTTTTTTGTTCATACTCTTCCCGTTTTGTCATTATTCTCCTCCCATTTTGCAAAACTTCTTTTTACAAAAATGAAGAGTGGACTTTCGTCCACTCCTTTTCGTTTACTTTGTTAAGTCATATTAAGTATACTCTATCAAATGGAAATTGTCAAGCAATTCAAAGAACTTTTTTAACTACATTTACGTATAGTAACTTCTCCTGTATGCAAAACCTGCCTTTTCCCGTCCAGATATTCTACCACTAATCCACCCTGTTCATCAATATCCACAGCCTTCGCCCTTTTTTGGTTTTCTCCATCAATGACATCTATTTCTTTTCCAAGCAAGATGGAATGTGCTTTATATTCTGTAAGAAAAGAATGGGAAGACAGTTCTTTACATAATGAAAGCATTTGATTTACTACTTCTGCAATTAATTGATTTCTTGTTATACCTTTACTATCCTCTTTATCTTCTTCATATAACGCAGTTACAATATTCCTTAATTCTTCTGGAATTGTTTTTGTATCTATACTAAAGTTAATACCAATACCTACAACTACACAATCAATTTGTCCGCTCTCACAATCTGTTACTGCTTCTGATAAAATTCCGCATAACTTCTTTTCATTTTTATAGATATCATTTACCCACTTAATTCCTGTTTCTATTCCTGTAAGTTTTTGTATTGCACGCACAACTGCTACAGAAGCAGCGGTTGTCAAATAAATTACATCGGAGCTTTGTACATCTGGACATAATACTAAACTCATATAGATTCCTTTTCCCTGTAACGTTACAAAACTTCTTCCGCGTCTTCCGCGTCCTGCTGTCTGCTGTTCTGCCACAAATAACATTCCATGTACTGGCTTTAATGCTGCTGCCTGTTTTGCTTCGATATTAGTTGAAGTCATCTCTTTTTTTATTACTATTGGTATTGTCTGATACTCTTTTTTTAGTGCTAACCGAATTCCCTGTTCCGAAATCAGATCACAGTTTTCTTCTAAAAAATAACCTTTATTTTGTACTGCCTTAATTTCATAGCCTTCTTGTTTTAATTGTCCTACTGCTTTCCATATAGCAGCTCTAGAAACTTGAAACAGTTGGGCTAATTCTTCTCCTGAACAGTATTTTCCTCTGTTTTTTTCTAATGTTTCTAATAGATCTTCTTTCACCGACATACGTTTTTCCTCTCCATGTTACCACTTTTTAATAAGTAACTTAATGGCTTGCTTCTGAAAGTATCTATTATTTTGCAAATGGTGCTAAATCAAGTCTTACAAAATAACCTTGCTCTGCTTTACATAGTGGACAGTTTTCCGGAACAGATGTTCCATAATAGATATGTCCACATTTTAAACACATATAAGCAACTTCTGTGGCAGGATGATAAAGTGTGTTCTGTTCTATCATCTCAGCAAACAGACGAAATCTATCCGCATGTGTCTGTTCTACTGCTGCTGTCATTTGAAATTGAGCAGCAATTTTTTGAAATCCCTCTTCTCTTGCTTTTTGAGCAAAGTTTATATAAACATCTTGTGCTTCTTCTATTTCATTATGCTGTGCTGCTCGAAGCAATTCAGAAATAGAATTAGAAATATTGATTGGATAAGAACCCTCTATTGTAATATTTTCTCCATTAAATTCAGAAAGCAGGCGATAAAATTGTTCTGCATGTTCTCGCTCCTGCCCTGCTGTAAATAAAAAAACTGCCTCAAGTGCTGGAAGATTCTGTATCCTTGCTGTATTTGCAGCAATCGTATATCGATTTCTAGCTTGACTTTCCCCTGCAAATGCTCTCATTAAATTTTGTTTTGTTAAAGAATTTTTAAAATCAACAGCCATACTCTTTGTTCCTCTCTTTCACTAGTTTGAAACATCTACTTTTCTTTTATAAGTATGGATCTGTTCTTTTAAAATTATTCCAGACTACATATGAGAATTCTTTCGATCTTTTAATGTTTTTCCTGCAAAAATTCCCAGTCCTGCTGCTACTGCTAAAATGATAAGCTTTATCAGTGCATTTATAATTCCTCCAAGAAACATCATCATATTCTTATATCCCTCCTTTTTAATTTACCTTCTATGTGCTAATTCCTGTACAATATCTTCCCAATCTAATCCTCTCTCCACCATTAAAACCATTAAATGATAGAGAAAATCTGAAATTTCATAATTTAATTCTTCTACTTTTGGATTTTTTGCTGCAATAATAATTTCTGTAGCTTCCTCTCCACACTTTTTGAGAATCTTATCTATTCCCTTTGTAAACAGATAATTGGTATAAGAACCTTCTTTTGGATGTTTTTTTCGATCTAAAATAACATCATATACTTTATTAAATACTTCAAAAGGATTAGTTTCTTCATACTCTTTTTTTACTAACTCCCGATAAAAACAAGACTTATGACCTGTATGACACGCTGAACCTATCTGTAACACCTTTGCCAAAATCGTATCTGCATCACAGTCAATGGAAAGACTTCTGATAAACTGATAATGCCCTGATGTTTCCCCTTTTATCCAAAGTGTTTCTCTACTTCTTGAGTAATACGTCATTCTTCCAGTTTCTATAGTCTTATTATAAGCCTCTTCGTTCATATAAGCAAGCATTAAAACCTGACTTGTTTTATAATCTTGAACAATCACAGGAACTAAACCCGAAGCATCTTTTTTAAATTCTGAAAATGGAATTTTACTTTCAAATACATTAACAGATACACCAGAATCTTTTAAAACTCGCTTTATTTTTAGGATATCTTTCTTTTCATAATAATTTGTTGCAACTCCTACCACATTTTTTGTTGTCAAAAGTGTAGTTATATCATTTCGTAAAAGACTATCTCTAATATATACTGGCAATACTTCTTTTGCAATTTTTTCAAGAACAATCTCAGATAAAAAAACATGTTTTAACAAAATACCAAATGCACCAAGTTCTTTTAACTTTATTACAACTGTTCCATCTTTCAGTTCTTTTTTGATATTTTCAGGACTTGCATCAAACTCAATAATTAACTTATCTGTTCCAAAGCGTTTTGCTCCTTCCTCAATGAAAGAAAGATCTGAAAGTCCCACATAGGGAATAATAACTTGTTTTGCTCCTGTATATAATGCTTTTTTAATATCTTCCAGTCTCTCTATTTGATATCCAATCAACACCGGAATTTCTATCTGTTTTACAACCTTTTTAACAGTTAATAAAAACTCTTCTCGTTCGCTTTCTATTTTTGAATAATTATATACAAATAGAGCATCTGCTCCATTGCGTTCATATTCAACTGCCTTTTTTAAGATACTACTCTCTAACTCATTTTCTGCATAGATATAGGGAATAATTTCTTTATAATCCATTATGTTCCTCCTCAAAACAAGGCATATCATTCTTTTTTTGTTCTATTCGTTTGATTGCTTCTGCTAGATCAAATTTATTTTCATAGAGTGCTTTTCCAACAATAATTCCCTCTAGTGAAAGTTTTGATAAACAAAGTAAATCTGAAATACTAGAAACACCACCTGAGGCGATAATTTTCATTCCTGTTTCTGATATCATCTTTTCCATTGCAGCTACATTTGGTCCAGATAACATTCCATCTCTTGCAATATCTGTATATATAATTCGTTCCGCTTTGTACTCTCTCATACGAAGTGCTAATTCTACAGCCGAAATTTTACTTACTTTTTCCCATCCAGAAATTGCTGCCATTCCATCTTTCGCATCGATTCCTATAATAATACGATCCGCGCCAAATTCTGAAACTGCTTGCTTTACTAACTCTGGATTTTTTACTGCACCTGTCCCAAGAATCACTCTGGCAATACCTAATTGAAATCGTTCTTCGATATCCTTTATCGAACGAATTCCTCCTCCTGTTTGTACTGGTATTTGAACTGCTCCAAGAATCTCTTGAATTACTTCTTTATTTGCAAATCTTCCTTCTACTGCACCATCGAGATCAACTACATGTAGATAAGTTGCCCCTGCTGCTTCAAAACGAAGTGCAACCTCAACCGGATATTCCGAATAAACTTTTGCCTGATGAAACTCTCCTTGACGTAATCTGACACATTGACCATCACGAATATCTACTGCTGGATATAATATCATAAAGAAATCACTCCTTTCGTACTTAAAACTCCCTCAATTCGCGGATCGATTGTTTTAGCTTCATCAAGTGCTTTAGCAAAACTTTTAAATAAAGCTTCTGCAATATGATGATTATTTTTTCCATCTAATACTTTTAAATGCAGATTCATTCCAGCATTATAAGAAATAGCATAAAAAAATTCTCTCACCATTTCCGTTTCCATATAGCCGAGACGTTCAGCTGTAAATTCGGCTGTATAATTCAAATAAGGACGACCACAAAAATCAACTGCACATAAAACCAATGTTTCATCCATTGGCAGCAGACAAGAACCATATCGTTTTATTCCTTTTTTTTCTCCTAATGCCTCTTTTAATGCCTGCCCTAATACGATTCCTGTATCTTCTATTGTATGATGTCCGTCTACTATTAAATCTCCTTGTACTTTAAGTTTTAAATCTAAAAAACCATGTTTTGCTACTGCATATAGCATATGATCAAAAAATCCAATTCCTGTATCAATTACTGCTTCTCCTGTACCATCTAAATTTAATTCTAAACAAATCCTTGTTTCTTTTGTCACTCTTTCCACTTTTGCAGTTCGCAAACTCCTATCAACCCTTTCGTCTGGTTCTTTTAAAATCTCTGATTGTTGTTCTCTCTTTTTTGATAGCTCTTTTTTTTGTTCTGATTCTGATATAGAGTCTTTATTTTGTGCAAGTCCTAGATCAGAAGCCGCTTCAAATGTACCTAACCAGTCTACTCGGTAAGATTCTTCTTCATCTGCTATTTGTGTAAAATTATTATTCGTTTCTTGTGGTAGAATCTCTTCTGGTTGCTTTGTTTGGGGAATACTATTTGACTTCCATTTTCTTCTATTTTTAGAACTCATCCTCTTTTTCCTTCTTTTTTATGTATTTTACTCTTCTTTTAATCCTCTAATCGTACTGCAATCGAATTAGCATGTGCCGTTAAACCTTCTGCATTTGCAAAGGTTATAATATCTTTTGCCACTGGCAATAATGCCTTTTTGGAATAAGAAATGATACTAGACTTTTTTATAAAATCATCCACTCCAAGAGGAGAGAAAAATTTTGCAGTTCCATTTGTTGGAAGAACGTGATTTGGACCAGCAAAATAATCTCCCAATGGTTCACTAGAATACTCCCCTAAAAAGATTGCCCCTGCATTTTTTATTTTTGTCATTATCTCAAACGCATCTTTTGTTATAATTTCTAAATGCTCGGAAGCAATTTCATTGACTGCTTCAACTGCTTCTTCCATAGAATCTGTAATAAATAAGTATCCATATTTGTCTAATGATTTCATCAAAATTTCTCTTCTGGAAAGTTTTTCTATCATCCTATCAATCTGGTTTGAAACATCCTCTGCTAATTTTTTGCTTGTTGTTATTAAAATAGCAGATGCTAATTCATCATGTTCTGCTTGAGATAATAAATCGGCTGCTACATAGCAAGGATTCGCTGTTTCATCAGCAAGAACTAAAATCTCACTTGGTCCTGCAATCGAATCAATACTGGCATAGCCATATACTGCCTTTTTAGCAAGTGCCACATAAATATTTCCCGGTCCTACAATCTTATCTACTTTTGGAATTGTTTCTGTTCCAAACGCAAGTGCTGCAACTGCCTGCGCACCACCCACTTTATAAATCTTTGTAACTTTTGCTTCCTTTGCTGCTACTAAAGTTCCCTCATACACACTTCCATCTGCTCTTGGAGGTGTTGTCATAATGATCTGTTCTACTCCTGCTACCTTTGCAGGAATCACATTCATTAAAACAGAAGATGGATAGGCTGCCTTTCCGCCTGGTACATAAACGCCTACTGAGTGAATTGGTGTAATCTTTTGTCCTAAAATACTGCCATCAGGTTTTGAGTCAAACCAGCTATATCGTCTTTGTTTTTCATGATACTGTTCAATGTTTCTAGCTGCCTTTCGAATGACATCTAATGTATTTGGATCGATCTTTTGATAGGCCTTTTCAAATTCTGCTTCACTTACTAAAATATTATCAGTCGAAATTTCCGCTTTGTCAAATTGTTTTGTGTACTCAAATAATACCTTATCTCCTTGTTCTTTCACTGCCTCAATAATTTCTGTCACTTTTTTTTCATATTCTCCATATTGATTTGGACTACGTTTTAAAAGATCATTTAGTAAATTCTTCTTAGTCGTTTCATTTAATGGCACGATCCTCATTTTATCTATCTCCCTTTTCCTATAAAATATCACGAAGTTTATTAATCATTTGATTAATCCGCTCTTGTTCCATTTTCATACTCACTTGGTTGACTACCATACGTGCTGACAGTGGACAGATTTCTTCTAAAATTTCCAATCCATTTTCTTTTAATGTTGTTCCAGTCTCTACAATATCTACTATAACTTCAGAAAGCCCTACAATTGGAGCTAACTCGATGGAACCATTCAATTTAATAATTTCTACTGTTTGATGCTTTTTATTATAAAAATAATCTTTTGTAATATTTGGATACTTTGTTGCTACTCGAATCAATTCTCCATGTTGTAACAACTCTTTTGCATTGGCTGGCCCTGCTACACACATCCGACAGTATCCTAATTTTAAATCTAAGACTTCATAAAGCTTTTTTCCTTCTTCTAAAATCGTATCTTTTCCAACAATTCCAATATCTGCTGCCCCATATTCTACATATGTTGGAACATCATTTGCTTTTGCTAAGAAAAAATTTATTTTCTGCTCTTCGTTTGAAAAAATCAGCTTTCTGGATTCTGGATCTTTCATCTCTTCACAGGTAATTCCAATCTGTTCTAATAATTTCATTGCCTTAGCTGCAAGCCGTCCTTTTGCTAATGCAACTGTAATTGTTTTCATAAATAAAATCCTTTCTGTTGTTGTAGGCGGTGGAATGAGCCTTGTAACTTCTTGTAAAAAACACGATTTCTTGTTATCATCTTAGCATCTTTTTTATTGCCTTAAAAAATCTATCAGATTTGCTTTTTGTATTGCTCCATCCTTTGTACGAACCAAATGCACCTGTTTGTTATTATCCAAATGTAAAATTCCGCCTAATCCCATTCTGTTTGCATAATCTATATAGTCTTGCAAAGCATATTCTTTTTGTTCTACATATAATTCTACTCTCATATTTTCTTTTCGAAATTGTTTTGCTAATTGAATTGCAATCGTTTGTACTTTTATTTGATATACTAACAGAGTATCTTCTGATTCTTGATTTACCAAAAGATTTTGGCGAGAAAGTGCTAATAAAAGCTGATCTAAAATAAGAGCTGCTCCAATAGCAGGAGCATCTTTTCCAAATTGACCAATTAAACTGTCATATCTTCCACCTGTAGCCACAGCATCTCCTGTTTTATAGGTAAACGCCCGAAATATAATTCCTGTATAATAATTATAGTTACTAAGCATACCAAGGTCAAATGTAATATAAGATTCAAATTCATAAACTTTTAAAAGTTCATATAATTGTTCTAATCGATTTAGTGCTGCTATAGAACGGGAATTATGAACATAGTTTTTGATATCTTTTACCTTTTCTATTGTTCCAAACAATTCTGGAAGCTGATAAAAAAGTTTATTTAATGGCTCTTCTAATTTTTTTTCTTGTAATAGCTCTTCCATTCCAAATAGATTTTTATTTTCAATTAATTCTCTAAGTTTTACTGCTTCCTCCTCTTGTAGCCCTGCTTCTTCTACCAATCCCGCAAAAAATTCTACATTTCCAATTTCTACCTGAAATTCCTTTAGTCCTGCAGTCAATAGACAATCTACTGTCATTGCGATCATCTCTGCATCTGCTTCTACACTAGGATCATTTATTAACTCTGCTCCAAGCTGTGTAACTTCCTTTAGTTTTCCTTGTAAACTGATATTATTTCGATATGTATTACCACAATACATCAATCGAATTGGTAATTCCTCTTCTTTAAAATATTTTGCTACACAGCGAGCAATCGGAGGAGTCATATCTGGACGTAATGCAAGTGTATTTCCCTCTCGATCAAAAAAACGAAACATATTCGTTTGTGCAACTGTTCCCTTCTCGCTACTAAAAACATCAAAAAACTCAAAAGTAGGTGTCTGAATTTCTCTAAAGCCATAACGATGGATACAGTCAATCAATGCGTTTTGTACGTTTAATTTTTTGATACATTCTGTATTATAAATATCCCTGACTCCTTCAGGAGTATGTAATAAACGTTCCTTCATCATTTAAGTCCTTTCCTTGATTACTTTATTAAGGTAACGTTATAATCTATTACCATAGTAATTTAATAATTATACGATATGTCTTCTAGCCTGTCAAGTATCTGTATTTAATCTCGTTCCTTTAAATCTTTTTGAATAAAATCCAAATAGGGAAGATACATTCCACCTGTTGTATGAAAAAAATATTCTTCTGAAAGCTCTTCAAAACGAATACTCTTTCTTCCTCCATTTTTTGCCCGTTGCCAAAATTGTTCTAATTCTAAAAACCGCATATAATAATATACATCCTTCTTAGTAAAAGAAATCAAAAGAAAAGAAATGCCCTCTTGTCTTTCGAAATCTTTCATAAATGCAACTTGATGCTCATGAATATTTTGAAGGGCAAAAGTATCTACTGCACACTCTTTTGCATCAAAACAGACTGGAATTCCCTGTACTGCACCAATATAGTCTACAGTACTTTTTTGATCAAAATATGCCAATGTAATTTGTCTATTTTTTTTATTAATCTCTACTGGAGTAATTGGTGTTGGAACTTTTTGAATAAGTGCAAGATTACGTTCCCGATACTTTTCATTCGTTAAATTCACCATTTCTTCTAATAAAGAACCTCGTAGTCCTCTCGAATTCCACGACATAACTACCTCCTAATCTTTCATATTTAAAAGTTCTCTTTGCATTTTTTCAAATAGTTCTGGAGGTTTACAATATATTTCTCGCTTTGAAAGTCCTTTAAATTCTTGTGAAAGTTCTGGAAATACTAAACGGTACGCATGTAGCATCTGAAAAGATATTCCATAATCCTTTTTTAATTGTTTATTCCACTGTGAATTCCCATATTTTTGATCACCTGCAATTGGATATCCAAGAAATGCCAAATGAGCTCTGATTTGATGTGGTTTTCCTGTAAATAATTGAATTTCTAATAAAGTAACCCCTTTATGACAGCAAAGTGGTCTATACTTCGTCTCAATAGTACAGTAATTTTCTTGTTCTTCCTTAGATAGCAGTTCATATGTTTCTTTTGAAAGCACTTTTACTTGATTTTTGGATTCCTCTTTATATAAAAAGGCGATTTCTTTTTTTATGCTTGTAAGTTCTCCTTTGACAATACATAAATAATATTTTTGAATTGTCCGTTTCCGAAACAATTCTGTCATTTTTTGAAGACCTGCAAGTGATTTTCCAGCAACTACAATGCCACTTGTATTTCGGTCTAATCGATTACATACACTGGGAGAAAAAACGGTTAAATCATCTTTTGTTAATGCTTTTGTTTTATATAAGTAAAAAGATATCATTTCTACTAAAGAGATATCTTCTTTCTTTGCTTTTTGTGAAAGAACTCCTGTTGGTTTATTTACAATTAAAACATTATCATCTTCATATAATACTGAGAAATCACAGGCAACTTCTTCTATTTCTAACTCAGGTTGAAATTTTGTAATCGTCTCTTCTGATAGATATAGAGAAATTTTATCATCTAAACAAAGTATTTCTTTCCCCTCTGCCCTTTTTTCATTTAATACAATATTTTTTTTTCTTAACATTTTATATAAAAAACTTTTAGGTGCAAGCGACAAATACTTTATGAGAAACTTATCTAATCGTTGTCCTGCATCTTTTCCTTCTATGGTAATCTGTCGCATTTTAATCTCCTATTCTACTAAAAGAGAAGTCAGATAATCAAGTAATTCCTGTTTTTCTTCACGAATTAAATTTCGATCCGCTATCTGAAATTTTTTAAAAAACTCTTTTTCTTGTGAAACGATTGTCACTTTATATGCCCATCCACGCTTTTTAATCGATTCTTTTAAATACTTCTCTATTATCTTAAGAGAATCTTTCTTTCTTCCTAACAGTCCAATCACCTCATTTCCTGCAACACAAAGTACAGAAAGAAACATAATCTTTTCTGGCGAGGTAAATACTGCATCATAAAAAATGATGTCCTCTTGTTGTTTCATCGTATCTACTTTGTGTTTTAGTTGTACTGGAATGGTACGAAATGGAGCAAAAACAATAAAATTGACTAATTTCTTGGCAGCAGGAAGTACAAAAAGAAATGATATAATCGTAAATAAATTTGCTTTTTCAAATTTATTTAGTAAAAGTCCAATCCCAAAAATGGCAAGTCCAATCAAAATATAGAACAAAACCATAAAAGGCTGTGTTCTTCGTTTAAAATCAATATATCCATACTCACCCTTTTTAAGTTTTTGTTTTTGTGCCATAATTGATCTTTTTCTCCTTTTTTTCTATTTTATTATAATAATACTGTAAAATCTGGTATATAAAAATCTGCTAACTGTCGTTTTTGTTGATCTTGTGCTTCGGAATATTTATCATAAACTGCACATGTTTTCATTCCTGCACTCTTTCCAGCTAAAATTCCTGATATAATATCTTCAAAAACAAGACATTTTTTTGGTGTTACATTTAATTTATCTGCAACAAACAAATAGATATCTGGAGAAGGTTTTCCCTTTGCTACTTCGCAAGAGGTATGAACTGCATCAAAAAAGGAGCGAACCTTTAATTGCTCCAACACCATTGTGACAAGCGTAACCGAGTTACTTGTTGCAATTCCCATCTTTATCTTTTTTTCTTTTAATTTATGAAGTAATTCGAATACTCCCTTTTTTAAAGAAACTTCATACTTATACTTTTCATACGCCATCTCATTCCAATCCTTTTTTATTTTTTCAATTGGATCACAGATATGAAACCGCTCTTTAAAATAAATAGCTGTTTCCGAAAAACTCATTCCCTCAATAGAAGGCTGTAAGTCTTTCGGACAAGTTAAACCAAATCTTTTAAGATATTCAATATCTATGGATTCCCACATCCACATGGAATCGATTAGAGTTCCATCTAAGTCAAACAGCACTGCATCAATTTGATCAAACATATCTATTCTTTTCCTTTCTTAGAAACTTCTTCTTTTAATTGTTCTATCTCTTGTTCTGTCAGTGCCCGATAACTTCCTAACTTTAATGTTTCTGGCAAACAGATTGATCCCATTGCAATTCGTTTTAAATACAAAACCTCTTTCCCAACTGCCAAAAACATCCTCTTTACCTGATGAAATTTTCCCTCTCGAATGGTAAGATGAATCTCTGAATAAAAATCATTGTCTTCTTGCCATACTCGCAAGATATCTAGTTTTGCAGGCATAGCAGTAAATTCTTCATCTACTGTCAATCCCTCTTGAAATTTTTTTTGATCCGTTGTATCGACCTTTCCTTTTATCTTAGCAAAATAGACTTTATCAATATGTTTTTTAGGTGATAATAGTTGATGTGCTAATGCTCCATCATTTGTAATAAGAAGCAGTCCTTCTGTATCTTTGTCTAATCTTCCTACAGGGAAAAGATCTTCCCTTTTTCGATCTTGAATAAGATCCACTACTGTTTTTTCTCTTTTATCTCTTGAAGCAGAAACAATTCCCGCTGGTTTATTCAACAGATAATATTCCATTTTACAATAACAAAGCAAATGCCCATTAAGAGCAATCTGATCCGTTTCTAAATTTATCTTTTGTTCTGGTATATAGATAACTTTCTGATTTACGGTCACTTTTCCCTCACAGATCAGTGTTTTTGCCTCTTTTCTTGTTCTTTTTGATACTTCAGAAAGATACCTATCTAACCTTAACAGCTCACTCATAGAACCTCCAATATTTTATTAACTGATTCTATTATACAAAAAACAAAATCACTTTTCAAGTAAACGATTTTTCATATATATTTGAAAATCAAAAGCAGAATATCCAAAATAATAGAAAAATTTTTGGATATTCTGCTTTTAAAATTACATCATTCTCCAGCTTGGAAAATATTTATTTTTAAATTTCCCATTTTTTACTTTTCCCCATCCTAAAGACCACCCATCTGTTTGTACTAAAACAAAACCATCTCGACAGGTATCTTTTAATTCAATGGATTCACACTTTAAATAACGGTATACATCTTCTTCATTTGATGCAAGATTATAGCAATTTTTATATTCTTTTGATGTTATAGCACATGCTAGTGCCTGACTTGGCTCGAAACGCCCTTTTTTTTGTTCTCCTAATAATAATCCATTGCGTAAAATCCGCAATCCTGTAAGATCAGGCAAATCTTTTGGCAATAAAAATACCCTATCTTGACGAACTACAATTTTAGAATAATCTATCTCACATGTCAAAGTTTCTAAAAAGTTTTTAGTTTCTTGTGTAATCTTTGATGTTTCTTTTTGTAGCGTAAAATTAGACTCTTTTTGTACTCCTCCACTTTTTTGAAAGCAAGCTAAAAAATGTCCCTCTCCTTCTAGTTTATGAGGCCAAAGTCTAATTGTTTTTGTTAGATCCTCTAAGCGTTGTTCTTCTCCTGCCTCTTTCCAAATTTGACGGATCTCCTCTGGAGTCCAATCTGGTCTTCCAAAAGAAAATCCCTCAAATCTTGGCTCAGATGTGACAGAAATAAGAGAAAGTTCTGGATATTTTGATAATAACCATGCTGTTGTTCCTTCATCTTCTTTTGGCGAGAAAGTACATGTTGAATAGAGCAGTCTGCCGCCTGGACGTAGCATAGAAACTGCAAAGGGAAGGATTTCCTTTTGTAGTTGATAATAATAGTCTACACCATACTGCTCCCAATTTTTTATAATCTGCGGGCTTTTTCGAAACATTCCTTCTCCAGAGCAAGGAGCATCTACTAAAATACTGTCAAAGTATTCTTTGAACACCTCTGCAAGTCTGGCAGGAGATTCACTGACAACTACTGCATTTTTTACTCCTGCTATCTCTAAATTTTTTAAAAGTGCCTTTGCTCTGGAACTGCTGATATCATTTGCTACCAAAACTCCTTCTCCGCATAATTTTGCAGCTAATTCTGTACTTTTTCCTCCTGGTGCAGCACAAAGATCTAATACACGCTGTCCTGGCTTTACTAAAAGCAGATTAGCTGGTGTCATAGCACTTGGTTCTTGAATATAATAAAGTCCAGCATAATAATATGGATATTTTGCAGGTGAAACATTAGAATCGTAATAAAATCCATTGGAAATCCAAGGAATCTGCCGAAGTGAAAAAGGACTTTTTTTAACAAATTCCTCTGGAGTCGTCTTTAAAGTATTAATTCGAATTCCACTTGTTTCTGGTTTCTCAAAGGCTTTTAAGTATTCTTCATATTCTTCCTGTAACTGCTTTTTCATTCTATGTTCAAATGTTTCTGGTAACTTCATTGTTCTTTTTATAGATCCTTTCTTTTATTGCAGACTCTGTGCACGATATCCTTCTGCAATAATATCTAACTCTTTATGAAAACGTTCCAGTGCTTCTAAATCTTCGCTTTCGTAGACTTTAAAAAATTCATCTTGAATTTTTACTACTTCCCTTTTATTTGCAACTTTATATAAATTCTGGATACTAATTAAAATATCTGCAACGATATTTGCCTTAATATTAAATGAATTTTGAGCATCCATAATTTCATTGCGGACAGAAGACATCTCTTGATCTAAAATAATAATGGCTTCTGCTGCCGCATGGAGACGATTTGTTAAATTAGATGGCATATTGTGTTTATATTTATATTGTAGTGAATGTTCAATAGTTGCCCAAAAATTCATTGCTAAAGTACGAATTTGAATTTCTGCATGAATACACTTTGTTCCATTTAGGGTTTCTACTCGATACTCTACAATCATATGGTAACTTCGATATCCACTTTCCTTTTGTTTTTTAATATAATCTTTCTCACTAAGTACTTTCATATCACAGCGTCTTCGAATTAATTCTGCCACTTTATAAATATCCTCTACAAACTGACAGATAATTCGAATTCCTGCAATATCTTCTAATCTATTTTCAATATCTTCAAATTTAATGTGTTTCTTTTGTGCCTTTTCTAAAATACTTGAAATTTTTTTCACTCTACCTGTTACTTGCTCAATTGGAGAATATATGCCTGCTTCCCTATATGCTTTGATTACGTGATTAAATTTTATTTTCATCTCCTCTACAGCAAGTATATATGGTTCTAAAATCTCCCTCCACATTTGAATTTCCATTCTCTAAAAACCCCCTGTTATCCTTCTCTTTCTTTCACTTTCGTATTTTCTTTAATCTTCCTCCTTGCCAAAAATAAATTCATGTAAAAGCTCTACATTTTTCGGAATATTTGGAATTAATACTGCCATTCTTCGTACATAACCTTCTTCATATGTGCCTTCTACTGGTATACGATAATTTTCTACTTCAGTCAACCCAATCTCTAATGCCTGTTCTACATAATCTGTAATTTGACTGCTTTTCATATCTGTTGTTATAAGTGGCAGACAATCGTTCACTAAGCGAAACATAGCAATATAACTTAAAGATTTCACTTTTTCAAAAATTGTATTTAAAACAATCCTGTGTCTTTGTGTTCTTCCAAAATCATTTATTTCTGTTTTTGTACCTACATAGCGAATTCTACAATATCCAAGTGCCTGATTTCCGTTCATTTGGTTGATTCCTTCTTTTACATTGCGGTTACTTGGATTAGAAATATAATTTGTTTTTCTTAAATAATTGGCTTCTGCTGAAGTTAAGGAAATATCAATTCCTCCTAATAGATCGATAATAGATTCAAAATCATCAAATCCAACTAAACAATAACCATCTATTTTTAGATCAAAATTATGTTCAATCGTTTCATATAATAGAGGAATTCCTCCAATCTGATAAGCAGCATTGAGTTTATTATCTGGATGATTTGGAATTTCCACTAAAAGATCCCGCATTAGTGATGTAAGCTTAAAACTTTTTTCTTTTGTATTCATAGTGGCAACTATAATTAAATCCGTACGTCCTCTTGCTGAACCAGAGCCAATAGCCTCTTCTCCTAACAAAAGAATATTAATTACCTCATCTTCTTGTCTGATCTCACCTTCATCAGATCCTAATTGAATTTGATCTTCTGGAATAATTGTAATATCGGGATTTTTTTCCAGTTCTTCTTCTGTAATATCTACATCATCTTCAACTTTTTGTATTTCATGGTTGCTACCATCGTCATAATTCATACGACTTTCTGCATATTTTGCTGCAAAGGAGATCATCAGATGCTGCCCTGATTTTGTTCCAAACAAAAAAATACACAGTAACAATATACTACCTGCTACTGCCAAAAGAGGAACTATAAATTTAGGCAATTTCTTCTTTGGTGTTGTTTCTTTCTCTGAGGAAGAATCTTTTAGAGGTGGTTCTAATTCAGAGCTTGCTGTTTCAGCTAAAGACTCTGTGATCTCTTGTAAGATCTCATCTTCTTGTTTATCTTCTTCCTCTTCTTCATTTTCCTCTAAAGGATCAGAATTTATATATTTGATAATAATATTATTTTCCTGTGAAGAATTCACATTTGGACGCTTAATAATAATATTATTAAATTCCCTTTGTTTTCGATGTGATTCGGAAACAGACGAAACTTCTTCTGTTTCCGAAAAAGAACTCTCTTCCTCTAAATCTTCTATTCCTGATAAATCCACTCGAAACTCTTCTTCAACTGGAAATAGCCCATCTCCTGATGGAATTTTTTCTTCCTCTTGTTTTTCTTTTAATGTATCCTCTTTTGGCTCATCAGAAGGCTCTGATTTTTGCGGTATATCTTCTTTGATCTCAATCCATGCTGTTTTTGGTTCTTCAATTTTAATTCGATTTGACTCTTCCGATTCCGTTTCAAAAGCTTTTTCTAAATTTTGAAGAAATTCTTCGCTTTGTGATGGATCAAATTCTTCGCTTTCTCTTTGATTTTCCCGCTCCATATCCTTCCTCTCTTCTTATTTTTTATTTTTGTGATGAAGTTTCTTGTGTTGTTTCTTCTTTTCCGTCTAAATAAATAAATTCATACATTGCCTGAATATTTTTTTCTAAATCTGGTACTAAAACCCAACCTGCACCTTTATAATTTTTTTGCTCTGTAAACGCACCATTTACTGGAATCCGTTCACTTTCCATTGTCATAATTCCATTTTCTATGACATCTTCTAGTGCTTTTCTAATCTGTGCAGAAGTTAAATTGGTATCTACATAACCTAAACACTGATTCATAATGGATACTAACTTTACAACATTTTGAGTTTTATATTTTTCAAAGATAGCTTTTAAAACTTTTCTTTGACGTAACGTTCTACCGTAATCTGATGTTGCACCTTCAAGAGTTTCTACTTTACGAACACGACAATATCCTACCACTTGATTTCCATTTAAAGTCTGTAAACCTTCTTTTACATTACGATATTGTGGCTTTGAAATATAATTTGTTTTTCTAAGATAAGCCGCTTCCTTTTTTCCAAGTTCAATTTCTACTCCGCCTAATAAATCCACAATCTTTTCCAACGAATCAAATCCAACCGAAGCATAGGCATCTATATGAATTTTAAAGTTTTTTTCAATCGTATCCACTAACATCTGCGCTCCCCCTTTGGAATACGCAGCGTTTAGTTTACTTCCTTTATATCCGGGAATATCTACATACATATCTCTCATTAAAGAAGTTAATTTTATTGTCTTATCTTTTATATTGATGGATGCAATCATCATAGAATCTGTTCGATTTCCTCCATTGATCGATTCAATTCCCATCAATAAAATATTTGTAACATACTCTTCTTTTCTTGCATCTGGATTTACATCATGAGTTAATCCTTCGAAGGTCATGTCAACAATTCCATCTCCATCGAGATCTTTACCTGTATTTACTGCACCTGAAATATAATTTGCCATCCATCCATAGATCAATCTTCTGCCTGGCTTACTGACTAAAAGTCCTATTAAAATGATCAAAAAACTTAAACACAATAATAGCATATTGCGTAATGCTTTACTAAAACGCTTTTTCTTTTTTCTGTTATTTTGTGGTTGTTGTACTCCATTGTATTTCTTCATACTAAAACCTCTTTCTACCCAAGTTCAGTCTATGGTTCAGGGCATACTCTGTTTCAGACAATGCCTTGAACCATAATACCCTTATTGGGCAGAAATGTAAAGTTAATTTTCTCTTTCAATTATTAAGAATATTTGAACAGACTCTATTTCATAGCTTCTAACAGCTTTTCTAAGAACTGATATACTCGAAGAAAAGATTGAATTTCTAAGCGTTCTTTTGGAGAGTGAATATCATATAAATTTGGTCCTATAGAAACAATATCCATTTGAGGAATCTTTTCTGCAATCAGTCCACATTCTAATCCAGCATGAATAGCTGAAAACTTTGGGGCTTTCTTATATATCTGCATATAGACTTGCGAAAACTTTTCTCTTAAAGGTGAATCTTTTCGGTATTCCCATGCTGGATACTGTGCCCCTATCTCACAGCTTCCTCCAAATAATTCAAACAAATATAAAAGTTTCATTGCCAAAAATCCTTTCGCACTTCCTATTGAACTGCGAATAGAATAATGAAATTTTGCCTTTGTTTCATCTATTTCAAAAATTCCAAGATTTAGGGAAGTTTCTACTAATCCTTCGATCTCTGCACTCATCGTCTGAACTCCATTTGGAGCTTGAATAAGTAGAAATAGAACTTTTTCAAAGGATGTTGGATGTAATACTAAATATTCCTTTTGTTCTTGTTCTAAAGAAAAATTAAATTCTATTTTTAATTGTGGTTCTGCTGCCTGTAACTCTTTTTGATATGTCTTTTTAAGTACCTCTATTAACTGTTTTAGTTTTTCTGCATCTTCTTTAGAAGAAACTACTATTTCAGCCTTACTTATAGAAGGAATCGCATTTTCTTTTTCTCCGCCTGAAAGTTCTATTAAAGAAAATTCTTCTTGTTTCAGTTCAAAAAGCAGTCTTGCCATTGCTAAAACGGCATTCGTTCGGTTTGAATTAATTTCTGCACCAGAATGCCCTCCTTTTAAACCAGACAGTACAATAGTTCCCATATATCCCGTCTGTGGCTTTTGCTGTAAATCGATACTTGCTAATACTCTCGATCCTCCTGCACTGCTGACTAAAACAATATCCTCTTCTTCTGAATCTACATTGATCATCATTCTGCCCTTTAGACAGGAAGGATCTAATGCAATCGCTCCATCCATACCTGTTTCTTCATCGGTAGTAATGACAATTTCTAAAGCGGGATGTTTTAATGTGTCATCTGCTAATAAAGCCATACCATAAGCTAGAGCAACTCCATCATCTCCCCCTAATGTCGTCTTTCTTGCACGAAGAAATTCTCCATCTGTAAAAAGTTCTAATCCTTCTGTTTTAAAGTCATGGATACAGTCTGGTTCTTTTACACAGACCATATCCATATGTCCCTGTAAAATAACGGGGGTATGTGCCTCATATCCTTTAGAAGCTTCTTTATAAATTACTACATTTAAGGCATCGTCTTGTATATATTTAAGATTTTGATCTTTTGCAAACTGTACTAAAAAGTCACTAATCCCCTGATTATTTCCTGAACCACGAGGAATTTTAGATAGTTCTGTAAAATAATAGAGTACCCTTTTATAATCCATTGTCTGAAGCATTTCTTCTATTGTCATATCTTTCCTCATTTCTACATTACATTTTTTCCTAATTTTTGAAACTGTGAATTGGAGCTGGAATTCTTCCTGTTCGGTTGATAAAAGCTTCACAGGAAAAAGAATTGACAGGCATCACAGGTGCATAACCAAGTAGTCCTCCAAATTCTGCCTGATCTCCAACACTCTTTCCCCAAACTGGAATAAGACGAACGGCTGTTGTTTTTTGATTGATCATTCCAATTGCCATTTCATCCGCAATAATTCCTGATAGGGTAGAGGCTTTTGTATCTCCTGGTACAGCAATCATATCTAATCCCACAGAACAAACACAAGTCATTGCCTCTAACTTTTCTAATGTTAAACAGCCCGCTTTTACTGCATCGATCATACCCTGATCTTCACTTACTGGAATAAATGCTCCACTTAACCCTCCAACATAGGAAGACGCCATCACACCACCTTTTTTCACTTGATCATTTAAAAGTGCTAATGCTGCTGTCGTGCCCGGTGCACCGGGATATTCTAACCCTATTTCTTGTAAAATTTCAGCTACACTATCTCCAATAGCTGGTGTAGGAGCAAGGGATAAGTCTACAATTCCAAAATCAACTCCTAACAGCCTAGAAGCTTCTTTTGCTACAAGCTGACCAACTCTTGTAATTTTAAAAGCAGTTTTCTTAATCGTTTCACAAAGTGTTTCAAAGTTAGAACCTCTTGCTGCTTTTAGAGCGGTTTTTACTACACCCGGTCCACTTACTCCAACATTAATTACACTATCTGCCTCTGTTACCCCATGAAATGCTCCTGCCATAAAAGGATTGTCATCTGGAGCATTACAAAAAACTACTAATTTTGCACATCCAATCGAATCTGCGTGTTTGGTCTTTTGGGCAGTTTTAAGAATAACCTCTCCTAATAGTCGAACCGCGTCCATATTGATGCCAGATTTTGTTGAACCGACATTAACAGAACTGCATATCCGATCCGTTTCGGAAAGTGCCTCTGGAATTGACTCAATTAAATTTTTATCCGCTTTTGTCATTCCTTTAGAAACTAAAGCAGAATATCCGCCAATAAAATTTACACCAACTGTCTTAGCAGCACGATCTAGCGTTTTTGCTATCTGTACAAAATCCTGTGGACATTTACATACTCCTGCTCCAATTAGGGCTGCAGGTGTAATAGAAATTCGCTTATTCACTACAGGAATTCCATATTCCCGTTCAATTTGTTCTCCTGTTGAAACTAAATTTTTTGCTACAGTAGTAATCTTGTCATAGATCTTTTGATTTAATTTTTCTATTGTTTCATCTGCACAGTCTAACAGGCTGATCCCAAGTGTAATTGTTCGAACGTCTAGGTTTTCCTTTTCGATCATTTCGTTGGTTTCCATTACTTCATTTCGATTTATCATCTAAGTCACTCCCCTATATTCTGTGCATTCTGTCAAAGATTTCTTCCTTTTGTGCCTTAATTACTACACCAATATCTTTTCCCGTTTCTTCTAACTCTGCTGCTAATACAGAAAAATCTTTATTGGACTGTTCTACGTTGACAATCATAATCATATTAAAATAGTCTTGTACAATTGTCTGAGAAATATCCAAAATATTGATTTTATTCTCTGCTAAATAAGTACAAACTCTTGCAATAATTCCTACAGTATCTTTTCCAACTACTGTAATAATAACTCTATTCATTTTAACCTCCACTTATTTTTATAAACTGATAAGTTTAGATGGACAATTTCGATTTGCCACTTCAATATTTGGAATAACTTTACTTCTCCAATTTTGTTCTACTTCTACTCGGACAGTTTCATATGCTAATTGTGCATAATTGTTTTCTTTACTTAAATGTGCAAGGATAATCTGCTTTAATCCATCATATTGTAATTCACAGACAAGTTTTGCTGTACTGTCATTTGAAAGATGTCCCCTATCCCCTAAAATTCTCTGTTTTAAAGGATAGGGATATCTTCCGACTAAAAGCATATTCACATCATGATTTGCTTCTATATAAAGTAACTCTGAGCCCTCTAAATGTTGTAATATGTTTGTATCATACATTCCTAAATCGGTAACAATTCCTATCTTATGTTCTTTATCTTCTAATGTATAACATATTGGATCAAGTGCGTCATGAGAAACAGAAAAAGAGCGAACCATAATCTGTCCTATTGTAAAACACTGCTCTGGACAGATAGGACAGTTAGAAACTGTCGGTTGTAATGCGGCATGTAATGTTGCCCTTGTTCCGAAGACTGGAAGTCGATATCGTTTTGCTAAAACATTTACTCCTTGAATATGATCACTATGTTCATGGGTTAACAAAATAGCATTTAATCTATTTTTATCTACACCAATACTAGAAAGTCCTTCCTCTATTCGTTTTCCGCTGATTCCGGCATCAATTAAAAGATGAGTATCTCCACTTCCGACATAGACACAATTTCCACTGCTACCGCTTGCAATACTACATACTTCCATTTTCTTTCCCCTCTATTTTTCCCAGTACATATCAATCTGATCCCCTTGATTTAACTCTTTTGTAAAATCTGCCTTTTCTTTATTTACCTGAATTACTACTTTACTTCCCTGTACACTACTTAAATCGAAGGAATACACATCTAATACATCCACAAGAAGATAATTTGTTTTTCCTTTTAATACAACAGGCATCCCATTTACAGTAACATTTAATTCTATTGGTATTTCTGTTTTATTTTCTTGTAGTACAAGTACATTCTCTTTCTTTTCTTCTTCATATAAATTATCTGTGCGAATTTTACAGGTGACAGAAAAATTTTCATAAATCTTTTCTTCTTCTTGTGCCTGTATATTATTTACTAGAATTTCTCCCTCACATGTAATATCCATAAATTCTAATAACTGACGTACAGTATAATAATTTAAAATTTTTAGTTCATCCATATCTTTTATACTATAAAATTCAGTCACTAATTGATTATTTGCCTCAATAAGTTTTGGACATACTACAGGTCTGTTATTTACAATAAACTGGATGGTACGATTAAACTCCGGAAGTTGTCTAATCTCATAATAGGCAGGTGCTCCTATTGTTGACTCTTTAATTTCGATAATATCATTTTGAGTAATAGGTGCATTGATTCCAGCTGGGCGACCATTTAATCCAATTTCTGCAGCCTCGCCTACTTCTCCTCGTACTAAGCGTTTAATTCCATTTACTGTGAAGTTAATAGATGCTCCTCTACGTGGAAAGAGCCGTTCATTTGGAAATCCATATCCTAGTGCAGCATCGACAATGGTAAGATGTCCATTATCATAAAGTTTTACCTGATCGCCATTTACCTGTACATAGACAAAACTATTTTTCTTCTCATAGTAATTTAGACAAATTCCAATAGGTGTAACAAGAAGAGGATCTTTCTTTACTTCTGACTGTAAAAAGTGTACTTGCTTTAATACTTCTTCTCCACGTAGGGCAACACGTTCTTGTGGAAGTTCTAAATGAAAGGCGAGCTTTTCAATAAAACTTTTGAGTTTTCCCCCTCCTCCTACTACAAATACTGCACTGACACCTCTACCACCATTTAATTCTTTAATCTTTTCAGAAATTTGAGCAGTAATACTGTCTACAACCTGATCGGTTTCTTCTAATACCTGTTTAGACGTTACCTTGCCGGGCAATCCTATAATGTCCTCATACATAATTTCTTCATCATCTAAACTTACAGAAGTTTTTATTGTTTCTGCTGTCGCAAAGTCAACTAGATGTGCCTGAACAATTGCATTTGTAATTTCATCTCCTGCTCTTGGAATCATTCCATATGCTATAATTGTACCATCTTTTGTAATACATAAATCAGAAGTTCCTGCTCCAACATCGACTAAGGCAATATTTAACAGCCGAAATTTCTCTGGAATTGCCACATTGATCGCTGCTATTGGTTCTAATGTCAGATTCTCTACTTCTAATCCTGCTTTTTCAACTGCTACATATAATCCTTCAATTACATCTTCTGGAAGAAAAGTTACTAAAACATCTGCCCCAATACGGTTTCCTTTATGCTCTTCTAAATTAAGCATCATATTTCCATTCAAATAGTAGTGCACAACCGTATAGCCAACACAATAAAAATGTGCTTCCTCTTCCTCTTTATCCCTTCGTATTGCTTCATATCCCTTTTCTACACCCACCAGTTCCAGTGAATGAATATGTTCTTTTGTTATGACTGCATCGCTTCCAAATTCACATTCCGCATAAACAGTCACTGTCTTTAAAACGCGTCCTGCTGCTGCAATACAGACCTTGCTTAACTTTCTTTCAATTTGGCGTTCTAATTCCCTTTTTACCTCTTTGATGGTCTCTGCTACCTTGCTGATATCATGGATTTGACCGTCAAGCATTGCCCTTGTTTCGTGAAATCTTATACTTTGTGCCACGACAATAAATTCCCGTTCATTTTGTTTATATCCCACTGTACCGACAATGCTTCTTGTTCCAATATCTAATCCAAATACCATATGCTCCGGATATGTTTTACCATCCATCGAATCTGCCCCCTGTACTTATTTTTCTTCGCTCCATTCCAAAAAAATCCTCTCTGCCTGCATTAAAATCTCCTTAACATCTGTATCATCTTTATTTGTAATGACATGGTCTGCACAAGAAAAGAAATTCTCTTCACAAGCTTGAGCATGGATCATTGCTTCAATTCGTTCTTTGGAATATCCTCGAAACTTACTTAATCGGTGTATGCGTTCTTCTTTTGAAGCCCAGACATACCAGACTTCATCACAAAATCTTTGATATCCAGCTTCAATTAGTAATGCTGTTTCTACAAAGACGGCAAGATACTTTTTTGTTTCTTTTAACTTAGTAATCGTATCTAAAACTTCCTTTTCTACTATCGGATGAGTTAATTGATTTAATCGTTTTTTTGCCGTTTCATCAGCAAAAATTTTTCTGGATAAATAGCTTCTATCAATTTCACCGGAAGGCATTAAAATTTCTTTTCCAAACTCTTTTACTACTGCTTGATAAGATTCTTTCTCTGGCTGCATTTGTCTTTTTGCAATTTCATCTGTATATAGTACATAGATTGGAAAATGTTTAGACAAAATATCTGCAACAAAAGATTTTCCACATCCTACTCCGCCTGTCAGTCCAACGACACGCATTTCTTTCAAATTCCAATCTCTATTTTGCTTCATACCAATCCGACCCTTGCTTTACTTCTACTTCTAATGGAATCGACAGCTGTGCAGCATACTGCATTTCTTCTTTTAAAATTTGTTTTACCGATTCGATTTCCTCCTTTTTTGTTTCTACAAGAAGTTCATCGTGAATCTGCAATAAAAGTTTGGATTGAAAGTTTTCCTTTTTTAATCTCTCATTCACTCGAATCATTGCAATTTTAATAATATCTGCTGCTGTTCCTTGAATTGGAGAATTCATAGCAATTCGTTCCTGTGCTGAACGTTTTTTAACATTTCCATTTGTAAGATCTAAAATTGGACGTTTTCTTCCAAACATCGTAGTAACATACCCATCTTCTCTTGCCTGTTGTACCAATCCTTCTAAAAATGTTTTTACTTTTGGATATGTTTCAAAATATTGATGAATATAATTTTGTGCCTCTGTTGTTGAAATATTTAGATCCATTCCCAATCCAAAAGAGCTAATTCCATATACAATACCAAAGTTGACTGCTTTTGCATTACCCCGCTGTTCTTTTGTCACCTGTTCAAGTGGTACATGAAATACTTCCGATGCTGTAATTTTATGAATATCCTCTCCTAAGCGATACGCAGCTTGCAATCGTTCATCTTGAGATAAATGTGCTAAGACACGAAGTTCAATTTGTGAATAATCCGCATCTAAAAACACATATCCTTCCTCTGGAACAAAAACCTTTCGAATTTGTCTGCCAAGTGGAAGGCGGATTGGAATATTTTGCAGATTTGGATCGGTACTAGAAATTCTTCCAGTCGCTGTAATCGTTTGATGAAATTTTCCATAAATTCGCTCATCCGGCTGAATATATCCTGCTAATCCATCTGCATACGTAGATTTTAATTTTGCGAGTTGTCTATATTCTAAGATCTTAGGAATAATTTCATGTTCTTTTGCAATCTTCTCTAAAAGATCGGCAGAAGTAGAATATCCTGTTTTTGTCTTTTTTGCATTAGGAAGCTTTAATTTTTCAAATAAAATTATACCAAGCTGTTTTGGTGAATTTATATTAAATTCCTCTCCTGCTAAAGTATAGATTTCCTTTTCTAATAAGCAAATCCCTTTTTCGAGTTCCCTTCCGTATTCTTTTAATGCTTCCCGTTTTATACGAACTCCTCTGTGCTGCATATCATATAATGTTTCTATTAAAGGCATTTCTATCGTTTCAAATAAATTTAACATTCCCTGTGTAGACAACTGTTTTGTAAATAACTCTGCTAATCCTCCAATTATTGCACAGACCATACAGGCTGTCTTACAACCCTCTTCTTTTTGTAATCCTAAAAGAGCTGTCATTTCCGGTGAATAAGATATGTTAAGTATTTGTGGATACTGCTTTTGTAATTCTTCTAATGGATAGGCTCCTTCTAATGGATTTAACAGATAGGCAGCCACTTTAATATCAAACAGCCCTTTCTTTTCATATACGGAAGGCAAAATAGAATAGAGTTCTTTTAACTGATAACATGCAGTAAATATTTTAGAATCTAATAATTTTGAAAGCTTTTCATTTAGATATTCTTCTGTAATCTCTTTATTGATTACAAAATAAAAAAACTCTCCTTTACGAATTGCCACACAAAGCCCATAAAGATGATCTTGTTCTGCGATAGGATAAAGGGCTAATATTGTACCCGCTTGGTTAGGAGTAAAAAAGGAATCTTCTTCCCATAAAAGTTTTTTACTCTCATCTTCCAACCTTTTACAGCACTCATCTGCCTGCTGTTTTGTTTCTATTAAATAACAATTCTGTTCATTATAGAAAAAGGAATTGATTGGTTTTTCTATTTCAACAAAACCATCTATTTGTGGTGGATTCATACATTCTTCAAAAGGTTTTGTCTGCCCTTTTGCTGGCTCTGAATCATCAAATGGATTTTCAGAAACGCTGCTCCATTCTTCCTCTTCCTCTGGAAACTTTAAAGATCTAAATTCTAATTTATCAAACCATTCTTTTGCTTTTTCTCTATTAACACATATTTTTAATGATTCTAATGATATATTAGGTAGTGGAATATCTCGTTTAATCGTTGCTAACTCTTTACTTAATTTTGCGGCAGCTTCTCCGACTAATTCGGTACTGCTTGTTTTTAATAAATAATTCATAGGAGAACGCTTTAAACCTAATTCTTTTTTCCATTCCTCTGACAGTTTCTTTTTCCCATTTTCGTCCAGATCCCTGATTGTATCATATAATGTTTCCACACTTTTATATTTCCCAATCAAAGCTGCTGCACTTGCTGGCCCTACTCCTGGCACACCCTTAATATTATCTGAAGCATCTCCTTGTAGTCCTTTTAAAGAATTAATGCTTTCTGGCTCTACTCCAAATTCTTTTTTTACTAACTCTGGAGTAAATGGAAATGTACGATCAGGTGTATTGACTTTCCTTTGATTGATTGCATATTTTTGATAGAGTTCTTCTGTTTTTTGGGAAGTACCATGAATCATCCAAATATTAGTACGTTCTGAAACTAATTGAAGATAATCATTATCTTTTGTCATAATTCGAATTGGTACTTTTTCTTCAAACATAGATGCAAGTGTTCCGCTAAAATCATCTGCTTCATACTTTGTATCCATAAATTGTGCAACATCCATTTCTTTTAACATATTTTGGCATATCATAAATTGTTCTTTTAATGGATTGAGCGTTTCTATACGGTTTGCTTTATAGTCAGAATACATCTCTCTGCGAAATGTATCTCTGCTTAAATCCCATGTCACTGCCAGATATGCCGGATGTTGTTCTTTCATCACTTTTAGCAAAACACGCATAAAACCATATACTGCATTTGTATATATTCCGTTTGAAGTCTGCATAATTCGATCAAAATATTGTTCTTTTTCCTCTAATGTTTTTGCAAACATAATCTCTTTTGGAAGAGTTCCATAAAACTGTGTTGTGAGAAGACTTGAACCATCAATAATGAGCAGATAATCCTCTTTCGTAATATCCACCATTGCCTGTTGTATATTATCCATGTCCTATTCTTCCTCTCTTATTTATTTATTTCAATCCACTCGCGGCAGTTAAGAGCAAGACAATGATGTGGATTGCTTCATGGCAGTAGGTGATACTCGCCCACTACTGCCGTTACAATTGTTCCTAGCAATTTCTCCCCTACCTAAGAGGGGAATCCTTGCTGTTAATTGTTAAAGAATCTCTCATCCATTTTATTCGTTCTTTTTCTAGATCTATACGCATCTTTAAACGCTTCTTTTGCATCTGTTGTACATATCGTTTTGCCTTTGTATGTTTTTGTTCTATAAAATTAAGGGTATGATTATAACGTATTGGCAGATCTGGAAGTTTTAATAAAAAGGAATGCGTCTTTGCGGGTACATACTCTGTTTCCATCTCCAATGCCAGTTCTCCAAGCTGTAAGCTGGAAACTAACGCAAATGCAAAAATAAAAGAAAATAACAGAAAGCGTTTTCTAAGTTTAGAAGTCTTTTCTTTTCGAATCCGTTCTTCTACTTCCGCAATTTTTCTATCTAAATCCTGTTTATAATTATTACTTAGCTCCCTATCTTCATCTAATTGTTTCATTGCTGTTAAAAGAGTATATGTCACTTCTAATTCTTCCCTACAGTCAGCACAATTTCGGATATGATCTAAAAATATCTCTGCCTGTTCTAACGTCATTTCATTATTAATAAATGGCACAATCTTTTGTTGAACTTCCATACAGGTCATCTTTTTACCCCCTAACTTACCAGTTATTTTATCACATTCTTTTCTGGCTTACAAGATTTGTACCTGTACGCTTAACAAAAAAATTCCGGCTTCTCCCCATCACTGGAAAGAAGCCGGATCACAATTCAGGATGCGGATGGCGGGACTTGAACCCGCACGAAGTCGCCCTCGTCAGATTTTGAGTCTGATGCGTCTGCCATTCCGCCACATCCGCATATACAGTTTTATCAACCGCCGACTTTATTATTATACCTTATTCGCTTTTATTTTGCAAGCCCTAAATTAAAAATTTTAATTTTTACAATTTTTTTGGTCTAATCTTTTCTTTTTTATACCAGCTATTACTTCTTCTCTTGCTGCTAATGCTTCCTTTTTTTCTAGTGCAGGCACACCCTTTAGTGGATAATCAATCCCCATTTTTTGATATTTTACTTCTCCCATAGTATGGTAGGGAAGAATATCAAGTCCTCTTAGATTTTTTAGATCTCCTAAAAACAATCCCAGTCTGTATAGCAATTCTTTTTGATCTGTAATTTTTGGAACAACTACATGGCGTATCCACATTTTCACATCTGCATCATCTAAAAATTTTGCAAATGCTAAAATTGCCTTATTACTAAATCCAGTCAGTTGTCTATGCCCTTGCTCATCAATATGTTTGATATCTAACATTACCAGATCTGTCACAGTAACAAGCTTTTGATACTTTTTAAAAAGTTCTATTTCAGATGCTGAAATATTTTCTTTTTTACTCCATACACCAACAGGAAATAAAATACCAGAAGTATCTAAACAAGTATGAATATTTCTTCGTTTTGCCTCTTCAAAGAGTGAAATTACAAAATCAATCTGTAATAGAGGTTCACCTCCTGTTACTGTTAAACCTCCTCCTTTTAAAAATTCTTTATATTTTGCGTATTCTTCTAAAATATCTTGTACACTTTTAGAAATACCTCCATTGATTTCCCATGTATCCGGATTATGACAATATTGGCATCTCATAGGACATCCCTGCATAAATACAACAAAGCGTATCCCCGGTCCATCTACTGTTCCAAACGATTCTGTGGAATGAATCTTTCCTATCATTTCTTCCATTTATATCACTCCTTTCCTATCCTTATGATGTATATAAGGAGCTATCACTTTAAGAAAATCATTCAGTTCCTAGTGTGATAGCTCCTTATATTTATTTAGATTGCTTGATGGAAAGTACGAGAAATTACATCATCTTGTTGTTCTTTAGTCAACTTATTAAAATTAACTGCATAACCTGATACACGAACTGTTAATTGTGGATATTTCTCTGGATGTGCCTGTGCATCTAAAAGAGTTTCTTTCGTAAAAACATTGACATTCAAATGATGTCCACCTTTCTCTACATATCCATCTAATAATGTAACTAAATTTTCAACTTGTTGTGTTGCCATACTTATTCCTCCCTCTTTTTTCTACTCTTTCTTTGTTATTTTTTCTTCGTCGATTCCTTGATGTAGGGTTGGAATGGCACACGCCATTGGATTTTTAGAACAATCTAAACTTCTATAAATATCCATCTGAGGAATCAAATCTTCACAAGATTGTTCTACTGTGACATTCATGTGTCCCCCTCCGCCTTCCATAAAAGAATCCAGCATTTCCACTAATTGTTCCACCTGATCTTTTTGTGTCATTTTCAGCTCTTCCTTTACCTTTTACTGATCTGTCAGACGATCTAGATCTAACTCTCCCATAAAAATTTCATCGTCTTTTCCAAGCGCACCAGGTACAATGGAAAAAGTGTTGGAAATTCCATCTTGGGCATGACGAAATGGAAGTTTTGCTACAGAAGCAAGAGAAGCTGCTGCTCCATGTGTATCTCTACGGTGCATTGGATTTGCTCCTGGTGCTAATGGTTCTCCCATCTTCCTTCCATCTGGTGTATTTCCTGTCTTTTTACCATAGACTACATTTGATGTAATTGTTAAAATAGACATAGTTGGAAAACTATCCCGATAGGTGTGATGTTTGCGTATCTTATCCATAAAGGTACGTACCAGATTGACTGCAATCGCATCTACTCTGTCATCGTTATTTCCATACTTAGGGAAATCTCCTTCTACCTCATAATCTACTACAATTCCATCTTCATCTCGAATTGTTTTTACTTTTGCATATTTAATAGCACTTAAAGAATCAGCAACTACAGATAATCCTGCAATTCCTGTAGCAAAATATCGTTTAACATCTCTATCATGAAGTGCCATCTGAAGTTTTTCATAAGAATATTTATCGTGCATATAGTGGATGATATTTAATGTATTGACATAAAGTCCTGCTAACCACTCCATCATATCATCAAATTTTTGCATTACATCGTCATACTCTAAATATTCTCCTGTAACTGGACGGTATCTTGGCCCTACCTGAACCTTTAACTTCTCATCTATTCCACCATTAATTGCATAGAGTAGACATTTTGCAAGATTAGCTCGTGCTCCAAAAAACTGCATTTCCTTTCCAACTCTCATGGAAGATACACAACATGCAATCGCATAATCATCTCCATGAGTTGCACGCATTAAATCATCATTTTCATATTGAATAGACGATGATTTAATAGACATTTTTGCACAATATTCCTTAAATTTTCTCGGAAGTTTTGTAGACCAAAGTACAGTTAAATTTGGTTCTGGAGCAGGTCCTAAATTATCTAAAGTGTGTAAATACCGGAAAGATGTTTTTGTAACAAGAGCTCTTCCATCGATTCCAACACCACCAATCGATTCTGTTACCCAAGTGGGATCACCAGAAAATAGTGCATTATATTCAGGGGTTCTTGCAAATTTTATCAATCGCAGTTTCATAATAAAATGATCAATATATTCTTGTGCCTGTTGTTCTGTAATGAATCCATTTTTTAAATCTCTTTCTATATAAATATCTAAAAATGTGGAAGTTCTTCCAAGACTCATTGCTGCACCATTTTGTTCTTTTACTGCTGCTAAATATCCAAAATATAGCCACTGAATTGCTTCCTTTGCATTTTTTGCTGGTTTTGAAATATCAAATCCATAAATCTCTCCTAATTGTTTTAACTCTCCTAATGCCTTAATCTGTTCTGCTAACTCTTCTCGAAGTCTAATATTTTTTGAAGTCATACGCACGAGAGAGGTTTCTAATTGCTGCTTTTTATCCTCAATTAACCAATCTGTTCCATATAGTGCTACTCTACGATAATCACCAATAATTCTTCCACGTCCATAAGCGTCTGGAAGTCCTGTAATAATTGCTGATTTTCTTGCCAAACGCATCTCTGGGGTATAGGCATCAAATACCCCTTGATTGTGAGTTTTTCTATAAGTTGTAAAAATTTTTACAACCTCAGGATCTACTTCATAGCCATTTTCATGACAAGCACTTTGTGCCATTCGAATTCCTCCAAATGGTTGGAGAGAACGTTTAAATGGCTTATCTGTCTGAAAACCTACAATCTGTTCTAAATCTTTATTTAAATAGCCTGGCCCATGAGAAGTGATAGTAGAAACAATCTTTGTATCCATGTCCAAAACGCCGCCTGCTTCTTGTTCTTGTTTGGAAAGTTCCATTACCTGATCCCAGAGTTTTTTTGTTGCCTCTGTAGATGGGGAAAGAAATTCCTCATCTCCTTCATAAAGCATATAATTTTGTTGGATAAAATCTCTGACATTGACGGAATTACTCCATCTGCCTGCCTCAAATCCATCCCATTCTTTCTGCCATTGTGCCATGATTCTCCTCCTGTTCCTATGACAAACCGTAAGTTATAAAGCAATACTTGCTGTTATATTATAATGGAAAAAAGTCTAGTTAGCAAGTATGTAACTTTTAGAAAAGTAGTACTATTTTTATCAAAAACGATATTTTATACATATCTGGCATATTTACCCTTTTTCCTCCTTTCCTTTTTTAATAATTTTATATAAATCATACATAAGAATCTTATTTTTTAATTACACTAAACACTAAACAAAATTTTTATGATTACCGTAAAAATAAGGAGAGAAAAAAGTATGAGTATTTTTTCAGTATTTACTTTGTTTGAAGGACTTGCTTTTTTTCTATATGGCATGAATTTAATGGGATCAGGACTAGATAAAGTTGCTGGAGGACGATTAGAACGAATCTTGGAAAAATTTACCTCAAATCCATTGAAAGCTGTTTTATTTGGAGCAGGTGTAACTGCTATCATTCAATCTTCTTCTGCTGCTACTGTTATGGTAGTTGGTTTTGTCAATGCAGGAATTATGAAACTTTCTCAAGGAATTGGAATTATTATGGGAGCTAATCTTGGGACAACAATTACTGCTTGGATTTTAAGTCTTTCTGGTCTAAGCGGCGATAATCTTTTAGTACAGTTATGTAAACCTTCTACTTTTTCTCCAATTTTAGCATTTATCGGTGTCTTATTATATATGTTTTTTAAATCTGGGAAAAAAAGAGAAATAGGATCGATTTTTTTAGGATTTGCATTGTTAATGACTGGTATGGAATTTATGAGTGAAGCTGTCAAACCATTGGCAGATATTCCTGAGTTTTCTAATATTTTGATTATGTTTCACAATCCAATCTTAGGAGTTTTTACAGGTGCTCTTTTAACCGCAATCATTCAAAGTTCTTCCGCATCTGTTGGTATTTTACAGGCATTATCTGCAACAGGTAAAGTTTCTTTTGCTACTGCGATCCCCATTATTACAGGACAAAATATTGGTACATGTGTTACTGCACTGGTCTCTAGTGTTGGTACATCCAAAAATGCAAGACGTGCTGCTATTGTCCATCTATATTTTAATGTAATAGGAACATTTTTATTTTTAGGTCTATTTTATATAATTGAATATACTATTGGTTTTTCATTTATTAATCATTCTGTAAATCAGGTTTCTATTGCAGCCGTGCATACGTTATTTAATGTATTTTCTACTATTGCACTTCTTCCATTTTCTAAAGCACTTGAAAGACTTGCATGTCGTACTATCAAAGATCAACCATCTGATACTATTTTTGAACGCCCTTTATTGGATGAACGATTTTTAAATAAACCTGGTTTTGCTATTGAGCAGTGTAAAAGCTTAAATCATAAAATGGCAGATCTTGCAAAAAACAACTTTCTTAACTCAGTAAAATTATTAAATGAATATCAAGAAAGAGAAGCTGACAAATTAAATACACAAGAAGAAATGATCGATCACTATGAAGATGTTCTTGGAACTTTTCTAGTAAAATTAAGTAGTCGTAGTCTTTCTAAAGAAGATAGTAAAGCAGTTTCTATGATGTTACATTCTATTGGAGATTTTGAACGAATTTCTGATCATGCAGTAAATATTGTGGATGTTGCTAAAGAAATTCATGAAAAAAAGCTTAACTTTTCTTTTAAAGCACATGAAGAACTCGCTGTTATTACAAAAGCAGTCAGCGAAATTTTAATTAACACTATCACTGCCTTTGAAAAAGAAGATTTAGAACTGGCAAAACAGATAGAACCTTTAGAAGAAGTAATTGATCTTCTTCGTAGTGAATTAAAAAATCGTCATGTGAAACGTCTACAAAATGGAGAATGTACGATTGAATTAGGATTTGTCTTTTCTGATATTTTAACCAATTATGAACGAGTGTCGGATCACTGTTCTAATATTGCAGTTGGCCTACTCCAAATCAGTGAAAACAGCTTTGAAACTCATGAATATTTAAATGAATTAAAACATACAAAAGGAGAATTTCGTAAACGCTTTGAAGCAAATAAGGCAAAATATATTCTTCCATAATTTTTTATTAGTGGGGCTATTCGTTATATCAAAATTTCTTAGTATGATAGCCCCATTATTTATTACTATTTAGGAGGACGAAGTGAACTACGTTTTAACTTAATTGTCAGTTGTCCAATTTCCTGATAGACTTTATTGATCTCTGTATTTATTTTATCACAGTCTATTTCTTTCGTTTTAAAATCTTCCATAATATACTTTACAGCCTCTGAAAAGTTATTCTTATACTGTGTATTTAACTTCTTCCATGGAATTGCTTTAAAATAATCTGCTATCTGTTTATCCAAAGATAGTTTATTTTGTAACATTAAAACCGCGATAATAGGATACCCAAGATATCCCTGCCAATAAGACGCATTATCATTAGAAGAGTAAGTATCATTTTTCCAAGTTACTAAATATTTCTTTGATAAATCGGAAGATGAAACTTCTGCTTCTTCCTCTTTCATCTCAACTCTTTTATCTACTATTGCACTATATGCTTCATGAATTTTTTCTATTGGTGGTAACTTTACAGCCAAATCTATCCCCTCCTTTTACGATTCATATACTTCTTTAAAAAATCCAGAATTAGACGGTTCTTCATTTGCTATATACAAGTGTGAAGTATCGCCCAAACATTTACAGCGAAAAAATGCCTCTCCCTTATTTTGCTCTTCTGTACAAAGTATAGTAACAGAGGTTGGTGCAGTAAACATTCCATGCCATAAAACAGGAGCTGCAATTCCAAGCAAATGAGATAGAATTAACAACTGAACTCCCATATGACAGAAAAATACAAATATATCCTGATTTGGATTTATAACCTCATAATATCGTTCTTTTCGAGCATATCCATATTCTTTGAGTAGAGTATCTATCCCACTAATTACTTTTTTTTGTTCTTCTTCTACTGAACCAGCAGCAAGATGAGGTTCTAATGTCCAATGATCTCTGTCATATAATATTTCCTGTTTTGTCCACCAAGATGGGGGAAAATCCCATGGAATCCATTTTTTCCCTCCCATCGGATTATCAACTAACACGACAAATTCTTTCAGCCAGTCTAATGTTTTAGCCTTTCGACCTATTTTTTCAAGAGATACTCTAGCTGTATCTTGTGCCCGTCCTAAAGGAGAAACAAAAAATTCTTTTACGTTCCATTCTGCAACACGTTTTGCTAATAGTTCTGCCTCTCTCCATCCTTTATTTGTTAAAGAGTCCTTCTCGTAATCAGGATCTCCATGTCGTATGAAAATTAATTTCATAACCGAATTTTACCTCACTTTTTGTTAGCCTATTTACATTTTTCATGATTATGTATATAGAAATTATACTCTATTATCAAGAACTGCGCAAGCTTTGTAAATTACATTTTTTTAATATTATGTTTTTTTTTTGAATGTCCTATGGTATAATGTTGAAACGAGGACATTCAACGTTTGATATAATATCCTCTATGATAAAAAATATTTCTTAATAGATAGGAAAGGAGTATTAAACTTATGTACTGCACTCGAAAAATAACAAACTCTATCCATTGGGTTGGCGGAAATGATCGCCGTTTGGCACTATTTGAGAATTTATTTCCAATTCCTAGAGGCGTTTCTTATAACTCTTATTTAATTGAAGATGAAAAGATTGCTCTAATTGATACAGTAGACGCCTCTATTACTCAACAATACTTAGAAAATGTTCTTTTTCTTTTAAATGGTCGTACTCTTGACTATTTAATTGTCAACCATATGGAACCTGATCACTGTGCCAATATTGAAGAACTGCTGTTACGTTTTCCTGATTTAAAGATAGTTGGAAATGCCCAGACATTTTCTTTTATAAAACAGTTTTATAATTTTAATTTAGATGGACATACTATCACTGTAAAAGAAAGTGATTCTCTCTCCCTTGGAAATCATACTCTTCGTTTTTATTTTGCTCCAATGGTTCATTGGCCAGAAGTTATGGTAACTTATGAAGAAACGGAAAAGGTTCTTTTTTCCGCTGATGCTTTTGGATGTTTTGGAGCATTAAATGGAAATCTTTTTAGTGATGAAATAGACTTTGACAGAGACTGGATTTCTGATGCTAGACGCTATTATGGAAATATTGTTGGAAAATATGGTCTTCAGGTACAAAAAGCTCTTAAAAAGCTTTCAGGATTAGAATTAAATATTATCTGTCCGCTTCATGGTCCTATTTGGCGTGATAATTTTGACTATCTGCTTGGAAAATATGATCTTTGGAGTCGCTATGAACCAGAAGAACGCACAGTTGCCATTATGTATGGTTCTATGTATGGAAATACTGAAAATTCAGTCAACTTCTTAGCTACTGGACTTGCAGACGCAGGAGTTAAAAATATTGCTATCTATGATATTTCCAGTACACATATTTCTACCTTGATCGCAGAAATATTCCGCTGTAGTCATTTAGTTTTAGCTGCCCCTACTTATAATGGTGGAATCTATCCACCGATGTTAAATCTTTTACATGATATGAAAGCTCTTAATCTTAGTAAACGTACCATTGCACTTATTGGAAATGGTACATGGGCTCCTCTTACAGCTCCAATGCAGACTTTGTTAGAAGAAATGAAGCAGATGCAGATCTTAGAACCAGTTGTCACTTTAAAAACCACTCTAAAAGAAGATTCTATGGAACAATTAAATCAACTAAAACTTCATCTTCTCTCTTCCTTATCAGAATAAAAATTTATTTGAAATCCAGACTATGCCGAAAACTTATAGCATTATTTATTAGATAGGTTTTCGGCATAGTTCTTTTTTATCTTTTCTATCATATTCTATCTTAATTCCCTTTTGCATACAAATAGTTAAATTATAAATCATAATATTAAAATTTTCTAAAATCTAAAATTATCATAATTTTGTTGAACTTATTTATTTTGTGTCGTATAATAAGAAAACATGGCAGATAACTATGATTTGTTTTTAAATTAAACAGTACTATAATAGATATTTTATCAAGAAAGGAGAACGGCACTCCTCCCACCATCAAAAGGAAGTGGGTTTTCGTGCCTATTGAATTTTATGAAAACATATACACTGGGCATCGACATCGGATCTACTACGGTGAAAGTTGCTGTTTTAAATAAAGCTAATGAACTTGTATTTTCCGATTATGAACGTCATTTTGCCAATATTCAGTCTACTTTAGCTTCCTTACTTCGTAAAAGTATAGAAGTTTTAGGAGATAGTTTTGTTTCTCCAGTCATTACAGGATCTGGCGGTCTAACGATATCTAAACATTTAGAAGTACCATTTGTACAGGAAGTAGTCGCCGTAGCTACTTCTTTGCAGGATTACGCACCTTATACAGATGTTGCTATTGAACTTGGTGGAGAAGATGCCAAAATCATTTATTTTACAGGCGGAATTGAACAAAGAATGAATGGAATCTGTGCAGGTGGTACTGGTTCTTTTATTGATCAAATGGCTTCTTTACTAAAAACAGATGCTGCTGGTTTAAATGAATATGCTAAAACCTATCAAGAAATCTATCCTATTGCTGCCCGTTGTGGTGTTTTTGCAAAATCAGATATTCAGCCGCTTATTAATGAAGGAGCTACGAAACCCGATCTGGCAGCTTCTATTTTTCAGGCAGTTGTCAATCAGACAATCAGTGGTTTAGCATGTGGAAAACCAATTCGTGGAAATGTTGCATTTTTAGGAGGTCCACTCCACTTTCTAACCGAATTAAAAAAGGCATTTATTCGAACCTTAAACTTAAAGTCTGAGCAAGTGATTGCTCCAGAACATTCCCATTTATTTGCAGCGATTGGTTCAGCGATGAACTCCAAGCCAGAAATTACAATTTCTCTCTCTGAATTGACTTCTAAATTAGAACAGGGAATTACTATGGATTTTGAAGTCAGTCGTATGGAGCCACTTTTTCATAATGAAGAGGAATATGCTGCATTTCAAAAACGTCATGCAAAACATACTGTAAAAAAAGGCGAACTTTCTTCTTATCATGGGAACTGTTTTCTTGGAATTGATGCAGGCTCTACTACAACAAAAGCTGCATTAGTTGGAGAAGACGGAAAGCTCCTTTATTCTTTTTATAGTAATAATAATGGAAGTCCGTTAAAAACGACTTTAAAAGCAATCAAAGAAATCTATACTCTACTTCCAAAAGATGCAAAAATTGTCCGTTCATGCTCCACAGGATATGGAGAAGCATTAATTAAAGCAGCACTGCTACTAGACGAAGGTGAGGTAGAAACGGTTGCACATTATTACGCCGCTGCCTTTTTTGAGCCAGATGTCGATTGTATTTTAGATATTGGCGGACAGGATATGAAATGTATTAAAATTAAAAATGGTACTGTAGATAGCGTTCAACTGAATGAAGCCTGTTCGTCAGGTTGTGGTTCTTTTATTGAAACCTTCGCCAAATCCTTAGCATATGATGTTTCTGATTTTGCTGAAGTAGCACTGTTTGCTAAAAATCCAATCGATCTTGGAACACGCTGTACCGTATTTATGAATTCCAAAGTAAAACAGGCCCAAAAGGAAGGAGCTAGTGTAGCAGATATTTCTGCGGGTCTTGCTTATTCTGTTATTAAAAATGCCCTTTATAAAGTAATTAAACTTACAGATGCCAAAAGTCTTGGAGAAAAGATAGTTGTACAGGGTGGAACATTTTATAACAATGCTGTTCTTCGAAGCTTTGAATTTATCTCTGGCTGTGAGGCAGTCCGTCCAGATATTGCAGGAATTATGGGAGCTTTTGGTGCTGCTTTAATTGCTAGAGAACACTATACAGGTAAAGAAAGCACTATGCTTTCTATTGCTCAGATCAATGAATTAAAATTTGAATCTACGATGGCTCGTTGTAAAGGATGTACTAATAACTGTTTGCTTACTATTAATACTTTTAATGGTGGTCGGAAATTTATTTCTGGAAATCGCTGTGAAAGAGGTCTTGGAAAGGAAAAAAATAAAGAACATATTCCAAACCTTTTTGAATATAAATTAGATCGACTCTTTTCCTATGAACCACTTGCGGAAAATTTAGCTCCAAGAGGGACAGTAGGAATTCCACGAGTATTAAATATGTATGAAAATTATCCTTATTGGTATACATTTTTTACGAAGTTAGGGTATCGAGTTGTTCTTTCACCCCTATCTTCTCGTAAAATTTATGAGCTTGGAATTGAATCTATTCCTAGTGAATCGGAATGTTATCCGGCAAAACTTGCACATGGACATATCATGTGGTTGATACAACAGGGTATTAAGTTTATTTTTTATCCTTGTATTCCTTATGAACGCAAGGAAATTGCAGACTCCGGAAATCATTATAACTGTCCGATTGTTACATCCTATGGGGAAAATATTAAAAATAATGTTGAAGAACTAAAAACGATGCAGATTGACTATATGAATCCTTTTCTCTCTTTTGAAAGTGAGATAATTGCAGAAAAACGTCTGATTTCAATTTTTACTAAGCGAGGAATTTCAGAAACCGAAATCTCTACTGCTGCCAAAGCTGCTTGGGAAGAATTACAACAGACAAGAAAAGATACCCAAAAAAAGGGAGAGGAAATCATTGATTATTTAGAAAAGACAGGACGAATGGGAATTGTACTAGCAGGACGTCCTTATCATATTGATCCAGAAATTAATCACGGAATTCCAGAACTGATTACTTCTTATGGAATTGCGGTTTTAACAGAAGATAGTATCTCACACTTAGGCAAAATAGATCGTCCTATGATCGTAGTAGATCAATGGATGTATCATTCCAGACTTTATGCTGCTGCTTCTTATGTCAGAACCAAGCAAAACCTTCAGCTTATTCAGTTAAATTCCTTTGGCTGTGGGTTAGATGCTGTCACTACAGATGGAGTAAGTGACATTTTAACTGCCTCTGGAAAGATTTATACTGTATTAAAAATTGACGAAGTCAACAATTTAGGTGCTGCTAGAATCCGAATTCGCTCTTTGTTATCTGCAGTTCGAGATCAACATAAAAAACATGTAGAACCCAATATCGTCTCTTCTGCACATCATCGTGTCATTTTTACGAAAGAGATGAAGAAAAATTATACTTTGATTGCCCCTCAAATGTCACCAATCCATTTTGGACTTTTAGAATCCGCTTTACGTTCCTGTGGTTATAATATTGTTGTACTTCCAAATGACAATCGTGCTGCTGTGGATGTAGGATTAAAATATGTAAATAATGATGCCTGTTATCCATCTTTAATGGTGGTTGGTCAAATTATGGATGCTCTACTCTCTGGAAAATTTGATCTTGATAAGGTAGGTATTGTTATTACACAAACTGGTGGAGGATGTCGTGCTACAAATTATATTGGTTTTATAAGACGTGCTTTAAAAAAAGCAGGTTTGGAGCATATCCCTGTGGTTTCTATCAATACAAATGGTTTAGAAAAAAATCCTGGATTTAAAATTACTCCTTCCTTGTTAATTCGTGCGATGCAGGCTCTTATCTATGGAGATGTTTTTATAAAAGTTCTCTATCGTACCAGACCATATGAAAAAGAAGTTGGCTCTGCTAATGCCCTTCATCAAAAATGGCAAGCTATCTGTCAAAAATCTGTCCAAAATGGAAACTGGAAAGAGTATCGTAAAAACTTACGTGGTATTATCCAAGATTTTGATCACTTAGAATTAAACGAAGATTTGAAAAAACCAAGAGTAGGTGTCGTTGGAGAAATCCTTGTTAAATACCTACCTGCTGCCAATAACCATTTAGTAGAACTGTTAGAGGCGGAAGGTGCAGAAGCTATTGTACCAGAAATGATGAATTTCTTTATGTATGGCTGTTATGATGCCATTTATAAAGCAGAGTTTCTTGGAAAAAGTAAAACAGAGTCTAAAATAAACCAATTAGGTATTCGATTTTTAGAATATTGCAGGAAAGAAGCTCGTGCAGCATTTTTAGAAAGTAAGCGTTTTTTACCTCCTGCGACGATTGAGGAACTTGCAGATTTTGCAAAGCCAATTGTTGATATTGGAAATCAAACCGGAGAAGGATGGTTTCTCACCGCAGAAATGGTAGAGTTAATTCATTCTGGAATTACAAATATTGTATGTGCTCAACCATTCGCCTGTCTTCCAAATCATATTGTTGGAAAAGGTGTTATCAAGGAACTTCGAAATCGTTATCCAGGTGCAAATATTGTCGCTGTAGACTATGATCCGGGAGCAAGTGAAGTCAATCAGTTAAATCGAATTAAGCTAATGTTAGCAACTGCAGTTAAAAATATGGACTAAGTAAAAAAGAGTGCAGAAATATAATACCTTCTGCACTCTTTTTTACTATTATAAAATAGAATTAATTTTAATACTTCTTTCTTTGGATAAATCAATAAATCGATTTTCTACCTTTACTAATGGTTTAGACAAAAAATTCTTGTTTAACATTACGATCTCTCCCTCTTCATCGGTACTTAATCGTACAGTATGGCTAATATAAGACTGTGCAATTCGTTCCATGATAGGAATTAAAATTTCTGGAGCATACAACGTTTTCCCATTCTCTTCAAGCTCCCTAATAACATCAAATGGACAACGACCAGTACGATAAACTCGATCACTGGTCATAGCATTGTAAACATCTGCAATCGCAGTCAACATAACAAAGGGATCTATTTCGTCTCCTGCCTTTTGGAATGGATAACCTGTACCATTATATCTTTCATGATGCAGTAAAATTGTTTGCTTAACCGCATCTTCTAAATCCATATTTTTTACTAAGTTATATCCTCTTACTGTATGTAACTTCATAATTTCATATTCCTGATCTGTCAGGCGATCTGGCTTATTTACAATACTTTTTGGTATCGTAAGTTTTCCAATATCATGTAATAGACCACATATTGTTGCTGTTTCTTTTCCCTCTTTTGATATTCCAAGCCAATCTGCAAAAATATTACAAACCATAGCGACATTTACACAATGAACATAAGTTTGGTCATCATAATCAATCATACACTGTAACATATAAAAAACATCCGTTTTACTCTTTGCATGATCGATAGTCTGTGTCATTTCCTGAAGTAATGGCTCTACATCTAATTCTTTGTTTTGTTCTATTACACTATTCATTGCATTTTGAACCGATACTACACAGGAATCATAATCTTTTTTAAAATTACGAAATTCAATGCTGTTTCGCATCTTCTGCATAAATTGATCGTTTTCACTTTTTACCTCTGGTTCATATACATAAATACTTTCAATGGCATAAAACATGATTTTAGCAATTTTTGTAGAATCCAATGTTGTTTCCCGATTTAAAATTAGCTGATCATTTCTGGAATATACATTTTTTGCTGTCACCATTCCAGGAAGGACTTGGCTAATTGCAATCTGACTGACTTTTTGATTTGATCGTTTTCTTCCGATTTCTCTTTTCATAATATTCTCCTCCTTACCCTTGTCCTCCCTCATTGTTTTATGTTCTTAGTTTTAATATAGCATAATTTTGCACTATTGGCAACCTCTTAATTGTTAAAATATACGACAATTACAACAAAAAATAGGTAGTTGTTTATAAGAAACCACTACCTATGATTGTATTTCAAAATATATATCAACATATTTTATCAGCAATAGAAACTGGAACAGTTGATAGAGAAGCATTTTCTATCTTCGCTTTCATTCCCATAGGAAGTGTTGTAGTAGGAACACAATGTCCAAATTGTAATCCTACTAATACTGGCTTATTCCAATGAGAAAAATATTCTCTGAAAAGATCTCTGACAGAAAAGGAAGTGTCCTCTATATTACTACACTCTGCAAAATCTCCAAATACAACTCCTGAACACTTTTCTAAAATTTTAGAGTGATATAGTTGATCAAGCATCCGATTGATACGTGGAACAGATTCATAAATATCCTCAAAAAATAAAATTTTTCCCTCTGGATCTGGCAAATAATCAGTTCCTATTAAACTGGTAAAGAGAGCTAAATTTCCTCCACATAATATTCCTTCTGCTATTCCCTTGGAAACTTCCTCTATCTTAATATTATCTGGATTTTCAAAAGAAATAGATTCACAATTATAAGAAATAGAGAGTATAGTATCCAACCACTTTTTTGAATAATTATCTATACCATTTTGCATATTCGATGCTGGCATTGGACCATGATATGTTACAAAATCACAATACTTTTGTAATGCTAGATGAATACAAGTAATATCACTATATCCTAAAAAAACTTTCGGATGTTTTTGAATCATTTCATAATCTAATAATTTCAACAATCTTGTTGCACCATATCCCCCACGAATACAAAAAATTCCCTGTATTTCTTCATTGGCAAAGGCAGCATTTAATTCTTTTGCACGAAGGAAATCGTTTCCTGCTAAATATTCATGTAGTTTGCTTGTACAACTTTTTCCTATCTGCACTCGAAAACCCATTTCTTCTAATTGTGTCTGACAGTTTTGTGCCTGTTCTTTTGTCACAGGTGAAGAAGGAGCAATTAATACAATTTGATCTCCCTTTTTTAGTATTGGTGGAATCCTCATATAGTCATTCCTCTAAATTTGTTATAAAATGATATGAAATTGTCAAATTTTTTATGTGTTTTTTATAAAAAGACAGAGGATCAACTATTTATCTTTTTACTTTCAAAGAAAACAAACTTATCTACTGCATCCAAAATATCTTCAAATACTTTTCTTGGTGCCTTTTGGATATAACGAATTAAAATTTCATTTTCCTGTTCTCCTTTATATCTGCCATAAAAAATATCATACAAATTATGTCCACGTACATAGATTTTTATAGTTTCTAAATTATTTTCTAAATCCTGCTTCGACTTAATTTTAATTCCTGTTTTTTGCTCCATCCATCTAACACTACCTAAACGATATAAATATTCTCGATATTTCTTATATAAAATATTAAAAAAATGTTTTCTACTTTTTACTATTCCGATTTCTGTCATTACATCTGGATCCAGAAAATAATTTTCAAAAGAATAATATTTTAAAATTAATACATTTTTCTCCTGTACCCTTGGCAAATTTCCCGGATCTTCTTTTTCCCTTTGTCTATAATATCCACAGAGTTGTTCTTTTAACTGCTTTGCATCTTTTCCATCGCTATCTCGAATCATTAAAAATTGATCCTTTAGATAAAGTTGATTAATATATTTTAAATTTGCATATGTTTTAATATTGGTACAGCTATTTGTAGAAATAATGGCAACTCGTTTTAGATTTCCCTTTTCATCATATAACTCTCCATAATAATGTTTTAACAAAAGTGGCAGTCTAGCTCGATCTTGTTTTCCTTCTACGATGAAAACAAAACTTACATTCATTAAATCATTTGCAGAATATCCTAAATCATCCATGATTTCACTGATATCAGTAGTTTCTTTAATAACTGTATTTGCTTGTTCATCTAACATAATCTGCCGAATCTGTTTGGAATTAAAATTAAAAATTAAGTTTGGAGAATGTGTAGAAAAGATTACTTGGTTTTTCTTAGAAAGACGATATAAAATTTCACTTGCTACTTTTTGAAGTTGAGGATGCAGATAGATTTCGGGATCCTCTATCATAATAATGCAGGGCAGACTTGCCCTTTCTTCAATATAGGCTTCTAAAAGGCACAAAATATAAATACTTTTTGTGCCTTCACCCATTGCTTCAATACTTCCTTGCCTTTTTTGTTCTCTATAATAAACACAAGTCTTTGGTTCATAAATTTTCTCTGGCAGAAATTCTACTTGATAAAGAATTTCTTGACTTGAACCACTGTTTTTATGAAAATAATAATTAAGTCTTTTCATAAAAGAATCTATATTGATATGTAAAAGTTTATATTGGAGTAATTTGGATGCTTCTAATATACTTAATTGATCTGGCATCTTTTTTTCAATTACCCCAATACATTGAAAACAATTAATACAACTCTTTCCCCTATCAAACATACAGCGATTTTCTCTTAACTCTTTTAATTCTGCTTGTCCCTGCATAAAAAAGATATCTTCTTCAATAGCTCTTACATCTCTTGTATGATCGATATAATGGATTTTGGGAAGTATCTGTAAAATCCAATTATTATTTTTATGATATCCATCATCATAGCGAATCTTACCATTTTCATTTGCAATAAAAGTAAATGTCAATGTTCCATTTTGAAATGATGGTAGCCTTGTTTGAAATTGTTGTTTCCAGACTTCAAATCTGCGGTATTTACTTACTATTCCCAACTGATTCATCTGGTGTAGATCCTGCTCCTCTAAAGAAATCGTAAGGGCAATTTCAATATTTCGCTGTGGATCTCTAAAATCTCTTCTCTGAATGGAATATTTTCCTGCTACTGCTAAAATTGCATCTAAAATTACTGTTTTTCCAGTACTATTTTTCCCTACAATAATTAAGGCACTTTCAATCTCTTTTACAGTAAGTTCACGAATGGATTTAAAATTTTTAATTGAAATTTTACTGATTCTCATATCCCACCCCTTACTTTTTTCTTTTTATATCTACCATTCTTTTGTCAGGGTTATATTCCAATCCAACTGATAAGGACTTCCTTCTGTTGTCTTTAGCTGCTCGTACATCTGCTTTCTCTCATAGCTATCGGAAGAAGTATCTGAAATGTCATCTTCATTCCAATATTGAAATCCATACATATAACTTTCTATCATTTCATCCCATGATGTATAAGTCTTTTGAAGTAATTGTGCAATCTCTAATGACTGATCCATTGCTTCTTCATAAGTATAATATCCTGCTAAATAATACCACGCTGATAACTGCATTGCTCTACTTAAATCCCATGCTAAAATTGCCTTATCTCCAAACTTTTTTACTGCGTCATACTCTAAAAGTATTATTACTGCATCCATACCAGTAATCTGTGATTCTTCTAATACTTCTATCAACTCTTCTCTTGTATAAGAATCCAATTCATAGTCTGCATAAGATTTTAATAAATCACTGTTATGTCCTTCTTCTAACAGCCACTTTAAAGTTTCATCAGCAGACGCTTTATCTGTAACATCCCAACTACTTTGTAAGGCAGTGGAAATCATCTGTTTCGTTGTATCATTATTTTCATATCCTCCAACTAAACTTAGATTTCCCATATTTTTTGTAGTAATTAAAGCATATGTACCATTAAACCATCTTAAAGTATCAGAAAGAGGTGCTGTAATCTTAGCAATTTTTTCTTCCTTTTCTTGAAATGACGCGATACAGCTTTTAAGAGTTTCTAACTTTTTGTTATAAACATCTTCTAATCCTGTCGCCAATACTACATAATAAGAAGCTTCTGTTTCCAAATATACTACATATACTTTCTCTTTTAATCCATTTTCTACAATAGAATACTCTTCTGCTTCTAGTAGTGTAGCATTTTTAATAGTTGGATTTTCTGTGATTTTTACTGCTTCTCCAAAACTGCTTGTTGTCGTTTGTTTATAAAATTTTACAAAATCTTCTCCGGTTTCAACTATTGTTGTTAACTGTTTTTTTAAAATCTGTTGTGCAATAATAGATAATTGTTTTTTTTCATCTTCAATCAAAATTGCTCCTTCAATCTCATCCGAAGACTCTTTCCAATCCTTTGGAGCACTGATTTGAAAACTTTCATTTTTACTGAGAAATTGATTTGTTAATTCCTCTGCCTTTTCCTTGCCTCCACATCCTGTAAGTGCACAAACTCCTATTAGAAGGCAAATACATGATAGAAAATATTTGATTCTTTTCATAAAATTCTCTTTTCCCCCTCGTTTATTTTGTTAGAATCAAATTATTTTACCATATTATAAGTCAAAATGTCAATTGATTTTTCTTATCTCACATGATATAATAGGCAAAAGATAAACGCTGCAAAATTGATTTTAACTACCAGATATAGTAGGTATTCTATAAATTTATATCTATATATGGTATAAAAATTTTGTAACCACCTTTACGATTTGTGTCTGTGCGTTGCCTATCACAAAATCGTTATATTTTTTGTATATCATAAAAAGCAACGCAGAAATGAGGATTAGTATGGGAATTTTGAATTCTGAATTAAATTATGATCTTGTACTTACGGATCTTGGAAAGTGTTGTATGGGAGAGGATGTCTGTGGTTCTTGTACAGGAAAACAATGTATTGTTGGCTATGCAAAATCTTGTATTACTAAATGTTTTAAAGAAGGAGTTACCTATATTGAAGATGGAATGGAACATATTCCATTTACAGACTTTAAAGTATTTAATGTAGAAAACTTTGAATCTGGAATTGCGCATATTTTAAGGCAATGTAGATCTTGTAAGGAAAATCATTTTGAAAATTGTATTATTAATATTATCCGCAGTTGTTACGAAATTGGACTTTTTGGAGAAACTCAAAATTACGAGGGAAGTGCATTTCGTTATTTAAATCAGATACATAATTCCCATCCTGAAACAGCGGCTGCTATTATTGAACTTTTTCATGCTTTTCAAGAATAATTTTTCTATAAAGCAATCTGAAAAAAGGCGTAAAAGCACGCCTTTTTTCATTTTATTATAAAAACCCCTTGACAGAAATGAGGATTTTAATGAATCAAAAATCATATCGACTTTTTTTTAAAAAAGGGCTTCGAATATTGCTTTGCACATTTTTATGTTATCTGCTCTATTTTATCATCTGTGTGACTGTACCATTTTCTAAAATGAAAGAGGTAAGTGAGGAATTTCGCTCTAATTTTTCTGTTGAACAGTTTTATTCTGACTCTACTGGTGTCGATCGTGCTATGGTGGTAGAGGATAGTTTAGATGCTCTCAATTTGCGTCTTAATATGATTGAGCAGGCAAAAGAAACAATTTTATTTTCTACCTTTTCTATGAAGCAAGATGTTATCTGTGAACAGATCTTTTCTGCTGTCTATGCTGCTGCAGAACGTGGTGTAAAAGTATTGATTTTAGGAGATGGTCTTTCTTGTAGTGTAGATATGGGAAAAAATCCAATGTACTATGCCCTTGGTACACATCCAAATGTGACCATTCGCTTTTATAATAATTTAGATCTTCTCAAACCTTGGACATTTAATGGCAGAATGCACGATAAATATATTATTATTGATGATCAACTTTTATTGTTAGGAGGTAGAAATACTTCTGGATATTTTTTAGGCAACTCAGATGGAAAACATTTAAGTTATGATCGTGATATTTTCGTCTATAATACAGCAACCAATACAAGTTCTTCTAAAGAAAGTGTTATCACTCAAGTAAGAGATTATTTTTATTCGGTCTGGAATCGTAGAGAATGTACAGATGAATTTAATAATATTTCTTTTTTAAAAAAAGAAAAAGTAGAACAGGCAAAACAGATGTTTTTCAAAACCTATCAAGAGCTATATGATACACAACCAGAATTATTTAAACCTATAGATTATATGGCAATGACCTTGCCAACTAATAAGATCACTTTAATTACAAATCCGACACATATTATGTCAAAAGAGCCCTATATTTTATATGAACTTTTTGAACTGATAAAACAGGCAAAAGAAAGGGTATGGATACAATCTCCCTATTTAGTTTTTAATGATACGATGTATAAGAACTTCGAGGCATTTAGTAAGTCTATTCCTGATTTTCGTGTTCTATTAAATTCTACCGCTGTCGGAGATAATTTTATGGCATCTTCGGATTATACATTTAATCGAGATAAAGTTCTCGCTACTGGTGCACAGTTTTACGAATTTCAGGGAAACCGTTCTACCCATAATAAATCATTAGTAATTGATGACGAAATCGCTATTATTGGTTCTTTTAATTTTGATATGCGAAGTGTTTATTTAGACACAGAAGTTATGCTTGTCGTTCATGGAAAAGAATTTACATCTGAACTTGCCTTTTATATCTCAAAAATGCAGAATGAACTTGCCCTTCCAGTTCTTGCTGATGGCAGTTATGGCAATAATCTTGGTGTAGAGCCTGCTATTATGTCCAAATTCCACCGATTTATCTATCCAATTACATCTGTAATCTTTCAATTATTTCGTTATTTACTTTAAGAAAAAAAGAGCTGTCATATTAAAAGTCAAATATATAAAATATAGTATTTTAATATGACAGCTCCTTATATTATCGATTCTCAATCTGCCAATCGATTGGTTCTATCCCATGTTCAGTAAGAAATTGATTTGTTTTACTAAACGGTTTACTTCCGAAAAATCCCAAAGTCGCAGAACGAGGACTTGGATGTGGTGCTTCTAAAATAAGATGTTTTGGATTTTTTAACATAGTCTTCTTCTTCTGAGCATTTCTTCCCCATAAAATGAAAACAATCGGGCGATCCTGTTTACTTACTGCTTGAATTACTGCATCTGTAAATTGTTCCCATCCCTTTCCTTGATGAGAATTTGGATGATGAGCACGAACGGTCAATACTGTATTTAATAAAAATACTCCCTGTTCTGTCCATTTTTTTAGATAACCATTATTTGGGATGTAACATCCAAGATCTGTATGTAACTCCTGATAAATATTGATCAATGAACCTGGAATTTCAACCTGTGGCTGAACAGAAAAGCATAATCCATGTGCTTGATTTTCTCCTGGATAAGGATCTTGACCTAAAATGACAACTTTTACTTTACTAAGTGGAGTAAAATGAAATGCGTTAAACATATCATCTGCTGGAGGGAAAATTTTTTCTTTACTATACTCTTCTTTTACAAACTCAAATAGTTGTTGATAATAAGGTTTTTTAAACTCTTCTCCAACTGCATCTAGCCAATCATTTGTAATCATTCCCATTTTCGTACTTTCCTCCTGATAAATTTATTTTAAAGTCGGACACTGACATCATGTTCTCTTAAATACTGTTTTACTTCTAAAATTTCCAATTCTTTAAAATGAAACAAAGAAGCTGCCAAAGCCGCATCCGCTTTCCCCTCTGTTAAAATATCATAAAAATGTTCTTTTGTTCCTGCTCCTCCAGATGCAATCACTGGAATAGAAACTGATTCTGCTACTTTTCTTGTCAATTCAATATCATATCCCTGTTTTGTCCCATCACAGTCCATCGAAGTAAGCAAAATTTCACCAGCTCCTAATTGCTCTACCTTTTTTGCCCATTCTAGGGCATCGATACCCATATCTATTCGCCCACCATTTTTATAGATATTCCATCCTGTTTTATCTGCACGTTTCTTTGCATCGATTGCAACTACAACACATTGGCTTCCAAACTTTTTTGCTGCGTCAGAGATAAGCCTAGGACACATAATAGCCGCCGAATTTACTGCTACTTTATCTGCACCTTCTCTTAAAATTCTTCGAAAATCCTCAACACTGCGAATACCTCCTCCTACCGTAAAGGGAAGAAAAAGTTTATCTGCAACTCTTCGCACCATATCTGCCTGAATTTCTCTTGCATCAAAAGAGGCGGTAATATCTAAAAAAACTAATTCATCTGCTCCAGCTTTATCATAAAGGGCAGCTACTTCTATTGGATCTCCTGCATCTTTCAAATTTATAAAATTTGTTCCTTTTACTACTCGACCATCCCTGACATCCAGACAGGGAATGACTCTTTTTGTAAACATTTTTATACCCCCTATCTGTCCATTAAAGCAAAGTTTTTCAAGATTTGTAGTCCTACCTCTCCACTCTTTTCAGGATGAAACTGACAGGCATAGATATTTTTCCTTTGAATAGAGGAATGAATTGGAACTCCATATGTTGTTATGGTCGCAACTTCTTCCTCTTTTTTTGCCTTCAAATAATAGGAGTGAACAAAATATACATATGCCCCCTGTTTAACTCCCTGAAATAGTCTAGCATCCTTTTTTATTTCAAGAGAATTCCATCCAATATGAGGAATTTTAAGATCTTTTGTATTAGGAATTTTTAAAATTTCCCCTTCTAAAATAGATAATCCCTTTACCCCTTTACTCTCCTCGCTGGACTCAAATAATAATTGTAATCCTAAACAAATCCCCAACAATGGAATTTGTCTTTCTACTACTTCATGAATTACCTGTGTAAGACCGAATCGATTTAACTTTTCCATTGCATCGCCAAAAGCTCCAACTCCTGGCAGTATTACATGATCTGCTTTTAAAATTTCATCTCTATCTTTTGTAACTATTACCTGTTGTCCAATATATACTAAAGCCTTTTCTACACTTTTTAAATTACCTGCATCATAATCAATAATTGCTATCACTGATTTTCCTCCTGTTGCTTTGGAGTTTCTTTTACTGGAGGTACAAAACGTTCTTTCACATAATTATAGACTTTCGTACTATATACTACCCTTTCTTCATCTGAAAGCATAGCATATGCTTCTGCCTCTGAAATATGAAATACCTCTTTTAATTCTGTTAAAATTTCTGTTCTTATAAAGTTAAGATCTTCTTCCACTCCATAAGTTCTAGCAATAGAAAGATATAGTTCATATCTTTTTAATCCCTTAATTAAAGAATCCAATGCTTCAGGATACATTTCCAAATCGTAATAACTATAATAAGAATTTAATTCTTTATTGACATACATTACTGTCATAATTTTATCATATAGTTCTTGATCTTGCTCTTTGATATTCAATCCAACAATCTCTTCATAAGCTTCATTATAATGATTATATTCAAAATGTGTTGCTGCATTTTTAATACTGACTTGATAAGAATACATTCCTGTTCCTATCACAAGAACTATACCTAATATTGCAAAAAAAGCAAATACAATTGTCGCTCCAATTTTATTGATTTTTCCTTCATTTTCATCAATTTCATCAAGTAATTTTTGAATTTCTTGTTTCTTTTTTGTCTTTTCTTCCTTTTTTGCTGCTTTTGCCTCTTTTTTTACTTTATCTTTTTCTGCCTTTGCCTTTTTGGCTTCAGCAGCTTTTGTCTTTTTCTCTTCTGCTTCTTTCTTCTTTTTTTCTTGTTTTGCTATCTTGGCAGCAGCTTCTCTTTCTTTTTTCTTCTTTTCTTTTTCTTCTTTTAACTCTGCATCAGCATAAACTTTATCTTTTAGTTTCTGAACCTCTTCTTCTGTTCGCTCTTGTCTGATATTTCCAAAAATACGTTTAAATAAATTTGGTTTCTTTTTCTTTGTTTCTGATTCTTCTTTATTTAAAACAGATGTATTAGAAACAGAACTTTTTTCTTCCTCTTTTTCTTTCGGTTTTTGAAGTTCTTTTTCTTCTATAAATTCACTTGTCGAAAAGATATCTTGAGAATCTACTATAGGTTCTGTTGTAACAGGTTCCATTGTTATAGGTTCTATTATATCAGAATTTGTTGTAGCAGAATCTATTGCTATAGGTTCTGGTTCAATAGAATTTATTGTTTCAAAAGAGTCCTCTTTCTGATTTTCCTGTATTTCTTCAGGAAAAACCTCTCCAAGTAAATTTTGGATATCTTCATCTGTCATTGCATCATCTATATTAGTCGTTTTCTTCTCTTCTTCCTCGCTGCCCATATCCTCTGTTGACCCCTCTTCTTTCTTTTGATCTTGTAATGACTGTTCTTCTTCTAAATTCTGGATGGGTTCTTCTTCTAATTTTTCTTGGAGCGATTCTTTTTCCTCTAAATCTATGGATTGTGGGTTCGTTTCTGTCTTTTGTTGTAATGTCAATTCCTGTTCCTCTTCTAATTCTAAAGAAGTATCTTGACTAGAAGATTCTATCTCTGGTACTGTAAAAAAATCTTCCGTATCATCACCATTTTCTTCTAATAAATGATCATAAAATTCATTGTCATCTTCTTTAAAAATATCATAGGAATCCTTTGAAGTATCTTTCTCCATAATTTACCTCTTTAATTCGATAAAAGCTCATCTATTTTTCCAACCAAAAGACCAATTTCTGGTTTAGAAAGTTGTGCATCTGCACCTAAAGATTCTCCTTTAACTCTCATTTCTTGATTTACTAAGGATGAAAAAATAACAACTGGAATCGATTTTAATTCTGGATCATTCTTTACTAACTTTGTCAAATGATGACCATCCATCTGTGGCATTTCAATGTCTGTAATGATACAATGTACTTCATTATGTACCCTTCCTGTTTCTTTTAAATCTGTAAGTTTATCCCATGCTTCCTGTCCATTTGTAGTTGTAATAATATTATCATATCCCGCTTTAATTAAACAATCATGGATTAATTTACTCAACAATGGGGAATCTTCCACAATTAAGATTGGTTCTTCGCTACGATTTCTCTTTCCGAGATTATCAATATCCGACATTTTCAAGCCAGTTTCTGGGCTGATATCTGTAACAATTTTCTCAAAATCTAAAATAACGATTAGTTTATTATCTAATTTAATAATTCCTGTTGCTACACTATTTCCCTGATTATTGAGAGTTGCATCTGGTTTTGAAATATCTGCCCAAGATACACGGCGAATTCCAACTACACTATCTACATGAAATCCAACATTCAACTGATTAAAGTTTGTTATAATATACATATCTCTGTTTGGATTGTGATCTGTAGCAAAATTTAAGCATTGTCCTAAGTCAATAATCGTTATAATATCATCTCTTGGCATAAAAATGCCCTCTATACATGGATGGGAGTTTGGTATTGGTGTTGGTTTCTCATATGGTTTGATCTCTTTTACCTTTGCTACATTAATACCATATGAATTTGCTCCTACTTTAAATTCTAAGATCTCTAATTCATTTGTTCCACTCTCTAATAAAATACCAGTTTCCATAAAAATCCTCCTACATCAATAAAATATCAAGTTAATTCTATTATAGTATAAAGAGCCGAAGAATTCAAATCATTTATTTAAGAAAACATAAAAAAACAAAAAAAGCCAAAACAACAATCCTTTTGCTGTTTTGACCTATGTCCTTTTACAACTTCTCATCAAATTTAGAAAACCATCCAATAAAACCAACCACTGGTTAAGCCCTCGACCGATTAGTATTCGTCAGCTCCATCTGTTACCAGACTTCTACCTCAAACCTATCTACCTAGTCGTCTT
>CAMUMG010000002.1 GCA_947089905.1 uncultured Lachnospiraceae bacterium
AGAGCACACGGCTGTTAACCGTGGGGTTGTTGGTTCGAGCCCAACTCGGGGAGTTATTTCTTATAAGGCGTCTTAGCCAAGTGGTAAGGCATGGGACTGCAACTCCCTGAGCGACGGTTCAAATCCGCCAGACGCCTTTATTTTTAATAATAATTTACTTTATGGTATAGTCATTTTTGTCTATATCATTTTTTTTTCTAAAATTTAATAAAATTCTTTCCTGTTGTATGTTAAAATATAATTTAGGCACAAGGGATGTGTTTGTTGGTATATGCCTCGAACTATCCGAAAATTTTCAAAAGAAACGACAGTAGAAAAATAATAGTAGAAAATAAAAATCGCTGTATCTGTATTGGGTACAGCGATTTTTATTTTGTTTTGATAGAGCAGATAATTGTATATTAATTCCATTAAAATAGTCAGAGTTATCAAAAGATTTAACAATATATTATTTCAAACAAGATAATTCATGTTATTTTTTTAAGGGGGAAATATTTTAATACATAAATTATTACAGATATGGTATAATATAGAATGTTGGCTGTATTAAAAGTAGAATTACAATTTTTACAAAAGAGAAGGTGAGTATAGTGAAGCGGGAATATATAGAATTAAATGTATATGATGCACTCCAAAAACGATTAGATTTTATATTTCAGGAGTTTGATAACATTTATGTATCTTTTAGTGGAGGAAAGGATAGTGGATTACTGCTACATCTATTACTAGATTACCGAAAACAACATGGAATACAAAAAAAAATTGGAGTATTTCATCAAGATTTTGAAGCTCAATATTCTTATACAACAAAATATGTAGAAGAAACGTTTGAGAAAAATTTAAAAGACATTGAGCCTTATTGGGTTTGTCTTCCTATGGAAACTAGAACAGCTTTAAGTAATTATGAATTATATTGGTATCCTTGGGACGATAAGAAAAAAGAGGTATGGGTAAGACCAATGCCAAAGAAATCTTATATAATAAATTTGCAGAATAATCCTTTTACTCTATACTGGTATAAAATGCCCCAAAAAGAATTGTCAAAACAGTTTGGGCGTTGGTATCGGAGGATGCACGGAAGTCGTAAAACAGTCTGTCTACTTGGAATTCGTGCAGATGAATCTCTACAGAGATATAGTGGATTTTTAAATAAGAAATATGGTTATGAGGGAAAATGTTGGATTTCTAAGATGTTTAAAGATGTATGGTGTGCTTCGCCTCTTTATGACTGGACAGTACGAGATGTCTGGGCAGCCAATACAAAGTTTGAATATCCCTATAATAAACTTTATGATCTTTATTATAAGGCAGGATTAAGTCCTGAACAGATGCGGGTTGCGTCACCATTTGGAGATTGTGCAAAAGATAGCTTAAATCTATATCGTGTAATTGAGCCAGAAACTTGGACAAAGTTAGTAGGGAGAGTAAATGGAGCAAATTTTGCAGCAATTTATAGTCGGACAAAAGCAATAGGATATCGAAATATTTCTCTGCCAGAGGGACATACGTGGGAGTCTTATACAAAGTTTTTATTAGATACTCTGCCAGAACGAGTCAGAACAAACTATATTAAAAAGTTTAATACATCAATTAAATTCTGGCATGAAACAGGAGGCGGATTATCAGAAGAAACTATTTTAGAATTAGAACAAAAGGGATATCAAATTAGAAGAAATGGAGTTTCTAATTATACTTTAGACAAAAAGACAAGAATTATTTTTTTAGGAAAAATTCCAGATGAAACGGATGATATTAAAGCGAGTAAGGAACTTCCAAGCTGGAAGAGGATGTGTTATTGTATCTTAAAAAATGATCATATGTGTCGATTTATGGGTTTTGGGTTAAGTAGTCAGCAACATAAATATGTAGAGATACTAAAGAGAAAGTATAGGAGATGGGAGGAAACGACTCATGAAATTTGAAAGTCCTGCTTATCATGTCATTGCAGTACCAATCGAAAAAATTCAGCCGAATACATATAACCCTAATGCAGTAGCACCACCAGAAATGAAACTTCTTTATGATAGTATTTTATCAGATGGGTATACTATGCCAATTGTCTGCTATTATTCAAACAGTCAAGATCGATATATTATTGTAGATGGATTTCATCGCTATCGTATTATGTTAGATTATCCAGATATTTATGAAAGAGAACGAGGGATGCTACCAGTTTCTGTTATACAAAAACCGTTAGATGAACGAATGGCAAGTACAATTCGTCATAATCGAGCAAGAGGTTCTCACGATGTAGAACTGATGAGTAATATTATAAAAGAACTGCATGAAATCGGAAGAAGTGATAAATGGATTTCAATTCATCTTGGAATGGACAGGGATGAAATTTTGCGTTTAAAACAAATCACAGGTTTAACTGCTCTTTTTAAGGATGTAAAATTTGGAAGGGCATGGCGTCCTATAGGAGAGATAGGAAAGGAAAGCGAAGAGGATGACTTGGAAGAAGAGTCCTACTCTCCAGATACGCCAGAAGAAGAAAGTGCCACTACAAGTGAACATGATTGGATGTAGATTTTATTTATTTTCCATCTTTTAAAAAATCTAATGGATCCCCAGTGCTATGAATAAACTGCATAAGAAGATATGCACATTTAATTGCAACATTTTCTTCCGCAAGGATACGTCTACATTCTTTGCGGTCTGCAATGATAATTTCGATATCCTCGCTTGGTTCTTGACCACGGTTATTTGGAATTCCAGTACAATAACCAAAAATTGTTCCACAACATTCGTCTGTCATACCAACAGTTGTAAAGAATGGTCGACAATAATCCTTTGGGGCATCAGCAGGATGAAGAACTAGACCTGTTTCTTCATAAAATTCACGAATTGCTGCTGTTTGTAAATCTTCTCCCGCTTCTACAAGTCCTGCAGGAAATTCATAAATATAATTATCAATTGGATAACGAAATTGACGGATTAAAACTAAACGATCTTTTTGTTCTCCATAGACACCATAAACAATAACTCCGTCCGGAACAGAATCTTTTGTGCATATTTTCAGAGAAGATATATTCTTCGCTCTCGAAGCAAAATAATAGGGAGTGGTACTTCCATCACGATGTTGAGCTTCTATTTCATATAGATTTAGAAAGGGATTATGAGTCTGTTTTTTTATGTTTTGAACTTTTGACATTAAAATTTTCTCCTATCGATTTTTTTTATTAATTGTAGTATAGTATATTTCAAAGAGATCTACAAGAGAAACCTCATATCTTATCATAAAGGGAAGGATTGATTGTATGTGTGGAAGATATTATCTGGCAGACAAAACAGTACAACAGATACAAGGGTTGACAGATAACAAAGAGTGGAAAATAGAAGCAAACACAGATATTTTTCCATCACAAAGTGCACCAGTAATTATACCAAAAAAAGAAGGAACAAAAGGATTGTCTTTTCAAAAACAGTTGTGGGGATTTACAGGATTTTCTACAAAAGTTAAAAGTAAAGTAATTTTTAATGCAAGAGTAGAAACTGCATTAGAAAAGAAATTATTTCGAGAAAGTGTGATGAACAGACGTTGTATTGTTCCCGCAACTTGGTTTTATGAATGGGATAAATCGAAAAATAAGGTGACTTTTCAAAGGGAAGATCATGATACTTTGTTCTTTGCGGGATTTTTTCAAAGATATTCTGAAGGAGAACGATTTGTTTTACTTACAACTACAGCCAACAGTTCTATACAAAATGTTCATGACAGAATGCCATTAATTTTAGAGAAAGAAGAGTTAAACGATTGGCTTTTTGAACAGTCAAGATTAGAAGAATTTCTAAAAAAGATTCCATGTCTATTAAGTGCACGAAAAGAGTATAAACAAGAAGAACTTCCATTTTTATAATAATCTAAGGGATTGTCGCATAAGGAGCGAAATATTTTATGTTTGATTTCCCTATGCGACAACTCCTTGAAAAATTATCTAACTTTTAAATCAGCCGCTAAAATTTCTTCTTTACGAAGAAGTAAATCCTCACTGAATAATTCTTCTTCGAATTTTTCTATTCCAATTCTATCTATGGCTGCACCAAGCCGTTCTTTATAATACGCATTTTCCCGAAACCAAAGTATCGTTTTTTCAAGGAAAGGAAAAATTTCTTTGCGTTCAACAAGTCTAGGAAGAGGGGTTCCTATACGATTCTTTTTCCCAAAAGTACCTCCGACAAAGATTCGAAATTGTCCGTTAGGATCATTAAATTCGTGGTTTAAAGTACGTTGTCCTTGGATCCCAAAGTCATTTAGACTAGGCTTCATACAACTATTAGGACAGCCACCGATTCCAATTTTAAACTTATGAGGAAGCTTAACATGACTCCACCCCAAATAATAGCGGTCATAAATTTCTTTTGCTAAACCTTGTGTATCAAAATTACCATAAATACAAGTAGTTCCTTTACAAGCGGTAACCGGTCGAATCTCTGCACCAGTTCCTCCGAAAAGTAAATCGTGTTCTTTTGCAAATTGAATAGCTGATTCAATCTTTTCATAAGGGATATCGACAATTTCTGCATTAAGACGACTGGTAAATACGATCTTGCCATTGCCATAAGTTTTTGAAATTTCGGCAATAGTTTCAAGATCTTTTGCAGAAAAAACACAGCCAGCAGGAACAATACGACCAGAAAATTTGTCTGTTCCCCGATTCCTTAAAAATCCTTTTTGTTTTACAGATAAAATCTGATCAGTAGTTAATTCTGCCATAAATAAAACTCCTTTCAAAATTAGATGTAGAAAATTTACTTTTAGAAAATTTATTTTTCTTATAATAACTAAGATTTTTTAAATTGTATAGGGGGAACTTATATTTTCTTCACATTAAGAAAATAAAATTATGGAATTTTTAACAAAAAAGATCGTGTAATATTACGAAAATAAAAGTAATCATTTTACATATTTGTCGAAATAGCTAAAAATAAATAGATTTTTGATGAATTTTGTCGAATTACAGGTATTACATTATGAAATAAAGATTTTTAAATTTAGAAAATGAAAAGTTTTAACTCGTTAAAAACAAAAGTAACATGAAATGCAATATTGTATACATGAATACACTATATTGACAATTTTTCTACACAATAGTATTATGGCGGTGTCTGGGGAATCATTGGAAGGAGGGGAGTTATGTATAACACTGGTGGAACAGATATACCTTATGGCTCGGATATCTATATTGGCAGTGTCATAAAAAACAACCGCCGTTATATTTACCTTCGAGGAAATTTTGTACTTGAGCATCTCAATAATCTATCACCGGCTAATCAAAATCAACTAATTCATGAAATTTTTTCAAAAGAGTCTACAAAACTTCTAGAACTAAAAAGCAATATTTTTTGTTTCGAGAGATTTCAAAAAGAAAGTATTACAGAACTCCATGATCTTTCTATCCGAATTCATGATTCTCAAATTTGCTGGATAAAACTACCTTGGAGAGAAGAAACTATTTTCGAACTCTATCAAGAAGAATATGACGAAAAACTAGATGAACAAGATTCGTTAATTCTCAATAAAATGGGGGATACTTATATAATTGAAGACTATACACATGGCATTAAGAAGTTATTGGGTAAGAAACAAAGTATTGGTACTAAAATAAACAATGTTTTATTTCATCAAGTATTTGATCTTTGTTTAAAACAAAATATGCCAGTCTTTTATTACTTTACACCTCCACAGATGAAACAAAGAATTATGAAAGTTATTATGTTTCCATTTTCGAGTACTATAAAAAAGAGAATCTTTATTTATTTTCGATATAAAAATGGACAAGAAGATTCTTTAAAAAAACTTTTACACAGAACAGAGCGAAAAGAGCAGTTATTTGCCAAAATGACATTACGAGAACAAGAAGTAGCAGAAAAAGTATTAAACGGAAGTAGAAATAAAGAGATTTCAAGTGAGCTATTTATTAGTGAAGGCACAGTAAAGAGAACCGTTTATAATATTTATCAAAAACTTGGAGTGACTACAAGAGTAGAGTTTGTTCGATTGTTTATGATAGATGGCATCTTATAAAAATTATTGTAAACAAAGGCATTTTCTGCTATAATAGTTATATCGGCAATCTGAAAGGAGAAATAACTTAAATGGGTAAAGTAGCAGTTATGACAGATAGTAATAGTGGAATCACCCAAGCGCAAGCAAAGGAATTAGGAATTGTTGTACTTCCGATGCCATTTACAATACAAGGTGAAACCTTTTATGAAGATATTAATTTAACACAAAAAGAATTTTATACTAAATTACAGGGAGATGCAGATATTGCAACCTCTCAACCAGAAGCAGGAAAATTGATGGATATATGGAATCAACTTTTAGAGAATTATGATGAGGTTGTGCATATTCCAATGTCCAGTGGATTAAGTGGTTCTTGTGAAACTGCGGTGGTACTTTCCCGTGAATATGAAGGAAAAGTTCAGGTTGTTAATAATCAAAGGATCTCCGTAACGCAACGACAATCTGTGCTAGATGCTTTAGAAATGGCAAAGGCAGGGTGGAGTGCAGAAAGGATTCGGGAAAGGTTAGAGGCTACGAAATTTGAATCCTCTATTTATATTATGGTGGATACATTAAAGTATCTAAAAAAGGGAGGACGTATTACACCAGCAGCAGCGGCGATTGGAACAATCTTAAATTTAAAGCCTGTACTTCAAATCCAAGGTGAAAGATTAGACGCTTTTGCAAAAGCAAGAAGTGTAAAACATGCAAAAAGAATTATGTTAGATGCTATAAAAAAGGATATAGAAACAAGGTTTAGTTCTATGGAAGAGGCAGGTACATTAAGATTACAACTAGCATATACTGGTGAGCCAGAAGCAGTAAAAGAGTTTAAAAAAGAGGCAGAGGCACAATTTCCTGGCTATGATATTTTTGTGGCTCCACTTTCTTTAAGTGTAGCATGTCATATTGGTGAGGGAGCGATTGCTATAGCTTGTGCGAATGCTCAAATTGTATAAGACTACTCATAGAGGGCATATAATGCCCTCTATGTAGTATATGGCTGATAAAATCTAGTCAAAAAAGTCTGCTTTCCGTATTCCCCAATTTTAAAAGAGTAAAAGGCTTTTTGTGCTGCCTTTTTATCATCAAAAAGACCAAAAACAGTAGGACCACTGCCACTCATTAAAGCTCCAAGAGCACCAAATGAGAGCATCTGCTTTTTAATTTCTAAAATTTCAGGATATTCTTTTTGTGTCACAGATTCTAAAATATTTCCAAGTCTGCCTGCAAGCTTTTGCAGGTTCTTTTCTTGAATTGCGCTACACATTGCATCTATATCTGGATGAATAGCACAAGAAAGAGAAAGGTGTTCATAGACATAGCGCGTAGAAACATTAACAGGAGGCTTTACTAAAAGACACCAACAAGAGGGAGCAGGGACAAGAGGGGTGAGAATTTCTCCGATCCCTTCTGAAAGTGCAGTTCCTCTTAAAAGACAAAAAGGAATGTCTGCCCCAAGTAAAACACCAAGTTCTTGAAGTTGTGTCAAAGAAAGTTTTGTATTAAATAGTTCATTTAAGCCATATAAAGTGGCAGCAGCATCTGTACTGCCACCTGCTAAACCAGCAGAAACCGGAATCCGTTTTTCTAGTTGTATAAAGACTCCTTCTTTTATCCCAAGAGTTTTAAGAAAGGAATCTGCCGCAGAATAGACGAGATTATTTTCATTGACAGGAAGATAGGGCAGGTTGGTATTTAAAGTAATTGTAGAACGAACAGTCTTACGAATGGAAATCTTGTCATAAAGACGAATTGTCTGCATAATCATGCGAACATCATGATATCCATTCTCCCGTTTTCCAATGACATCTAGGGCTAGATTAATTTTTGCATAAGCATTTAAGGATATCGAATCCATAAAACCTCCTTGTTCAATTGAAGTCCTATCTATTATAAATGCCATAGGGCTAATTTTGCAAGAGGTTTCTGAACCATTCAAATAATTTGAATTGATATGTCACTTTGGGCGTTGATAGTAAAATGGATTCATATTCCTCTTCTGTTAAGAGACATTCAAGTTCCGTTTTTGATTCTTCTGGAACAACAGTAAAGGAATCATCCAGAAAGCAAAGGCTAGGAAACATAATACACCACCAGTTTTTTCCCTCTGCACGTCCAAGGCGAATACATAGGGCATCATATGTTCCTGCTGGAAGAGCAAGATCTCCATAAACTTTGATTGGAAACATAGTTTTTCCTAAAGAGGCATGTGCGGTATAATGATAGCCATGAGAAGCTAATACTTGATTAGAAACAGTTTCTAAATCAGTAAGTAGATTTGAAATTGTTATCATTGCCTGTTGTTTATCAGAAACATCTGATAGATAAGGTTTTAGATATTCGAGTAGAGTATTTTTAACTAAGAGCTTAATTTCCTGATCCTTAGGATCATCACTGTCAGCAATAACATGAAATCGAAGAACTTTTTGAGCAATTCCCTCCTGAATGGAAGGAAGAACAGAAAGTTCTCTGCAAGACGCAGTTATGTAAGTTGCTAAACATAGATAGAGCATTAAAAAGGAAATAAAAATCTTATTTTTCAGATGGATATAAAAAAATTTTGGATTAAAATATTTCATAATAGTATTCTCCTTTAGATAAATTTTGCAATGTTAAATAAAGTATGTACAAAAAAAATAAGTTTAAACCATAGAAGGGCAAAACAAACGCATGAATAAAAAATTATCTGTTTTCAAATTTCTAATAAAAATAGATTCATACGTTTGTCGTGAGACCATTACTATTTGTGTTGACTTTTAATTTTAATAAAAGTATAATAGTAATATTACTAATAGTAATGAGTGGAGGAAAACATGGATAATATTATTCTCGGTCTTTTGCTTTTGGAAAGCAGAACAATTTATCAGTTAAGAGAACGAATCAGAAAGGGAATGGATTTGATGTATAGTAGTAGCATGGGCAGCATACAGGCAGCCATAAAAAAACTACTGAATCATGGATATATCACTTATGAAGAAAGCGTAAAAAATGGAAAATATAAGAAAACTTATGCTATAACGAATAGTGGAAAACGTTGTTTCTTTGAATGGGTAAACAGTCCTTTTGAAGTTCAAAACATCAAAAATCCGGAATTAGTAAAGGTATATTTTATGGGTTTTTCAGATAAGACAAGGTGTAGGAATAACATTGAAAAATATCTGTCTCTTTTGAGTGAGAAATATCATACATTAAATGCCATTTGTGAAGAAGCAAAAAGTGTAAATGTTACGGAAGAAAACAAGGATATTATTTTCTATCAGCTTTCGGCGGCTCGTTATGGAAGAGATTTTATGAAATTTAATATTGAATGGTATAAAAAACTAATCAATGAAATGGAGGATAAAAAATAGTGCAACAATTCAAATTGAATTTTTCGCCAATCGTATATTATACCAGCGAAAAAAATTGTGGTGAATGGGTATTGTTGCTTCATGCTGCATTTGTAAATCACAAAATGTTTCAACCACAGATTGACTATTTTGAAAACAAATATAACATATTAGCGGTTGATATTATCGGTCATGGAGAATCGACAGATATAAAAAAGGGTGACAGTATAGAAAAAATGTCAGCATGGATATACAATATAATGAATGCTGAAAAAATCAAAAAAATACATATTGTTGGTATTTCATTGGGTGCTATTTTAGCACAGGATTTTGCAAATCGGTATCCAGATGCAGTAAACTCTCTTGCTTGTTTTGGTGGATATGATATTAACAATTTTGACAAAAAAATGCAGAAAGAAAATAGTATTTCACAGATACTAATGATGCTAAAGGCTTTTGTTTCTATTAAATGGTTTGCAGAATCAAATAAGAAAATATCTGCTCTTTCCCTACAGGCTCAAAATGACTTTTATGATATGAATATTCAATTTCCAAAGAAATCTTTTTTGTATTTGGCGTCTTTGGATAGGATGGTAAATGTATTTCAAACAAAATCAAGAAAGTACCCTTTATTGATAGGGTGTGGGAAATTTGATATACCAATGGAATTGAAAGCAATAGAAATTTGGAAAATTAGAGAACCTCAATCAAAAGTTGTGATTTTTGAAAATGCAGGACATTGTGTAAATATGGATGTACCCCAAGGGTTTAATGAGGTAATGGAAGAATTTTGGAAAAAAATAACAGATACTGTTTATTAGTAAAAGATAATTAAGAATAACTATTAATAATATACAGTTTTTCTGATTGAACTGCACAGGACAAACGCATAAATAAAAAATTTTTATTTTATAAATTTTTTATTCATGCGTTTGCCATGATAGAAGGGAAAATGTCATTGAACATTTCAGAGTTTCAGTGTACAATATAACAGCATAGATATAAAATAGAATCTTTGATGATAGTCACAATAGGGGGGCTAACGATGAGAAAAATGATAGTTGCAGTAATTTTTGGCGGACAGTCTTCAGAACATGAAGTATCTTGTATGTCAGCAGTAAATGTAATTGAAAGTATACAAGAAACACAATATGAACTTTTACTGATTGGAATTACCAAAGAAGGACGTTGGTTAAAAGTAGAACAAGTTTCAGATATAATATCTGGTGAATGGAGAAATGGAACAACCAATGCAATTATTTCTCCAGATGCAGGAGTACATGGAGTATTGCTGTCTGAAAAGGGTAGCGTAACAGTTCAGTATGTAGATCTTGTCTTTCCAGTACTACATGGAAAGTATGGAGAAGATGGTACCATTCAGGGATTATTAGAGCTTGCAAAAATTCCTTATGTAGGCTGTGGAGTTTTAGCATCTGCGGTTTGTATGGATAAAATTTATACAAAAGGTATTGTAGAACGGTTAGGAATTCGGCAGGCAAACTATATTTGTGTACAGATACATGAGTTAGATCAAAAGGAAGAGATAGAAAAGAGGATTAAACAGACATTAGGATATCCCGTTTTTATTAAACCCGCAAATTCAGGTTCCTCACGTGGTGTAACAAAAGCCGAAAATAAGGAAGAATTATTTGAAGGTTTAAAACTTGCAGCAGAACATGATGATAAAATATTAGTAGAAGAACAGATTTTTGGAAGAGAATTAGAATGTGCAGTTTTAGGAGGTTTTGATCCAAAATCGTCTGGTATTGGTGAAATTTTAGCAGCTGCAGAGTTTTATGATTATGATGCGAAATACCACAATGAGGAGTCAAAAACAGTAATTCATCCACAACTTCCAGAGGGGATAGAAAAGCAGATTTCAGATGCTGCAGTGAGAATCTTTAAAGCAGTTGATGGTTACGGATTAGCACGTGTAGATTTCTTTTTGGAAAAGGAAACAAATGAGGTTATATTTAATGAAATTAATACAATGCCCGGATTTACTGGGATTAGTATGTATCCGATGCTTTGGGAGGCAAAAGGACTTTCTAAACAACATTTAGTAGATAAGTTAATTCAGCTTGGACTAAAGAGGACATACAAAGGAAAAGGAGTAGAGTGATGTCATGTGAAGCACCAATCGGTATCTTTGATTCTGGAGTTGGCGGGCTGACAGTAGCAAAAGAGATCATGCAGCAGCTTCCGAAAGAAAAGCTTATTTATTTTGGAGATACAGCACGAGTTCCCTATGGAAGTAAGTCGAAAGAAACCGTGACGGCATATTCCAGACAAATTATTAAGTTTCTTTTATCAAAACAAGTAAAGGCGATTGTAGTCGCCTGTAATACAGCAAGTGCACTTGCCTTAGACACAGTTTCAAAAGAGGTAGATGTTCCAATGATAGGAGTAGTAAAACCCGGAGCAAAAGTGGCAGTACAGACTACAAAAAACGGTAAAGTTGGTGTGATTGGAACAGAAGCTACCATTCGAAGTGGGTTGTATCCTACTCTTTTAAAAGCCATGAATCCAGCGTTAGAGGTATATGAACAGCCATGTCCTCTTTTTGTACCATTAGTTGAGGAAATGTGGTTAAACGATCCAGTAACAAAAGAAATTGCAAAACGATATATTTGTGGATTGCAAAAACAGGGTATAGATACGTTGGTTCTAGGGTGTACACATTATCCACTTTTGCGTCCAGTATTACGTGAAATTGTAGGTGAGCAGGTAGCCTTAGTCAATCCCGCATATGAAACTGCAAAGTATTTAAAGGAGGTTCTCTCTCAAAAGGAGTTAGAGTGCACCAAAAATAAATATCCGTCAGATCATATTTTTTATGTCAGTGATGGTGCGGAAAAGTTTCGTGCATTTGCTAGTTCTATACTTGCATGTGAAATGATTGAAACGAAAGATGTAAATATAAAAACATTTGATTAGCTATAATTTGGAAATGAGGATCTTATGACAAAAGATGTATTAGTTACGGTTGCCGGACTTCAGTTAGAAATTGATGCACAAGAAGTTGTCGAGGTAATCAACCGTGGAGAATACTATTTCAGAAACGGAAAACATTATATTATCTATGATGAGTTTATAGAAGATGAATCTGGAAATGGAATACAGACAAAATGTATCCTAAAATTAAATAAAAATAAAGTGGAGATGATCCGAAAGGGTGAAACCCAAACTAATCTGATTTTTGATTTGGGAAAGAGTTGTCAGACCTTTTACTATACGCCATTTGGAAATTTGACTTTGGGAGTGACAACAAATTCTATCGAAGTGAAAGAGACACAAGATCAAATTACTGCCAGACTATTATATTCTTTAGATATTAATTATCAATATGTCAGTGACTGTGAGTTAAAAATTGAAGTAAAGAGTAGCATTTAATATACATTTTAACAGGTGCTCTGTATCACAGAGCACCTGTTTTGTATTTCGATTTTGGCTTATCCTGTCAGCCTGAAGCTTAACTTGTAAAAGCCGTTGAACGTATACATGATTTGTTCCTTATATGCTTCTGTGCAAGCTATAGATGATTCTCCCACATAGGGCAGTGCATGATTGATAGTTGCAATTTTAATTCACAGGGACAACAACATTTTAGATCATCGCCCCTTGATTACAAAACTAAAAATTAATGTCAAGTGTAGCTTTATATTCTGTTGTCGATTCGATGGATTTATTGTTTACTAATTTACCTTATATCTCAAAATTGTTTTGAGCTTATCCGCTTTTGTGCTATTAGTCAAATAGATTTCTCTATGACAATCTGTTATCCGTTGTAAACCGTTTTCTTCTGTAAATCTATCCATTTGTTCAAAAGAGGATGGTTCATTGTCATATGAGCCAACATGTAGAATTTCAACACATTTTCCGTCATGTATTGTATCAAAAATAATTTTTTCATACAGCCGATTTGGCTTTTTAATTTTTACCATTTCCAATGTAGCACATACCATTTCCGCTGTAATAAAATCCGGCTGACGTATCATAATGGTATATTCTAAATTCTCTTTTATGAGTTTGCTAGTAGCAGATTTTGTATCAGCGTTTTTCAGTTTCCAGATACCCTCTAAAGGATAAACCGTAAAGTCATGGATTTCATTTGATAAAATGTTTTTAGTTGCAGTATATTTATAGCCCATTTTAATAGCATACGCTAATGAATAGAGAGCAGCTACCCTATCTGAAAAATCTGTGTCGTTAGGATTTCCGCTTCCTTTCATCATAATAAAATGATAATTGGGTATATCTACTAAAGCAGGTATATTTTTTGCTCCATACAGAGCTTTTTCGTGCTTTCTCCATTCAAATTTCATAGTAGCACCTCCTTATGGAAACAGTGTATCAAACATAACCTGACGCCTAAAGTCATGTTCTATATTTTTCCTGCATTTTCTGTAATCTTTTTTAATTTGTTTACTATATTACACTAATATGTACAGAAAAGGGACTGTCGCAAAACAGAAAATCAACTTGATATATAGTATAAATATAAAATAGAATCTTACTATATATTGTTTAGTTGGTATACTTTTACGACAGTCCTGTCTTTTTTATACACCTGAATAAGCGGAAAATCCTCCATCAATAGGAATAACAACACCATTGACAAATCCAGAGAGAGAAGGCTCTACAAGATAAAGTAATGTCCCAATAAGTTCCTCGGCAGTACCAAACCTATCCATAGGTGTGTTGCGAAGAATTTTTTCTGTACGTTTTGTCGGAGTTTTATCCTCTTGATATAATAATTTTTCATTTTGTTTCGTAACAAAAAATCCGGGAGCCAGTGCGTTACAGCGAATTCCGACTTTAGAAAAATGCACAGCTAACCATTGGGTTAGATTGGAAACGGCTGCTTTTGCACCACTGTATGCTGGTATTTTAGTTAAAGGGGTAAAGGAATTCATACTGGAAATGTTAATAATAGAACACCCTTCTTTCCCAAGCATATCTTGTGCGAAAACTTGAGTTGGAAGCAATGTCCCCATATAATTTAAGTCAAATACAAATTTGATACCCGAAGGATCTAAATCAAAAAAGGTTTTCTTTTGACCAAGATCTTCTGGATGGTGAAACTCATTTTCGGTGGTTGCCGCTGGATGATTGCCTCCTGCACCATTAATTAATAGATCACATTTCCCGAAATCGGATAAAATTTGCTGATGGGCTACTTCCAGAGAATCCTTTTCTAAAACGTTACAGGCATAGCCCTTTGCAATAAAACCCTGTGCTGTAATTTGCTCTGCTGCCTGTTTAGCAGCATCTTCATTTAAATCTAAAAGGGCGGTTTTTGCTCCTGATTTTGCAAGTGCTTCTGCCAGACAGGAACATAAGATACCACCCGCTCCAGTGACAACAGCAATTTTATTTTTTAAATCAATCTTAATTGGATACTCCATGATTACCTCCATTATGCCGTTCTTTTAAAATCTGTGTATTCTCTTCTACCATCTTTTTTGTTAAAGGATAAAAGAAGGCCAGAATGACTGCAACTAAAAAGAATAAAACCGCTGGAATTAAAGTATCAACTAAATATAATCCCTGAACTACCTGTTTGGTTTGAACTGCTGCTGTTTCCTGATAACCAATAGCGGCAAGTGCCCAGCCTGCAGTTCCTCCCGCAAGTGCCTGTCCAACTTTACGGGCAAAGGAATAGACAGAATATACAATACCATCTTCACGTTTTCCGGTTATTACTTCCTGATAATCGATGACATCTGTAATATTCGCCCAGATAATCATATTAAAAAAATTCACTCCTATAAAGCCGATACTAGAAAGAATAACAAAAACCCAAGGATTTTGAATTTTTAAAAAGTACAAAATGAAATATAAAATACCAGAAAAAAATGTTCCTACTACTGCCAATTCCTTTTTTCCATACTTTTTAGAAAGTGGAGCGGTAATACCCGCAATTACTAAGGCAAACCCAGTATTGATAACACTGGATATAGCAAGAGGACGGATATCATTAAAATAGTCTGCATATAAATAATTATTCATAGACTGTACTAATAATTGACTGAGTAGCAGTCCAATAGCTGCACCAATAATAGCAAGAAGTGCTCGATTGGTAAAGGTTGCTTTCATTGTCTGAGCAAATGTTACTGATTGACCAGATTGCGAAGCGGAGATATGAACTCGTTCTAATGTCATATAGTAACATAGCAGATAACAAATAATAGCAAGAACGGAAAAAATTCCAGCAATTAGAGTAAAGGCAGGAGCATTGACAATCTGGTTGCCAGCCTCATCTTTGGTATAGATAACTAAAGGGGCACCTACTCCAATAAAAAGTCCTGCGAGAGAGGCACCAATTCCACGGAATGTAGACAGACCAGTGCGATCAGCTGGTTCCCCACTGATTGCAGATGCCATAGAACCATAGGGAATATTAATAGACGTATAAAAAATGCTTCCCCATAATAAATAGGTTACAAACATATATACAATCTTTACATTCATAGATGCTCCTGCAAGACTAGATTGATACATTAAAAAGCTGAAAATTGCTACAGGACCACACATTCTTCGAATCCAAGGACGAAATTTTCCATCAGAACGAGGTTTGCATTTATCTACAATTCGTCCCATACCAACATCAGTAAACGCATCTAATAGTCTGGCTATAACAAACATAATACCAACGAGCTTGCTGTCAATTCCTAAGACTTTGGTATAAAATACCATTAGAAAGGAACTGGCAAAGATAAAGGTAAAATCATTGCCAAAATCTCCAAACATATAGCCGATTTTATCCCGTAGACCGAATGGTCGAACTGTTTTTTGTGTTTCATTCATAGAGTTACCATACCTTTCCAAAAGTATTGATAATTAATGATTCTTACTTTCATGTTCTAATGTTTCCCAAATTCCTTTGATATAAACTGCACCAAGAGCACGATCGTATAAGCCATAACCAGGCTTTCCGGTTTCTCCCCAAATCATTCTTCCGTGATCTGGGCGAATGTAGCCATCAAAACCAGAATCATAATATGCTTTTAAAATTTCTACAATATCTAAAGAACCATAAGAAGAGTCATGAGCACTTTCTTCAAATGAACCATCCTTTAATATTTTTACGTTTCGAATATGGGCAAATGGAATTCTTCCTGCACCCGCATATTTTCTAATTAGCTTTGGAATATCGTTACAGGATGCACAGCCAAGACTTCCACTACAAAGACTAATTCCATGATGTTTATCCTCATAAAGAGAAAGAAAACGGTCAAGATTTTCCTCATTTGTAATAATACGAGGAATTCCAAATACAGACCAAGGCGGATCATCAGGATGAATTCCTAAATAAACATCACATTCTATAGCAACTGGGATGATCTCTTTAATAAAGTATTCTAAATTTTTCCAAAGACCTTCTTCTCCTAAAGACTGATATGCTAATATTAACTCTTCTATTTGTTCAGGCTGATAGGAAGAGTCCCAACCAGGAAGACTCATTTTTGCTGGGTTCATTTGTTTTACATCCTCTTTATAATAAACCAGTGCAGTAGAACCATCGGAAAGAGTATGATTTAAACGTGATCTTGTCCAGTCAAACACAGGCATAAAATTATAGCAAATACAGCGAATACCAGCCTTTGCAAGACGTCTAATTGTCAGTTTATAATTGTCAATATAGTGTTGATAATCTCCACGATGAAGTTTAATATCTTCATGGACAGGAATACTTTCTACTACTTCAAAAGAAAGTCCCTTTGATTCAATCTCTTTTTTTAATGCTAAAATATCTGCTTCCTGCCAGGCCTGTCCAACAGGAACACTATAGATTGCAGAGACAATACCAGTTACACTGGGGATCTGACGAATCTGATCTAATGTGACAGGATCGGATTGTCCATACCATCGAAATACCAGTTTCATAGCTTTCCCCCTTTCTATTCTAGTTTTACTTTTTTATCATCTTCTAGGGATGCCCAACGTTCTCTTAAATAATAGGCAGCATCTTTAGGCTGACGCTGTCTGGTAAAAATACCCTTTTTATTGCCGTTCATCCGCATAATTCCTTCCGTCGTCTGAAAGTCTGCGAAATTCCAAACTTGTTCTCCTTGAATAAAATCATAACAGTCAAAGACATTGTTACACATAGTTAAAAACTCTATTTGATATTCCTGACTCCACATCACAGAAGGAAGTTTATGTTCTGCGGGATTTGTATCTGCTCCATACTCACTAAAAATAAATGGTATATTCAAATTTTTTGCCTTCCACTCATCTAATTCTTTCCGAAGATTTTCCTCTGCCTCTGAAATCTCATATCCACCTTTTAAATACCATCCATAGTAACGATTTAAGCAGATAAAGTCACTAAACTGATAACACTTACAGGTATTTGGAAGAGAATTCATAATTAGAGCGAAAGTACAAGGACGTTTTTGGGGATCGAGTTCTTTTGCATACTGAAAGATTTCTTTAAAATAGGCAACTGCAGATTCATCTGTAGTTTCTGGCTCGTTTAATAAACTCCATGCAATTACACTGGCATGGTTTTTATCTCTTTCTATTAGTTCTCGAATTGCTTCTTTGTGATTTTGAAGTAGTTCTGGAGTAGTTTCTTTTTGAAAAAAAGCAGTGTGTTTTCCTGTAGAGGCCTCCATAAAATTCATCAGACTTTCAAACATTCCGACAGCAGCTACTTCATCAATAATTAAAAATCCTTCTCGATCTGCCATTTGATAAATCTCCTCACTATAAGGATAATGAGAAGTACGAAAAGAATTTGCGTGAATCCATTTCATACATTCGAAATCTCGTTTCATTACACCAGCAGAAAATCCACGACCAATAATATCGCTATCTTCATGTTTCCCAAATCCTTTCAGATAAACAGGTTTTCCATTAATTAAAAATTTGGTACCTTTAATTTCTATTGTCCGAACCCCAATGTCTTCATAATATTCATCTAGGATTTTATCTTGATCTAAAATTTTTAAAACAAATCGATACAGATACGCATTTCGAACTTCCCAGAGCCTTACCTTTGGAATGGTAAGTACTCCATCATTTCCGTTTGCCTCTGCTACAAGTACACCAGCTTCATCATAAACTTTTACCATAACAGGATGGACTCCGTTAGTTATAGTATGATAGGTTACAAAGGCATCCTCTCCCTGTAATCTGTAATCAACACTAAAATCTGTGATTGCTTCTTTAGGAAGAAGAATTAACTTTACAGAACGCTGTAAACCAGAATAATTAAAAAAGTCGAAATAAGGTTTTGATATTTTTTTACCATTAGAGAGTAATTTTGTTTCACCACATGGAAGGGAAGTGTTAGAAAGTTCGTTATTTACAATAACAACAACACGGTTAAAAGAAGAAAATACTGCTAAATCGTTGAGTGGTACAAGAAAAGGTGTAAACCCTCCTTCATGAACTGCAGCTTTTTTTCCATTAATATAAACTTCTGCACGGTGGGTAGCACATCCAAACCGTAAGGCTGCTTCTTTTCCCTCCCATTCACCGGGAAGAAAAAACTCTGTTTCATACCAAACATCTCCTGTAAATTCTCTAATATCTTTTTCTGTATAAAAATCTTGAAAACTGGCAGGTACAGGAATCAGATCTGGATTAGGAAGCCCACATTCCCAGCCCTGTGTTCGCCCAGATGAACTAAAATCTAATTGAAATTTCCACATACCATCTAAACTGACTACTCGACGGCAGTTCGTTTCTCTTGGATAAAGCATTGACTTCTGCATAAATAGATCCCTCCTATCATTTGATCAAAAAAATGTATCATGGGGGTATTTTCTCCATTTGAATGAACTTTATCCAAGAAAATAAAAAACATAGTTTTTCATGCTGCTATTTACTTCTGAAATAAAATAGTTTACAATATTAAGAAAAAACGAGGTGGAAAATGGGAAATGAATGTAATTTTAAAATACATAGAATGTGAAGAATATAAGATCTGCGAAGCAGCAGTAATTGGAAATTTTAACGGATATGATGCGAATAAAGGCAGAATGACTAAACAAGGAAATGAATGGAGATTTGAATGTTCCCTGCCAACTGGCGAGTACCACTACCGTTTTTTAATTAATAAAAAATTACTGTTAAATGATCCTTGGAACAATTTATTTGAACAAAAAGAAGGACATGAACTTTGGTCAGTACTCTATATTAATAAACAGGGACTACGACTTTGTAATCCAGAGATATATCACCCAACAATAAAACGTTGTGAACTGGCGGGAAGAGTAAAATTAGCAAATAAATTAAGAAAAAATTGTTTAGATCTTCTAAAAATGGATGAAATTACAGCTACTCTCTATTTTGACAAACTATATGGACTTCATACTGTGACAGCAGCGTGGTATTTGCCAAACGGAGAACTGTTTTCCTGTAAAGAGCAAATGATTTATGCTTCCTTACTTTATGATGGACAAAAAATCCATTTTTCTTTGGAAAGTAAAGAAGTATTAAAGAGAGGAACAGAAGGAAATTGGGTATTAGTTTTATTTTTTGATGGAGCATATTATATAAAAAAAGAATTTGTGGTACAAAAGGATTCTATAAAGACTTATTTTGAAAAAGGACAAAAGCTACACTCGTGACGTGCTCCCACCACTTAAGAAGTCGAAGACTTTTTGCTGGTTTTGGTTAAAATACTAAAAAGAGGAGCGTAGCACTAAAAATCGAATATATAGGATATAGCATTGATAATATCTTATATTTGATTTTTTTAGTACGACAGCTCCCTTTTAAAAAATCAAGCTTCTTTTTTCCTAGAAACTTTTTCTTTCATACGTTTGAAAAATCCTTTTTTTACAGGTCTTGCTTCTAGGCTGCCACGAAGACCTTTTACATCAATAATGTAAATTCCATTCATGATTGCTTTGACTTCTTTTTTAACAGGTATAATGTCAAATACCTTATCATCACACATCAAGTTGGCAACCTTTGGTCCAATTTTTGCCTTGACAACTGGCACTTTAGCTCCCCTCATATATTTTGGAGTTTGATCAATTACGATTTGTGGAAACCCAGCTTCCTTTAGTTTTATTCGTTTCTTGTCGATAACTAAAATTGAATAGGTCTGTGCACCAGCACGAATTTCAGCCTGAGAAGCTTCGGATTTTTTTTGAAGTTTTCTCCCATATATTAGTAACGCAACAAACGCTATAATAGTAATCACCAAAATGACCAATAAAACAATTTGCCAAGTATTCATTTGAACCCTCCTTTCAGCCATAAAATATTCCGTATCATTTTACCATATAATTTCATAAAAGAAAACATAAAATTTAGCGATTTTAAAAGTTCATATTGCTATATATTAAAATTTAAGATATAATAATAATTAGAAAGATTCTCATGAGAGGAAAGACAATGGAGGCAAGAAAAAAAAGGAATCGAAATTGTACTACATTTTATCTTTTTTCACTTTTACTGTTATTTATATGTATTATAACAGCGGCGTCCATTGGTTCTGCAAATTTAAGTCCAAAGAAAAGTTTCATTATTCTTCTTTCGAAAATTCCGCTGTTAAGACATTTTATTTCTAAACAGGAAATCCCAAAGGTATATGTTACAATTTTATTTCAAATAAGACTTCCAAGAATTTTGCTTTCTGCACTTGTAGGTGGAAGTTTAGCTTTTGTAGGAGCAGTATTTCAAGGATTGTTTCGAAATCCGCTTGCTGATCCACATATTTTAGGAATTTCTTCAGGAGCGGCACTGGGAGCTACAATAGCGATTTTATTTGGAATTCAGATGAGTTTTTTGGGACTGGGAGCGATTGGCTGTCTGGCTTTTTTAGGTGCATTGCTTACGGTTTTACTTGTCTATCAACTGTCATGTACGGGTATAGGGACAGACACAGTTGGACTACTTTTAACAGGAACAGCAGTAAGTACTATGTTATCTTCGGTTATCTCTTTGTTAATGACAATAAAGCGAGAGGGAATTGAACAGGTTTACTACTGGACATTGGGAAGTTTTTCAGGAGCAACATGGTGGAAAGTCGCATATTTAGCAGTTTTTCTAGGCATTGGAGGAGGAATTCTCCTGTTTCATGCAAGGGAATTAAATTTAATGGCCGTAGGAGAAGAAGGAGCAGCAAGTTTGGGAATTGAAATCCAAAAAGTCAGACGGAGTTTGATTTTAGCTGCTTCTATTCTAGTAGCTGCCTGTGTTTCAGTCAGTGGTGTAATCGGCTTTGTGGGATTAATTATACCACATTGTATGCGTTTCTTTTCAGGTTCCGATCATAAAAAATTATTGCCTTTTTCTTTGTTAGGGGGAGCGATATTTTTGATTATATGTGATACAACTGCAAGAACAATTACGGCACCAGCAGAACTTCCTGTAGGAGTAATAACCGCTTTACTTGGGGCACCTTATTTTATCTTTTTGCTATACAAAAGCAAACGAGGAAAAAATGAATGAGTCAGTTACAAAAACTTGAAAGTAAAAATCTAACATGGTTTCCTGTATCGGAAAAACAACCGATCTTAGATAAAATTACTGCATCTTTTATTAGTGGAAAATTTTACGGGATTATTGGACCAAATGGTTCTGGGAAATCTTCTTTTGTACGACATATTTTAAATTTTTTAAAACATACAAAGGGAAGTGTATATTTAAATGGGAAAGAGGTAGAGTGTTATTCTCGTTTGGAGCTAGCAAAACATTTGGCATTAGTACCTCAAAATACTTCTATAGATACTTCTTTTTCCGCATATGAAATCGTTTCTATGGGCAGAAATCCCTATCAGAAACGATTTGTAGGGGAAACAAAAGAAGATATACATAAAGTCACAGAAGCAATGAAACTGACTTCTTGTTTAGAACTTAAAGACAAACCATTTCGAAATTTAAGCGGCGGAGAGGCACAACGAGTTATTGTTGCGAGGGCGATTGCACAAGATACTCCTTGGCTTTTATTAGACGAACCAATTTCTAATCTGGATATTCGTCATCAGATAGAGTTAATGGAAACTTTAAAAAAATTAAACAGTGAACGAAAAACATCTATTTTAGCAATCTTACATGATATTAATCTAGCCAGTTCATATTGTAGCGATATTGTTATGATGAAAGATGGTCAAATAAGATATATGGGGAAGACATTAGAAGTGTTGACCTGTGAACGGCTTTTTGAAGTGTATGGAGTACAATTTTTAAAAATATCTCACCCAGAAACTAAAAAGCCATATTTTTTAGCACAGTATAGTTCTTCTGTAGAGCTTGCAGATTAACTATAGAAATTATATAATAAAAAGGAAGCCAATGGAAGAATTTACTGTAAAAAAAGGATTGGAGGTGGGTGCTAAAGAAACGTAAAAACAGGAATTAAAAAATTATAAAATAGGAAATGGAGATTCGAGGATGAAGCAAAAAAAATTTTTGTCGTTTTTGCTCGCTTTTGGGCTGCTTTTAATGAGTTTAGGACCAATTCAAGTAAAAGCAGAGTCAGATGCAGGGCCAAAGGGAGTAATTGATATTACTGTTTTATTCCCTTATGAATTAAAACAGCAATCAGGAGATTTTTTGGTATCCTTTTTTTATGGGAGTAAGGAACTTCTCCATGCTGTACCATTGGACAAATTAGGAGATCAGGGGATGGATATTACATCTCAACTAATGGATATCAATGGAAATTCTGTAACAGAAGGAAGTGATTTAGCAGCGGCGGTATTATCATTCCGTAAACTTCCACTGGGACTATACCGTTTTGTATTATCGGGAGAGGGCTATAAAACATATGAAACAGAAATACTTTTAGAGAACTACTCCCAACATTTGATTATATCAAATGATAATAATACATTTACAGCGGGCGATTTGAATCAGGATGGTAAGGTAGATCGAGAAGATTTAGCATTACTAAAAGAGAAGTTAGGTTCGTTTGAAGCTTCTTATGATTTAAATAGAGATAAAATGCTAGATCTTATTGATTATGCTTATTTGTATAACAATATCAAAGAGAATAAAAGTGATGCTATACAAAAGAACACCACAATGATTTCCAATGCTTTTATTGATACTGCGAAAGTATGTGAAAACTTAGCGAAGTATGGAGTAAATGCACAAGAGGCACAACAATTATTTGCACAAGAAGAGGCGACATCTGTTGTACAGTTAAAAACGCCAAATGATGCAGTAATTTCAAAAGAAAATCCAATTGAGTTGGAAGTGCCTATTAGTTCGACTTGCGAAGAGGTACCAGAATTACAGTATGTTGTTATGACTGTACCAAGTGATGGTACAGAGCCGGCAAACGGAGAAGTTATTTTTGAAGATGAAGAGGGAAATCTTCATTCGAAGACATTTGATACAGTCGGTGAATTGCAGTTGTTTGCAAAATCTGCTAACCAGACAATTATAATCGATCTGGGAAGAAGAATCCCTGTTAAACGAGTTATAATTAAAATTACTGGAACAGCAAAAGATACAAAGTTAGCTTCTATAGCAAAAGTGGAATTTCTACAAGAAATGATATCTACTCCACAAGAAGAAAGAAATCGAGTAAAGAATGTAACAGCAAAGTCAATGGACGGGGCGGTTTCTTTAAGCTGGAGTAATCTTGCAAATGTTACAGAATATGTAGTTTCTTATGGAACAGTTTCTGGAGAATATACTTCTACATATCCATCTGTTACTAATTCATGTATGATTGGTGGACTAGAAAATGGTACAGAGTATTATTTTACAGTTCATGGTAAAAATGGAGATTGGGAAGGTTTTCCATCTAAAGAGGTTGCTTGTACACCTGAGGAACAATCCGCACCAGGACGTGTAGGTGGAGTTAGAGTAGAACCAAAGAATCAAGCTCTTAAGATTACATGGGGCGGAGAAAAGACAGCTACTTTTTATAAGTTATTCTATAAGGAGAAAGATGCAAAAGGATATACTGTAATTTCTAATATTACAGAAACGAATTATTATTTAGCAGGTCTTACCAATGGGGTGGAATATTGGATTATGATCTCCGCAGTAAATGACTATGGAGAAGGTGCAAAGAGTCCAGAAGTTGCAGGTACACCACTTGAGATCGTTGTAAAAGAACCAGAAGGAATACCAACATATAATCTTATTGACAGCTCACATATTACAAATATTAGTCTAAGTCATCCAGATCACTATGATAAAACTTATTATCCAAACGGAATTGATCCTTGGGATTTAGTAGATGGAGATTATACTACTACTTGGATTGCTCGTAGTAATTGGTGGGAGAATCAAGGCTTTATTGTTACCTTTGACAAGGCATATGAGATGGATCATGTTGTTTGGGTAACAAGACTTGACGAAGAAAGATTTAAGAAAACCATTGATCGATATTACATTGAAGTCTGGGGAGAAAATGATGATTTAACCAAAGGAGGAACTGTATTAGTTCCTATGGGAACTTCATTAGCTAAAAATCCTCTTTCTTCTGAGGGAGTGGAGATTTTAACCTTCCCGAAATCAAGTGTAAAACAGATCAAAGTAAGTACGAAGATGAGAGATGGAGGACCTGCACTACCTAGTGCTTCCGAGATAAGATTTCATGAGTACTATTCTTTAGTAGATGATATAGAAGCACTATTTAGCGATGTTTTGCATACCACTATTGCAGATGGAACAACAGAACAAAAGATTGCTTCTTATCAAGAGCGTATCAATGGAAATACTGGAGAGTTTTATGTAAACAGAAATGTTTTAACAAGAGAACTTGAAATTGCACAGTCATTACTTCCAGGTCAGACACCAAAGAAAAATATAGTTGAAGCAGAAGCTGGAAGAAATGCAGGAAAAGACACAAACCGCAACTTTGCATATACATTAAATGATTTACAGCCATTAGGAATTGCTGCAAAGGCAAAAGAAGATATTATTGTGTATGCACAACCAGATGCAGCTGGAATACTACCTTCTTTAGTAGCAACACAGTATGCAGGAGAGGCTGGAGGATGGAGTCAAACCTTTGCTTTAAAAGAAGGAAGAAATATTATTACAATTCCTTCTCTTACTGATATGGTAGGTGAAAAGGGTGGATCACTCTATCTGAAATATTATGGAGAAGGCGGGGCAAAGATTAATATCTTTGGCGGAACCAAAATACCACTGTTGAATCTTCCTGAATTTTCGTTTGAAACGCTTACCTTTACAGGAATAGAGTTTACAGATCCAAAAGAAGCAGAAAATAAAGCAGCCGTAAAAGCTTATATCGAAGAATTAACAGAATATTCAAAAGCATTAACTCAGACAAATTTACAAAAAGCAGTTTTAAATTCAACTGAAATTGCAACAAAGCATGTTTTATTATCCCTTCCAGCAAAAGCAGTAGAAAGTGCACTGGGAAGTGGTACATTAGAGGAAAAGGCAGAGGCTTTATATAAGACGTTAGCTGCTTGGGAAAAGAACATGTATATTCACTATACTGTCTGCGGTTTGTCAGCAGATGCACCAGAGACGAGAAATCAATATCCTTCTTCTCGAATTAATATCCGCTATATGACTTTAACCGGAAAAGCATTTATGTATGCTGCCGGTGCCCATGTCGGAATCGGCTATGGTTCGTCAGGAGGCATGGTCAATGCTCCAATGAGACAAAGTGGACTGTTTGGATGGGGAATTAATCATGAAATTGGTCATGTTTTAGATCAAGCAGGTCTTGTTATAGCAGAAACAACAAATAATATTCACTCTCTGTTCTCCCAGACATTTAATGGTGGAGATAATTTAGGAACTGCAAGATTAGAAGGCGGTATTTATGACAAGGTTCTTACAAAGACAGCTTATGGTGCACCGGGTGCTTCAAATAATGTCTTTGTTCAACTTGCAATGTACTGGCAGCTTCATTTGGCATATGATGATATTGGAGAGAATTCCTATGATTTCTACGGCAGATTATATAAGACTTTAAGAGAAGGTACTGTGAAGATAGCAGAAGGTGAAGATTCGGATATGTTGTTTGTAAGATTAGCTTGTCATACAGCAAACAAGAATCTATATGACTTCTTTAAGCATTGGGGTTATGTAATAACACCTGAAACATTAGCATATATTTCACAGTTCGAGGAAGAACAGCGTCCGATTTATTATGGAACAGATAGTGTAAAACGTTATTTGTCTAAGGGCGGAAGCAGTATCTTCAATGGAGAATATCTTGGAGTAACAGCAAAACAGGATAACAGCACAATAGGAGGTACTGTAGAACTTACAATTTCTCTTCCAGCAAACGTCGATCCTTCGAAACTCATTGGTTATGAAATCCGTAGAAACGGAGTAGTATTAGCATTTATTCCAGCCTCAACTACTGGAGCAGATACGATTTATCGGGATGAGAACATTACAATTAATAATGCAGTTTTAACGTATGAAGTGACTGCATATGATCTTGCCTATGGTACAATATCAGGTACTTCAGAACCAATGAAATTAAGCTATGACGGTAAATTGGATAACAGTCAGTTTGAATTTATTTTAAATGGTTCTACACTGACCTTGCAATCAACGAATATCAATGATATTGCAGGAATCAGCTTTTACACTGGTGCAGACAGTAACATTCTTGCCTCTGGTGGAATAATGAGCGCACAGACATTTGCAGAAACAGCTTCTGGTACTGCTCTTGTCATGCCTCGTACACAAACAGTATCTGGAGATGCTCTTCAAGCTACAGTCCAGATAGATGGTCAGGAAGTAGATGTTCTTTTAACAAAGGCGTTTGAGAAAGACGGCTTTAGTACGTATTATTTTACCTCTACATCCGATCCAGAAGATGGAAGTATCCAAATTTACACAACAAATAAACTTACAGTTACTCTAGGTCAGATTGGCTATACGACAGAAGAACTAAAGAGTAAGTTTTATGCTATATCCTATCCGGGAGATACAATTGAATTCTACAATCCTCAAGAGCAAGCCTTCTTTGGAACTTTAGCAGAAGATTATATTTATGAGGGAGGACAGATTAATAAAGGTTCTATTATTGTAGTAGGAACGTATCGTGGAAACCCAATTTATAATGTAATTAAATTAAAGGGAATGTTTTCCAAGACAATAGACGGAGAGGAAAATAACATTCTGACAGACGAAGAGGGAAATGAAATCTTTATCGATGGAGAAGAAGACGACATCTTAGAGGAAAAAATATTAGAAGGAGAACAGCTATTATTTGCAATTGTTCCAGAAAATAAGATAGTCACAGAGATTAGTAACGGAATCTGGGTTTATATTCTTCCAGAATCAATAAAGGGAGAAAAACTTCCTGATACGATTTATGCAGAATTTTATCGTGTTGATAATCCAGATACTTTAGAGGGAGAACGATTAGTAAGTAATACAATTCCTCTTCCAGTACCATCATTAGACACTCTTCCAGATATCTATTTAACTAACAACTTGAATGGAGAAACGAATTAATGAAAAAAGTAATTCTGTGTATGAGTTTATGTTTCCTGCTTTTTTTTAGCGGTACAATAGAAAGTTATGCCGCAGAAGAGCCTGTATGGATTCTGACCGGACACAGTTCAAATCAAACTTCAACATTTACTGTGGCAGCCTCTGGGCTGCCGCAGGAAACCAGTTGTTTTGAACTTTCCTTTCTATTTCCGGCAGGAAAAACGATAACAAATGTAACGCCTTTATTTAAAAACGTTGATGGTTCAACCCCTGATTGTCATGTAATACAGACAGAAGAGAATGGAAAGTTAAGAACAAAGATTTACTGTGTCAACAGAATTGGAAATGTATATTCCGATAAGGTAATATTCCAATTTGAGATTCCTGGAAAACTTCAAAAATCGGATGTATCTTTAGAAAGCTATACACTTTTAAATCAAGAATTAAAAGTTAGTGCTCAAAAGTCCGGAGATTTAGAATTTAAGTTAGAATATCAAAGTTCAGGAAGTTCTTCTTGGGGAGGTTCAGGTTCCTCAATACCTGTTCCACAAGAACCAGTTAAAGTCACAGAAGAAGAAAAAGATGGAGCAACAATTCAAACTGTTACCTATACCAATTCTACAAATGGAACAGTATTAGAAATTGTTTTAACGACATCCAAAGAAACAAAGGAAACAGAAGTAAAAGCATATTACTATTTAGCACAGGGAAAAGTTGAAAAACTGCCTGAAACAGAAGGAGTATCTATGGAAATAGAACTACCTCAACCAGATTTTCCAAAAGAGGTTAAGGATCTGTTAAAAAAGGCAGAGATTACAGAACCAATCCCATTAGAATTTGTTCTTCCGCAGAAACAGTTAGTAGAACAGTTAAAGAAAGATACTGTTAAGGAAATATTGGTAAATGTTCCTGTCAGCGAATTAAAGAAAGGAACCGATTGGGAACTTGCCGATCTTTTACTGCCGACGGAAGTTTTAAAGGTAGCTAAGGAAGAAAAGAAGTCTGTTACTGTAGCAATGAAAGAGTATTCGTGGATGTTTACCAAAGAGGCTCTTGCTAATACAGAAAAGATTACACAAGATGCTTCTCTTTTGTTAAATATTTTACCTGTTTCAGAAAAAGAAGATGTTTTGAATGTTTTAAAAAAGGATAAAAAATATGTAAGTGGTGGTGTAGCAGCGGTTGGCAGAGAACGTCGTGCACTTCCAGTACAGGCAGAATTAACGATTTCTCTTCCAAAAGGAACTGGATTTTCTTCAGGAAAGCGAGTATATTTATATCAATTTAATCCAGACACTAAAAAGTTAGAAACTCTAGTTCGCAGTTTTAATTATTTTGTTGATGAGAATGGAGCAGTAACACTACATGTTATCAGCACAGAAACTTATGTTATGCTTCCAAAGGCAGCGGCAAATTCCATTATTACAGCGTTGATTTCTCAGATTACTGTTCCGAAGAATTTGACATTAGTATTAAAGGAAGAAGAAACTCCTGTACGTAAAACCTTAGAAGTAAGTATGCCTCCTCACTTAGAAAAAGTGACAAGCTTTGATCAGAAGATGAAGGGAAGTGCTTATGGTGGAGTTAAGGTTCAATTTAAGTCCAGTAATAAAAAAGTGGCATTGGTTGGTAAAAACGGTCTTGTGACTGCAGTTGGAACAGGAACTGCCAAAATCACAACCACCGTTACACTTTATAGCGGAAAGAAAAAGACCTTTACAACAGTAGTAACAGTAAAAGGAGAGGATTAAATCCTAGAATTATGAACGTGAATTGCAACAAGGGATTCGATTTGCTGAATATAATCAGGAATTCTAAGATTTTTTGGACATTGTTTCATACATGTCATAGAAATACAGTTACGACAGTAATTTGCACTTTCGCGAATTCCAAGATCTAATTTTCGGAGTGCCCAATAGTTCTTTCCAAGATGGTAGTAATTGTACTGTCTAAAAAGTGTATGAATTTCTGTTCCAAATGGACAGTAACAACGTTGACAACGATCACATGGAATTGGGTGAAAATACTTTTCCAGTTTTCCAATGACTTGGTCGAAACTTGGAAGTTTTACACCAGAAATTTCTTCTGTATGAACTGCAAGATCAAAGTGCTCCTTTGTGCCAAATCCGATTAACGCACAACTAATGGGATAGGAAAGTACGCTAGAAATCAATGTATCTTCTGAAAAAAAAGAAGGTAGAATTCCAGCAGCATATACTTTATTTACTAAAATTCCTTTCTGACGAAAGGCAGGTTCAAGTTGAATCCGTTCTAACATGCCACGTTCTAAAAGATTTCCACTGCCTTGTAATACATCAACTCGTACATCAAAAGCAGCACGAAGTAAAATGTCATAATAATGGGAGGCAATTCCGACAAAACGGAGTTTGCCTTCCTTTTTTAATTCTGTTAAAGCATCAACTGCGCCATATTTTGCAAATACAATATTTTCAGAAGTCTCATCTACTTGATGAACAAAATATAGATCAGGGGTACAGCCAAGATTTTCACAGGATGTAAGGACTGCCTGATACATTTCATTCCCAGTAAAACAGCGTGCTTTATCAGAGATGATAAGACGATTTCTATCGATCATAGTAGCAAATTTTCCAAGTTTGATTTCTGCATCTCCATATTCTGGGACAATAGCAGTATCAAATAGATTGCAGCCAAGCAAAAACGCATAATTTAACAGATGAAGTGCTTCATCTTGGGTTAAATTATAGTATTCTGGAAGGACTGGAATATTTCCCTGTAAAATAGGAATCGTACCAAATCCAATCTCTGATACAGATAGGTTTGTAGAACCTAAAGGACGATATCTCATAAATGAACCTCATTTCTTTCAAGTTAATTCATTTCTAAAATACAATCACACCATGCAAATGCCCCTTCTCCTATAAATTTAATGCCCTTTGGAAGTTGGATTGTTTTTAAGGAGTAACAAAAGGCAAATGCTTCTGTGCCTATTTTCTCTAAGGTAGAAGGCAGGATAACTTCTTCTAAGTTATGACACCTATAAAAGATACGATCTGGAAGAGTGGAAATTCCTTCTGGAATGAAAAAACGTTTTAAAGCAGTACAATTTTCAAATGCTCCCATTCCAAGTTCTTCCAATTCTTTACAGTCTTGAATTTCTTCTAAACAGATACATCCTGCAAACGCTTGCTTTCCAATTCGTTTTAATGAAGAGCTTCCAGAAACGAAGGTGAGCCATTTACATCCTGCAAATGTTCTCTCTTCAATAAATTGTGTACTTTTTGCGAGTTGGATACGTGTTAAAAGATTTCCATCTTCAAAGACTCCTTTACCTAATGTAATAATTCCTTCTGGGAGCACCATATCACTAATATTTCCAGTACATTCTTCTAATAGTCCATTCGAGGCCATCTTAAAACAGTTATAACAGTCATGAAAGATACGTAAAATCCAAGGCGAAAGCTCTCTATTTTGATCAGAAATTGCTCGAAGTTCATAGACGTTTGAAGTACTTTGATCCGTAATTTGATGTAGGTTGATACAATTTCGAAAGGCAAATTCTTCAATCCAAGTAGTTTTTGAAGATAGAATAAGTTCCGTAAGATCAAAACAGTTCGCAAATGCCCAACCAGAAATAAGATGTACATGATCAGGAATTTTTACTACACCCCTACTGCTTGCAGCATCTAATAGTATACCATGAACAATTACAAATGGTGTTTTTTCACGTTGTATAGTAAGCCATTTTGTACCAGTAAATGCCCGTGGACCAATATAAGTTAAACTTTCTGGAAAAGAAATTTCCTCTAAATTCATAACATCTTGAAAAACGTTTCCTTCAATTTTTTGTATTCCTTCTGGAATTCGTAAAATTGTTCCATTGTTTTGATAGGCAATAATAGAAAAGTTTTCATTGACAAAAAAACAACTTATTGCACTCATAAAAATTTCTCGAATGAATATAGGAAATTCGTCATAAAACAAATCTTGATAAGAATGAAATAGATATTTATTTTGTCCACTAAAAATAGTTTGAAGCCAAGTACAACCTGAAAATACCGAATAGGAAATCCGAAAATTGGATTTTTTTATAGACGGAAGAATTAATGTAGAGAGTCTACCGCAGTCTAAAAAGGCATAATCTTTTAATATGACCTCTGAGGAAAGAGAAAGTATTTTAAGGCAATCACAATGTTCAAAGGCTTTTGTTCCAATATATTTTACATGTGTAAGAGAAAGCTCAGAAAGAGAACTACATCCACTAAAACATTGTTCTCCAATCTCTATAACCGAAGGAATTTCTAAGCGATTTAAAAAAGTACAACCAAAGAATGTTTCTGCTTCTAATTGAACTGTCGATGGCAAAAGGACTTCTTTAAGACTGGTACAAAAAGAAAATGCTCCTTTAGAAAGAAGTTTTGTTTGACAAGAGAGTTGAGTTATTTTAATACATTTAGAAAAACAATATGGATCTAATTCAATAAAAGAGGATGGAAAAGAAAGTTTTATAATAGAAGAACATCCACAGAAAGCATTTTTTTCGATGTGTTTTAAACTTGTTGGAAATACAACAGAAGTGATATTAGTATTTCCTGCAAAGGCGTACGGAGCGATTGTCTGGATTCCATCTGGAATTTCAATTTCTCCAAAAGCAGACATACCATCTAATAGAGTATGAGAAAATATCACAAAAGGAGAAGTTTGTTTTAAGTTTTTCCAAAAGGCAGTTTCTCGAATAGCATCTGTACCAATATCTTCGGTGTCTGTTTCAAAATGGTACATAGATAGGCATGAAAAAAAGGCCTCTGCACCAATATGCAAAGCTGTTTTGGCAATACTTTGAGAGTTCTGATCTAGTCCTGAAAATTGCTTACATTGATAAAAGGCCCGATCTCCAATCGAGCGAATACAACCAGATATTTCTACCGACTGCAAATTGCTACAATAAGCAAATATACCTTCTGTAAGTTCAGTAATATTTTCAGGAATATAAATAGATTTTAGAGAGGAACAGGAACAAAATGCCCGTGAGCCAATAGATTTTAAAGAGTTTGGCAAAGTAACATGAGTAATGGCATCATTTCCATAAAAAGCACCTCCTGCAATAGAAGTAATTCCTTCAGAAAGATGAACTTCTCCTGAAAAAGAAGAGCCATCTAAAAGGAAAGAACCAATTTGTCCAGATACAGTTTCTTTTTCTAAAAAAGGACTTCCTTCGAAAGCATTTCTTCCAATCTGGCATAGTGAGTTAGGAAATACGACATGAGAAAGATGTGTACATTGAAATGCAAATTTATCTCCAATAAAACGAATTCCCTCCTCAAAAATAAGATGTTTTAATCGTTGACATTGAGAAAATATATTACTTCCATATTCGATAGGATCGCAGGAAATAACCGCATTGTGAACTCCTGAAGCAGTAAAAACATTACTTCCAAGATGTTCAATAGAAGCAGGAAGTTCAACTTGAATAAGGGAGCTGCATTGATAAAAGGCAAGACTTCCTAATCTTTTTAATTGTTCTGGAATAGAAAACTGCTTTAATGATCGACATCCATAAAACGCCATTTCGCCAATTTCAGATAACTGTGAACTAAACGTAACTTCGGTAAGAGAGCGACAGCGATTAAAGACAGAGGCTGCAATACTATGAATTTCATCTGGCAGGCAAACACGAATTAATTTGACACAGTTGAAAAAGGCAGCTTTTCCAAGAACTTTTAAACGTTTTGGAAGAAGAATGGTTTGAAGAAGTAAACAGTCGGAAAAAGCTTCCTCGCCGATTTCTTCTACAGAATCTGGAAGCAATATTCGATCGATTTCTTCCTTTCCGGCAAATGCTCTTGGAGCAATATGGGTAATACCATTCGGAACGGTAACCCTAGATTCTGAACCACGATAGGATATTAAAGTGGTTCCACAAAAAAGGAAATTACTAAGAATCTGTGTATGAATGGTATGGATTAAATCAGGAATAGAATCTGATTGAGAAATAATTTTATTTACTCCAACAAACTCATATTCTATCCCATTGTATAAAACATATTTTAAACTGGTACAGTTTTTAAAGGCATCTGGCTGAATCATAAAGTCAGAAGAGGGAAGTTCAATTCTTTCTAAACTAATACAATTTCGAAACGCTTTGCTGCCAATAACTTTAAGACTTTTGGGAAGTTTTACACCAATAATTCCCCTTTTATCAAAAAAACAGCCTGTTCCAAGTTGTTCAATACCTTCTGGAAGTTCTACTTGTCGTAAATTGGTCAAAAATCGAACTAAAGTTCTTTTTTCAAATTCCATCATTCGGAAGATATCTCGAACAATAGCACGGACAACTTCTGGAACTGGTGAGGTTGGAAGTAAGGCATCAAAAAGTTGATCTAGTACAAATTTTTTTCCATCCGAAAGTTCAATTTGATGTATTTTACTACATCCAGTAAAAACATCACAGATCTGAGAAATTGTAAGATCTGTACAGATAACAAGTTCTGTTAAGTTTACATTATTTAAAAAGACTTGTCTGCCCAATGTTTTTACTCCAGGAATAGAAAGTTTTGTAAGACTGTCATTATATAGAAATACACAGTCAGGAAGATGAGTAATACTAGGAGGCAGTGAGATTTCACGCAGACTATGGCAACGGTGAAAAGCAAATGCTCCAATAGAAATGAGAGAAGAAGGAAAATTAATCTTTTGTAATTTGCGACATCCTTTAAAAGCATCTGACTCAATGACAGAAACAGTATCTGGAAGATAAACTTCTTCGAGAGATGCCATACCTTTTAATGCTCCTGTTCCAATTGTGTGTACACCTTCTGGTATAGAAAGTATCGTATCTCTTCCATTATAGGCAACTAATTTGCCCTGTTCTATTTGTAACATCAAATTCCTCCCTTTTCACTAAATATAATCCCAAGTAATTCTTTTAGTTCTTCTGGATTTCCACATTGATATAGTGCAGATTTATATTGCTTTGTACCCTTTCGTTTTTTCATACTATACGAAACGATTTTTTTCATATAAGTAAGAGAAAAAGTTTCGTCATAATATGTTGTTACTAAGGAGAGCTGTTCTAAGAGAAGTTGATATAAACTCTTGGTTATAGGTTTATTAGTTAATTCGCTAAAAATAAATGGATTTTGCAGACCATATCTTGCCAACATGATACCATCTGCACCTGTTTGAAACATGACTTGTTCCGCGTCCTTAGTAGAAAAAATTCCGCCATTTGCAATTACTGGAATTTTTACTGTTGATTTTGCCTGTTGAATTTGATCGTAATAAGGGGTTCCATCATACATCATAGAACGAGTTCTTCCATGAATTGTGATGAAATCTGCTCCTGAGTCCTCACAGAGTTTAGCAAATTCCGCAGCGTTTAGAGAGGTTTCACAAATACCAACTCGAAATTTTACTGATACTGGTTTCCCGCTTCTTTTTACTCCACGGATGATCGCTGCCGCTCGTTTGGGATCTTCTAGCAAAGCACTTCCTTCACCGCTTTTATAGATATTCGGAGTGGGGCATCCCATATTAATATCAATCAAATCAAAAGATTCTAAGAGCGGATCAGATGCCATTTGTTCCAAAATTCTAGGATCTCCACCTAAGAGCTGAACGGCACGAATGGGCTCTTTGGGAGTAGAAAATAATAGTTTTTGTGTTGCTTTATCTTTATATTTTAATGCGTTTGCACTGACCATTTCTGTAAAACAAAGTCCTGCTCCTAACTCATAACATAACATCCGAAATGGATAACACGTATATCCAGCAAGCGGTGCCATAAAGACATTAGAAGTAAGAGTAAGAGAACCAATCCGAAATTGTCTTAGTTCCAATTTATCTCCTCCTTTCTTTATAGAAACTAATTTTATCATATTTTAAGTATTAAAAAAATACAATATGTGAAACTTTTTTTCTTTTGTTTCGTCTAATTTGCAGGGGATAAAATAGTAGTCCGTTTGAAACGGAAGAAATGGAGGTAGATTATGAAACGAAAGCTAGTATTATTTCTGTGCTTTATAACAGGAGTTAGCTTTATTGGATGTGGAAAGCAGATAAAAAGCATGGATGGAAATTATATGAATCAAAATTCCATGCAAAGTATGGGAGATATGAAAATACAAATGACAGATATGAGTAATACAGAAACAGGATTTCCTATACAAGCAGAGCCAGAATTTAATACAGAAGAGTATTCTTCAATTAATGAAAATCGTTTTCTGTCAGTAAAAAATCAGCCACTTTCCACTTTTTCGGCTGATGTAGATACAGCTTCTTACGCCAACATCAGAAGATTATTAAAAGAGCAAGGAAGTATTGATCCGGGTGCAGTTCGTATTGAGGAGATGATCAATTATTTTCATTATGATTATGATGCGCCAAAGGGCGATGAACCATTTTCCATTTCTACAGAATTAGCAGACTGCCCTTGGAATTTAGATACTAAGTTATTATCAATAGGAATTCGGGCAAAAGAATTTTCTAAAGAAGGGCTTCCAGCTTCAAATTTGGTCTTTTTACTAGATGTTTCTGGTTCGATGTACAGTAGTGACAAACTTCCATTAATGGTGAGTGCCTTTAAAATGTTACTTGAAAATTTAACAAGTGCTGATCGGATTTCTATTATTACTTATGCAGGAAAAGATGAAATTTTGTTAGAAGGAGCAGACGGAGCAGATCGACTTGAAATTGCAACTATCTTAGATGAACTTAAGGCTGAGGGTTCAACAAATGGATCGGCTGGAATTGAAACTGCATATGCTATTGCAGAAAAATATTTTATTTCAGGGGGAAATAACCGTGTTATTTTGGCGACAGATGGGGATCTCAATGTAGGATTAAGCAGTGAAAGTGAATTAGAAAAATTGATTGAAGAAAAAAGAGAAAAAGGAGTATTTTTATCTGTTCTTGGTTTTGGAGGAGGAAATTTAAAGGATAATAAATTGGAGACCTTGGCAGACTCAGGAAATGGAAACTATTCTTACATTGATAGTATTTTAGAAGCGAAAAAGGTTTTAGTAGAGGAGATGGGAGGAACTTTATTTACAGTTGCAAAAGATGTAAAGTTTCAAGTAGAATTTAATCCACAGAATGTAAAAGGATATCGACTTATTGGTTATGAAAACAGATTGCTTCAAACAGAGGATTTTGAAGATGATACCAAAGATGCTGGAGAAATTGGTGCAGGTCATCGCCTGACAGTATTATATGAGATAGTGCCAGTAGACAGTCCAATGGAAATTAAGGGAACAGATTTAAAATATCAAAGTGATTCTACATTAGAGGAAGCTTCTGATGAATGGATGACAATAAATATCCGCTATAAAGAACCAGATGGAGAAAAAAGTATTCTTATTTCTAAACCTGTTATGAAAGTAGATTATAGAGAATTTCCATCTGAAAACCTACAATTTGCCGCATGTGTGGCACAATTTGGAATGTTACTACGAGAAAGTAATTATAAAGGAACAACAAGTTATGAAGGAATACTAGAACAGTTAGAAAAACTAGACGCAGTGATTTCCGATCCATATAAAGAAGAATTTTATGAATTAATTCAACTAGCATCGAAAATACCACAAGTATTTTCGAAATAATATAGAACTAAAAAACAGACCAAATCCCAACATTAGACTAAGATTTGGTCTGTTTTTTAGTTCTTATCCCTCTGGAGGATATGATTTTTTTCTACAGGATAAAATAATCATGAAAATACAAATTATAATTGTAACAAATACCGCAGTATTAGCGATAGGGGCAATAGAAGTCCCTTCATATTCAACATTATCCCAATTCGTATCTAAAGATGGAGGAACTGTTTCCTCTTTTGTATCAGTAGTAGTTTGGTTCGTATTCGTGCTAGAAGAACTATTTTGGAAAAGAAGTTTTTTATCCTCAATAGCATCTAATACAGATTGATAGACCTTAAAATCTTTTGTAGAAGCAAGCTCTGTTCCATCAGCTAAACGAAAAGAAATGTTGGAAAGCAATATATTTGCTTCATCATAGGAAGCCGAGTTCCACCAAGAACCATATCCGAAATAAAGGGTTTCTGCACCAGTAATCCAATCTAATACTGGAGAAAAATCAGAAGCAGTATAATTTTGACTACCTCTTGCTTCATCTGATAAAATACTTTGATCATAACAGAGAACATCATTTGAATAAACATGAAATCCAGTTGGTTTAAATTCAATACGAATATCTGCCTTTTCCCCGATATAATCTTCTACAAGAAGATAATCTTTTAAGTTTGCATCAAAATATCCCCCAAATGAAGGACTGTTAAAACCTAAATAGGAAGCAGGAGTAAAATAAAGTCTTCCTCCATAGTCCTCTGTTCCACAGATAGAAAAAATAGTTCCAAGAGGATGGATATCTCCTATAGAATTAGCAGTAAATTCGATAATAATTCCCTGTGAGGTATCTTTTCCAATAAATGGGTTAGGATATGTATAAATAGGAGTAAAATTACCAAACTCTTCTGTATGGTACGAGAGATCTAGGGATTCTACTGTTACTAATTTTGAGTTTTCTGTATCAATCGTTTGAACAGATGTGACAATCTCAATTGGCTCGTTCATTTCATTTTCTGTAAAATAAGAACCAACTACGGTTCCATCTGCTAATTCAAAGAAAGTATCAGTCAGTTCGATATTTGATTCATCAAAACCTGCTCCATTCCAAAATGAGCCGTATCCAAAATACAAAGTATCTGCATGAGAGAACCACTCAAGTAGGGCAGACCAAGAAAAAGACTCCTGTAAAGTGACATTACTAGAACGTTCTTCATCTTCCAAAATCGTTTGATCAAAACAGAGTGTTCCATTAGCACTTACAGTAAAACCATTAGGGGTAAAGGCAATTTCTATATCTGCACCTTCACCGATAAAGTCTTCTATAAGAAGGTAATCTACTAAATTGGCATCCCAAAAACCCAAGGAAGCAACATTCATGCCAAGATAAGAGCCAGGTGTAAAGAAGATTCTTCCATCATAGTCCCCTTTTCCGTGCAGAGAGAAAATAGTTCCTAAAACATGTATATCACCGTTAGGAACGGCATGAAAACGAATTCGGACACCTGCGGAGGTATTTTTATTTTGAAATGGATTTTTATAACTATAGACAGGAATGAAATTACCAGAAGTTTCTTCGTGAATAGAAAGATCCGCTGCCTGTACAGTTATAGTACTTTGCAATGCTAAAAGTAATACTAGAAAACATACTATAATTTTTCTCTTCACTTACAACATCCCCTTTCTTAAACATTTCGGAACGCATCTGCCCGCTCCTTTAATTGCGCAACAATTTCTATATTAAAACCAGCCTCTTTGTTAATGTTCATAATCTCAGTGACCATCTCTGTTGTGTTAGCAGAAGATTTAGAAATTCCGTTAGCACTTTCACCTACAGAGGCAGCAATTCCATCCATAGATTCCACTAATTCGCTGATGATTCTTTGAAGCTGTTCTGTTTTATTCGTACAATCATTCATCGTTCCATTGACATATTTAGCATCTTCTAAATATTGTCTTCCAGAGGCAACAAAAGAATCATAATCTGGAAGAATAGTAGAGTCGATATATTCAACCATTGTATTGGCATGTTCGCTTAAATTTTGTACTGCAGCTATAACAATCTGATTGATATTTTGTATATTGTTGGCAGTTTCTCTACTGTTATCTGCGAGCTGACGAATTTCATCTGCAACTACTGCAAAACCTCGACCAGCATCACCAGCTCTTGCTGCTTCAATAGAGGCGTTTAAAGCTAATAAATTAGTTTGACTTGCAATGCTTAAAATTTCATTGGTTAATTTGCTAATACGATTAACACTTTGACTGTCTTCTATTGCCTGCTTTAGAGTTTCTACAATGGAAGAAACCATCTCATTTGTAGCTTTTTTGTTAGAAACTGCATTTTTTTCAAACTGTTCTGCACGATGTTTCATTTCATTGGTATAGTTATAAATATTATTTGTAGAGTTGGCAACATCTTTTACTTCATTTCCTACTTCGGCAGTATTGGCATTGACAATTTCAATCGTGGCAGAAACTTCTTCCATCGTAGTAGAAAGTTCTTCCATTGTACTAGAAATATCATGAGAGGTAGTAGTTGCTTTAGTAATATTGGAGGCTATCGTATCAAAAGAGTTTGTCAGATGATTTGAGGCAGAAATAATTTTACTCATAATATCTTGAAGGGAATGAATAAAAGAATTGACTCCTTGAGCAAAGCGTCCAAATTCATCTTTAGATTCCACAGGAACTCGCTCTGTTAAATCACCTTCACGTTTTTCAATTTTTTCAATGATTTGAAGAAGCTTGCGTTCTGCATGAACAGTTGGAGAAACGATTGATTTAGATAAAACAATAGCAGAAGTAATAACAACTACTACCATAATTGTTGTCATAGCTAATACCATGATATTGGCATTTTCATAGGTATTTTCTTGTTGTCTTTTTGAAAAGGCAACACTTAGTTGAGCATCTTTAACAATAGAACTCACATGTTGTTCTAATTGTTTAAAGAGATCTGTCAATACTCCATTTACATTACTAGCGGCTTCTTGAGCATGTCCGGCGGAACTTAAAGAGAGCGTTAGATCATACTTTTCTAGATATTGTTCATAGATTTTCGTTAGGGTGGTATAGTTAGACTGCTCTAGATTATTTTGAGAAGAGAGCATAGAATAATAACTATCCATATCTGCTTTTAATTGTGCTTTTGCCTGTTTGATTTCAGACTCTTCTTTCTGTTTATTCTCCTCTGTTTCAGAAATACAGTGTGTAAGTAAGAGCTGTTGAAGCTCTTGAACGGTCGATGAGATATAGTCAACTGTCATAATGAGTGGCAGATGTTTATCTGAAATCTCATTACTGATAGACTTTAACATGTTTAGAGAATATCTACATAAAATACCTGTTAGACCGCCTGCAAGTACAAGAATAAACAGAGGAGTAAAAAGTTTTGCCCTCATGTTTTTCATATCTCCCCATCTCCTTTTTCTATAATATTTAATTTAAATATAGTATAGCACAAGATGGGAGAAATGTAAAATATATTTAAAAAATAAAAAAAAATGAAATTAAATTTATGCAGTTCGTATTAATATGAAAATTTTAGAAATAAGAAAAGCACAAAAAATAAGTCTATTTTGACCTGTTTTTTGTGCTTTTCTTATTTCTTAAAAAAGGATATTATTTACGGTGCATAGTAATATTACAATCTTCATAACTATGTACTGTATCATAAATAGCCCGATCATCGACAGATTTTAGGACATTAGCACGATTTAATTGTGCCTGTCTACCGCTTAAAACTGCACCTGGACCATTTACACAGCCGCCTTCACACGACATTCCCTCTAAAAAATCTTCTGGAAGTTTTCCGGCTTTTAATAGCATCAATGCCTTTTTACACTCAGCAGCACCATTACATCCTTTTACATGAATGTCTGCTTGTATACCTTTTTCTTTTAATGCCTGTAGTACAGAAGCTGTTACACCACCTGCTACAGCAAAATTCTTTCCGAAAATACTGCCTTGCTGCATATTTTGACCAAAGGAAGACAACTCAATCTCTTTTGCTCTAAACATTGCATTTAATTCGTCAAAGGTAAGGGCATAATCTGTTCCACCTTCTGTAATATGATCGAGAACCTCACTTTTTTTTGCAATACATGGACCAATAAATACAGTAATTGCATCTGGATGTAGTGCTTTTACTACTTTTGCAGTCGCCTGCATCGGAGAAATTGTTGTAGAAATATTTTTTGTAAGTTCAGGAAAATGCTTCCTAATCATATTTACAAAGGCAGGACAGCAGGAAGTAGTCATTTTTTTACCTTCTTGATATGCTTCATACCATTCTTCTGATTCAGAAGCAGCAACAAAATCTGCACCAAGTGCTACTTCAAACATTCCATCAAAACCAAGCTCTTTGATTCCTTCTGCCAAAATACCAGTGGAAACCTGAGCACCAAATTGTCCCTCCACGGCCGGGGCAACCATTGCATAGACAGGAATATCCGAACGAAGCAAATTGATAACATCAACTAAAAAAGAGCGGTCAGAAATTGCTCCAAATGGACAATTACGAATACAATTTCCACAACTGATACATTTATCTTCATCAATAATTACAATGCCATTTTCATCCATTGAAATGGCATCAACTGGACAGCTTCTTTTGCATGGGCGCATTAGATCGGCAATGGCATTATAAGGACAGGCTTGTGCACACTTTCCACACTCTTTACATTTGGACGGATCGATATAAGCACGATCTCTAGACATGGTAATTGCTTTAAAATTGCAAGCATTTTGACAGCGTTTTCCCATACACTTTTGACAGTTATCGGTTACGACAAAACGAGTGATTGGACACTCTTCACAGGCAGAACTAATGACTTGCACGATATTTTTATCATCTTTTTTAGAAGAAGGAGATTTTCCTTGAGCAAGTAAGATTCTCTGGCGGATAATTTCTCTTTCTTTATAGATACAACAGCGAAAATTTGCCTGTGGTCCAGGAATCATTTCAAATGGAAGTTGATCCTTTTTTTCTTCTAACTCCCCTTGAAAAGCAAGTTTTGCAACTTCATAGAGAACTTCATTTTTAATTGTACCAATATCAATATTTCCCTGTAACATGTTTGCCTCCTTAATTTAAGATAGATTTATAGTAGACGAAAGATCAGATGGTGCAGATAGAATTCTTGCTGCTAATAAAGTTGTATCATCTCCGGGATGGTTATTATATAATTCTAAACACTTGTCAAGAAGCAGAGAAACAAATTCATTTGCACAAGGACATTGAAGAGAAAGTTTTGCAGCAAATTCACAAACTCCTTCTCTTGTCCAGCCAAATGGATAGATACCTCCAAGCCCTGCAAAGGTAACACCATCACTGAGTAAGATTAAATAATCTCCCGATTCCACAAAAAAACGACTTTCCCGAATGGTTTTTCCCTCGATCTGAATTTGTGTCCACTCAAGAGGAAGAACATTTCCATTCCGTAAAAAAATACAGGAAGGATTATCAAATTCAATTAATCTAGCACTTCCGTCGGTTCCTAATTTTAAAATGCTAAAAGTAGAATAGGCTGCTTTTCGAACTTTACATGTGGGAAGGGTTCGAATTACAGTATGAACACAATCTTCTAAATCAGCTCTATAGCGAAACATTGTTCCAAGGATCTTAGACGTTAAAGTAGCTAAAATATTTGCTTTAACTCCACTTCCCATTCCATCGGCAAGAATGAGTATCTGATCCTCTCCAGCAGTTAGAATTTCTGTTTTATCTCCACATAATTCTTCTCCATATTTAATCAGGCTTTTTCCAGCAATATCAGCAGCAAATTTCATAAAATTTCCTCCTGATTTTTTGAAGTGGTATCGTCTTGACTGATCATATCCCGCAGCCGATTCAATGTAACTTTTGTTTCAGCCGTTGTTTCTCCAAGAAGACCTGCAATTTCCTGTGCAACAAACATTTGACGATCAATTACCTTTTGTGCCATTTCTAGGGCATCAAGCCGAATAGTCTGTACTTTTTTTCGATTTTCTTCCTCTTTAGTAATATCATCTAAAATAATTAGAACACAGTTTTGTGGTTCAATAGGAATGATTTTTTGTAGAGTGATACGATTAAGAGCGGGATAGGTTACTTTTTGATCATAAATAGGCTTGTTTGTTTTTAGAACCTGTAAAAATGGCTCAATATCAACAAAAGAATCAAATGAAACCCCGTGTGAAAGAATCCCCAGAGGTGCAAAAAATTCTTCAGCGGAAGAAGAATATTCTAATAAATGACCTTTACTGTCCAAAATTAGTATAATATTTGGAGTATGATCAAGAACTGCATTAGCCATTGATTGTGCTCTCTCCTGCATATAAGGTAGACACATAGTAAGTTCGGCTTTTCCTTCTAAAACTGCCACTGCTTTTTCACGACAGGAATTATATCCACAGGCTCCACAGTTTAAAAGATCCTGTTTGGAATGTTTACCTAATAGATGGAGTATACGAAGAATATCTTCTTCCGAAGGTTCTTGTATCTTTGGAGAACGATCTGAAAAAGTTCGACGCATAAAGGAAATATCATGAAAACTATCTTCTTTTTCTTCCACCTGTGTTTTATCTTGATCAGAAGCGGCATAACGCTGAAAAGAAAGCATACCTGAAAAGCGTTTTTGATATGATGATAGAGCAGAACCATTAATACATCCTCCGTTACAGGCATTTACTTCAAGAAAACAAGGTTCTAATTCATTTCGCATCAGGCTAGAAAACAGATCCATACAATTTTCTAAACCGCTTACACTAAGTCGGCGGTATTTTGAAGAAATATCCTCTGTAGAAAAGGTAGTAAGAATTCCTCCCTCTTCTGGATAAAACCGATGAATTCCCGGAGATTTTCCAGAGAACTTGGCTTCCTGTAACTGAGATGGAACAATTTTTTCTTCTTTTAGCCAGTCTTCTAATTCATGAAAATTTAATACTGCATCTACTACACCCTTTGTTCTAGGATCAATTTCTGCCTCTCGTTTTTTGGCAATACATGGTCCAATAAATACAATTTTGACTTCTTTCCCATATTGTACTTTTAACTGTTTTGCATGGGCGATCATAGGAGAAACTACAGGCGCAAGATATTCACATAGAGATGGATAGTAAATTTCAATTAAATCATTAATAGAAGGGCAGCAGGAACTAATAATGTATTTCATCTTATTTTCTTTCATTAACTCACGATACTGAGCAGTTACAAGAGCTGCACCTTGTGCAGTTTCATAGATGGCATGAAAACCGAGCTCATAAAGTGCTTGTACTGTCTGCCCAGGAGTATGAGAAGTAAAAAAGGCAGCATGGGAAGGAGCAAGAGAAATAATCACTTGATATCCCTTATGTAAAAATTGTTTTACACGATCTAAATCGCTGATGAGTGTTTTTGCATTTTGAGGGCATACATCTAAACAACGACCACACAAAATACAGCGGTTGTCCATAATATAGGCTTGCGAATTTTGTACAGAGATTGCCTTTAGGACACAATTTCTCACACAGCGATAACAATTCCGACATTTTGCACTTTTAAACCCTATAACATCCATTAACCAAGCCTCCCAAGTACCTCGTTTTCAAAAAATTCAACAGTTGTATCAGGAGAAAGTGAAAAAATTTCTTCATCTAATTTTAAACAAACTCCTTTTTGACATTGACCCATACAAAAGGAACCAGATAAACTTATTTTATCCTCTAACTGATGTTTTTGAATTAATTCTTGAAGTTTTAAAATTACACTTCTTGAACCCTTTAAATGGCAGGAACTTCCAATACAAACCTGAATTACCATATTATAAATACCTCCTTTAAATCATGATATTTATTATATCATTGCAAAGGGGGACTGTCAAATTAAGAGAGAAAATAAGCCACAGCGAAAATATAAAAGGAAAATATCAAAAATCAGCATATTTTTTGATATTTTCCTTTTATCATTTAGGAGTTTATTTTATTTCTCAATCTCGTTTGTTTTTAATAGGTAAGAAACACTTCCATCCATGCCTTCCATTAATCCTGAAAAGTTGTTTTCTTTGCTGGAAAGTTCTGTCATAGCTGATAGACGGTCAATAAGAAGTTCTATATCACTGTCAAATACAGATACTAGCTTTTGAATTCCTGTTTCGTTAAATTCAGCAATTCCATCAGCAAGTGTCTTTGCTCCGTCTGTTAAATCGGAAGCTCCATCTTTTAATTTACTACTGCCATCTTTTAATTTGTCTGCACCATCAACTAATGTTTTTGTACCATCTAAAAGAGTGGTTGTGCCATCTTTTACTTGGACAGAGGCTTGATAAAGAGAAGAAGTACCAGAAACTAATTTGCTGCTGCCCTCTGATAATTGTGTAAGTCCATCTTTTAGAGAGAGCGTTCCTTTTGAAAGGCTATTTAGACCACTACTTAAAGAAGTTATTCCGTCAGATACTGTTTTTGTTCCGGCACAAAGAGCTGTAATACCATCTTTTAACCCTTTTCCTCCATCGGTCATACTTGCAGCAATCTGTTTCTGACCAGCAATAGTAACTTCTAAAGTCTGAATCATCTTTTCAAAATTTTCTGAAGGAGCAGCAGTATAAACCTGTTTTAATCCTTCTAATACCTGTTCATTTGCTGCAATCGTCTGCTTTAAAGATTCATAGGCAGTATCCATTCCATCAGACAGAGAATCAATTCCATCGGCTGTCTGCTTTAATCCCTGTGTAAGAGCAGAAACACCTTCTAATACAGGAACATATCCTTCCGTCAGTTTATCTGCTCCTGATTTAGTATTTTTAATTCCTACATCAAGTGTCTTTACAGAATCCTGTACGGTTTTAGCTCCTGAACTTAATTCTTTTGTCCCTGATGCTAAAGAAGAAGCCCCACTGTTTAATTGGGTTGCACCCTGAAACAAGTCTTTTACTCCGTTATCTAAAGAGGTTGTGCCAGAGAGTAGGGAAACAGCTCCCTCATAGAGATCGGAAGAACCATCTTCTAATTGAATAGAAGCTTCACTTAATTTTGATATAGCCTCACTAAGACTATCTATACTAAAATTATCTAAGCTGTCCAAATCTTTATTGGCAATAGACTGAAATAGCTGGTTGGTGAAAACAGTAACTGTTCCAGCTAAAGAGAAGTCAGAAACGTCCGCTGTAATTTCTGCATAATCTGGGAGTAAAGAATCATCTTCTAATTGAAGACTTTCTGTCATTCCGGGAAGAGCAAGACATAATACAACTGCACGATTGCCGTCTGTTAATACAGAGCCATTTGTAACTTCAATATTTGCAAATTGATTCAGATCAAACATTGTTCCAGTAACAGCTAAATAAGGAACAGCCAAAGTTTCCTGATTTTCACCCACAGTTGTCTGTTTTCTTGAGTGGTTTTCGTAGGTAAAACGAATGGTTACTTTACCACTTTTTCCTGCAAGCTCTTGTGCAGAAATTTCGTTACCATCTAAAAGATAAGTGATATTTACAGATACAGGAAGTTCTTTTTGACTTTTACCTTGATAATAAATATCTGATCCATCTGCTGCCCAAGTCAAAGAATCTCCATTTTTAGAAAATTCTTCCCATCCCTTTACGTTTACGATGTCCGTAAGATCCGAAATATCATTGATAGAAGAAAGGGAATCTGGATTTTTTAAACAGGCAGAAACTAAAGTATGATCGACACTGCCGTCTGAATTAGCAAAAATATATACCATTTCTTCTTTTTTAGAAGTGAGATTAGAAGCTGTTTTTGATACCTGTGTTTTTTCAGAAGAACGAATCGTTGTTGTTTCGATTGAATTATCTGCTTTTGCTGAGTGATTGTCAGCATAGTAAAATGTAGCACTGGTTGTTAAACAGATAGTAAGAGCTGCTGCAATATATTTTTGATAACGTTTCATAAAAATAATCCTCCATTCTTTTTAATGTGCTGAAACAGTTTTTGTGGATTGTTCGGATATTCTCTTTTTATCCGAAGAAAAATGTAAACTGGTTGCACAGATAACACGGTCAAATACCATAAATAAAGATGGTAGCAGTAATAAAACAACAAACATACTAATGATTGCACCACGTGCCATTAAAGTACATAAAGAACTGATCATATCAATATTGGAATACAATCCCACGCCAAAGGTGGCTGCAAAGAAACAAAATGCACTGACCATAACGGATTTTACACAGGCAGCTAGTGCAGTCTGGATAGAAGCTTCCTTAGATGCACCATTACTGCGTTCCTTTTTATAGCGGTTTGTCATTAAAATGGCATAGTCTACGGTTGCACCTAATTGAATAGTACCAATTACGATAGAAGCAATAAACGGGAGTGAAGTATGAGTATAACATGGAATTCCCATATTAATAAAAATAGCAAATTCAATCACACTAACTAAAATCACAGGAAGTGAAATGGAGCGAAATACAAAAACGATAATAAAGAAGATAGCACAAATAGAAACAGCACTGACTACCTTAAAATCTTTATCTGTAATTTCGATCAAATCTTTTGTACAAGGAGCTTCTCCAATTAGCATTGCATTACTGTCATATTTTTTAACAATACTATTTAATACATTAATCTGTCGATTGACTTCTTCCGATGCCGTTTTGTATTCTGAACCAACCAAGATAAGTTGCCAGCGATCACTTTTTAAAAGACTACTGATTTCATCTGGAATCAATTCTCTTGGAATCGCTGTTCCAACAATAGAATCAAAGCCCAGTGCAAAACTGACACCATCTTGAGATTTCATTTCATTCATCATAGAAACGGTATCTTTTGGACTTAATGAACTATCCGCTAATACCATATGAACTGAATTCATATGAAAATTTTCCGAAAGTTTTGTATTTGCTATAATACTGTCTAAGTCTTTTGGAAGAGTTTCATCCAGATTATAATAAACATCTGTATGTGTATAGCCATAAATGGCAGGGGCAAGCATAGCTAGAAAGATAGTGATAAAGATAAAGTAATGTTTACTGATTACAGTTGCAAGACTTCCTAAGTCAGGAATCAATGGTCGATGTGTTGTTTTTTCAACTGCTCTGTCAGAAACTAAAAGCATACTTGGAAGAATCGTGATACATCCTAAAACTCCAAAAACAACTCCCTTTGCCATAACAATACCAAGATCTTTTCCAAGGGTAAAACTCATAAAACAAAGGGCAATAAAGCCTGCTACTGTTGTAATAGAACTACCCACAACAGAAGTAATAGTATTGGAAATAGCATGTGCCATTGCACGTTCTTTATCTCCATGAAACCGTTGCTTTTGTTCGGAATAACTATGCCATAAAAAGATAGAATAGTCCATTGTGACACCGAGCTGAAGAACTGCACTTAATGCTTTTGTAACATAAGAAATTTCTCCAAGAAAATAGTTACTTCCTAAATTGTATAAGATTGCCATGCCAATGCTTAGCATAAAAAACAGCGGAAGCAGCCATGAATCCATTGTAAGTGCAAGTACAATACAAGATAAAATTACTGCAATTAATACATAGATTGGGGTTTCCTGATTAGATAAATTTTTGGTATCTGTAACCACTGCAGACATACCACTTAAAAAGGTCTGTTTTCCTGCAATAGAGCGAATTTCTTCAATGGCATTCATGGTTGTATCGGCAGAAGTAGTATCATCGAAAAAAATTGCCATCAGATCCATATCACCAGATTGGAACTTAGAGAGGTAATTTTCTGGAATGAGTTCCATTGGAACGGAACTATCTAAAATAGTATCATACCAAACAACACTTTCTACATGTTCAACCTGTTCAATCTTCTGCTTTAGGGAAATAATATCTTTACTGCTCATTGCCTGTGTCATAAATAGAGAAAATGCACCTTTACCGAAATCCTCCATTAAAATATCCTGACCGATCATAGTTTCGATATCTTTTGGCAGATAATAGAGCATATCATAATTTACTCTTGTAGAAATCATACCAAATACCGAGGGAATCAAAAGTAGGAAACTGATAACTAAAATGGGGATACGATATTTTACAACTTTCTTTCCAAACTGTATCATTTTGTACTCCTCCTTATTTTTAGTAAATGACTAATAGTCATTTCTTATTCTGGTGTCATTATATCATAAAATGACCAATAGTCAATTAAAAAATTATTAAAAATGACTATCGGTCATAAAATTGTGAAAATTGATCAAGAGAACAAAAAAAATAGAAGGCAATACAGGCAAATTATACAATAACATCAGATTGACTAAAAGTCATTTTTAGATTATAATAAGGACAATAGCAGAAAGGAGGTGTCTTCTTGGGAAAAATTGAATCAAATAAACAACAAAAAGAAGATTCTTTATTAAATACAGCATTTCATTTATTTACTACAAAAGGATTAAGTAAAACCTCTATTGCAGAGATTTCGGAAAAAGCAGGCATGGCAAAAGGAACATTTTATCTTTATTTTAAAGATAAGTATGATATTAGGAATAAACTGATTTCTCATAAATCCAGTCAAATTTTTTTAAATGCAGCAGAAGCTATGAAACAGGAACAAATTGAAAATTTTGAAGATAGGATTATTTTTTTATGTGATCATATTATTAATCAGTTAAGTGAAAACCAAATACTTCTGAATTTTATTTCTAAAAATTTAAGTTGGGGAATTTTTAAAGAGGCTCTGACTACAAATATTCAAAAGGAAGATATTGATTTTAAAGAGGTTTACTATAAAATATTAAAAGAGTCGGGGATAGAGTTTCGAGATCCAGAAGTCATGCTGTTTTTGATTGTAGAGTTAGTAAGCTCTACCTGTTATAGTACAATTTTATATAAAGAACCTATTTCTATAGAAGAATTAAAACCGGATCTTTATCAGGTGATCCGTTCTATTATCGAAAATCATAAGAAAAAGAAAAGTGAGGTACAAGATGGAACAACTACATGATTTTTATTGTGGAACAATGTTTCAGGCATATGAATATTTCGGAGCACATCCGGGCTATAAGGATAATCAATCAGGAGTATGGTTTCGTGTGTATGCTCCTGGGGCAAAGTCTGTACAGGTTATTGGAGATTTTAATGGTTGGAATGGGGATTGGATGTATAAAGAAATAAACAGTGGAGTATTTGTTTGTTTCTTAACCACACCAGAGTTAGGACAATTTTATAAATATCGAATCTGGACAAGAGATGGAAGAACACTTGATAAATCCGATCCCTACGGATTTGGAATGGAACTACGTCCAAATTCGGCCTCTGTAATCGTCGATTTAAATGGATATATATTTACTGATCAAGAATGGATGAATCAAAGAGAAAAAAATTATAATAAGCCTATGAATATCTATGAGATTCATGCAGGTTCTTGGAAAAAGAAGGGGGAAGGGGAAAAAGGATGGTATAAATACCATGAACTATCCGAGCTTTTAATTCCTTATTTGAAAGAAAATAACTATACCCATGTAGAACTGCTTCCTTTAGCGGAACATCCCGCAGACTGTTCTTGGGGATATCAAATTACTGGTTTTTATGCACCAACTTCCCGTTATGGAACTGCAAAGGATTTGATGGAGTTTGTAAACCAGTGTCATTTAGAAGGAATCGGTGTAATAATGGATTTTGTTCCAGTTCATTTTGCAATAGATGATTATGGTTTGGGACAGTTTGATGGAACTGCTCTATATGAATATCCAAGTGGAGATACTGGACACAGTCAATGGGGAACATATGGATTTAATTATTATCGTGGAGAGATCTGTTCATTTTTACAGTCATCAGCGGATTATTGGCTAAATATTTACCATATGGATGGACTGAGAATGGATGCAATCAATAATGTGATCTATTGGAAAGGAAATAAAAATTGTGGTGTGAATGAAGGTGGATTAAACTTTTTAAAGCGTATGAATTTAGGACTGCATAAACGATATCCAAATGTGATGTTGATTGCGGAAGATTCGTCAGATTATTTAAAAGTAACCGCACCAGTAGAATATGGTGGTCTTGGCTTTGATTACAAGTGGGATATGGGATTTATGAATGATACACTAGACTTTTTTAAAAAGCCACCAAAGGAACGTTCTGAACACTATCATATGCTGACATTTTCCATGCACTATTTTTATAATGAATTATTTTTGCTTGCGTTTTCTCATGATGAAAATGTACATGGGAAAGCGACGATTCTTCAAAAAATGTGGGGAGAGTATGAGTATAAATTTCCGCAGGCAAGGGTATTGTATACGTATATGTATACTCATCCGGGAAAGAAACTAAATTTTATGGGAAATGAAATCGGTCATTTTCGAGAGTGGGACGAATCAAGAGAAATGGATTGGAGTTTATTAAGTTATCCACTTCATGAGAGTTTTTTACGTTATATGAAGGAACTTTCAGGGTTGTATCAAAAGACTTCTGCACTTTATGAGGGAGAATATCATCCAGAAAAATTTCGTTGGATTGAGGCGGATGCAAAAACAGAATGTGTTTATATTTATGAGAGAAAATCAGAACAAGGAAATCTTTTAATCCTATTAAATCTCTCCGATCAGACATATCAAAATTATTGTTTCGGATATGATAAACCAATGATATTTGAAAGAATTTTAAATAGTGATAGTGAAGAATTTGGAGGGAGGGATGTCTCTAAATCAGAACAGATCACATTTAAGGGGGATTCTCATGGAGCTTGGAAATATAGTTCTACTACAGATCTAGCCCCTTTTTCAGCAAAAATTTTTGCACAAGCTCAAACACAAAAAAAGAAAAAGGAAGATAAAGATAATGAGTCTATTTGATATTTTAGGGCCTGTGATGGTAGGACCATCAAGTTCTCATACTGCTGGTGCCGCTAGAATTGGATATATCTGTTATAAATTAATGGACGAGCCAATAGAACGTGCAGAGATTGGATTATATGGATCCTTTCTTGCAACAGGAAGAGGGCATGGTACAGACAGAGCATTGGTTGCAGGGCTTCTTGGAATGAAGCCAGCAGATGAAAGAATTCCAGAAAGCTTTGAATTAGCAAAACAGCAAAACTTAGAATTTTCTTTTGGAAGAGCAGATTTTGCAGAAGCACATCCAAATACAGTAAAACTAAATTTAACTGGAAAAAGTGGAAGAAGACTGGAAGTAACGGCAGAATCCATTGGCGGTGGAAGAGTAAGAATTCGACAGATCGATGGATTGGAAGCGAATTTTTGCGGTGATTATGCAACTTTGATTGTCCATAACCTAGATCAGCCAGGTCATGTAGCAGAAGTCACTTCTATGCTTGCCCATAAGTCAATTAATATTGCAACAATGCAGTTATATCGTGATGGCAGAGGAGGTCATGCGGTCATGGTGGTAGAGTGTGATAGAGAAGTGCCAGAGGAATCCAGAAAATGGCTGGCTCATTTAGAAGGAATTATTAAAGTAACATATTTGAGTATGGAAGAATAACTTCTGTCGGAAAGGGTGAAAAATATGGCACTGAAATCACTTGAAGAACTTGCAAATATAGCAACGGCATCAGGAGATCCGTTTTGGTGTGTTGTTCTAAAAGAGGATATAAAAGAACGACAGGTAACAAAAGAAGAATCCTTTGCTAAAATGGAAGGAATGTATTTAGCGATGAAAGAGGCAGATAAACAATACGATGGCAAACTGCGTTCACGCAGTGGTTTATCTGGAGGAGATGGACAGCGTCTGAACGAATATTTGGACAAAGGAGAAAGTCTTTGCGGGGATTTTATTACTACAGTTATGATGAGAGCTGTAAAGATGGGAGAATCCAATGCCTGTATGAAAAGGATTGTAGCCGCTCCAACGGCAGGTTCATGTGGGGTACTGCCAGCAGTACTTGTAACGATGGAAGAAAGATTCGGATTTTCTATAGAACAAATGACTCAGGCTCTTTATGTAGCAGCTGGCATCGGAGAAGTAATCGCAGAAAGAGCATTTATTTCAGGAGCACAAGGAGGGTGTCAGGCAGAAATTGGTTCGGCTTCTGCTATGGCAGCTGGAGCAGCTGTATTTTTATATGGAGGAACAACACAACAAATTCTTCATGCCTGTGCAATGGCACTAAAAAATTTATTGGGGCTCACATGTGATCCTGTGGCAGGTCTAGTAGAAGTTCCCTGCATTAAACGAAATATTCTGGGTGCAGTGAATGCACTGACAAGTGCAGATGTAGCACTTGCTGGAGTGAAGAGTGCAATTCCACCAGATGAAGTAATTGATACGATGCGAAGTATTGGAAGTATGTTACCAAAAGCTTTGCGTGAAACAGGAGAAGGTGGGCTTGCCATATCACCAGAAGGTATAAAAATTATGGAAAAGCAGCAAAAAGAATAGAAACTAAGAAGGAGCTGTTGCACTAAGAACTGAATATACAAGATATCATATTGATATTGCATTAAATTTTACAATATGATATCTTGTATCTGATTTTCTTAAAGCGACAACTTTTTATTGCAATTTGCCAAGAATTTTTAAATATTTTATATTGAAAAATTTCAATATTTAAATATAATAGTGATAGAGAGAAATTTTAAAGGAGGTGGAAAAACTGATTGATGAAAGAAAAATATCAATAATTTTCAAGGCATTTTGTGACGAAAACCGTATTCAGATTTTGAAACAGTTGATAACGGGAGAAAAGTGTGCCTGTGTTCTGTTAGATAATCTGCATATATCACAACCTACGTTATCACATCATATGAAAATACTTTGTGATTCTGGTATCGTAATTATGAGAAAAGAGCAAAAATGGGCACATTACTCAATCTCTCAAGAGGGAGTTGCATATGCAATCAACTATCTACAATCCCTTACACCAATAAATATTTCTAAAGAAGATAAACCATGTTGTAACAAGTAGCAGTTTTTATGTTCCACATGGTTTATAAAAAAGAAAACATATTGATATATTTCAATATTTCTATGAATAGAGGTCTGTTATGAAAATAATAAAAACAGGTTGGGATTTTTTCCAAAACGAAATTCTAGGTATGCAATGGTTAAACCGTTTAATCGGCAATCTACTTGATACCTGTGGTTTAGATACTAATGGTAAAATAGGAAGGAGTATACAGTTTTTTTTCTACGATACAATTAAAATCATGGTACTTTTGGGGGTTTTGATTTTACTTATTTCGTATATTCAAAGTTATTTTCCACAAGAAAGGACAAAAAAGATTCTTGGAAGATTTCATGGGATCAGAGCAAACATTATTGCTGCTTTACTTGGTACAGTGACACCATTTTGTTCCTGTTCATCAATTCCACTGTTTATTGGCTTTACAAGTGCTGGATTGCCATTAGGTGTAACATTTTCCTTTTTAATTTCTTCTCCTATGGTTGATCTTGGTTCCCTTGTGCTGTTGATGAGCATATTCGGTTGGAAAGTTGCAATAACCTATGTTATTTTTGGACTTATAATAGCAGTTGCAGGCGGCACTTTGATTGAAAAGTGGCACCTTGATAACTATGTAGAGGGATTTATACGTAATGGAAGTTCTATTGATGTTGTACAAGAGGAACTCCATTTTAAAGATCGTATAAAATACGCATGGGGACAGGTCGTATCTACCACAAAAAAAGTTTTCTTATATATTTTAGTAGGTGTTGCTATTGGTGCGTTTATCCATAACTGGATACCTGAAAATTTTATTGTAGGTGTTCTTGGAACGGGCAATCCTTTAGGCGTTATTATTGCTACAGTTGCAGGCATTCCCATGTATGCAGACATTTTTGGAACAATTCCCATTGCCGAAGCATTATTAGCAAAAGGTGCACAACTTGGGGTAGTTTTATCTTTTATGATGGGAGTAACAACCTTGTCTTTACCTTCTATGATTATGTTGCGTAAGGCTGTTAAGCCTAAGTTGCTTGTTATTTTTATTGCAATCTGTACTACTGGTATTATTCTTGTTGGTTATTTCTTCAATGCAATTCAATATCTACTTGTATAGGTTGTATGAAGAAATCAAAAATAAATCAAATTATATGGAGGTAAATTTATTATGGCACTGTTTGGAAAAAGGAAAGAGGAAAAAAAAGTCCCTATTTGTGATTGTAACTCCGACTATCCTATATCCGAAGAAACAGAAAAGACAAGAGAATGTTATTCTAAAGTACAAGAAGATATTTGTTGTATCAAAGTCTTAGGATTGGGTTGTGTGTCCTGTCATACACTATATGAAAATGCAAAGGAAGCTGTTCAAAGAATGGAGCTTATGGTAGAAGTAGAGTATGTAACTGATTTACAAAAAGTCATGGGATATGGTGTAATGAGTATGCCTGCACTTGTCGTAAATGAAAAAGTAGTGTCTATGGGGAAAGTATTGAAGTCTTCTGATATAGAAAAGTTATTGCATAATTTAAGCTTCTAAAGTAGTTTTAGTGAAAAGACAAATATGAGTAATGAGTTGTCCAAATGTAAAAGTTTATGTTTGTTCAAAAAACTGGATACGTATATTTAATGATAATAAAAAGGAATGACAGTATATTATCTGTCATTCCCTTCTTTTCTATAAAAGAATTCCGTTATTTTCTTTATATTTTGCTACAATAGTCTGAATTCGATCGGTAGGACTTAATAGACTACTAATGGATCCATCATGGTTTAGCGTATCAATAAGAAGAGCAATATATTTACTAATATCTGCATTGATATAATATGGTCTTTCTAACAGTTGTGGTGGCTGATAGATTAAATTTGTAGTAATGATTCGATAGATCAATCCTTCCTCATAAGCACGGTCAAACTTTTCTAATCCATTTGTAAACAGTCCAAAGGTAGAGCAGACAAAGATTCTTCCAGCATTCCGCTTTTTTAATTCCTTTGTAGTATCGATAATACTGTCACCAGAAGAAATCATATCATCCAAAATTACGACATCTTTACCGCAGATATCCGAACCTAAAAATTCATGAGTTACAATCGGATTTTTTCCGTCTACTATTCTGGTATAATCTCTTCTCTTATAAAACATACCCATATCTAACCCTAAGACATTGGCAAAGTAAACCGCACGACTCATTGCCCCTTCATCTGGACTGACTATCATCATATGATCGGAATCAATAGTAAGATCGGGAATATTTCGAAGTAGAGCTTTAATAAACTGATAAGTTGGCATAACTGTTTCAAAACTTTTAAGAGGAATTGCATTTTGTACACGTGGATCATGTGCGTCAAAGGTAATAATACTTTCTACTCCCATATTGGTCAGTTCCTGAAGAGCAAGTGCACAGTCTAAAGATTCTCTGGAGCTGCGTTTATGCTGTCTGCTCTCATATAAGAATGGCATAATAACTGTGATTCGTCTTGCCTTTCCTCCTAGAGCAGAGATGATCCGCTTTAAATCTTGATAGTGATCGTCAGGTGACATATGGTTTAAATTTCCACAGACAGAATAAGTTAAGCTATAATTACAAACATCTACTAGGATATAAATATCATCACCACGCACAGACTGTTTCACAATTCCTTTTGCTTCACCAGAACCAAACCTTGGACAGGAAGATTCAATTAAGTAATTATCTCTACTGTATCCTTCAAATGCCAAAGTAGACGACTGAAGGGCAGAACGCGATTTTCTCCAAGATACAATATAATCATTGACTTTCTGCCCCATTTTTCGACTACTTTCCAGAGCAATAATTCCAAGTGTACCTACAGGTAGGTTTTGAAATAAACTTTCTTGCGGCATATTTTTTCCTCCAGTATAATAGTATAATAATCATTAGTATGTGCTTTATTTAAAAATTTATCGATGTAAGTATATGTTTATCATATCCTGATTTTAGAGTAGCGTCAAGTGGTTACTAATTGCTTTAAAATTCGAATATCCTTGCCGAATAGTCTTAAAAGTGTATAATTGCTACTTAATCTGGAAAGAATTCGTTCACTGTAAGTAGAACCTATCTGTTGCAAAGATAAATTAGAGGAAATAATTGTAGAATTCTTTTTCAAATACCGTTCATTGATACATAAATAAAATTGAGAATTGATAAAAGAATTACTCAATTCTGTTCCAAGATCATCAATAATTAAAAGATCACAATCTAAAATATTTTCAAATTGGCTTTCATAATCTTCTTGAACTCTTCTATCTCTATCAAAACTATAACATTCTAAAATATGAAATAATTCAAATGCGGTTAAGTAAATAACAGTATATCCCCTCGATAACAATTCTCCAGCAATACAATGTGAAAGAAATGTTTTTCCAACACCTGTATTTCCGTAAATCACTAAATTTTCTCCTGAAGTTTCAAAGTTTAAAATAAAATTTTTTACCTTTCCCATAACAGTCTTTATATTAGCAAAAGGAGTAAGACCTGTGACCGGATCAGGAGTATCATTATTATAATAGGAATAACGAAAATTTTTAAAATTTTCTGAAACAATGATATCTTTGACATTGGACTGCGAATAGATCAAATCAACAACTGCCTGTTTAAAACAATGACATTTTTCTTTACCGATGTATCCAGTATCCTGACAATCTGGACAAAAATAAACTGGTTCAAGATAATTGACAGGATATCCATAGGAAGAAAGAACAGCAAGTTTTTTCTTTGATAGGATTTCATTTTTTTGTGCCAACTGATTCAATTCTTCTGGATGCCCTAAAAGAGATGCTTTTGCACTACGAACAGAACCTTCCCGAATTTTTTGATCAAGTTCTGAAAGTTCAGGTATCTTTGCATAAACTTCCTGCTTTCTCCGTTCTAAATCATTTCGGCTTTGCAGTCTGCGTCTATCATACTCTTTTAAAATACGTTGATATTGATAATTTTTTAATGGCATAACAGTCCCCTTTTAATTCCCCTTGTTTAATAATTGACGTTCTAAGTTAAGGAAATCCTCTTCAGTATATTGACGCTGCGGAAAGGCATTAAACTTGTTTACAGAAGGAGTTCTTCCTGTCTTTTTTGGTTCTCTGCTTGCAGCAACAGAAGAACGTTTGGCGTGTTCGATATCGAGAACTTCTACATCTTTAAGCGTTTTTACTCCATGACGATACCAACTTTCTAAAATACCATTAGCATATTTAAAATCTGGTTTTCCGGCACCAAGAAGTGCCCGTTTACATGCCTCTGTAATTAAAGGAATTTCAAATTTATATGTGTTAAGCCAACATAGAATAAACTCCTTTTCTGCATCTCCCGGCATCCTATTTAATCCAAATGCACGATTGACAGCCTGATAACCTGTATTATAGAGCATAGAAGCATGTTCCGCTTTTTCTACTGTATCAATTCCCTGCTTTGCCCAAGAGAGAGCAACACTCTCAATATAACTGGCGTTCTTTTTATTCATAGAAATACAATAGTCATATAAATGAAGGATGAGATCAGAAGAAAATTCAAGTCCTTCATATAAATAAAGAACTAATTGGATATCACTTGGTCGAAGCAGACGATCCAAATAGCGTTCTACAGCGTTTAACAGAAACTGTACATCTCCTAATTCCTTTAACTTTGCAATCTGAGCATCTGAGTATTTTGGACGATGAAACTCTTGAGTTTTTTCTGGAGGAGTTGTTTCTTGGTTTTGTGCCTTTTGGATAACTGGATTTAAAATTGTGATACCGGTGATATCGCCAGTATTTTCCTTCGAGAGAGAAAGAAGTTGTTTTTCTTCCCAGTAACGTAGAGCACGCAGGATATCCTTCTCCGTTTCATCGAGTTTTTCTGCAATCTGGGAGATAGAAAGTTCTTCACTCGATCCGTTAAAACGCAGCAGATATAAATACACCTTGACAAAAGTACCATTTGCAGAGGGCATATAATGATCGATAAAATCATTGGGCAAGATGGTAACTTCTGGACGGAATTCATTGGAAAGATTTATATTGCTCATCAGATTCCTCCATTCGGCTTCCTTCAACAAAATCGGCAGCCGTTTCAGCGATAACGTGATTGTAACATATTTTACACAACTTGAAAATAGAATAATTTGCCTTGATGAGCAAAAATATTGACCTAGGAGTTACTTAACTTCCAAGTAAAGATTCTCCTACCATGACAATATCTCCTGCTCCCATTGTAATCACGAGATCATCACTAATACAATGGCTTAGTAAAAAATTTTCAATTTCATCAAAGCATGGAAAATAGTAAACATCGGTTCCTAGTTCTTTGAGTTTATCACATAGATCTTTTGAGGAAATATCTCCCGGATTGGCTTCTCTGGCTGCATAGATATCTGCTAAAACGACATGATCGGAAAGAGAGAGTGCCTGTGCCGTTTCCTGTAAAAACTGTTTTGTTCTTGAGTATGTATGAGGTTGAAAAACACACCAAATGTCATGATGTGGGTACTGTTTGGCAGCGGTTAAAGTAGCACGAATTTCGGATGGATGGTGGGCATAATCATCTACAATCGTCACCCCGTCAATCACCCCTTTTATTTGAAAACGACGTTCTGTCCCTGTATAAGAGGCAAGTGCTCTTTGAATGGAAATAAAAGAAACACCAAGGGAATCCGCAAGAGCTATAGCAGCAAGGGAATTGGAGATATTATGAAGTCCAATTATGTTTAACTGAATTCTTCCAAGAAGTTGGTTATAATGATAGCAATTATAACTACCATGACCATAATTGTCATATAAAATATCAGAGGCAGAGTAATCGTAAGAATTTGAACTTTCGCCAGCAATTCCATATGTAACGACATGACAAGATAGATCATCACATAACTGTTGATAATTTTCGATTTCACCATTAATAATTAAATATCCATCTTTTGGAACTTTTTGAGCAAATTGGTGAAATGAATCACGTATCTCTTCTAAATTGTGAAAAAAATCAAGATGTTCTGCTTCAACATTTAATATAATTTCATGGGTAGGGTAAAATTTCAAAAAACTATTTGTATATTCACAGGATTCAGCGACAAAATATTCGGACTTTCCCAATCTCATATTTCCACCGATCCAATCTAAGATTCCGCCAACTGCAATAGTAGGATCAAGTTCTGCATCCAAAAGTATCATAGAAAGCATAGAGGTAGTTGTAGTTTTTCCATGTGTTCCAGAAATCCCAATGGCATGACGGTAATTTTTCATTAGTTGTCCTAATAGTTCTGCTCGTTCTAAAACTGGAATTTTCTTTGCTTTAGCAGCAAACAATTCTGGATTTGTTTCTTGTACAGCGGAAGTATAAATAACACAGGCAATATTTTCCGTTAAATTAGATACTCGATGTCCATACTCTACATGAATTCCAATTTTCTCTAAATGTTCTGTTACTTTGGAATGTTTGAGATCAGAGCCACTGATAATAAAGCCTTTTTGATGCAGAAGTTCTGCAAGGGCACTCATACTAATTCCGCCGATTCCGATAAAATGTACATGAACGGGTTCATTAAAATGAATCTGATACATACTTACTATCCTGTTCCCCATAGAATTCTATGGTATGATTTTTGTGAATAGTGTACTCTATTTTTTAAAGAAATACAATATGCAGGTACATAGGAATACAAGATAAATAAAACGAAAAAAATAAGAAGAAATTAAGCTTTCATGAATAAATTATTAATTTAGTGAAATGAATACGATACAAATTAAGCAAATGCAAAGTCGTTTTTTATCATATCATAATAGATTATAAAATATTTGAACAAAAAAAATTTCTTTTCAAAAAAATTTTTGTGAAATATATTCACATTTCCAAAATAAGATGGTATAATATACTTATCCTAAACATCAAGAGGTGATAACGTGATTAAAAAAGAAATGATAGCAATGCTTTTGGCAGGCGGACAAGGTTCAAGACTCGGTGTTTTAACATCTGGTGTTGCTAAACCGGCGGTGGCTTTCGGCGGAAAGTATAGAATTATTGATTTTCCGTTAAGTAACTGCATCAATTCAGGGGTAGATACTGTTGGTGTCCTAACACAGTATCAACCATTAAGACTTAATACACATATTGGAATTGGTATTCCGTGGGATCTCGACCGAAATATTGGAGGTATTTCTATTCTTCCTCCTTATGAAAAGAGTACAAATGCTGAGTGGTATACTGGAACAGCAAATGCAATTTTTCAGAATCTAAGATATATGGAGCAGTATAATCCTGATTATGTTTTGATACTTGGTGGAGATCATATATATAAGATGGACTATGAAGTGATGCTTGAGTTCCATAAAGCAAATAATGCAGATATTACTCTAGCAACTATTCCAGTACCAATGGAAGAAGCCAGTCGATTTGGTGTAGTTATTACAGATGAGAACAAGAGAATTTTGGAATTTGAAGAAAAGCCTCCTAAGCCACGGAGTAACTTGGCATCAATGGGTATTTATATCTTTTCATGGAAGATATTAAGAGAAGCATTGATCGATCTTCAAGATCAGCCGGGTTGTGATTTTGGAAAACATATTATTCCATATTGCCATGAGCGTGGAGATCGTGTATTTGCATATGAGTATAATGGATATTGGAAAGATGTTGGAACTCTTACTTCTTATTGGGAATCCAATATGGAGCTTATCGATCTAGTTCCTGTATTTAATTTGTATGAAGAGTTTTGGAATATTTATACAAAGAACGATGTTGTACAACCACAATATATTTCACAGGATGCAGTAATTGATCGCTGTATCATTGGAGAAGGAACTGAAATTTATGGTGAAGTGCATAATTCAGTAATCGGTTCAGGTGTAACCATAGAACCAGGTGCCATTGTAAGAGATTCTATTATTATGAAATCTACTTCTATCGGAGCTGGAACAAAGATCTATAAGGCGATTATTGCTGAAAATTGTGTTATTGGTTCTGGATGTGAATTGGGAGTTGGAGAGGAAGAAACAAATGTACAATTTCCAAAGATCTATACAGATGGACTTGTTACAATTGGAGAAGACTCTGTTATTCCAGATCATGTAAGGATTGGAAAGAACACAGCAATCAGTGGCGGAACGACATTAGATGATTACCCAAGTGGCTTATTGCCAAGTGGAGAAAGTATAATTAAGGCAGGTGATAGACGATGAGAGCAATAGGTATAGTTTTAGCCGGTGGGAACAGTAACAGAATGCGTGAATTGTCAAACAAGAGGGCCATTGCTGCAATGCCGGTGGCAGGGAGTTTTAGAAGTATCGATTTTGCTCTCAGCAATATGTCAAATTCCCATGTACAAAAGGTTGCCGTTCTGACACAGTATAATTCTCGTTCCTTAAATGAACATTTAAGTTCCGGTAAATGGTGGGATTTTGGAAGAAAGCAGGGAGGATTGTTTGTATTTACTCCTACTATTACGATTGACAATGGTTTTTGGTATCGTGGTACTGCAGATGCTATCTATCAAAATATTGGATTTTTAAAGAGTAGTCATGAGCCATATGTTGTTATTGTTTCCGGTGATGGTGTGTATAAACTGGATTATAATAAAGTTTTAGAGTATCATATTGCAAAAAAAGCAGATATTACTGTTGTTTGCAAACGGTTAGAACCAGATGAAGATTCCAGCCGGTTTGGTGTGATTGATGTCGATGAAGATAATAGGATTACTGGTTTTGAAGAGAAGCCATTAGTAGCAAATTCTAGTATGATTTCAACTGGTATTTATGTAATCCGTAGAAGACAGCTAATTGAATTGATTGAAAAGTCAGCAGTAGAAGAAAGACATGATTTTGTAAGAGATATTTTGGTTCGATATAAGAGTTTAAAGAGACTCTATGCTTATGAGATGGATAGTTACTGGAGTAATATTGCCAGTGTAGAGTCTTATTATAAGACAAATATGGATTTCTTAAAGAAGGATATCAGAGATTACTTCTTCCGTCAGTATCCAGATGTATATTCTAAAGTAGATGATTTGCCACCAGCAAAATATAACGCAGGTGCAGTTGTAAGAAATAGTATGATTTCAAGTGGCTGTATTATCAATGGTGTTGTTGAAAATTCTCTACTGTTTAAGAAGGTTTATGTAGGAAATAATTGTACAATTAAAAATTCAATTGTACTTAATGATGTTCATATTGGAGATAACACATATATTGAAAATTGTATTGTAGAAAGTAGAGACACTCTTCGTTCCAATATGACCTATGTTGGGGAAGAGGGAAATATTAAGATTGTAATTGAAAAAAATGAACGTTATGTTCTGTAAAACTATAACAACGGAGAAAGCCATTAAATTACTTGGGGGGCTTAGACAATGCAAATAACGGACGTGCGAGTGCGAAAAGTAAGTAAAGAAGGTAAAATGAAAGCAGTCGTTTCTATTACCCTAGATAATGAATTTGTAGTTCATGATATTAAGATAATCGAGGGTGAGAAGGGTTTATTTATCGCTATGCCAAGCAGAAAAGCAGGAGATGGCGAATATAGGGATATTGCACATCCAATCAATTCTGAAACAAGAGAACGAATTCAAAAAGTCATTTTAGAAAAATATGAAATTGCAGCCCAAAGTGAATCGCAAGAAGGTGAATTACAAGAGGGTGAAGAATAAGAAGTAAAAACCTCCTGTCTGTTTGATGTAGTTAAACTGACTTCATTAACAGGCAGGGGGTTCTTTTTATAAATATATGTTTCAGTATTTCCCCTAATATCCTGAAAATTCCTAAAAAAATTCTTTAAATTGTCATAAAAATTTAATGAAATTTCTCGAACTTTGTGGTATCCTAAGTTTAATAGGAAAGGAGTTTTAAACATGGCTAGGATGCGCGGAAGAAAGAGAAAAAAGAGTATTTATGGATTACAATTAGGCTGGATTTTTGCAGCAGTGATATCAATTTTGGTAATTATTGTATGTGGAGAAAGATTAATCGCATTAAGTAATAATTTTAAATCAGATAGTCCTTCACAAAATTCTAATAAAGTTATAGCAGATAATAAAGAACAGGAAACATTAAATAAGCCAGAAAAAACAGATCCAAAAACGCCAACAGGAACAGATAATGCTCCAGAAACGAAAACGCCAACAGGTGAAACAACTCCACCAAAAAAGGAATCAGTCAGTCCAACGGATATAGTTCAAAAACCGACAGATATAGCGGAAAAACCAACAGATATAACTCCAGAGCCGACAGACATAACCCCAGAACCGACAGATATAACGGAAAAACCAACAGATATAACTCCAGAACCGACAGATATAACTCCAGAGCCAACAGACATAACCCCAAAACCAACAGACAAGCCATCTGAATCAGAGAAGGAAGACAATAAAAAGTTAGTGGCATTTACATTTGATGATGGTCCTTATCCTCCAGTAACAAAGAGAATTTTGGATGTATTACAGGAAAATGGTGCTAAGGCTACTTTTTTTGTTATGGGAAATCGAATGGACACATATCCAGATACAGTAAAAAGTGCTTATGAGATGGGCTGTCAGATTGGAAATCATTCCTATAGTCATGAGAATTTAACAAAACTGGATAAAGATAAAATTATTTATGAGGTAGAACATTCAGATGATTGTATTAAAGAGGTGATATCTGTAGGTAATGTACTACTTAGACCTCCTTATGGAGCACACAATGAACTCGTAGATAAAACAGTGAAAGTTCCAATGATAGCTTGGTCTGTAGATTCAGAAGACTGGAAATCAAGAAATAAAGATTCTGTAGTAAAAGAAGTATTAGATCATGTGCAAGATGGCTCTATTGTTTTAATGCACGATCTATACTCTACGACAGCCGATGCAGTAGAATATTTAGTTCCTGAATTAATAAAACAAGGATATGAGTTGGTAACAGTTTCAGAGTTATTTGAGCGTAAAGGAATTGAAATAGAGGCTGGAAAGCTTTACCGAAATGCAAAATCAAAGTAAATATAGAAAGAAGCTACTAGTTTGTTAGGCTAATAGCTTCTTTTCTAATTTCTATTTTCAATAAATTATTCATGAAGCATAATATCTAAGATTTCTTTGTCCGTTTCTTTCATACCATCCCGCCCTAGACGTGAAACACAAGAAATAGTACGTTCAACCCCCTTTTTAACAATTCCATCACCAGCTCGAAACTGTTGATTTTCAAGGATCATATAGTATCCTAAAAGTCCTGCATCTACAGCAGAAGAAATTTTTGCTGCACAGGAAGCTTTTGCACCATCACAGATAATTCCTGATGTAATAGCAAGAGCATTGACAATAGTATGTTCAATTTCATGAAGGTTGCCTCCTAATAGATAGGCGATTCCAGCACCACATGCACTTCCAGCACTCACTGCACCACAATAGGCAGAAAGTGAACCAATTCCTGCTTTTTGATGAATTGCTGTCAAATTGGAAATAACAAGGGCGCGAAAGAGACGTTCTTCATCAATATGAAGAGAACGGGCATATTCAATCACTGGAACAGATACGGTGATTCCCTGATTTCCACTTCCAGAATTAATGACAACTGGAAGAGCACAACCATTCATTCGTGCGTCAGAAGCTGCAGCAGCTTTGGCTCTAGCACGAATGTAGAGAGAATCTCCATAAACTTTTAATAGTGTCTGTCCAACATTTGCACCATAATTATGACGAAGCCCCTCTTCTGCAATTTCCATATTGTAAGAAATTTGTCTGGAAATTGTTTCTCGAATTTCTTCTAATGAAACTTCATTTGCAAAGTGAAAAATCTGCTCTACCGTTAAAAGTTCTTTGTTATGAGTATCTTCTTGAAATGCTACTTCATTTTCAGAACAGGCTTGAACCGATATTTCCTCTTCAGAAGAATCTTTTGAAGTGATAGGAGATGGAAGTGGTTTTTCGTATAAAATTTTACCGTCTTTTTCTAATAATACGATATTAGTATGAAAACCTGCAAGACGGATTTTAGAAAAAGAGCCATTTCGAGATAAACGTATAATAAGATCAAAAACCAGATCAGAATCCGAAAAATTAATCGTTATATTCGCATGTTCTGCAAAATCCTGAATTTGGGCATATTTTTCTTCTGGTATTTGAGAAAGTACCTCTAACTTTTTAGAAGAATCTCCTGCTATGATTCCGGCTGCGGCAGCCGCACGAATTCCCCTTTTTCCACCGGTTCCCGGAACAATAACACTCTTTACATTTTTTATAATATTTCCACTTGCAATAATTTCTACTTGATCGGGTATCTCATTTAAAATCTCTCTTGCCATTGCAGCAGCGTAAGCAATCGATATTGGTTCAGTACAGCCAAATGCTGGAAGCAATTCCTCCTTTAAAATGGCTAAATAGGTATCATATAAGTGCTTTTCCATAAAACTCCTCCAAACTGTAAATCGTACAACTCAACTGTTTTTATTCAGAAAAAATTGTTGTATTACTTGTAGGATTCCATTATTATCATTCGAACTGGTGATATAATCAGAAGCCTGTTTTACAAGATCTTGTGCATTTTCCATAGCTACTCCAAGACCAGCATATTGAATCATAGAAATATCATTAAATCCATCTCCGCAGCAAATCATTTGTTCTGCTGATAATCCAAGACTAACAAGCAGTTTAGAAAGAGAATGTGCCTTGTCTACATTTTGGGGCATGAGTTCCAAAAAATATGGTTCAGAGCGAAAAATATTGATTAAACCGTTAAAACGCTGTTTTAGTTTTCGCTCTAGTTCTGCAAGAATACTAGGTTCTCCAGTCATCAAGCATTTATTTACATCAAAGTCTATATATTCAGAGAAATTCTCTACTGTTCGGATAGGAATTCCATTAATCTTAGATTCTAATTCCATATAAGAGTCTATTTTTGTTCCTGTAATAACTGAATCGTTTTCATAAGAAATAAGTCCAACTCCGTTTTCTATTGCCTCTTCCCAAAGAATAGGGATAATATTTCTAGGAAGGACTTTTTGATAAATAACTTGCTGTGTTTTACAGTTTATAATTTTTGCACCATTAAATGCTAGAATATAATTTCCATACTTTCCTAATTCGAGTTGTCTTGCAACTGGCACAATTCCAGCGGTGGGACGTCCAGAGGCTAAAACAACATGATATCCAAGTTGTTGTATTTTCATAATTGCATCTAAGGTTTCTGGTGAAATTTCTTTTTTAGAGGTGGTTAAAGTTCCATCAATATCTAAAACCAACATTTGATAATCCATAAAAATCCCCATTTCCGCGTTTTTTCACGCTAAACATAATAGAATAATTATATCAAAAACAAAGAAAAATCACAATGTAGTTTTATAAAATAATTATATAAATAAAACTGTAGTTGACAAGTATATTTTGGTATGATAGATAGGTAATAATAAAGTATCGAATTTTGGAAAGTACAGAGAGGAGGATGAAAATGGAATGGAATAAATATTATGAGGATCAGAAAGTAAAACCATACGCATTTGAAAAAAGAAAGGATCTCTATGAAATATCCTTACCAGAAAAAACAAAAGAGATTGGTGTATATGCTTTTAGCGAGTGTAGAAATTTAAAGAGAATAAAACTTCCTTATACAATATGGAAAATAGGAGCACATGCCTTTTATAACTGTCGAGGATTGGAGTGTGTAACTTTATCAGCACAGATAAAAGAGATAGAAGATGGAGCATTTAAAAATTGTGATGGAATAAAAGAAATTAGAATAGAAAATGCAGATCCACATCAATTAAATATATTACATCTCCTTTTATTTGAAATTACACAGTGTGTAAAGGTGACACTTCTTTTTTCTGATGGAACAGCGGTACTTGTTTTTCCGGCATATCACTATAGTTATGTAGCAAATGAACCAGCAAGGATTTTTAGTGAAGTCAGTCACGGAGCAGGAGTTTCTTTTCGAGAGTGTTTCCAGCAAAAGGAAGTAAATTTTAAAGAATATGATCAAAATTTTTTAAAGGCAGTTCGGGAAGAATCTTTTGAGACTGTTCTTACTTTAGCAGAAAATAGAGTTTTGTTTCCCTATCAGATAACGAAAGAGGCAAAAAATCAATATATTTTATGGCTGAGAGAATCGACAGATAAACTGATACAATATCATGCCAACAATCAGGAAACAGACATTTTAGAAAAACTTGCGGATGCAAAAGTTTTAGTCGATAAATGGCTTGACAGAGCAGCAGAAATTGCTACACAGATAGAAAAACCAGCCTGTACAGCAGTACTACTGCAAATAAAAAGACGATTAAATACACAAAAAAATAAAAAGTATAAATTTTTTGATTTATAAGATGGAGGCTAATATTGTATACTGCACAAAAGAAAACAAAACCAGATATAAAACCAAATACAAAAAAAACATCAAAAAGTAGTATTCCAATTCAAACAAAGAAACAATTTACAATAGATTTTATTAAACAAAATCAGCCTAACATATTTCAAAATTCTTCCTATGAAAAGGTTGAGGATTCACCGATACAGTATAAAAAAAATTTAAAAGATTTCAAAAATGATCAGAAAAAATTTGATAATTATTGTAGATTATTTGATATAATTCAAAATAATATCATAAATAAGATATCGCGAGATATGCCCAATATAGAAGTTAATCCACATAAAAATAAAGTGGACTTATGGAGAAAAGTTGTATTTTCATTTCGAAACAATGACAGTAATATAGATACGATTATAGGAAAGAGTTTTTCTGACACAACAGGAGCAGATATACAAAGGGCAATGCAGCTTTATCAAATTTGTGATAAACTTATAGAAGATGAGATAATACGTGATTTATTTATTACAATAGGACAGACTTTATCTGATATTTTTTATTGGAGCTGTATAGAAAATGCAGAGGTTACAGAGATTTGCTTAACAGATAGTGATGTTCATGCCAGAGGTATTGGAGTTTGTATAGTTACTTTTAAAGGTGGAAAGAAATTAGTAATTAAACCAGAGGATAAATCTCTTGAGGCAGCAATCTATGGAAAAACGAATTCATTAGCGCAGGATTTTAATATTCTTAAGTATAGAATACCAAATCCTATGCGAATTCCAAATGGTGGCGGTATTGGTATGTTAGATATACGGCCGACACAAGATCATGGAAGTGCCGTTGAATTTTTTGAACATGATGATATAACGAAATCAGAAAAAAAAGCCTTTAAATCCTTGGTTGATAATGAAACATATCTTCAATCTATAAAAGATATCATAGCATTTGCTTCTTTATTGGGACTGCGGGATTTGCATCATGAAAATTTAGTATATTCTAAAAAACCTTTCTTTTCAAAAAGGAAAATGCAGCTTATTGATGCAGAAATTGCTTTAGATAAGTCTTTAAATCCATCTAATCCATTGGCAACTGCTTGGAAGACAGAGGTACAGGGTGCTAAAAATACGTTTGCAGATAATATAAATCCTTTTAAAGACACTAGATTTGATCGAAATGAATTAAGAGGAAAGGATGGTATACCATTTCCTATAACAGAATATCAAAATGATATAGATTGTTTTACATTTTTAGAAAAGACCAGAGAAAAATTCAGAGGTAAAAAATCGAGGATCGTATTTATATCTACAGGGGATTTATACTCAATTAGAGTAGCTACTTATTTAGGAAACTTTAATACACAAACTGTTATTCCGGGAACTAATAAACCACTTTTTGATTCTATTGAGGAAAGTAATGCCTTTAAAGAATTAGAAATAATGTGCAATAAAAAACTTACTCTTTTAAGAGATCCCAGAATTATTCAAAAGACAGAACAGGATTTTAAAAAGGGAAGAATTCCATTTTGGGAATATGATTTCGATCAGGGGAAGATATACCAAAAATTCTCTGGCGGAGAGATAGAACTTGTTTCTGATGAAGCTTTAAAGTTAGACAATATTATTAATAAAAGAAAAGCAATTTTAAATCCTTTTCATACACAACTTATGTATTTTCACACGATGTCACTAGAAGAAAATGAAGGATATTTGTAAATTTAAAAAACATATAAAAAATAATAGACTTCGACGTAATATAATAAATTTGTATAAAATTACTAATTTTTAGAAAATACAGAAAGTTAAAAATCTTTTAAAAGCTTCCTTTTTAGCATTATTTTGAAGTTTTCTTTCATTTTTTTTTGGTTATAATGCCGAATGTTAGTTAAATTTAAATTAACTACTTGCTATTTCTCGAAATAAGTATATAATAAATAAACGTGAGGATCTAAATTTAATAATCAAAAAGAAACAATCGTAAAAGTTTCGTAAAAGGTACATAATTCCAATTAAAAAAATGACACAAAAAATTCGCATATTCGTAATAATATTGTAATATTAAAAAGAAAGGGAATAGGTATACGAATGAATCAATGGATAAAAAAAGGAAAGGTAACAGTTGCAGCAATGACTGCGGTTATGGCACTTGGAGTTTCTGCAATGTCTCCAATTTCACATATAGAATCATCTCAGGCAGAACCCGCAGTTTTAACTACAGATAGAATAATTTCTCAGTTGATTGCATCCGGAAATTTATTTACCATAAATTCTCTCGATACCGGAAACGAAAAACGGATTGTTGCTATATCAGAAGCCAGTAAAATCAATTTGCAGTTAGCAGCAGCAGAGCGACAGCCAGTTACTGCATCAACAAAGGGATTAGAGGGCGGAACTTCTTTATTTTCCTTTGAAGGAGGTGCAGGAGAAGCACCTATTCCAGAAGACGGAGAATTAGAAAATTCTGATCCAGAAAATAATATTCCTATTCCAGAATTTTTGCAGATAGGACTAGATCATCCGATTGTGGCAACCCTTCAGGAACGATTGATGGAATTGGGATATATGGATTATGCAGAGCCAACACAACACTTTGGTTCCATTACACAAGCAGCTGTTATTTTATTTCAGCGTCAATGTGAGTTGACAGAGGATGGAATTGTTGGACCAAAAACATTAGAAGCAATTTTATCAGATGAAGCAAAGCCATATACTGTTCTTCAGGGAATGAGAGGCGATGATGTTCGCAGAATTCAATCCCGTTTATATGAAATGGGTTATTTAGCAACTTCCGATATGGTGACAGGATATTTCGGAGATGTTACAGAAGCGGCTGTAAAGAAAATGCAGGAATTAAATAACCTGTTAGCTGATGGAAAAGTTGGTGTTCAAACAATTAACATGCTCTATAGTGATGAGGTGAAACCAAATTTCCTTTCCTATGGAGAAAAGAGTGATGTTGTTTTAGCCAGTCAGACACGATTAAAAGAATTGGGGTATTTGACTACAACTCCAGATGGTGTCTATGGAAATGATACTGCCGCCGCAGTAAAACAGTTTCAGTCCAGAAACGATTTAGTAGTAGACGGCTTCCTTGGACCATCTACAAGAAACGTATTAAATAGTAATAAGGCAGTTCCAAATGGTCTATCATTAGGAGATCGTGGAGATACTGTTACAAGAGTTCAACAATTACTGGCAAGATATGGATATATGTCTTCTTCAAACTCTACAGGTTATTATGGAGAGATTACAGAACAGGCAGTAAAAGAGTTTCAGTCCAATAATGGTTTGACTTCGGATGGTATGGTTGGTATGAAAACCATGGCAAAACTCACAGGTCAGGATGCAAAGAAAGCAGGAAGTTCTTCTACTGGAACAAAACCTTCAAGCGGAAGTTCATCTGGCAGCAGTTCTTCCAAAGGAAGCTCTTCTGCAAATAGTTCAAAAAATCCATCAAGTAATAAAGGTTCATCAAGCAGTAGTTCTTCATCATCAAGTAGTTCTAAAGTTACTGCAAGTGTAAGTTCTTTAATTAAGGTTGCAAAGTCAAAATTGGGAGCACCTTATGTATTAGGATCAAAAGGACCAAATTCCTTTGACTGTTCTGGATTTGTTTACTGGTGTTTAAATCAGGCTGGAGTAAAACAAAGTTATACTACTTCCTATGGCTGGAGAAGTATGAACAAGTATATGAAAATTTCAAACTTTTCTGATATTAAAGCGGGAGATATTGTAGTTGTCTATGGTCATGTAGGTATTGCTACAGGTAATGGAATGGTAATAGATGCTTCTTCTTCTAGTGGTAAGATTGTACATCGTGAATTAGGAAGCTGGTGGAAGAGAAACTTTATTGTAGCATGGAGAATTTTTGGTTAAAATAAAAATAAACTTTTACATAGAAAGAGCGGTTTCTGTAGAATACAGGAATCGCTCTTTCATCTTGCTTTTTACTTAGTATTGATATAAAATAGCATCTGTCAGCCATATGGTGCTTTGTAAAAAAAGGTAAAAGGGAATATGGTGAAAATCCATAACAGCCCCCGCTACTGTAATCGGGACGAACGCATGATAGAAATACCATTGGAAAGAAAAAGTATTTTTTCAGACTGAGAAGGTGTGCCAGTAGGACGAACGAAAGTCAGGAAACCTGCCATATGAGTTATTTTCGGTTTTCTTCGGGAGGAAGAAAGAACCAAAAGGGAGATTTTATGAGAAAGAAAAAAAGGCTTTGGGTGCTGATTTGCACTCTGGCACTTGTGTGCAGTTTGATAGGCTGTGGCACAAAAAAGCAGGAAGAGGATACCAATACGCCTGCTAGGGGCACAACAGAGTATCCGGTTACTGTAACAGGTTCTGATAAGGCAGAACTTACATTTGAAAAAGAACCTGAAAAAATTGTATCAGTAGGACCAAATATTACAGAAATCATCTATTCATTAGAGGTTCAAGAAAAGTTAGTTGGGCGGACAGATTACTGTGATTATCCAGCAGAGGTTTCAGAAATAGAGTCCATTGGGCCACTTTATCCACTAGATGTGGAAAAAATAATCAGTTTAAGTCCTGATTTAATTATTGGTTCTGCACACTTTGATGAGGAATCAAAGAAAAAGTTAGAAAAATTAAATATTCCAGTTCTCTATCTTTATGAAGAACGTTCTGTTGAAGGTGTTTATGCCATGATACAGACACTTGGAACTGTACTTAATGCCTCAGAAAAAGCATCCGCAGTTGTAGAGGAAATGAAACAGAAATTAGATCAGGTAAAAGAGAAAATAGACGGTTTAGATCTTGTAGATGTTTATTATGTAGTAGGTTTTGGAGAAGGCGGAGAATTTACAGCTGGAGGAGACACTTTTATTCATGATATTTTAACTTTAGCAGGAGGCAAAAATATTGCGGAGGATGTTTCAGGCTGGAGTTACTCTTTAGAAAAGTTAATTGAAAAAGATCCAACCGTTATTTTACTGCCATCTTACTTTTATGACAGTTTTATTACAACAGAGCCTTATAATAATTTAACTGCTGTAAAAAATAATCGGGTTTATGTAGTAGATGAAAATAAATTAAATCGACAATGTGCAAGAAATGCGGATATTGTATTAGAAATTGCAAGTTTATTACATCCGGATATCTTTAAATCAAAAGATCAATAAAACATAGACTATAAAAGCTGTTGCACTAAAAAAATCAAATAATTTTTAGTGCAACAGCTTTTCATTTTATATAGGATGGAGAGCATTATGGCAGAAAATAAGAATACTATGCAGCTTTATGAAAAAAAGATTTTAAGTGATGAGGAATTTCCGATCCAAATGTTTTTAAACCAGATTCGAAAAAAGGGAAGATATTTTCAGGTTCATTGGCATGAACATATTGAACTGCATTATGTCTTAGATGGAGTAACAAAATTTCATATTAATCAAAATACGATTTATGCCAAAAGGGGAGATCTTGTTGTCATTAATAGTAATGAATTACATGAAGGAATCAGTGAAACTAAAAAAATGGATGCCTGCGTCATTATTTTTGAGATGGAAGCATTTTCTTATGAACTGACACATCAAAATATTATTTTTCAGACACTCATTGAAAAGGATGAAGAATTAAAGCGGATGATTTTAGGAATTTATCAGGAAAATGATCAAAAGCAGTTAGGATATAAATTAGCGGCAAAGGGAATGTTATTACAGCTTATTACCTATTTAAGTCGTAATTATGCAGTACAAATATTATCGCAGAGTGCTAATTCAAAACGAAAGCGGAATTTAGAAAGGCTTAATACAGTCATTCAATATATTCAAGAACATTATACAGAGCCAATTACAAATGCTCAGCTAGCAGAACATATTCATCTAAGTGAGGACAGATTTAATCATTTATTTAAAGAGAGTTTAGGAATAAGCCCACTGCATTATATGAATGAGATCCGTTTAAAAAAGGCTGCCTATCTCTTAAAGAAAACAGAACTTACAATTTCTGAAACTGTAATTGCAGTTGGATTTCAGGACTTTAACCATTTTGGACGGCAGTTCCGCAAATTATACGGATGCAGTCCATCAGAATTTCGAAAACAAAAATAGCAGAAATGTATGGATTAATAGCAAAAGAATACTTGTATTATTTTATGCTTATGCTTATAATAAACTCATAAATATTTGTTAAATATGATGAAACAAAAGGGGGTATTTCTTATGAAATTAGGAACATTTACGGTAGTGTTGGGAGAACTGCCATTTGAAAAAGCATGTGCATTTTTAGCAGAGAACGGTGTACAGATGGTAGAGATTGGATGTGGAGGTTTTCCGGGGAAAGCACATTGTGATGCAAAGGTGATGTTAGAAGACAGTGCCAAAAGAGAAGAATTTTTAGAGATCTTAAAAAAGTATAATTTACAGATCAGTGCACTGAGTAGTCACGGGAATATGGTTCATCCAGATAAAAAACAAGCACAGAGTTTTGATGAAGATTTGACAAATGCTATTTTATTGGCAGAAAAATTAGGAGTTCCTGTTGTAAATACCTTTTCTGGATGTCCAGGAGGAAGCAAAGAGGATAAAACGCCAAACTGGGTTACTTGTCCATGGCCAGATGATTTTTCACAGATTTTAGAGTATCAATGGAATGAAGTACTGATTCCATATTGGAAGGAAAAAGTAAAGTTTGCAAAAGAACATCATGTATATAAAATTGCCCTAGAACTTCATCCGGGATTTTGTGTATATAATACAAAGACTTTATTACGGTTAAGAGAAGCAGTAGGACCAGAGATTGGGGCAAACTTTGATCCAAGTCATTTGATTTGGCAGGGAATGGATCCTTGTGCATGTATTCGTGAACTTGGAAAGGCAGGTGCTCTCTTTCATTTTCATGCAAAAGATACAAAGGTGGATACAATCAATACAGCACTCAATGGGGTTTTGGATACTACACACTATGGAGATGAGTTAAACCGTTCTTGGATTTTTAGAGCAGTTGGCTATGGAAATGGAGAAGAGTTCTGGAAAGCGATTATTTCAGAACTGCGTCTGGCAGGATATGACTATGCTATCAGCATTGAACATGAAGACAGTTTAATGTCTGGAAAAGAAGGACTGTTAAAAGCAATAGGGTGTTTAAAAAATGTATTAATTTATGAAGAGAAAGGAACAATGTTCTGGGCATAAAAGGCTCAGACGGTTGAGAAGATGGGACATAAGTTAGGAATGGTCGGCTTTGGAGGTATGGCAGGCTGGCATTATGATTTAATTCAAGATATCCCTAATTTAGAAGTTGCAGGGATTTGGGATATAAAAGAAGAAAGAAGAGAGTATGCGAATTCAAGAAAAATCAGAGTTTATGAAAGTTTAGAACATATGCTTTCCGATCCAGAGATTGATTTAATTTTAGTAGCAACTCCAAACGATGTACACCGTCCGGCAGCAATACAGGCGATGAGAGCCGGAAAGAACGTAATATCAGAAAAACCAGTAGCTTTAAATTCACAAGAGCTCAAAGAAATGATAGAAGTGTCAAAAGAAACAGGTATGTTTTTTACAGTACATCAAAACAGACGATGGGATGAAGACTTTTTAACAGTTAAAAAAGTGTTAGAAGAAAAAAAGCTAGGGGAATTATTTCGAATTGAATCAAGGGTACATGGTTCTAGGGGAATTCCCGGTGACTGGCGTCAGGAAAAAGAACATGGCGGCGGTATGGTATTAGACTGGGGAGTTCATTTGTTAGATCAGCTATTACTTTTATTTGACGGAGTTTGTATTACAAAGGTATATGCAGATATGACATATGTTACAAATCAACTGGTGGACGATGGATTTACAGCAGAACTGACCTTTGAAAATGGAGTAACCGCAGTTGTAGAAGTGGGTACAAATAATTTCATCAATCTTCCACGCTGGTATGTGTTGGGTTCAAATGGAAGTGCTGTGATAGAAGACTGGAATTTAAAAGGAAAGATTGTACGTGCAATGGGTACAGATGAAAAAGATGTAACACCAGTAAAAACAGCAGCAGGCTTAACAAAGACAATGGCACCAAGAAGGGATGACAGTATTTTTACTGAAGAGCTTCCAAAAGTAACCAGTGATATAAAAGATTTTTATAAAAATGTAATGGATGTAATAGATCATAAAGCAGAGAGTAAAATTCGTTTATCAGAGGTAGAAAGAGTTATGAGATTAATGGAAGCAATTTTTACATCTGCACAGACAAAACAGGCAATCTATTTTGAATAAAGAAGGGAAGGATAATAGTGAATTCATTACCAGTTGCAATTCAGGTATATTCTGTAAGAGATCTGGCAGAAAAAGATTTTGTTGGTACAATGAAACAAATTAAAGAAATGGGTTATCAGGGAGTAGAGTTAGCAGGTTTATATGGGCAAGAACCAGAATTTGTAAAACAGATTTTAGAGGAAATCGGTTTAACCATAGTTAGTGCTCATGTGCCATATGAACAGCTAATAGAAGATCTGGATAAAACATTACATCAATATGAGATCTTAAATTGCCCTTATATCGTAATACCATATCTTTCTATAGAAAAACGCTATGGAACAGATGAATATGCTTCTGTTTTAACCAATATAAAAAAGATTGCAGAAGCGTGCAAAAAGAGAGGAATGTGTCTTTCTTATCACAATCATGATTTTGAATTCGAAAAAACAGAAAAAGGGACTTATGTTTTAGATGAATTATTAGAATCCTTTGAGCCAGAGGAACTATATTTCGAACCAGACACTTGTTGGATTAAAGTAGCAGGAGAAGATCCAAATGCCTATTTAGAACGTTATCATAATCGCTGTCTTTTGGTGCATTTAAAAGATTTCCAAAGAAATGACAAAGGAGAGATAGAACTGGTTTCACTTGGAGATGGACAACAGCAGGCAAAAGAGTTAATTCAAAAAGCAGCTGAGTGTGGTGCAAAGTGGCTCATTGTAGAACAAGACGATCACCCTTATAACAGTGCAATGGAAAATATGAAAAGAAGTATAGAATTTATTAAAAAAAATTAGAAAAGAGGAATGGAGAATAAAGATGAAAAAATTAAAAGTTGGAATTATAGGATGCGGCGGTATTGCAAATAACAAACATCTCCCAGCAATGAAGCGCAATGGCAATTTTGAGGTAGTTGCTTTTTGTGATATTAAGCCAGAAGAAGCAGAGAAAACAAAAAAATTATATGGAACAGAGGACGCAAGAGTATATACAGATTATAAGGAATTAATTAAAGAGGATTTAGACGCTGTTTATGTACTGACACCAAATAGTTCCCATGCTCATATTACAGTTGATGCACTTAGGGCAGGCAAACATGTAATGTGTGAAAAACCAATGGCAAAGACCTATGAAGAAGCAAAACAGATGGTAGAAACAGCAAAAGAAACAGGAAAAATTTTGACAATCGGCTATCAGAACCGCTACCGCAGTGATTCAACCTATTTAAAGCGTTCCTGTGAAAATGGAGATTTAGGAGAGATCTATTATGCAAAAGCTCATGCGGTTCGAAGAAGAGCAGTACCTACATGGGGTGTTTTTCTGGATGAAGAAGCACAGGGCGGCGGTCCATTAATTGATATCGGCACACATGCACTCGATTTAACGTTATGGATGATGAATAATTATGAGCCAGAATCTGTTACAGGTTCTGTTTACAGAAAATTAGCAGATCAGACAGAACAGGGAAATATGTTCGGGGAATGGGATCCAAAGAAATTTACAGTAGAGGATTCTGCATTTGGTTTTATTAAAATGAAAAATGGGGCAACCATTCATTTAGAAGCATCTTGGGCATTAAATACATTAGATGTACATGAAGCACAGACTACTTTATGTGGAACAAAAGCGGGAGCAGATATGAAAGAAGGTCTTCGTATTAATCGTGTACAGTATAATAAACAATGTGTAGAAAAGCCAGATTTAGGAAGTGGTGCAGTTGCTTACTTTGACGGTAAAGCCGAAACAGAATCTGATATTGAACAGAGAATTTTTTATCATGCAGTTGCCGATGGAGAACCAGTTGTTGTAAAGCCAGAACAGGCAATCGTAGTAACACAGATCTTAGAAGCAATTTATGAATCTGCAAAAACAAATAAAACAATATATTTTGATAAATAATATAATAAAACAATTTATTATTTCATCGAAAGGCTGTTGAAAAATAAATTTTATTTTTCAACAGCTTCTTAAAAATGATTGTTTCATAAACCTCAGTCTTTATGAAAATAGTAGATATATACAGATAAACAATATAATATAGCTGTTGCTGTAAATACTTCAAGAGTACCTATTAATGCCATAGTAATATAACAGACGAAAAGACCTATAATAAAAATAAAGAAGCATTTAATAATTTTCATAATTTGAGTTTTCTTAATAATCAAATGAAGTATAATCTGGAGAAGCCATTAAAATTCGAATTAATATAGGATCAAGGGCTTTTTTTTCTTCATCGGTAACGGATTCCGAAAAACTTAAATTATCTATATTACTATTTGCTGATACCTGAATGGAGGTTAAGGGGGATAATATAATTGTTAATGTACAAATAATAGAACAAATCTTTTTATGTAGTTTCATAATTTACCTCTTTATACTTTCTTGTATGTTTTTTATAGAATTTTTTTATTTTAGTATTCTATGAAATAAATTAACAATAATAAATAAAGTAAATGAAAGTGATATTTTTTCTGTTTTAAAGCATTTTCTAGTCAGAATATATAGAAGTAAAAATAATACCTTTTTTATAGATATGAAACACTTAATCGAAAGCTGTTTTCTAATAGTATTTTTTAAGGTTTTAATTAATTTATTTTATATAATTCATCCTCTCACTAATTTATTTTATATAATTTTCTCCTTTCTGTTTTAATAGGAATCTTCAAAAAAATTCCATATTTATAGTATAATACAATATAAATTATATGTAAAGGGGAATATATAAAATATTATAATATTAAAACAAATAATAGAAATAATTAAAAAGAATATTGAACTAAAAATTAATTATTTAATAAAATTTGGATTTAAATCAAAGGTAAATAGAGCATTGACTTCTAGTTTAAAATAAAATACAATATTTCTATAAAAGATAAATATAGACTAAAGTACCGTTAATCACAAAAATATAATATAAAAATAAAACGTTATTATAAGAAAGGGGATAGTAATGAAACTTGGAATGATCACATGGATCACAGAAAATGACTTTCGAAGGGCAAAAGAAAGAGGTTTGGAGTTTGTAGAATTAGATGTAAACGACAGAGCAGAAGAGTTTTTAGAGCATATAACAGAAATTGCAGAATACAGCAAAACATATTCTATGCCTGTAGGAGCAGTAGGACGGTGGGGCAGCACAAGAATTAGTAAAGAAGGAATCTGTAAAGACGAATTAGAACTAGAAAGCAGGCTGATAGAAGCTGCTGCTAAACTAAACTGTGAGATTTATATTACAGGATGTAATTATGTAGAAGAGCTTTCTTATTTTGAAAATTGTAAGTTGGCAGTTGAATATTTCGAGCAGCTTATTGCAGCAGGGAAAAAATGTGGAGTAAAGATTGCTGTATATAACTGCCGCTGGAACAATTTTGTTCACTCAGATATGGCATATACTATGATACATGGATATTTAAAGGATTTATATATTAAATATGATCCTTCCCATTGTATTTATGCTGGTGGTGATTACTTAAAGGAAACAAGAGATTGGGGAGATAGATTTTTACATATCCATCTAAAGGGATCTCTAAAAATTGATAATGAACGATTTGACGATCCGCCGGCAGGAATGGATCAGACAAATTGGGGAGCATTTCTTGCAATCCTTTATGCAAAGGGATATGACGGAAATTTAAGTATTGAACCTCATTCAAGCCACTGGTGGGGAGAACTTGGAGAAAAGGGAATTGATTATACCATAAAATATTTCAGAAATTTAATACTGTAAAAACAGGAGGAAAGATTACCAGAATTGATAATCTTTCCTCCTGTTTTTACACTAAATGTTTGTCCTCTGCAAGCATTTGCTCAATGATTTTTTGAACTTTTGCACCCAAAAATTTTCGTTCTTCTTTTGGAAGTTGTGCAGGATAGATAGGTTTCCCATAGTGAATGATAACATGGGCTTTTTTTACCCAAGGTTTTTGACGTTCAAAAACCGCATCTGTGTTAGAAAGAGCAACAGGAATAATCGCACAACCTGTTTTTTCTGCCATTTTAAGGCTTCCTTCTTTAAATGGCAAAAGTTCTTCCCCCTGATTTCTTGTTCCCTCTGGCATAATAAAAATAGAATGTCCCTCTTTAATGTATTCAATTCCCTGTAAAATAACTTTTAAGCTCTCTTTCATATTCTCGCGATCTAAAAACAGACAATTCATATTTTTCATCCACCAGCTAAAGATTGGAACTTTAGTAATCTCTTTTTTGGCAACAAATCCTGTCGGTGTCGGAAGGGTAATATAGCCGATAGGAATGTCTGCAAATCCACGATGGTTGGCAGCATAGAGAACCGCTTCATCTTTAGGTACATCTTCACGTCCAATGACTGTCCATTTTGTTCCAGCAAGAAATAAAACGAAACGGAACGCTCCTGCAATAATTTTTTGAGAAATACGAGCTTTTGCTTTGGGATCAAACTTTCCGACAATCCAGAGGATAAAATAGACTGGTAGGGAAACAATTAAAAATATTATAATTGCTAAGGCGACAAGAATTACTCTCATAAGTTCCTCCATACTGCTATCCATACAGCATATCCGAGTTTAACAGAGATCGGATCGTGTTTTTCTCTGAATATGGTATCATAATCATTAAGAAAATGCAAGTTTCTAAAAATCTATTTTTATTTCTTAACCATTCCTATTTTTGTTACACTATATATATGTAGAGCTACAAAACAAAAGATCATGATCAAATTTAATAGTAAATGATAAGTTAAAGGAAGGCAATTATGGAGAAAAGGGAATTGGACGAAAAAATAACAGAGGTGTCAAAAACGATTCTGTCCTATTGCATGGCACGTACCTCAAATCAGTATGACGCTGAGGATCTGGCACAGGAGATGCTCCTAGAGATCTATCGATCATCTGCTAATATTCGTGATGATCGAGCATTTTACGGATTTTTGTGGTCAGTTGTAGAAAATGTATATAGACAATGGTACAGAAAAAGTAAACGTGACAGCTATTACGAATTGTCGGAAGAGCTTACAGACAGCCAAGATTTTCTAAGCAGACTAGAAATGGATTCCGATATCAGACGACTTCGCAGAGAATTGACCTTATTGGTCGAAAAATATCGTCGTGCTATGGTTTTATATTATTTAGAAAACAATTCCTGTTCCCAGATTGCAAGAAAGCTTTCTGTCAGCAAAAGTATGGTGAAATATTTATTGTTTAAATCAAGAAAAATGATAAAGGATAGAATGAATATGGAACGTAAATTAGGAGAACAAAGCTATAATCCAAAAGCATTAAGTATCAGATTTTGGGGGGGATATAATCGCTATACACATATCTGTGACAGCAAGATTGCACAGAATATCCTTTTTGCATGTTATAATGACAAATTAAGTTCGGAACAGATTAGTTTGGAAATTGGAGTGGCTCTTCCCTATATGGAAGACGATTTAAGAAAGTTGACTGAGTATGGACTGTTGGAAAAAGAAGGAAATCGTTATTTCACCAATATTGTGATTTTTACAAGAGAATTTGATAAAGAAGCAAATATAAAAACTTCGGAGTTTACAAAACAGATCGCAGAAAAGATCAACAAGGGACTAGAGGAAAAGGAAAGTACGATTCGAAAGATAGGTTTCTATGGTACAGAAATGGACAAGAACGCATTTACATGGCAGATGTCATGTATTCTTCTACGTCAAACTATTATGGAGAAGCTACAAGATAGAATAGTGCTGCATTATCCAGTAAATAAATTTGGTGAAGAATGTTTTGTATGGGGAAAAGAAGCTTATGACAACAATGAGAGGTTAAGCGATTTTTCTTATGCAAATTGTACTGTATCAAACCAAAGAAAAGATAAAATATTTTTTATGGATTTTGGGATAAATGGAGAGTTTCTCCATCATATCTTTTTTAACAGACAAGATTATACCAATGTCTTATTAGACTTAGCAAATGATGAAATAAAAGAGTTTGGGAAAAATGATACGATAGTGTTAGCTGATTTAATAAAGCGAGGAATTGTAAAAAATAACAATGGGAAGATATATCCAAATATGCCAGTACTTACAACCAATCAGCAGGAACGCCTTTTAATGGTATTGGATGAATTATCAGAAGAAATTTTAGTGCAGACTGAGGAAATTATAGAAAAGGTTACAGAGATTTTGCGCAACCATATACCTACTCACCTAAAAAAGATTGCGAAGGATATGGCATATTTTAGGATACAAGGCGATTGTATTTCTGGTGTGATGGAGATATTATATAGAGAGAAATATTTATTAACAACAGAAAGCGATATTATGTTACCTACAACATATATAGTGTTAAATAAATAACAGAAAGTGATATATACAAAAAATATGGGGCATTGATGTGACCCCCAAAAGTTAGACTTTAGGTCTAACTTTTGGGGGTCACATCGGTTCTATGCTCTATATTTTTGTAGTAAGAAGTGATATAATAAAAAAATCAGTATTTATGAGGAGGTTATTTATACGAGTTCTTTATTGCAATCGACAAAAAATACGCGTGTGTTACCAACAGGTACAAATCAATATTTTAGAAGTGACTTTCCAGAAAACTTGACTAATGAAGAAATTCGGTGGTTATTAGAGAATAATATAATTACCATAGTGGACTTACGGTCAGACGAGGAGATTGGTAAGAAACCATGCAGTCTTAAAGAGATAGAAGGATTTAGATATTTTCATCTTCCGGTTACAGGCGGCGGTGATACGCCAAAATCACTTGAACAGTTGCATATAGTATATCAGCAAATGATAGATGATAAAATGGAAAATATTATTAATACAATCATGAATGCAGAATCTAATGTGATGTATTTTTGTACAGCAGGTAAGGATCGTACAGGTGTAGTATCTGCGCTTATTTTGAAACGTCTTGGATTTAGTGATGAAATAATTGTTGATGACTATATGAAGTCTAAAGATAATTTAATGGAGATGCTTACTGCATATGTGAATATTCATCCTGAAGTGGATATAGAAGTTATCATTCCACATAGGGATAATATGGAACAATTACTCAAACAATTATAATCAGTATTTGAGAGAGGGAATAGGATGAAATTTGATAATATATTTTTTATAAATGGAACTGCATATGCTGGGAAATCTACGATGGTGAAGCGACTTGCCAAAAAATATAATGGTATTGCTTGCGAAGAAAACTATCATGATGTATTATTATCCACATTAGATAGAAACAAATTCCCATATTTGACCTACACAAGAGATTTACAGGATTGGCATGATTTCATCAGACGAACACCAGATGAATATGAAGCTTGGATAAGAGGTGTATCAAAGGAATGTGAAACTCTGGAACTTCATATTTTGAATCAGCTAAACTCTCAAGAAAAAATGATATTTGTGGACACTAATATTTCTATAGAAACGCTTAAGGAAATATCAGATAGAGATCATGTGCTAATCATGTTAGCCCACCCTGATATATCAGTAAATCGTTTCTTTGAAAGACCAGACAAAGAAAAACAGTTTCTATATCAATTACTCATGGACGAAGAGAATCCAAAACTGGCGATGGAAAATTTTAAGAAGTGTTTGGAAAGGGTTAATTCTCGTGCAGTATATGATTCTTTTTTTAATTCTGGCTTTCGGGTTATTGTTAGAGATGAAAATAGAAGTATTGAGGACACTTTTGTTTTGGTTGAGAGGGAATTTGGCTTACAAAGATTGTTGAGGGATAAATAATAATATTCAAATTTTTGTAGAGAAAGATGTAGGCACATACAATTTTGGTTTTGAGCGTATTTCAGATGGTAACTAATTGGTAGCGGGGATATTGGATTTAATTCTTCAAAAGGTTGTTGGGGATTTGGATATAATTTCCGATATGATTGTTGGGGTATGGGATATGCTACAGAAGCGATAAAAGCAATGATGAACTATGTCTATATAAACTTTGGTGCACGAAAATTTGCTTCCTCTCATTATGAACCTAATCTTGCTTCAGGAAATGTTATGAAAAAGTGTGGATTGCACTTTGTGGTATATAAAAAGTTTGAGAAACTAGAAAAAAGTGTACAAATACGTTCAATGGAATATGAAGGAGAAATATAATTTCAATCGAAGTAAGAATACATATGTTTTCACATTTTTAATAAAAAACGATTCCTACGTTTAGTGTACAAATTCTTTTCCCAACTTTATACAAAATCGAAAAAAGTATACTATAATGTTGAAACAAAAAAGTATTGTTTCAACTTCTGATTTTATGTGCACAAAAGTGCACATAGTTGTGGTATAATACTGGTAAAAGGTAAAATCATGATAAATCAGAAATATCAGTTGACGTATATTCATGATTAATATAAAATATTATATAGAAATCTAAAATATTTTAGATCGGTATATATTAAAAATTATTTTACAGAAAAATCCAAGAAAAAGAGAGGGATAGTATCGTGGAAAAGAAAGAAAATGAGTATAAGGAGCAACTAATTGCAAGATATACGTTTGACGATAGGAAAAATGCTGGAAAGGACAGTTCTGGTCATGGGCATCATGCAAAGCCAATGGGAAAGAAAAAGCCAATCGTAACTAGGATAAAAGGAATACCAGCGGCAAAGTTTTCAGGAAAATCTTATGGAGCCTCCTATTTTCAGCTTCCAAAAGATATCCTTGCAGGGGTAAGTGATGAAACTGGTTTAACAGTTTCAGCGTGGATTTATTTTGAAAGTGGAACAAATATATGGGAACGTATCTTTGATTTTGGAAAAAATCAAATAGGACCATATTTATTTTTGACTAGAAATTTCCGTGGTTCTTGTTTTTGTGGTGTAGATCTATTAGCAGATGTAGGAAAACAGTATCCAGAAAGAGAATGGATTCACGTAGCAATGACAGTTACAGGAACAAAAGACGGTACAATGAGTAATGCAGGTCCAAGAGTTTATGTCAATGGAGAATTAGAGGCAGATGGTTTTATCAGCCAAACTTCCAGTGGAAGATATAAACAGCTGCGTGCATGGTTTTCTACTCTGTCAGAAAAGGAAAACTATTGTAATAATTATATTGGACATTCCCAATATGCAGCAGATGCAGACTTTTGCGGAGCAATGTCGGATGTTCGAATTTATAAGGCAGCATTAACACAAGAAGAAGTAATTGAAGAAATGTGTGAAACTATGACACCAGCAAAGATCGTAGCATTAGTAGCACAAAAGTTTCTCCCTGTTCTTCCTAAAATAGTAAATAAAGATCAAAAACTTTTTCTACCTTCTAGTTTATTAGAAGGAAAGTTTCCTGTTACTTGGGTTTCGGAACAGCCAGAGGTATTATCTTGCGATGGAACGGTTGGAAAGATAGATACACCACAAGGAGTAACACTTCATGCAGATGTGGCACTTGAACAATATTCGGTTCGAAAAAGTTATCAAATTTCTGTACTTCCGGCAGATGTACCACCATACGAATTGACTATTCATGCAGATAAAGAAATTTTAGATATCAGTAAAACATTATATGGACTATTCTTTGAGGATATTAATAATGCAGCAGATGGGGGAATTTATGCGGAGTTAATAGCAAATCGTTCCTTTGAAGCTTTTGAATATGAAGTATATAATTTTCAAAGTGGAGAAAATGGTGCTTCTTCTGGAAGAAATCACAGACCTCTTGATCACTGGTATGGAGATTTAGAAAAAGTACATCCCCAAAATACAGGTGGCTTGAGGGAATATTTTGGATTAAAAGATAAAGATATCAATGCTTTTTATATTACGGTAGAGCCAATAACAAGACTGATTAACCGTGGATTTACAGATCTCAACGGCGGTCATGCAATGTATTTGAAAAAAGGTGTAAAATATGAGTTTAGTATTTGGGCAAAACCAGAGAAAGATTTAAAGGAAACCGCTTTTATTAAATTAGAACTTCAAGATCGGCATGGAAGGGCAATCAGCAAAGAAGAAAAGATTGTACTGGAAGAACAAACGGATTGGAAGAAGTATACTAAAACAATATTAATAGCAGAAGATACTTGTCTAGGACAGCTTTCTATCTTATTTACACAGGCAATGTCTGTAGATATGATCTCTTTAATGCCTAGTGATGTTTGGGGAGAAAAGGAAGAGGAAGGTTCTGCGACTGCTCATAAAAATTATCTCCAGAATCCAAATTACCGTCTGCGTCGGGATCTGGTGGAAGCAATGAAAGAACTACATCCAACATTTTTACGATTTCCGGGCGGCTGTATTTCAGAAGGCTCTTATATATGGGAAAATGTATATGACTGGAAAGACTCTGTGGGTGAAGTAGAGGTTCGAAAAGAGAATTTTAATGTCTGGGGATATATGATGACTCTTGGCTTGGGGTATATGGAATATTTCCAGCTTGCAGAGGATTTGAATGCAGAACCACTTCCAGTTATGGCATGTGGAGTGCTCTGTCAGGCAAGATCGGATTATGCAAATCCGGCGGGAGGAAGTCTTCAAAAGAAGTATATCAGCAATTTTATAGATTTAATTGACTTTGCGATCAGCACAGATACAGAACATAACCAATGGGCAGCTCTTCGAAAGAAAATGGGACATGAAGCCCCATTTGAACTGCATTACTTAGGGGTTGGAAATGAGAACTGGGGAGAAGAATTTTTTGCAAGTTTTGAAGCATTTAAGTATGCTATTGATCAACATATGGAGAAAAACTATCCGGGATACCCACTTACAATCATTTCAACGGTAGGAGCTCAGGCAGATGATGAATCTTATCAGGAGGGATGGAGATATTTAAGTGGAAATGAAAAAACGGATGGTGCAGCAGTACGTTTTACAGATGGAACAAAGAGCTGGGAAGAAGAAGTGAAATGGTATAAGCACCAGAAAAACTTTATGGAAACAATCATTGATGAACATTACTATCGTTCGAATGAGTATCTGTTAGAAAATACAGATCGTTATGAATACTATTACAGGGCTTATAAAGAGGATGGTTCACTTAATGAAGATCAGACGTCTAAAGTATTTGTTGGTGAGTATGCTTCCAATGATAAAAATACATTAGCGGGTGCCATTGCAGAAGCAGCAATGATGACCGGATTTGAAAAGAATTCAGATGTAGTTCGGCTCGCTGCTACAGCTCCTTTGTTTAATAAAGTGATAACAGATGGAACTTATCGGTGGACACCAGATGCCATTTGGTTTGATGATGAAACAGTATGGAGAACGCCGAATTATTATGTTCAGCAGATGTTTGCAAAGGCTATAGGAACAAAATTATTAGGGACAACATTTAAAACCTATGTCAATGGAGAAAAGCAGGTATTACAGCCACATGGGGGAATTGTACTTTCAGCAGGAAGTGCAGAACTTTTACTTAAAAAAGTTCGTGTAGTATCGAATACAGACGAAAAACAAGTGCTATTTGAACAGGATTTTACAGAGCCATTAAAAGAAGAATGGAAGCAGATTCCAGACTCTTCGGGATATATTATAGTAAAGGGACAGGGAATTTTATTAAAGGCACAAGAAAATGGTAGAAATGGACTTTATATCGACGCACCAGAATGGAGAAATTATACTGTAACTTTAGTTGCAGAGAAACGTTCTAGTGTAGATGGATTTTATGTAGGTGTCGGATTAAATGAAATTGAATCAGACAGAAGAGATGTAATCGAATATGCAGTAGGATATGAAGGAAGGGCAACGGGAGTAAAAGTTTTTAAAGATGGAAAGGAAGCCTATACAATGGGAGATTATTCTTCCAGTAGCTGTGTCGGAAATCTAAGAGCTGTAGATACCGAGGAAATTGCGGTAGAAAGAGAGTATACAATTACAGTAAATTATGGCGGAAGAGACGGAAAGAGATTACTTTGTAATTATACTTCTGGCGAGAAAAAAGGAAGACAGTTAGACTATAAACTAGAAGCCTATAATCGTGATATGTATTATTCTGTCACCAAAGATGAAGATAAAATCTATCTGAAACTGGTCAATGCAGATCCTTTGGATAAACATGTAAAATTGGTATTAGAGGGAATGAATATTAAAGAAAATGCCAATATAACTACATTAACAGGACCTGCACACTTAGTTTCCATGCCAAATGTCAATACAAAGGTAGAAGAAAAGATTGTTCCAGTATCAAAGGAGGAAAGAGTAGAAAAGGACGGAACAATTTTTACACTCCCAGCACAATCTGTAACAGTAGTAGTATTTGAAAAGAATAAATAAGTTAAACCTACAATAAATCTCATAGATCAAAACTGGAGTTGTTACAAAATAATTTATAACAACTCCAGTTTTATACCTAAAATTATAGGGGAGGGAGAAAATAATGCCAGTAAAAGAAGCTATTCATACAGAAGTACAAACAAAGCTAAAATTTCCGAGAAAATATAAGGTATTGATCTATAATGATGATTTTACCCCAATGAATTTTGTAGTGACAATTCTTCAGACAATTTTTGACAAGGAATATCAAGAAGCGGTACGTTTAATGATGTGTGTTCATAAGGGAAAGTTTGCAGTAGTTGGAGTGTATACAAAGGATATGGCACAGACTAAGGTGATGGATGCGACAGCACAGGCGAGAGCAGAGGGATATCCATTAAAATTAGAAGCAGTACCAGAAGAAAAGGAAGTATAATAATGTTAAAATTGACAGAGGAAGTGGAATCTATCATCGCAGAGGCGGCAAATTTGGCAGGAGAAATGGAATCGAGATATTTAATGCCGGAACATTTAGTTTGTATATTAGCAAACCACCGAGAATTTTATGAACCATATTATAGATATGGTGGAGATTCCGAAAAATTAAATCAACAGATGATAGAATGGTTAGAAAAATTTGCAGAGAAACGAAAAGATTTAGAAGAGGGATTAGAATTAACAAAAGATTTCCATACTGTTTTGGCAATAGCAGCACAACAGGCAGAATCAAGTGGAAAACAGGCAGTAGAATTATGTCATCTAGTAAACGCAATACTAACATTAGAAGACAGTTATGCCTGTTACTATTTAGCAGCAGGTGGAGAAGTAGATATTATTAATTTTTTAGGAGAACTGTCCAGAAACGAATTAGCAAAGGATACCAACAGAAAAAATTGGACAGAAGAAAATGCAGTACTTACACAAAATCTCTCAGAAGAAACAGGTAATTCAAAAGAAGCTTCATGGAATAGATATGTAGAGTGTATGAATAAAACCTGTATAGAAAAAAATCCTCTTATTGGAAGAAAAGAACAGTTAGAACGTACCATTCAAATTTTGTGTCGTATGGATAAGAACAATGTTCTTTATTTGGGAGAGGCAGGAGTAGGAAAAACAGCGCTTGCCTATGGATTGGCAAGAAAAATAGAGGAGGGACAAGTTCCAGAACCATTAAAGGGTGCGGTTATTTATGGATTAGAGATAGGAAATTTAATCGCGGGAACACAGTATCGGGGAGATTTTGAAAAACGCTTTCAAATGGTTATGGAGGGATTGGCGAAAGAAGAAAAACCTATTGTCTATCTCGACGAACTTCATATGCTAGTTGGAGCGGGTGCAGTAGATGGAGGAAGTTTAGACGCTTCTAATCTATTAAAGCCTTATTTGGCAGAAGGAAAGATTCGTTTCATCGGTGCAACCACATATCAAGAATATCAGCGTTTTTTGTCTGGAAAACAGGGATTTCTTCGAAGATTTCAAAGGGTGGAAGTTCCAGAACCTTCTGAAGAGGAAACGATAACAATTTTAAATGGTTTAAAATCTCGGTATGAACAATTTCATAAAGTTACCTATGCGGATAAAGTATTTCAGTATACAGTTACAGCAAGTAAAAAATATATTCATGAGAGATTTTTACCAGATAAAGCAATCGATCTAATCGATGAGGCTGGAGCATATCGAAAGCTGCATCCTTTAAAACAGAAAAAACAAATGATAGATTCTGATCTAATTGATCTACTTTTGACAGAGATTTGTCATATCCCTAAAAGGGCAGTAGAACAAGACGATCTCAAACAGCTTGCCGAATTAGAGGAACACTTAAAACAAAATGTTTTTGGACAAGAAGAAGCGATAGAGCAGATTTCAAATGCAGTTAAATTTTCTAGGGCAGGATTAAATGAAGAGGGAAAACCTTTGGCAAGCTTTTTATTTGTAGGGCCAACAGGAGTAGGAAAAACAGAGTCCGCAAAGGCACTCGCAAAAGAGTTAGGAATTGCCCTAATCCGATTTGACATGAGTGAATATGCAGAAAAACATACAGTAGCAAAACTAATCGGCGCACCAGCAGGTTATGTCGGATATGAAGAAGGGGGACTTTTGACAGATGAAGTCAGAAAACATCCCAATGCAGTATTATTGTTTGACGAAATTGAAAAGGCGCATCCAGATATTTATAATGTTTTACTACAGGTAATGGACTATGCGACACTGACAGATAATAAGGGGCAAAAAGCAGATTTCCAAAATATTATTTTAATTATGACATCTAATGCAGGAGCAAGTCGTCTGGGCAAAAAGATGATGGGATTTGGAGAACGTAATTTAGATGAAGAGGTATTAAAAGAAGCAGTAAAACATACTTTTCAGCCAGAATTTCGAAATCGATTAAGTCGAATTATCTATTTTCGAGGAATGGATGAAGAAATGGCAGAGAGAATTGCAAAAAAGAAACTTGGTGAGTTAAGAGAAAAGTTATTGAAAAAAGAGGTAGAACTTAGTGTTTCTAAGGAAGCGACAGAGTGGATAGCAAAAACAGGTATTACAAAGGAATATGGTGCAAGAGAAATTGACAGAGTGATTGCAGCAGAAGTGAAGCCACTATTAGTATCAGAGCTGTTATTTGGAATGTTAAAAAATGGGGGGAAGTGCGAAATCAGATTGAGAAATGATAAGTTATTTTTGACTGTTAATTGACTATAAAATTATAATAAGTAAGATAAAAGCCCCATCGAATAATAATTATCTATTATTCGATGGGGCTTTTATCTCATTTTTAGATTATCCAAAAAGTTTAAGAATACCTTGTGCGCTTTCCTGTATTCTCTTTTGCATAGTCATTCGATATTGCTCTAAGAGTTGTTCGGTCTTTAAATTTCCTGAGGCTTCTGCATAGTCAAGGTCTTGAATTCGACTTCGGGAGTTGTTCAAATTCAAAGAGGCTACTTGATTATAATCTGCAAGATAATCTAATCCATTTGACGAAGCTCCTAACTCTCCTCTAGCTGAACTTACTCTGGCGATCGCTTTGTCTAAAGTACGAATATCAAAAGAGCCTGTAACATCATAGTCCTTAATTCCCAGATTTTCTAAAGTGGAATTTTCCATTTGGATGGAAAGGCCGCCCCCTCTTGGGTTAACGGCAAGATTGAGATCTGCCATACTACCATCAAGTAACTTTTGAGTATTAAATTGTGTTCCTTTTGCCGTATCTTGAATAAATCCCTTTAATTGATCAATTTCGTTTTGAATGGAACGAATATCAGCTGGGGAATTAATTGCTGAATTAGAAGCCTGAACACTCAATTCTCTCATACGTTGCAAAGAATCTTGAATACTGCCTAATGCTCCATCAGAGGTATTTAACAGATCTTTTCCGGTCAGTGTATTATTACGTGCTGCGTCTGAGCCATTAGAAGAAGCCAAAAGCTTTTCTGCAATAGCAAGATTTGCCGCATTATCTGCTGCCGAATTAATCTTCTTTCCACTAGACATTTTTTCTGAAATTTTTTTGATACCCTGAACGCGCCCATTATTGTAAATTCCATAAGTACGATTCATCATATTAATACTATTAATAGCACTAATCCGCATTAAATCACCTCCTTGTATAATAATGCAAAGAAAAATTTTCCTAGTTACAATTCTATTATATTCATTAAAAGATAAAAATTCAAGAGAAAACTTGAAGGAAACGAATCTGTTTTTCTTTCTATAATAAATAGCCGCACCTATTTTTTTTAATGGAATAAATTGTAGTAATAAAAAAGAAAGGACGGATAGCTATGCTGCGTACAATTCTCATTATTGCTGCTATTGTAATAGGTATTCTATTATTAATTGGGTTAATTATATTTTTTATTCGTTCCAGACGTTTTCGACCTAATCCTAAAAAATTACAACAACAGGCACAGTTGAACAGTGATTTAGAGCCTGCAGGATTTGCCTATGATCTGAAAGGGGATTATTTTTATTCATTAATGGATTGTTGGCAGAGAGAAATGGGTTACTGTCGTCTTTATGATGAGGGAGCAGCCCTTTTTAATATGATAATGGACTGCGAACCAATTACTTTTTTCTATGCAGGGAAACGATGGCTGATTGAACTTTGGAAGGGACAATATGGCATTACTACTGGAGCAGAAATAGGTATTTATAATACTGTTAGAGAAGATATCAACCATGAAAAATTTCAGGGAACGTTTTATGAAGCAATTCGGAATGAAGAACGACTTCCTCTTTCCTTTATTTTAAGAAGAAACGGAAAAGAAGTATTTCGTCGTAGTGCAATACACTGGTGGATAACAGGATTCAAATTGGGAGAATACTCTTCTCCATCTTCTCTTACTCTGGATGCTAAGATTACATTTCCAAATAAAGAAATGTGTTCTGCTTTTTTGGATGGATTAAGAAGAGTTGGTTATACTCGTCAGGAATTTTCTGTAAGAAGAAGAACTGTTACAATACACTATACAACTCCTCATACGAAACAACCAGTATCAAGAAATAAGGTACAGGAAGCCTTAGTACAGCAGACAAATGAAAATAATTGCCGACTATTTGAATTTGCAACCGCAAGATATTCAGATACTCTTGATAAGTTAGAATATGCAAAGGCAGTTGCACCAGAGTTATATCAACTATTTTTCCATTCGCTCTATGCTCGTGGTGTATATGAAGCGTTTGACTGGTTGATTGAACTAATTGGGGATCGCCCAATACCAGAACCTATTCCACCAGAACCAATACCACCAATGCCACCTTGCAAGCCACCAGTGCCACCTTGTAAGCCGCCAGTGCCACCTTGTAAGCCACCAGTACCACCTTGCAAGCCACCAGTGCCACCTTGCAAGCCACCAGTGCCACCTTGCAAACCACCAGTACCACCTTGCAAGCCGCCAGTACCGCCTTGCAAGCCGCCAGTACCGCCTTGTAAGCCATGTGATCCATGTATATGTGTATGCCTACCAAATTCATGTGTATGTCAACCAGATTCATGTGTATGTACGCCAAATTCGTGTGCATGCCCACCAAATTCGTGTGTATGTACGCCAAATTCATGTATGTGCCAGTCTGATTCATACGCATATTCGGATTCCGAAAATGGATATTATACAGATAGTGTAGAACCAATGGAAGAGCAATTTAACGAAGAAGAAAATTTCTACACATTTTCACAGACAGAGGAAGATAGTTTTGGAGAGAAAGAGGAAGGACAATATGACTCCCAAGATACTATGACTTTAGAGGAAGAACGTTATTATCATAGATATTAATCAGGACAAAGGCAAGAATAAAAAATTATAAAATAAAAATATATTTATGCGTTTGTCGTGAATATTAAGGGGTTAAAAGGAGATGTAGTAGTATATGGCATCTGTAAAAAAGAGATTGGATGAAATCTATAAGAAAGCAAAAATTATTCCGTATGATTTTAATTCTAAATTTATTTTAATGAGTGATTGTCACCGTGGTCAGGGCAATGCAGGGGATAACTTTCTTCCGAATCAAACGTTATTTTTTGGTGCACTAGAATATTACTATCAAAATGGTTATACCTATATTGAACTTGGAGATGGAGATGAACTTTGGGAAAATCGAAGAATAGAGACAATTATTGATGTTCACAGTGACGTATTTTGGATGCTTTCTAATTTTTATAGAGAAAATCGTTTTTATATGTTATATGGAAATCATGATGTTGTAAAGTCACGAAGCTCTTTTTCTAAAAACTATTGTGAGAAATATTATTATGACTGTGAACAGTGCCATTTGCCACTTTTTCCTAAAATTGAAATTTATGAAGGATTAATTTTAGAAGATATTCGAAGTAAACAAAGAATCTTTTTGGTTCATGGACATCAGGGGGATTTATTAAATGATACACTTTGGCCGCTCGCGAGGTTTTTAGTACGATATGTTTGGCATGGACTAGAGCTAATTGGGTTTTTAGATCCAACAGGAGCAGGGCGACCAAGAAAACAAAAAGAAAAGGTGGAAAAGAAACTTTCTGCTTATGCAAAATCTAGGGGACAGATTCTAGTTGCAGGTCATACACATCGACCTTCTTTTCAAAAGCCAGGACAAAGTCTTTACTTTAATGATGGAAGTTGTGTACATCCTAGATGTATTACTGGAATTGAGATTGTGAATGGATATATTTCTTTAATTAAGTGGTCGATCCGCTCCAAAGCGGATCGAACGCTATATGTAGGAAAAGAATATTTGGAAGAACCAGTTCGAATTTCGGACTATTATAAATATTTATAAGTTTGCCATGCTCCTATTATAATTGGGAGCATGGAGAAATAGTATTATTAATATTCTGTATGACGTTTTAGAATAAGAGCTAAAAGTGCAGATAAAATTCTTGCAAAAGCTGTACTCCACCAAATCATTATCTGTCCACCAAATAAAGGCGGTAAGATAAACATAAAGATTAACATAAATAGAGGTTCAATAAAAGTTAAAATATAAGAAAATATACTTTTTTCTGTCGCATAAAAACTTGCAATAGTAATACGATTAATAGCAACAAAAGGTATAGGAATCAAAAAGATAGGAATTATTTTTATAATTTCTGTATTTACCTGATCAGATGCACCAAATAATATTCCAAGACTTCCTCTTGCGAAAAATATAATAATACATCCAATCAAAGATAAGAATATCGCAAATCCATATCCTAGTTTTCGTGTGTTTTTTAACTTATCAAAATTTTTTTCGCCATAAAGTTGACTTATTAAAGGTTGACTTCCATCTCCAACACCCTGTAAAATTAAATCTATAATACATATGATATATGCAATACACGCATATACAGCGATTGCCTGCTCTCCGCCATATGATATAGAAAAACGGTTTATAATAATTAATGATATATTGGGCGTCATAGCGAGCCCAAAAGGAGCAATTCCAATCTTAATAATAGAAGTAGATATTCTTCCAAGTTCAAACACCCATACAAACAAATAATCAAGAATAATATTTGTGATAAAACCTGCAATCATAGAAAACATTGCATAAAGTGCACCCCCATAATTACGAATAAATGGGATTAGTCCTGTACCAATAATTTGTAGTCCTGCCCCTAAAGCAATAATAGAGATATATTTTTCCCCTAAAAAAAGTAGTTGTCCATTAGCACCTAATAATCTTAAAAGTGGATTGTTCAGAAAGAAAATTGAAAGTGTCAAAATGATACTTGAAATAATTAATATCCATAGAGTACCTGCTGTAAATTCTCTGGCTCTAGCCTCTTTTTTTTCGGCTTTATTGATAGAATAGTAAATTGCACCTCCCATACCAATCCCTGTACCCAATGCTTGAATGACAGCAACAATAGGATAGGCAATATTAACGGCTGAAAGCCCTATATCGCCCATACTGTTTCCTACAAAAAAGCCGTCTACTATTGCATAAACTCCAGATAATGCAAATGATAATACAGAAGGGATAACATATCGAAAGAAATTTTTTATATCATATATTTGCTTTGTCATTTTTTTTGTCTCCTGCCTTGCTAAAAAGTTCTACAAATAAAGTTGTATTATCATTGAGTTGTTTCATACGCTCTATTCCCATCTCCTCTACTACAAAAAGTTCTATTTTTCGTAGATTGGAGATAATTGTGTCTGCATATTCTTTTCCTTTTGTTGTAAATCGGATAAGTTTATTTCTTTTATCTTCCTTCATAGGAAATAGTTCGACTAATCCTTTCTCTTCGAAATCTTTTAAAATCATATTAATTGTTTGTTTAGGTATTAGCCATCTTTGACTGAGTTTTTTTTGTGTACAGTCTTCTGTGCCTTCGTGAATAGAAGATAATACTAACAGACTATTGATAGATAAACCATATGCTTTTGCCCATTTCTCATATACATAATTGAATTCCTGCCATATAGCATAGTATTTGTTTAGTTGCTCCATAAAGACAGTATTGTTGTTTACCATATTGTTCCTCCTTTAAATTAGTCCATTTATGTACTTTCTATATTATAGTCCAAAACCGTACTAATTGTCAAGAAAGATAAGCATATTTATGCGTATCCTAATTTTTAAAAAAATAACTTGATTTTCTATATATAGTTTGATATTATGCTATAGGTGAGGATAGTTTTTTTAGAAACAAAGGGAGAAAACAAGTTATTGTATAAAGAATTGCTGCACATCTTTAACAAGACTTGAAGTAGTTATTAAAAAAATAGTTGCAGCATCAAGTTTGTGTCTGTGCTGTAACCACAAACTTGATATATATTATGTTTTAAAAGCGGCACAGAAATGAGGGTAAGAATGAGAAAAAAAATTGTAGCGGTTATGATGTGCATGATACTTGGTTTAAGTGTAATATCTTGTGGAAAAAAGGAAGATGGGAATGGGGATGAGGAATTGACTCCGACACCAACTTCAATAGAAACAGGAACACCAACACCAATACCAGAACCAACATCAACACCAGAGACAACACCAACACCAGTACCAGGTGAGCAGGATCAAACGACAGAAGATCAAACGACAGGGGATCAGACAACACCTATTATAGATGGGACAAAGTACCACAATGAAACATATGGATTTGAAATAACAGTACCTGATGATTATGTAATCTATGATGAAGAAACCAGTATGAATATTATCTATCAATCTATGGCTGCTCTTTACCAAAGTGTTGACGAGATGATAGCAGCATTTGATTCGGTTGGTATTAAATATCCGTTTGTTTCCGTAACTTCCAAACCGGTTGAACAAAATGCCTCTGCAAATATAATTGTACAATTATGCCCTAGTTCTGTTCTTCCGGGAACATTAGAAGATATCATAAAACAGAGTTTAGATAGCAGTTCACAGCAGTACATAAGTATTGGCGTTACTCCAACTATGGGAGAGCCAAAATTAGTTTCAGTAGATGGAAAAGATATCTGTGTTGCTGACAGCAGTGTATATATTGATGGCGATTTTGCAGGTACTACTTACAAAGATTTTACTTTATATCAAAAGTATCTAGGCTTTGATAGCGGCTCAAATCGGATTATTATGAATTGTACTTATTATAATGAAGAAGAAGGAAAAGCGATTGACGAGATGATAAATTCTATCCACATCTTAAAGTAATACGATTAGTATAAAGAGCTGTTCTACTAAGTAATTAGTGGAGCAGCTCTTTTAAATTTAAAAAATTAGGAGTGATTATATTTATGAAACAATGGGCAGAAATAGGGGCATTAAAGCTTTCTCTTTATTTAAAAGATAAAGTGACTCCTGAATTTTATGAGAAATATTCTAGTATTTTATTAGAACATACAACAAAAGAGATGCTTTTACAAAAGATAAGTGAACAAAAAGAGCAAAGGAGTATCTATCTTCAAGAACTTTTTGATTTGTGTAGTGAAAATATAATAGCAATTACTTGGGTTGAATTAGCATTTTTGGAATACTTAATGCCATTTTCTAATATGATTTTTGACTATATTACCTGTCATCATACAAGTGGTGTAACAATGGAATTAGCAACGAAAGTGGCACTGAATTCTCCTGATATTTCGCAGGCAACATCTAAGATGATACAGGCATACCAGATTATTCGTAAAATTTTAATAGAGGATACTACACAGGAAAATATTCTATATCGTAGTTTTCGTGCTGATCTATCACTGATACTTTTCATAGAGGGAAAAGAATTTATTTCTTTTGAAGAAACAATTTATACTTATTTTTCAAAGAAGGAAAAATTACTTCCATCGATTTTATATCAAGAGGAAATAGAAAACTTTGCAAAAAAAATAAGACAGTTTCTTGTTTTAGAAACGCCAGTTTTATGGATTATAGGGGAAAAGGCATCTGGGAAAAAGTTTACAGCAAAACATTTGGCAACATGTCTTGGATGGAATCTTTTTTTTCTAAGAGGAGAAGAAATAGTATCGTTAGAGCTATCAGAACAGAAAAAAATGCTATCAAGACTATTTCGGGATGCAGCTCTATTTAAAGGATGTATCTGTCTTTATGATGTACAAAAGTTTGCAGATACATCAGAAAAGTTAGAAAGTTTATGTGAAACTTTTTTAAAGAAACTGCCAGATCGACCATTAATCATAACTTCCTATTCAACATTTGAATTACCACAAAGACTATATTCAAGGGCATTTCAAATGAGGCTTTCTCCATGTACAGCAAGCCAAAGACTAAGACTTTGGAATGGATTTGCTGCCCTATATTTAGACAGCGATTTATTCCCATTTCCTAAGGCAGCAGATAGATTTCATTTAGTAGCTGGACAGATTAAATATGTCATAGAGAGGATAAAGAGACAGAATATAGAAGAGTATAGTATGGAAGAAGTGATGAAATTTTGTTATCAAGTACTAGGACAGACAAATAAAATGGTTCGCAGTAATACATATCCTTATACTTTTAAAGATTTAAAAGTTCCAGCAGAAACAAAACGACTGTTAGAAGCAGTTTGTGATCAGGTAAACTATAAAGGGAAGCTATTAGAAGATTGGGGACTAAAACGTTTTTATGCCTATGGGACTTGTATTTCTGTTTTAATGCAGGGAATGTCAGGAACAGGAAAGACTATGGCAGCTCATGTAATTGCCAATACATTAAATATGGAATTACTTAAAATAGATTTATCGCAGATTATGGATAAATATATTGGAGAAACAGAAAAACGATTGGAACAAAGTTTTGACTTAGCAGAAAAGACCAGTAAAATTTTATTTTTTGATGAAGCAGATGTTTTATTTGGACGCAGAAGTGATATTCACGATTCTAAAGATCGGTATGCCAACAATGAAGTATCTTATATTTTACAGCGTTTAGAAGAATTTGATGGAATTGTCCTATTGACAACAAATCTTCAAAATAATATCGATCCCGCATTTATTCGAAGAATGAGATATATTATTCCATTTCCAATGCCAGATGCCTCCTGTAGAAAGGAGATCTGGGAATCTTTATTTCAGGAAAATCTTCCTTATAAAGAGATTGATTTTGACTTTTTAGCAGAAAAATTTGAGCTTTCTGGAGCAACAATTAAAAATGTTGTTTTTAATGCTGCAGTTCTTGCAGCAAAAGAAGAATACCTTACAATGAAACATATTATTCAAAGTTTAGCAGAGGAATATCGAAAAGTAGGTAAGCTTGTAATACGAGAGGAGTTTTTAGGATATTCAAAGTATCTGTAAAATATAATAAATGTACAGTAAAAATTGTTGAAATTATAAAAGAATACATATATAATAATATTATATTTTTACATAAAGTATTAAAAAACGACGAATTACAGTAAAAATCAGATTTAGGAAGGAGGTATTGATTCCGGATAGGGCGGGGTCAGAAGAATATGGCAGAATATTTATCACCGGGGATCTTTGTAGAGGAATTTGATTCAGGTGCTGTACCAATGAACAGTGTCAGTACCAGTACTGCCGGATTTATAGGAGTTACGGAAAAAGGACCACAGGAGGGAGCACCAGTCCTAATCACCAGTTTTTCGGATTATTATAGAACATTTGGAGGATATCTTTCAGAAAGTGAATTTGGAGAATATCGATATCTGCCCTATGCAGTCAATCAGTTTTTTACAAACGGTGGATCACGTTGTTTTATAAAAAGGGTTACTCCTTCTGATGCTACTTTTGCACACTTTGGGGAAAAGGAAGACTCTTTATTGATTTATGCAAAAAATCCAGGATCATGGGGAAATAAAATTTCTTTGACTATGATCCCAACAAGTAAATCTAAAACTCAGATTTTAGAAGAGCTTACACAGGATTCATCCACAAAATATCGAGTAAAAAATGCAAATGGCTTTACACAAGGAGATATCATCTTATTTGAGTCACCACAAAAAAAGCAATATAATCGTATTCTTGAAATAGATGGGACAGTATTGACATTTGAACTACCATTTGAAGATGATGTAATAGATACAGGAATTCTTCCTACAAAAGTAATTTCAACCTGTGAGATTGATGTGGAAATACATTATGATACGATTACAGAAAAGTATGAGGGATGTTCTACCAATTCTAATTCTATCAATTTTATAAATACAAGAATAACAAATTCAGATTTAATATTATTCAAAGCTATTCCATCCAATCAGATACAATCGCCATTATTACAGATGATAGGAGAAGAAAGTTCAAAGTTTATGGTCAGTTTATCAGGAGGGACAAATGGAACAAAGGAAGCTTTGTCCTGTGCTGATTTTATTGGGGAGGATAAAGGACCAGGAGCAAGAACAGGAATTCAGGCATTTATTGATAATAGTGAAGTCAGTCTGATGGCTGTACCGGGAATTACAGATCCACAAGTAGAGTTGATGTTAATTGCCCACTGTGAAAATTTAGGAAGTCGTTTTGCCATTTTAGATATTCCAAAGGAGAAAAAGACAGTTCAAGATGTTTTGGAGTTTCGAAATATGTTTGATAGTGAGTATGCAGCAATCTATCATCCGTGGGTAAGAGTACTTAATCCTTTAACTAAAAATACAATGGATATTCCGCCAAGTGGATCGATTGCTGGAATTTATGCTAGAACAGATAATAATAGGGGAGTACATAAAGCTCCTGCCAATGAAATTGTGAGTGGATGTTCAGGTTTAAGCTGTAACTATACTGCCGGAGAACAGGATATTTTAAATCCAAAGGGCGTAAATCTAATTCGTAGTTTTTCAGGACAAGGGATTCGGGTATGGGGAGCTAGAACAATCAGTTCAAATGCACTTTGGAGATATGTAAATGTCCGTAGACTATTTATTTATATTGAAGAATCTATTAAAGCGAGTACAAATTGGATTGTATTTGAACCGAATAACGAATTGCTCTGGCTTCGAACTAGAAGAACAATAGAAATTTTCCTAGCTGATGTCTGGAGAAGCGGTGCATTAGCAGGAGCAACAGAAGCGGATGCTTTTTTTGTGAAAATTGGACCGGAAACGATGACACAGGGAGATATTGACGCAGGACGTTTAATCTGTGTGATTGGGATTGCACCAGTGAAGCCGGCAGAATTTGTAATTTTCCGAATTACACAAAAGACTGCAGATGCACAGGGATAAAGTGGGAGGTAAATTATGGCATTAGAAACATATCCATTTAAAAATTTTCGGTTTAAGGTAGAAATTGAAGGAACACAGGTTGCTGGTTTTAGTGAAGTAAGTGGATTTGATGCAACTTTCGATGTAATAGAGTATCGGGAAGGAGATGCCGCAGATATTACTATAAGAAAACAGCCGGGATTAATAAAGTATTCCAATATAGTAATGAAGCGGGGAGTTATTGATAAGAAAGAATTTTTTGACTGGATTCAGGAAATTCATGATGGAAAAATTGAACGTAAAACAGTAACAGTCAATCTCTGTAATGATGTTGACGAAGTAGCAGCATCTTGGCAGATTTTAAAAGCATGGCCATGCAAATATACTGGACCAGAGTTAAATGGAAAGGGTACAGATGTTGCGATGGAAAGTATAGAATTTGCCCATGAAGGACTGGTTCGAACAGATGTATAAAAGTAAAAAAGGGCGGTTATTAACCGAGAAAGGCAAAAGTTATGGATATGTTTCAGACAGAATTTCCATTTGAGCTTCCAAAGGGATATTTAGATGCTAGTGGAATACTTCATAAAACAGGAACGATGCGGCTTGCAACTGCAGCAGATGAGATTGTGCCATTAAAGGATCCAAGAGTTCAGCAAAATCCCAGCTATTTAACCATTATTTTATTAGCACGGGTAATTACAAGACTGGGGAGTTTACCTGCTATAGACACAAGAACGATTGAGCATTTATTTACGGTCGATTTAGCATTTTTACAGGATATGTATCAAAGAATTAATAGCGAACAAGCTCCTGTATTAAAAACGATATGCCCACATTGTGGAGAAGCAGTTGAAACACCATGGCCTTTTTTGGGGGAAGAATAACAGCTTATCCTATCGATAAGCTGTATGAAGAGATGGCATTTTTGGGTTATTATCTACATTGGTCAAGAAGAGAATTACTTGAACTTCCCCATATGGAACGAATTAGATGGTGCAAAGAAATTTCAGGAATCAATCAGAAACTAAATGGAGAAGAGGGAAAAAAGAATATTTTTGATGTTTGATTAGATAAAAAATTAGGTGGTGTCGTATGGAAACACAGGAATATCCTCTTACTTCTGAACGATTTGTTATATCCATTGCGTCTAATATGATAGGTTTTTCTAAAGTTTCTGGAATAAAATTAAAGTCACACGAAATACAGGTTAGAAATGAGGGGGGAAGCGATATACCACTATTTTTGCCAGAGCAAAGAAAAAACCTAAATACACTTACATTAGAAAAAGGGGTTCTTTGGAGCGAAAAGAAAAAAGATGGACAAAAAGATTTGATTTCTTTAGCGGGAAAGAGTTTATATGATCTGATTATTATGGTATATGGAAAGGATCGCAATGTAAAGAGAGCATATTGTGCAGATTATGCACTGGTAAAAGAAATCTCACTTTCTGATCTTAATGCAGCTTCTCCAAATACACTGATTGAAAGTATGATAATTGCCTATGATTTGTTGCGACCACTAGATAATAAAAAAATGGAAGGCATGTCTCCAATTCCAGCCACAGACATGAATTTTAGTTCTAGTGTAATAGCTCAGGGAAACAATAAGAAAGAACAAACTGCTTTAAATTCTGAGCTATCCAATGCCATAGGAAAGAATGAACAAATTTATAAAAAACAAGACGAACAAAGAGCGACAAAACAACAACAGATAGAGAAGGAACGCAGACAAAAAGAGGACAGGGTGGAGTTTTAGATGATTAAGACAGTATTGATAAAACCAAAAACAATAGGATTAGGAGAGAAAATTTTTAGAAAGTATGTACCATTCAATCCTATTTCTGAAAAAGAGAGGGAATATACAAATTCCAAGTTAGTATTTCGAAACGATTCCCTGTCCAATCTGTGTGAACTTTTAGAGTTTTTGACCAGTTTGCAAAACCAGAACAAAAATCAGTCTATAGGAATGAATTTGACACAGATAAAACAGACCACTATTTATCAGATCCAAAATCAAATTCAGCTTATCCAGAATAATCCTTTCATTCGAATGGAATTAAAAAAAGAATTGGGATATCCTAATCCTCAAAAAATAAACTCTTCATTTTGGATAGAAAAAGTAAAAGAAGTTATACAAAAAGAAATTAAAAAAAAAATATTGTTCAACAAACTCGATGGATCTCTAAAAAAAACTTAATATCAAAAGATTATGATAAAGAAAAAGATTTAATCGATAGACTAAAAACACAAAAGGTACTACCAAAAAACTATGATGCAGAAAAAATAATTCTAAGTAAAATACTAAATTGGAGAAACAACCTGTTTGAGAATATAATACTTAGAAATAAAGAACTAAAGGTGTACTCTGTAAAAAGTTTGATGTTACAGCGTAAAGCAATTCAGGATGTATTCTTAAAAAATGAAAATACAGAAAATAGGTTTTGGAAAAATAAACAACAAACAAATTTACAGAAAAAGTTTAGCAGTAGTTTTAGAAAAAGAAATATTATTAAAGAAAATAAAAGAAGTAGAAATACATTTTGGAATAATGACATAGAAACTTTTTTATATAAAAATATCTCTTTTCAAAAAGTTTTAGAGCATGATAGCAAAATACTAAAAAATTTATTATATAAAAATGAGATAGAGTTTTTTTTACATAAAAGGAATCTAAGTATAAATTTAAAAGAGGATAGGAAAAGTTTAAAAAGTAGCCTTTATAAAGAAAGCTTTTTTGTATACAGTTTAAAATCCGACAAAATAAGATCTAAAAGTTTTATAGAAACTTTCAAAATAAAAAAAGATTTACTATCAAAAAGTTATGATAATAAAAGAAATGAAATCAATACCGTAAAAATTCAAAGAGTAGTATTAAAAAGATATGGTAGAGAAAAAAAGTTAAACAATGAAATAGAAAAAAGAATTCTAAGTAAGGTCCTAAATTGGAGAAATACCCTGTTTGAGAATATAATACTTAGAAATAAAGAATTAAAGGTGTACTCTGTAAAAAGTTTGATGTTACAGAGTAAAGCAATTCAGGGTGTATTCCTAAAAAATAAAAATACAGAAAATAGGTTTTGGAAAAATAAACAACAAACAAATTTACAGAGAAAGTTTAGCAGTAGTTTTAAACAAAGAAATACATTTTGGAAGAATGGGATAGAAGCTTTTTTATATAAAAAGATTAAACAAAACCTTTTACAAAGTAAAAATATCTCTTTTCAAAAGGTTTTAGAACCTTATAGCAGAATACTAAAAAATTTATTATATAAAAATGAGATAGAGTTTTTTTTACACAAAGCGAGTCTAACCATAAATTTAAAAGAGGATAGGGAAAGTTTAAAAAGTAACCTTTATAAAGAAAACTTTTTTGTATACAGTTTAAAATCCGACAAAATAAGATCTAAAAGTTTTATAGAAACTTTCAAAATAAAAAAAGATTTACTATCAAAAAGTTATGATAATAAAAGAAATGAAATCAATACTATAAAAATTCAAAGAGTAGTATTAAAAAGATATGATAGAGAAAAAAAGTTAAGCAATGAAATAGAAAAAAGAATTAGAATCAAGGTTCTAAATTGGGGGAACACCCTGTTTGAGAATATAATACTTAGAAATAAAGAATCAAAAGGGTACGCTGTAAAAAGTCTGATGTTACAGAGTAAAGCAATTCAGGATATATTCTTAAAAAATGAAAATACAGAAAATAGTTTTTGGAAAAATAAACAACAAACAGATTTACAGAGAAAGTTTAGTAATAGTTTTAAAGAAAGAAATACATTTTGGGAGAGTGGGATAGAAACTTTTTTATATAAAAATATCTCTTTTCAAAAAATTTTAGAACCTTATAGCAGAATACTAAAAAATTTATTACATAAAAATGAGATAGAGTTTTTTTTACATAAAACGAATCTAAGTATAAATTTAAAAGAGGATAGGAAAAGTTTAAAAAGTAACCTTTATAAAGAAAGCTTTTTCATATACAGTTTGAAATCTCAAAAAACATCTTCCAGAAATATTTTAGAAGCTTTCAAAGTAAAAAAAGATTTACTATCAAAAAGTTATGATAATAAAAGAAATGAAATCAATACTATAAAAATTCAAAGAGTAGTATTAAAAAGATATGATAGAGAAAAAAAGTTAAGCAATGAAATAGAAAAAAAAATTCTAAGTAAGGTTCTAAATTGGAGAAATACCCTGTTTGAGAATATAATACTTAGAAATATAGAATTAAAAGGGTACACTGTAAAAAGTCTGATGTTACAAAGTAAAGCAATTCAGGATGTATTCTTAAAAAATGAAAATACAGAAAGTAGGTTTTGGAAAAATAAACAACAAACAGATTTACAGAGAAAGTTTAGTAGTAGTTTTAGAGAAAGAAATATTATTGAAGAAAATAAAAGAAGTAGAAATACATTTTGGAACAATGACATAGAAACTTTTTTATATAAAAATATCTCTTTTCAAAAAGTTTTAGAGTATGATAGCATAATACTAAAAAATTTATTACATAAAAATGAGATAGAGTTTTTTTTACACAAAGCGAATCTAAGTATAAATTTAAAAGAGGGTAGGGAAAGTTTAAAAAGTAACCTTTATAAAGAAAGCTTTTTTGTATACAGTTTAAAATCCGACAAAATAAGAACTAAAAGTTTTATAGAAGCTTTCAAAGTAAAAAAAGATTTACTATCAAAAAGTTATGATAATAAAAGAAATGAAATCAATACCGTAAAAATTCAAAGAGTAGTATTAAAAAGATATGGTAGAGAAAAAAAGTTAAACAATGAAATAGAAAAAAGAATTCTAAGTAAGGTCCTAAATTGGAGAAATACCCTGTTTGAGAATATAATACTTAGAAATAAAGAATTAAAGGTGTACTCTGTAAAAAGTTTGATGTTACAGAGTAAAGCAATTCAGGGTGTATTCCTAAAAAATAAAAATACAGAAAATAGGTTTTGGAAAAATAAACAACAAACAAATTTACAGAGAAAGTTTAGCAGTAGTTTTAAACAAAGAAATACATTTTGGAAGAATGGGATAGAAGCTTTTTTATATAAAAAGATTAAACAAAACCTTTTACAAAGTAAAAATATCTCTTTTCAAAAGGTTTTAGAACCTTATAGTAGAATACTAAAAAATTTATTACGTAAAAATGAGATAGAGTTTTTTTTACACAAAACGAATCTAAGTATAAATTTAAAAGAGGATAGAGAAAGTTTAAAAAGTAACCTTTATAAAGAAAGCTTTTTCATATACAGTTTGAAATCTCAAAAAACATCTTCCAGAAATATTTTAGAAGCTTTCAAAGTAAAAAAAGATTTACTATCAAAAAGTTATGATAATAAAAGAAATGAAATCAATACTATAAAAATTCAAAGAGTAGTATTAAAAAGATATGATAGAGAAAAAAAGTTAAGCAATGAAATAGAAAAAAGAATTCTAAGTAAGGTTCTAAATTGGAGAAATACCCTCTTTGAGAATATAATACTTAGAAATATAGAATTAAAAGGGTACGCTGTAAAAAGTTTGATGTTACAGAGTAAAGCAATTCAGGATGTATTCTTAAAAAATGAAAATACAGAAAATGGGTTTTGGAAAAATAAACAACAAACAAATTTACAGAGAAAGTTTAGTAGTAGTTTTAAACAAAGAAATACATTTTGGAAGAATGGGATAGAAGTTTTTTTATATAAACAAGTTATCCCAAATACTTTAGAAATTAATAGAATAGTTAAAAATTTATTGTGGAAAAATGACATAGAAAGTTTGCTACAAAAGGAAAAAAGAGAAGAAAAGTTATTCTGGAAGGGCAAAATAAGAGTTTTTTCGGGAAAAACAAAATATGAACAAACTATAGGATTTCTTTTAAGACAAATTCGATTCTATCCAGAGATAAATTTAAAAACAGATATTGAAAGTTTAAGAAGAATTTTAAAAAATAGGTTCAAAACTAATGTTTATAAAAAAAGTATTTTGGTATATAGTTTAGAATCTGGCAAAATATCTTCTAAAAGTTTTTTAGAAGCTTTTAAAGTTAAAAAAGAGTTATTATCAAAAAGTTATTATGAAAAAAGAAATAAAATCAGTAACATAAAAATTCAAAGAGCAAAGATTTATAAGACAGAAAGAATTTTGGATAAAAAATGGAATGAAAGTATAACAGTTGCAGGGATTCTATTAAAAGGCTACCAAAAGGAAAAGAACATATATAGTAGGATACAAGAAATTCTGTCAGAAAATATATTAGAAAAAGTTTTAGGTAATGGTTTTGAATATCAAAAAGAGATTATTTCAAAACAAAATAAAGAAACGAAAAATTTACTATTAAAAAATTATCACATAGTAAATTTTTGTAATATGACTTTAACACATCGAAAAAAATTATGGCTAAGGAAGTATATATTACAAGAAAATTTAAACACAAAAAAGTTTGAAGAGCAAATCCAAAACAGTTGGATAAGTTTAAAAAGGCAATATAGACTTCCAGAAAATTTTCAGATACAAGATAGCATTTTATATAGACATAAAACAGAGGATTTAAAAAATAATTTATTTGTATTTCGTTTTGAAAAAAGAGATATAAAGCAGGAACAGTTCCTAGAAGAAAAACTTAAAAAAAGAGTACAGGAATTATTTATACAGCATTTAAAAGAAATGAAAACATCTAAACAAATAGAACCATCGGTATCCGATGAGAAGCAGATAGGTAATTTAAAAACTTTTTCGTATCCAGAACAAAGAGTAGATTTTCAAGAGGATCAAGGTACGATGGAAGAGATGCTCTATCGTCGGATATATCAAAGGTTAGAACGTACATTACGACTGGAACTAAGGAGAACAGGAAAGCAGGATAAGTTTTGACTAAAGCAAAAATTATTGTAATTGATGGTGGAACATATGGTTCAGTAAATTTTACACAGGGAGAAAAAATTGAGGTTCAGTTTAATCCGACCGAGTATTCTATTTCTACTGAGTCAATAGGAAAGACAAAGTATAAGGGAGATGGCGGAGAAAAGAAAGCCATTCACTATGATTTTAAAATATCTGAACCGAGAACGCTACATGTAAAGTTACTTTATGATACAGCATTACAGGGTTTTCAGGAGGCGACAAAGGCAGGATTTCAAAAGTCGGTTTCAGAGTATGATAAACAATATAAGGATAAAATGGATGTCAATCGGCAGTATATTCGAAAGCTTACTGCATTATTAAGCAGTGGCGGAAAGAGTAATCTGCCTCCTAGAGTGGTATTTACTTGGGGGAGTATCAGTTTTCGTGGTTATGTACTTTCTATGCAGGTTTCTTATCAGAGATTTTCAGAAAAGGGCGAGCCGACGAGAGCAGAAATTGATCTTACGATTCGAGAGATTGAAAATAAAGGGTTAGATGCAGAAGAAACTTCAAAAAAATCTACAGAAGATTTAAAATATAATGATGAACCAATGGACTTAGAAGAATTATTTTATTAAAAAGGGATGTAGAGATATGGCGCACTTTACTATGGATCAGTTAGAAAAAAAGCATGGAATGTTTTTACATCCTAAATATGAAGTGAAACTAGATGGAAAATCATTAGAAGAAGAATATTTAATAGAGGATATGGTGGTTGATCTTCCCTATAGTTGTGAGGCAGGAAGCTGTAGTTTTAAAATTTTGAATGCCTTTGAGGGAGCAGACGATTATCAGGTAGATTTAAAAGATAGTATAAGACAAAAAATAGAGCTTGGTAAGAAGATAGAAGTATCATTAGGATATGAAACTGGAAAATTAGTTCCTGTTTTTACAGGATACATTGATGGAATTTATATAGATTTTAACCGAGAAGAGACAGGAATCTCCTATCAGATAGAATGTCTGGATGCAAAGGGAATTATGATGAATAATCTTCACTCAGAACAAAAGAAAAATGTTACGAAATATAGTGATGCTATTCGAGATATTTTTAAGAAATATCCAAAACTCATTGAAAAGCAGACGATTGATGATACAAAAGAGCAGACAGTTTTGATTGAACAGCAAAGGGAAAGTGATTATGATTTTGTATCCAGAGTTGCAGGAAAACTAAACTATCATTTTTATTTAATCAATGGAGAGGGCTTTTTTCAAAAATCCAACGCAGATCTGGAAGAGTATTTTTGCTTTCATATTGATGAATATATGCAGGAGTTTCATCTTTATACAACACTCAGCCGTCAGGTGGCAAAAGTAGTAGTCCGTTCCAGTAACGAGCAAGATCCACAACAGCCATTTGAGGCACAGGCACAGGACTATTCTAGTAATGTAGACTCTTCTAAAATAAAAGCGGGAAAAAATGTTTTGCTCGGAAGCAGAGCAGTTAAGACAATTATTGATTTATCAGTAACCTCACAAGAAGAAGCAAAAGCAAGAGCAGAGGCAGAATTAATGAAACTCTCCTGTTTTCAGGCAAAGGGTTCTGTTGTAACAGTAGGTATTCCAGAACTACTTCCCGGAAAGGTTGTATCAATAAAGGGATTTGGAAAGGCAGGAGATAGAGCTTATCGGATTAGCCGTGTAATACATCGATTGAGCCATCAAAGTTATACAACAGAATGTGAACTGGAGGGAAACAAATTGTGAGTATTTCGGATTTTTTTCTCCAAAGAGAACAGGAATCACCAAATCGAATTTATAGTATTTTAACAGGTATAGTCACAGATAATGCCGATCCGAATCATGAATATCGGGTATGTGTAAGATTATTAAATCGAGATACTTCGGATTATGAAACAGGTTTTATTCGAGTGGCGACGATGATGACAGGTAAGGAATATGGAATGTATTTTTTACCGGAAATCGGAGATGAAGTTTTAGTCGCATTTGAGGATGGAGATATTACAAGACCTTATGTAATTGGCTCTTTGTGGAACCAAAAAAATAAGCCCCCAGTTGAACACTCTCAGAAGGAAAATATGATACGAGAAGTAAAGACGAAACGTGGGCATACAGTGATTTTTCATGATGAAGATGGTAAAGATTCTATTGAAATTAAAACACCAAAGGGACTTACTATTCTATTAGATGATGAGAAAGAGGTTTTGAATTTTTCTGATAAGAATAAAAAAAACAAAATAGAGTTAGATTCTAAGAATGGAATTTTAACATTATCTGCACAAGACAAGATTTCTTTACAGGCAGGAGGAACGAAGTTAGAGCTAAACGGAAGCAGTAAATCGGCACTTTTAGAAAGCGAAAGTTCTTTGAATGTAAAATCTCAACAAGTTGCTATCCAAGCAAAGGGAACACTGGATTTAAAGTCCTCTGGCAGTGTCAATTTAAAATCAGATGGTCCTGCTAATCTGAAAGGGGCAGTGATAAAATTGAATTAGGAGGAAACAAAAATGAGTTGGTCGTTTCCGATTGAAGTTGATCCCAAAACAGGAAAAATAAAAACAAGTTCTAAAACTACAGAAATCCGTCAATCCATTTTACTCTTATTAAAAACAATAAGGGGAGAACGAGAATTACAACCACTTTATGGAAGCAAATTAAATCAGTTTGCTTTTGAACCTGTTTCTTATGAATTAATTCGGGAAATTACAGAAGAAGTGATTCGAACGATTTCTTATTGGGAAAAGAGAGTCGAGGCAGTAGATGTGCAGATATTAGAACAGGATCAAGAGAATTCAAAATTACTTTTTCAGATTAGCTATCAGGTTAAAGAAACAAAAGAGCGAGAAATATTAGAGTATTCTTATCGTTTGATGAACTAAAGTCATAAACTGGAGGACAAAGAGAAAGATGAAGGAATTTCCTAAAGTTGATAATAGGAAACAAAAAGAGTTAGAGCAGCAGATCCTACAATTAGCTGCACAATATGTTCCTGAATGGAAGCCTGATTTAGAAGATGCTGGATTGACTTTAGTACATATTTTTACCAAAATGCTAGAGGGGACATTAGAACGTCTTAACCATATGCCCTATAAAAATTATATTTACTTTTTAAATCTTCTTGGAGCAAAGCAAAGTCCGGCTGTTCCAGCTAGTGGATATCTTAAAATAGAACTGACTGGATCAGTACCAGAAGGAATAAGAATTCCAAAAGGAACAAGATTTTATGGAGAAGCAGAAGAGGGAATACGAGTTTTATTTGAAACAGTAAATGAATGTCGTGCAGTTACTAATGGAATTGAAACTATCTATCAAGTAGGAGAAAATGCAGATGTGCTTACTGCTCTGTCGGTAAAATCAGAAGAAACTGATTTTTCAGAGTTTATTCTATTTGAACCAGAGGGAGAAAATCTTCAAGAAAGACGCTTTGTTTTTACACAACCCAATACTTTAAATGGTACAACTGCCCTTACTGTTCGAGTTCAAATATTTTACAGGAATCGTACAGTTCTTTTTACTAATCCTTTGATAGTATGTTGGGAACAAAAGACAAAAGACGGGTGGCAACCTGTTCTTTGGAATGAAGATTCAAACAAAGATCTGATACTGAAATTGCCTGAATGTGAAGAGGAAATAGAATATAGAGGGAAAAGAGGAAGATTTCTTTCCTGTCGTTTGCTTTCTAAGGCAGAAATAAAAGAAGTAGCATTTACTCAAATACGAGTTGGAGCATTTAAAACGGATATATTACCTGACTGTTTGTATTATAATGATCATCAGCTTTCAGGAGAGCAAATTTTACCATTTGGGGAAAGATTTTCTGTCTATGATGAATTTCTTCTTGGATGTAGGGAAGCATTTTCAAAGAGTGGAGCAAGAATAAAAATTACTTTTGTTCTTTCATTTGAAAGTGCAGAAGAACAAATAGAAAAAGAAACAGATGAATTTCCTGACAATGGATATAAACTTACAAGAACAGGTAAAAAAAAGCGAAAAGCTATTTTTACAAAAAAAGAGGAAGAAGAAGCTTTAGAAAAATTTCGGACACCAATAAAAGTTTCATGGGAATATTTTAATGGGTTAGGCTGGGCGAATTTAGTTGCTGATAATTCCAGAGCTTATGAAGATATTTTTTCAGAAAAAAGAACAGGTAAGATCTCCATGACATTTCTATGTCCAGAGGATATAAAGGAATGGATTGCAGGAGCAAATACAAGTCTTTTTATTCGAGCAAGATTATTGAAAGTTGGAAATGAGCAAATACCAGATGCAAGATATCTATTTCCAAAACTGCAAACAATTCGAATTCAATATACTTATGAAGAACTTCCTTTTGTTTCTACGGTCTTTGTAGAAAAAAATAAAACAGTAGAGGAAAAACAACTTCCAACTACAATCGGAGAAGAAATTACTTTATATGAAAAGAAAACGACATTACCAACAGTTTATTTTAAATTAGCCGCTCCTTTAACAAAAGGTTCAATAAGTCTTTTTTGGAAAGTGAAAGATAGAACAGAAGGAATAGGGACTATCTGTGTAGAATCTTATAGCAAAGAAAGTGGAAAAGCAGGGTGGAAAAGACTTGCTGTAACAGACGAAACACAGGGAATGAAACATAGTGGTCGAATGATATTATATTGTAATGAACCATCTGAGCCACTTTCTCTATTTGGAACAACTGGTTATTTTTTACGAATCGTAAAACCAGAGAGTACAACAGAATTTATATGTCCTAAAATTTCAGCGATTGAATGGAATGTAGTAAGACTAATTCAACAAGAGTCTATGGAAGCGGAATATTTCACAGCAGATCCCAGTGAAATTCATAAAGTTTGTCAACTCTCTGAAAAGAATATTTTAGAGCCAGAAGTTTGGGTTGATGAAGAAGAAATACATCAAAAAGAAAATTCGTTAAATGATCATTGGGTAAAGTGGGAACAAAGGGAAAATCTTTTTTTGGCAAAACCAGAAGAAAGGGTTTATTTGATAGATTTTGCTAAAGGGAGAGTTTTATTTGGAGATGGAAAACATGGAAAATTGCCAGCACTATATCACCCCTGTAAGATTCGAATAAATTATCGGACTTGTCTTGGAAAGAAGGGTAATCTTTCCAAAGAAGCGGTTTTTGGAATTGCGGATTCGATTCCAGCTATTCGAAAGGTTGTTGCATTAGAGGCATTTGTAGGAGGTTGTGATATGCAGACAAGTGCACAAGCAGCAGAAAGTTTTACAGAAACAATGAAGTATTTAGATCGTGCAGTCTGTGAAGAAGATTTTGAACTTTTAGCCAAAAAGGCAGATAGAACGATTTCTCGCGCGAAAGTGGTTTCAGAAAACGGAAAATTTACATTATTTATTTTACCAAAGGAGCCAGATAATTCACAGGACTATTTTGAACAGATACGTCAAAGAGTATGGGAGAAGTTAAAGGAAAACGCAGCTATTGTTCTCACGTCAGAAAAAATTTTAAAGATAAAAGAGGTAACTTATATTGAGTTTGAAGTTTATGTAAAGGCAGTATTGGCAGATACACAAGATTATTTTGAGGTATATGAAAAAATAGAACAAAGATTGAACCATTTCTTTCACCCTATAACAGGAAATTTTTTAGGAGAGGGATTTGAAATTGGAAAATTGCCTACAAGAATGAAAATTTATCATTTAATTAAGACAATAGAGGGAATCGAAGTGATAAAAACTTTGACTGTCTGTTGTTTTGAACGATATCAAAATAAAAGGAGAGAACTTAGTTTAGAACAGGCAGTTAAACTTTCAGCGGCAGTTCCCATAAATGGAAATCATACCATTGTTCTTATTGCGGATACGTTAAACATAGGAGGGGAGTAAGATGCTGCCATATCCAAATTTGAATGATCAAGAGGCAGAAGAGATTATAACGGCAGCACTTGATCAACTTCGTATAGAAGGGGGAGATTGGGATTCTACAGGAGTTTCCGATCCGGGCGTTTTTTTATTGGAGATATTTGCAAAGTTAAAATGTATACAACAAAGTTATATCAATCAGGTAGGAGCAAAAAGTTTCTATAAATTTGCAGCTTTACTTGGATTAAAAAAAGAACAAACAAAAGCAGCAAAAACATATTTAAGTTTTTCTTGTGACAAGAGTGTTTTACTCTTAGAAGGCACCAGACTGATGTCAGAAGATTTAATATTTGAAACAACAGAAACTGTTTGGGTACAACCAAATCGAGTCACTGCATTAGGGTATCAAAAGGAACTGAAGATAGAAATACAAAAGTTAGATGTAGATCGTGCTTTTATAGGATATCCTTTGCTTCCCTATGAAAAAGGAGAAGGAAGTAGTTATCTGATCTTAGAACAACTTTTGCCGAGTGAGCAGCCAATTCCATTTTATTTTAAATTGGTAAAGGGAGAACGTGAAAGAACACCAATCACAAGAAAAGAAGAATTTATACCATTATCGAAAGTGGTATGGGAATATTATGGCTGTTGTGAAGATGGGAAAGAGGGATGGCACCCAATAGAACTTTTAAAAGATGAAACATTTTCTTTTTTGTTTTCTGGTCAGGTTATTATAAAAATTCATGGAACTCATAAAAAAAATCAAGGAAAGAGTTTACTTCGAATCCGAACAATAATATATGGGTATGAATTTGAGCCAAAAGTATCAGGAATTTGGCTTAATTGTGTATCAGCAGTACAATGTCGTACCCTTTGCAAAACATTAAAATTTAGTGTAAAACAACTACAGGAAAATGAAATGTTTTTGGAAACAGCACTTGCTATACAAGACTGCTATCAACTTTATATCTGTCAAAAGGGGAAATATCTTACAGCAGAATCTCTTGAAATCACCTATTTAATTAAGAAAATAGAGGGACGTTTTCGATTGGGAACTTCCAATCGGTCACAACTTTTAGAGAGATTTTCATTAAATAATCCAGAAGAAACAGCACTATTACTTGTATTATATGATAAAGAATTTTATGCAAATCGATTTTTAGGTTCTGGAACTGGAATTTCAGATCAGAAAATGATACCTAAAGTGTCAGGAACCATTCTTTCAGATAGTCTTGAAATTTTAGTAGGTCAAACAAGCAGTTGGGAATCTTGGAGTCAAGTTTCTTCTTTTGATACTGTTTCTGCTATCGATTGCGTTTATACTTTTTCGGAAAGTAAAGGAGAAATTACTTTTGGAGATAATATTCATGGAAAAACTCCTTATATTGGAGAAAATAATATCTGTATAACAAGTTGTGCAGTTACTGTTGCAAAAGAGGGAAATGTAAGGGAAGGTACAATAAATCAATGGTCTTATGAAGAGATAGAACCATCTTTACAAGTAGAACAAATTTTAGATGCTTTTGGAGGGAAACAAGAAGAAACAAAGGAAAGTTTAAAACAGAGAGTCAGAGCACAAAGGGATCGACAGTTACGTGCGGTCACTGCAAAAGATTATGAAGAGATTGCAAAAAAGACACAAGGGTTAAAATTAAACCATGTCAGTGTAATTCCATTATATAGACCGGGACTGGAGGGATATCCAAAAGTGATAGAGGAAAATGCGGTGACACTGATTTTAGAAGCAGACCACGATCCAAAAATTCCTTTTCCAGAAAAGACCTATTTAGGGAATGTTCGCCGTTGGTTAGAACCATATAGACTACTGACAACAAAAATTTATGTTATGATGCCACAATATTTTGGGTTAGAACTAGATGGAGAATTGTTAGTTTCAGGAGGATATGAAGCAGCAAAAAAAGCGGTGGAAACAGTATTAAGACAATATCTATTAGAAAGAAAAGAAAAACAGTTAGGAAAAGTATTGTCGTATGGAGATCTTTGTGGGAGATTGGAGTGTTTAAATTGTATTGATGAAGTAAAATATCTGCAAATGCAGCTTTCCCCTTCTGTTCATAAAAATTCTTTAGGAGATCTTTTTCTTCCGCCTTATGGGAGAGTATATTTAAAACAGAATAATTTACATTTCCGAAAGTATACAGAAAGTAGGTGAAACAGTGGCAAAAACAATTACTTTTAATGAAGAGTTATGGAAACGTGGTATGTTTTACCACTGTCAGGCAACAGAAGGAAAAGGATTGCATACTTCCCTAGATACAAATGTTACTTCCTACTATTTTTCAAGTTCTCTTGATAGTATGGAAACAGGAACAAATTGGAATAAAGCAGTGATTCAAAGTCCAGTTGCTTTTGATGGTATCTTTATCTTTACTTACTTTGCAAGAGATACTGATTTTATTATAAATGATGGAAAACCACTCTTTTTAGATCAGTTTATAAAAAGTCAAAAGTATAGTGTGAAAGAAAAAAAAGCTTTATTTGAAGAATTGTCAGATGGGCGTGTTGTTTCACCTAAAGATGTACTTTTAAATAAGGCAGTTGGAAGATATCTCTGGTTCTTTTTTGAGATGAAGGCGGGATATAAATATTCTATCAATAGACTGACTTTTCGGTTTTCTGTTCAGTCTTATGTACAATTACTTCCAGAATGTTTTCAGGAATCCAAAGAGGGAGAAAATTTTTTGCATCGGTTTCTTTCTGTATTTCAGACAATGTATGATACGATTCAAGAGGAAATTAATGATATTTCAAAATACTTTGATCCTACTCTTATAGAAGAGAATGATATATCATGGTTAGCAGATTGGGTTGGCTGTCCGCTGTTAGCAGAGGAGTCAAAACAAATTCAAAGAAAGTGGATTCAAAATAGCTTTTCACTGATACAAAAGAAGGGAACAGTGGAGGGACTTTCTAGGCTATTAACTCTTATAACTGGAGTAAAACCAGCAATCCTTGAAACATATCGAATTATGGATTTTTATTCTCCAATAGTCTACGAAGAAGTTTATAGAAATTTATATGGAAAAGATATATATTCTTTTTTAGTCCTTTTTAAAGAAGAAGATCTATGTTTAGAGGGAAAATTTGAAGAAGAAAAACTAGAACAAATAAGGAATTGTATTTCTTATTATAAGCCTGTCTATACTCATTCAGAATTGGTAATTTTAAAACCATATCTTATATTAGGGCAACATTGTTATTTAGGAATAAACAGTACTGTTTCTACAGCATCGATGTTTTTACTCAATAATATGACGATTTTACCATTTCAAACAGTACTTTCAGATAAATAAAACTTACCCTTGCACAAAAAGTAGTGCAGAAATGTGGAGAAAGATGAAAAATAAAAAATTGTATCCATTTACAAGAAATCATTATTTTTATGGAAAACTTTTGACTGTTCGGGATTTTGAAGAAGAACAGAAATATTTTAATGATAAAAGGCGACTGACCAATCTACTACTTCATGGACCAGGAGTAGTAGCAGGATTAGATATTGTAAAAATTGATGATAAAACTATTTCTGTGGAAGCAGGACTAGCAGTTGATTATCAGGGAAGAGAAATTATTGTACCAGAATCCATAACTTGCCGACTTGATATTTTAGATGGATTTGAGCGACTATTTCATATAGATGAAGTTTATTTATGTATAGAATATCAGGAGGAAACGAAAGAGGAAGTTCATTCCATTGCAGGGGCTATGGCAGGGGGAGGAATGGATTCTGACTTTAATCGAATTGGAGAGGGATATCATCTATTTTTGACCGAGGTAAGTCCACAAAAGGAGAAGATATCTCTTTCTTGTCTTGCTAAAGTACAAAAAATTTTATTTGAACAGACAGGAATAACAATCAAACAGGAAATTCCGTACTATGCAAATCCCGGACAGACCGTTTTAATCCGAGTGACAATAGAAAAAAGTAATGTTGCACTACCAGTTGAGATAGAATATAAAATTATCTCGGCTGCATTTTCAAACCCGATTTTAGTACAATTTAAAGAGGAGGAAATTCATACATACCAAACTATAGATCTGACATATTATGTCCCTATTCAGAAAGAGATAACTCGTGGAACGATCCCTGTATCCCAGATAGATGGAACAGTTTTAATAGGCTCTACGTCTTATCCTATTTTAGAAAAATCGCTTGCTTCTTTGCAGATTGTTTTTCGAAGTCCTGCAGAACATATCATTCAAAAGTATCGAAAATTACATTTGGAAGATTTGACAGGGGAACGTGCAGAAGAGATGTTGTATCTCGCAAAACTACAATTAATTCGAAGAAATGAAGTTTATTATATTGAAGAGATAAAGGATTTGCCGTTTGGACAAGTTATATTAAATAATGAATTATTGACCTTGTTATTAGAAACAAAAACACAGCAATTTTATTTAGAAGAACAGATTTCTACTTCAGAACAAGCCGCAACAAATCAACTTCCTGTGGAAGATGAAAATTTTTTAAAGTTTGAGAATTCATTTCAAAGTACATCTGAAGAAGTTTCCTGTGGAGAAACTTATATTGAAACAGAACTTCATTCTTCGGGAAAGACCTATTATAGTGATGAATTAGCGCATGGATTAGGGATAGGAAATGTCTTTTTATCGGCAGCAGTAGAAACAAAATCGGATTCTGATATGCCAATACTTATTTTCGGAGATCCATCTGTTTTTTCAAAAGGGACTTATAAAACAGGACTTCCAGAGTATCAACTGGCAGTCACAGTAAATCCTTCAAAGGGAACATTTCGAATTGGAATTCACTTTTTAGGCGATATCATGGCAGCCCATATTTTAGTAAGATGGCAGGCGCGAAAGGTAAAACAAAAGGATAGTTCATCTAAAGTAAAGGTAAATCTTGAACCAACAACAGCACGGATAAAGCCAAAAGAAAAGATAAAATTTGATGTCCAAATTGAAGGAGGAGAAAGTCAGGAATGTAATTGGTCTATTACAGATATAGGAGGTGGATGGATTGATAAAGAAGGCTGGTATGAGGCACCAACCAGAGAAGGAGTTTATGAAATTATAGCAGAGAGTACAAGATATCCAGGAAAAAAGGCATCTGCATTTGTAGTTGTAAAGAAGGGTTAAAAAATGGAGGAATGGAAAAAAGATCGATATCAAATTGAACAGATTTATTCAAAAGAACCTCCAAAAAGTGGAGATCAAACAGGCATCTGGTATTATATCGTGAATGATAAAAATGGAAAAGAAAGATGTCTATTGAGTCAAATTAGAGGTCGAGAACATATTAATGAATGTCTTCCCCAATTATTTGAACTTGATAGCAAAGGTGTACAAAATGAGTTTATAGAATGTTTTTCAGAAAATTCAGAACTATTTGTAGTATTTACACACTATGAAATGCAGACTTTACGTCAATACTTATCCAAAACAGTTCTTGATACAAAGGAACGTCTGTTTCTCCTTTGTCAAATTTTAAAAAAGATGCTTTCGTATCAAGAGTTACCGGAGATTTTACAAGGTACAATGTGGGATATGGACTTTATTAGAATAGAACAAGAAGAGATAAAGTTTGATTTTAAAGTGGATTTGGAGAGAATACCACAAAAGAAAATAAAACTTTTCGAGTTTTTATTTTTACCAGAAGAACGAAAAAAAAATGGAATCAGACTTCTTATAGAGCAAATACAAAAAGGAGTAAATGTTTCTACGAAAGAGTTGTTAGCAGAAGTAGAACAGCTTTTAAACAGAGAGATTGATCGAAAAAAAAGAAGAAAAGAAAAATTCCAAACAAAAAAAGAACAATTTATATGGTATGGGAAAATTCTGATTTTACTTTTTATTATGATAGGAAGTTTATTCATAATCCGACAGATTCTATTTGATATAAGACCAGAAAAAACAGATAATCCAGATAGAGAGGATATTTCAGCAGTTGGAACAGTAACCATAGATCAAACAGAAGAATAGAAAAGGAGATGGGGAAGGCTGTGAAGCAGAGAATAGGAATTATAATCATTTTTTCAGTAGTAATAGCAGTGCTTTCTACAGCTCCACTCTATCGGACAGCACTTGGGAAAATAGCGGATCTTTATGTGATAGAAAATGGCGAAGTCTATTATTTAGAGGAAAATAATAAAACGAAAACATTAGTTCATCTAACAGAGAATGGAACAATTTTATTTCAAATTTCGCTACCGAAAAAAGAAGATGGGCTTGTAGTAGAAGGGAAACAGTTAATAGCAGACGAAAATGGGAACTGTTATATCTGGATGAGACAGTATGAGAAAGATGGGACAAGCAAAGCAGATTATATTCAGATCTATGATACAAAGGGGAAAAAAAAGGAACGTCTCTTTTATCAAAATCAAGGAGAAATTAAAAGCTTCCAAAGATATCAAGATGAATTAGTTGTCTTTGGAAGTTTACATAAAAATGAGGAACAACTTTGTGTATACCGCTATAATCTAAATTCAAATGAGGAAAAGGAGCCCTTATATTATCCACTAGACAAACGGGAAGTATATGAAGAATATTTATATGTAGGAGAAGAATTTATTTTTTTAGTTACTTATGAAGGAGAGCTATTACGTATAACTTCAGAAAATACTCTTACAGTAATACTTCCAGAAGATGAAAATGGGGAAAAAGTGATTCCATACGTTCTTTCAGCGGCAGATGGAGTAATCTATTTCACAGATGGAAGGAATTTTAATTATTATTCTATGCTTCCAGAAACAGAAAATTTTCAACTTTTATATAAAAAAGATGACTTAATTGGAGAAGATATTGGATTTTCTAATATTCGAAATGTATATATTCAAGGAAACTATTTAACAGGATATCATTCAAAAGAATATAACGGGATTCATTCTTTTATTATAAAAGGTTCTTTACAGGAAAAAACACAGATTTTAAGATGGAAACAAATGAAACAAAGCAGCTTTTTACTGCGAATTGGAATACATTTTATTTTAGCAGTAATGATTTGTACACCAATTTATTTTTTATGCTGGTGGCTTTGGAATCGAAGAAGCCTAATGGTAAAATTGGTACTTTTAATTTGTCCTTTAATGGCATCTCTATCCTTATTTTTAGCTTATCTTTTAAGAAGCAGTTATACTGAAATGATACAAAAGGAAAGTTATGATCAGCTTTATATGGCAGTTTATGCGGCACAAAATAATCTGAATATAGAAAACTTTAAAATGATTTCGTTGCCATTAAAGATAGAAAGTGAGAGCTATAAAAAATTAAATAATATTAACTTGATGATGACATATTTAAATCAAAGAAAAGAAAAAGAGATGTATTTAACATTTTATCTAATAAGAGAAAAAGAGGCATATGTCGCTTTAGATTTAGATACGAATTCTAGCCATGGAGAGCATTTAAGAAGTGGGATTTTAGATGAACTGACAGGATATGCAGGAGATTATGTTCCATGGTTTCTTACCTTTGACTATATAAGCGATGTCGATCTGATGGATTCAAGTGATAATGATGAATGGATGTACTATGCAAAAACGGTTCGAGATGAAACAGGGGTATATGGCTATATTGAAGCTGGTCTTAATAAAAATGATTTAATGGAAGGGATTAATCAACAATGTAGTAGGTTATCCATTTTGGTAATTTTAGCGGTTTTAGGAGTGATGTTAGTCATTCTCCTCGGAATTAGAGGACTTCTCAAAAATTTACAGATTTTAAAGCAAGGAGTAATAGAAATTGCCTCAGGAAATTGGGGAACAGTTGTAGATATTGTTTCGAGAGACGAGATGCAGGAGATTGGAAATTCTTTTAACCGAATGTCCGATCAGATTGTACGATATTTTAACTCGATTGAACAAATTCAAAAAGCATATGAACAATTTACTCCAAAACAGATGTTGAGCTTGTTAGAAGCTAACAATGTATTAGAGGCTATTCCGGGAAAACATATTGTAAAACCACTTATTCTTTTATCTGTTACACTTGGAAATCTGACACATAGGGAAGAATTTTCTAAATTAAATGAATGGATACAGGAAATTACTGCACAGATCAGCGATCGGGGAGGAGTAGTAGAATCTTTTCAAGGAGCACAGTTACAAGCTATCTTTAATGGACAGGCAGAAGAAGTTTTAGAAGCAGCAATCTCTATTATGGGAAATATTTCTTCCATTCCACATAGTCTTTATACAAAATTAGAAGTCTGTATTACTATTCAAGCAGGAAAGATGACCTTTGGAGTTGTTGGAGATGAAACTCGTAGAAATACTATGTTGATGGCAGAACAAGTTCATCAAAATTATCAGTTAGTACAATTTGCAAGAAGAAATCACATTCCTGTACTTATAACAGAGGCTTTATTAAAACAGATAAAAGAGCCACAAGAATTTCTATTTCGAGAACTTGGAATACTCCATATAAAAGAACAAAATAAAGGAATCACTATTTATGAATTGTGTAATGTATATTCCAAAAAGTTATATGATATTCGTAGACAAACAAGACCTTTCTTAGAAGAGGGAATACAAAAATATCAAATGGGATTATTAAAACAGGCGAGAAGAAATTTTATAGATATAATTCGAGTGGATCATACAGATGAAATAGCAAAGATGTATCTGTTTTTATGTGAACAATATGATAAAGAAAGACCAGTAGATTTCAAAGGTTGGATAGAAGAATAAGAAAGGAAAGGAGTGGCAATGAATTCAAATCGTAAAACAATTCTAAGATACTTGTTTGGAAAGCCAGAAAACCTTGAAGATTATATTTTAATTCGAGGAAAATATATTTCAAAGATGTTATTAGTGAGAATCGGAACCGTTTTGCTTTTTGTTGGATTAGGAATATTAATCTTAAAAGAGCCTCTTCTTAAAAAAAGATCCTCCTTTGAAAATTTTAATCCGAATCAAATTGTAGTAAATACTCCTGAATTTCATAAAGCAGATGGTGAGGTGACAGTTTATTCTGTTGGTGGTTCTTTACTGTATGAAGGAACCATGAAAAAGGGAAGAATTACTGGAAGTGGGAAGCTATATTTAGAGGAAAAATTACTTTATGAAGGACAGTTTGAGGAGGAACAATTTGAAGGAAAAGGAACATTATATCAAGATGAAAAGATACAATATGAAGGAATGTTTTCTAAAAATGAATATAATGGAGCTGGAACTTTATATAGCAAAACAGGATTGCCTTTATTGAAAGGAACTTTTGTAGATGGAGAGTTGATTTTAGGAACAGAGTATGACAATTTTGGAAAGATAAAATATGAGGGGGAATTTAAACAAAAGGACTATCATGGCAAAGGAGCAATCTATGAAAATGGGGATTTAGTTTATCAAGGAACTTTTGTAAATGGAATCAAAGATGGATGGGGTAGCTTTTATCAAGATGGTAAATTAGTTTATGAGGGGAGTGTAGTATCTGGAAAGTATTCTGGACAAGGAACAGAGTATGACAGTTTTAATCAAGTAAGGTATGAGGGGATGTTTTCCTTCGGGCAATATCAGGGAATGGGAAAACTATATGAAAGAGGTAATTTAACTTATGAAGGCGAATTTAATGCTGGAGAGATAGAAGGCAGAGGAAAGCTTTATGAAGAAGGAAACTTAATCTATGAGGGACAATTTGTTCATGGAAAATATAATGGTACAGGGCAAAAGTATGAAGATAAAACTTTAATTTATGATGGGATGTTTGTTTTAGGAGAATACGAGGGAAAAGGAAAACTTTACAGAGAAGGAAACTTAATTTATGAAGGTGAATTTGTTCATGGCAGATATCATGGAACAGGACAAAAGTATGAAAATAATGTTTTAATTTATGATGGAATGTTTGCTTTAGGAGAGTATGAGGGAAAGGGAAAACTCTATAGAGAAGGAAATTTAATCTATGAAGGCGAATTTGAAAATAATCAATATCAAGGAAGTGGAAGGTTATATTCGAAAAATGCTATACTTTCTTATGAAGGCGAATTTGTAGCAGGAAAATATGAGGGACAGGGAACATTATATTATTCCAATGGTGAGATTGGGTATAAGGGAGAGTTTGCCGACGGAAAATATGAGGGAGAAGGGACACTTTATATAGACAATGGAACACTCCTTTATGAAGGTGGATTTCGAAATGGTGTATATGATGGAACAGGAACTCTCTACAATACAAAAACAGGAAGGAAATCTTATGAAGGTGATTATCAAAATGGAATTGCATCAGGAAAGGGAGTTATATATAGAGAGAATGGTCAAATAGATTATCAAGGAGAACTTCTTTTGGGGGAAATTGACTATCCTATATGGTGTAATGCTCCTTTGTCAAAAGTTCGAGAAGCATTTGGAAGGGAAAGTGCGATTGAAGAATTTTCAGAAAGCTTTTTTCTAGTCTATGGATCTAAAAAAATGATATTCGAATTTGATTTTGCAGAGGAGGATCATGAACCATGTGTTCAAAGGATACTATTTTTTGGAGATCAGACTATTTGGGGAGTAAACTGTAAAATGTCAGTAAATGTCCTGAAAAAGCATTTGGGTTTACAGGTGTATTCCGAATATACATTTTTGCTTGATGAAGAAGATGTCCGTCGCTTTGAGTTGACAGAAACCTTTATGGAAGTAGAAGAGGAAGTTGATACAATCAAATTTTTAAAAGATGCGCTATATTTAAGAGCATATAGTAAAATTGGAGGAAAAGAGGTTTTATTTTATGAGATAGGAGGTCAGGAATGAGAAAGGTCCGAATTCTAATAGTGGGAATTTGTATGATGTTTCTTATAGGATGCTTCTTAAAACAAACTCTTATATGGGCTGAAACATTAAATAAAGAAACAAGGCAAGAAACACTGACCGTAGAAGAAGTTTCACAAATGTCGGAAGATTTTAGTGAGGGTGTTCGCAAAACCTCGATTGATCTAGTAAAAAAACAGATTGAATTACAACAGGCAAAGGAGGCTATTTTAGATACTAGAAAAAAAGAGAATACAGTTCGATTTTCTCTATTATTTAATATTAAATTTCCTGAAAAACATGGAATACCAAAAGAAATTGAATTGATTATGAAAGTCCCTGAAATTCAAACAGAACTCCTTATTTTACAGCAGAAAAAAGTCTATGAAGCACTCCAATCAAAGACAGCAGGAAAAAAAGCATTTTATGAGGTATTGTTAGGACAGTATGAAACTACATTTTATGAAGAAAGAGTCAAAGAATCCAATACAGTAGCAGATCGGATTCAGAAACAATATCACAAAGGAGTGGGAACAAAGGAAGATGTTGAGTATAGTAATGGGGTTAGAGATGAATATAAAAAAGCACTGTCAAATGCGGAAATAAGATATTATCGGAATAAAGAAAAGTTAGGAGAGGTAATAGGAGAGGATATTCGATTTTCCTATAACTTTTTGGAGGCTCTTCCTGATCAAAAATTGATACGTTCTGATTTAGAACAAGCGATCCAATATGCTTTAGAACATGATTTCGGACTTTATGAAGCACAAAAAAAACAGGAATACGCAGAACAAAGAGTTTCTGAAATACTTGGAATTTATGAGGGTAAATATTCAAAATATATTACAGATATCAAAAAGTATTTAAAAAGGCAGGAAGGAAAACCTATTGATTATGAAGAGTTTATTCAATTATACAATAATACGTTAACTCAGATTGACAGTCCATGGTATGGAAATTATGTAATTAATCTGATTTTTTTTAAAATTCAGATTCCAAAAGAATGGTTTAAAGGAGAATATTCTGGGACTAGATATTTAGAGGATCAAAAATATGCTTTATTTGTTGCTTTAGTAGAACGAGAACAGGCACAAAAAAATACACAACAGATCCAGAAAACATTAATTTCTTCTATTCGAGATTCCTTTGAAGTATTAAAACAGATGCAATCTTCACTAAAAGAAGCAGAAAAAAATCAAAGACAGAAGGAACAGATCTATCAAGAGGAATTAAAGTCGAATCAAAAAGGACTGACTTCATTTTCTAGTTTAGAAGCTTCAAAAAATAATCTATATGAACAACAAAAAACTTTATTTGAAATGCGTATAGAGTATGCAAAGGCATTAGAGGATTTTAATGAAATAACAGCAGGATATATAGAAAACCTTTTAAATGGAACTGTTTTAGAGGATCCAAATCGTTATGAATCAGGAGATTCTTTAAAACCTTCGTGGTACTTAATTCCAGATACAGCAGGGTATCGTTTTACTTTTGGAGTAAATATTCCTTCTGGATATGAAGTGGATTCTTATGAATTATGTTATCAGGATATTGTAATTGGGACAAAAAAGGAAGTGAAAGAACAACTTATTCATCTTGGATTGACATATGAAAATACTTCTCTGTTACAATTAAAGTTTTATCAAGATGATAAATTAGGATATATTTCCTATATCGATGGTACAAGTTATGGTGGAGAATTAGTCTTGACACCTGTAAAAGAAGCAGTATTTCCATTTGAAAATCTGGAAGATGGAATGGCAGTTGGACAGTGGAGCTTTTTATCAGAAGATGGGTTATTAGGAAAATTCGAATTTGCCATAAATGGTTATTATGAATATGAAGAATATGTTCTTCGCTATGAAACAACAGAGATTGCAAAGGGAAATAAAAAAGAATCTATTCAAACACTATCTCTCTATTTTAGTAACCCAGAAGCTTTAGCGATTGATCTTTATCAAAATAGAGAAAAGACACAGACATTTGGTCTTGTTTTAACAGAAGAGCAAAGCGGCAATATAGTCTATTTAAAAGATGATATTATAGAAGAAAAATCCCTATTTCAGATGATGAAAATAGAAGATACACAATTAGAAGTTCGCCCGGATGCTTCCGAATTTCCAGATCAGACACTATTGATAGGAACTCATGCAATAGCATTAAATGCAATGACTGATGAATTATTTGAACTTGCTTCTAAGAGTGCAGAAGAATCTGGACAGACAAAAATTTATTATAAATCCGATTTAACTTCTGGCATATGGTATGATATTACATCTGCAAAAGATGTCACAGGGATTATGAAGGGTGGGAAGGTTGTTACAAATCGAGAAATTAATGCTCTTTTATTAGTATATTATACCAAGCCTTCTGGAGTTACTATTGTATTTGGAACTTCAAATGGAACAAGCATTTATTTATCTGATTTGAATTCTCCCTCTGATCCAAAAAATTTGACAGAGTGTGAAGAATTAGACAGAGAGCGAGAAATTCAGACACAATTATATAAGAATACTTCTAAACAAGACTATAAAACACAGATGAAAAGTTTAGACAGACTTTTGGAAAAAATAGAAGATCCCCAGATAGAACAAGTAACAAAACAACTTCATGCACTAGAAGATTTTATAATCGTTCTTACACAACAAAAAGTAGAACAGGAAACACTCGATATAGTACAAAATATAAAGAATGAACAGAGAGAAAAGCGACTTTTACGTGCCTATATTATAATGAGAGATAGAATTAATACAGAGATAGAAAAGTTAGATCTCCTTGAAAATGCAGATCTTCTTCAAAAATATAATACTGCTTTGACTGCTATAGAATCTTCTATAAATGAGTTAGAACCATCTCTACAAGAACAGGATAGTTTGTCAAACCTCCTTTCTAAATCAAAGGAACAGATGCTTATTTTCGCACAAAGACAAGATTATGAAGCAGCATTAAAGCAAGTAGATCGAATTGTTGCGGGGGAAACCATGTGGGAAAAAACGATCTCTTCCCAAACGCAAAAAGAGATTCAAGAGGAAATTCTTTCAGAAGTGATCAAAACAACATCAGATGATCTCACAGAACAAGTACATATAGGAGAAAGTGAAGAGTATCGCAGAGCAAAAGCAGATGGAGAAAGAAAAGAAGTATTAGATTCTATAAAGCAAAAGCAACTTTCTAAGGTAGAACAAACACTTTCAGAATTAGATTCCTATTATGAAAATTTGCTTTCAAAAACGGAAGAACCATCAGAAAAAGTTGCTCTGTATAAAGAAAAGGAAGCCTTTCATACAAGATTATTACTTCAAGTAAAAGATTCTGACCTAGCAGATGAACTGTCAGATCAACTTGAACAAGCTTTATTTTTAACAAGAGAAGAAACCGATCAAATCATGCTCTCCTACAGTAGTGAATATCAAAGCGTGATATCACAAATACAAGAAACAGAAAAAGCCTTAGAAGAATTGAACTTGAAGTATTTAGATGCACTAGAGGAGGGGGAGATAGAAACGACTGTACAGTTAAAAGGGAATGTTGAAAATGCAGAAGAAAAGTTAGAAAGTGAAAAAGAAAAACTGGAACAGATAAAACAGGCGTTTGTCGATGGAATTTATGTCCCAGATTTTAATATTAGTAAGAAGGAGGAAGAAATATTACAAAAGAAAGCGGTTGAGAAAGAATTAGAACAGCTATCTAAGGCTGAAAAAGTAAAACCACTTTCAGAAAAAGAACAGGAAAGATATCAACATTTATTACAAGAAAAGATAGAGTTAGAAATTTTGTATTTGGAACAGATTACAGAAAAGGAAGAATTAATTTCTGAATTGATAGACCAGCCGAAATTTATTTTAGAAGAAATTCCAGAATGGAAGGAAGTTACTGCTGTTATAGAACCACTTCAACAATGGATAAGTACAAAAGCAGATTATAAAAAAAGGCTGGATCTAATAGACAATCCTATGACTCGACTAGGAATTTTAGAAAAAGAGCAACAGGAACTTTTAGGGATCTCTCAAGAGATGAAAGTAGTTTCAGAAAAAGCACAAAAGGAAAGAAAACAATTTCTAAAAACAGCCGCAGACTGTGGCGTGAAACTACTTAAAGTGGATCAGACACATTTGGATAGTATGATAGAAAAAGAGAAAGAAAAATTAGTTGTACAAAAAGAAACACTTTTGGGGGATATTTCAGCATTACCAAATGAAGATATACAAATTGTAAAAGAATTAATAGATACTTTAACCATATCACAAATGGAAGAAATCATTACACTGGCAGAAAATTTTCAAAAAGAAGCGGATAAGTGGAATTCGGAAGTGGTTTTACCTTGGAATTTTATCTTAGAAGGAGTGACAGAACAGCCAATAATTTTATCTAAATTTCCTATTCAGATTAACAAAAAAATTTTGGTTCCAGCACAAGAGATGATACTTGCTCTTGGTGGTACATTTCATTATAGTATACAAAATTCAGTTCTAATTTTACGGGGACAGGGAAAATGGATAGAATTAATTCCTAACGATTCGCAAAGCTATTTCAATGATAGAAAAAAAACTTTATCGATTGCACCTATTCAGAGTGCTGATGGGACAATTTATGTACCAATAGAGTGTTTTGAACAGATATATAATCTAAAAACAACAAAGATTGGGGACTGTTGGATTTCTAAAAAAATACAGTAAAGAGGAAAAAATATTGGGAAGTTATACAATAATTGCAGATGTAAGCCGTTCTATTGTAGAAATGCTTCGTAAAACGATGATTCCAGAACCAATACAAAAAGAAGAAGGAATAGGACTTTGTTCACCAAATGATAGAGGAAATCATATATTAGGAATTTATCTTTATGACTTAGAGGAAAATCCAGAACAGCGGTCAAAAGAAAGAAGATATCTGGATAGAGAACATTATAAAGAACCTCCTATATCTATTAATTTGTACTATATGTTGTTTGCCTATTCAGATGCTGATCCTGCAAATCGTATTTATGATGAACAAAGAATTTTAGGTCGTGCAATTCAGCAGATGAATGAAAACCGCAGACTGACTGATGAATACTTAAAAGGAACACTAAAAGAAAAGGAGGAATTTATAGAACTTGCGATGATTCCAATTTCTCTTGAAGAAAAGGTTCGAATCTGGTCTTTATTTCAACAGCCATATCGAATTTGTGCATTTTATAAGGCAGGTCCAGTATTTTTAGAATCAACAAAGATCTTCCAGACAAAACGGGTGAAAGAAGTTCATATTTTACTTGAAGAAAAGGGAAAAAATAAAACATAAGAGAAAGGAGAGCCATATGGGGATAGCAGTATGTAATAGTGCACAATGTATGTGTAGTTTTGGGGCTGCACCCTGTCCACTTACCATAGTTTCTAATACAAATACGTTAACAAGCGGACAACCTCTTGCTGTAGTGACAGATATGAAACCAGTTAATCTTTCAGGATTTGGGATGTGTAGTTCTATGGCAAATCCAGCAGTATCCTCAGCAACAGCAGCGGCACTTGGAGTATTAACTCCACAGCCCTGTGTACCAGTAATTTCATCTCCCTTTATGCCAGGCAGTCCAACAGTATTAGTAAAAGGGACTCCTGTATTAACAAATGATTCTAAAACATTTTGTGCTTATGCGGGAATTATTACAATTACATCTGCGGGAAATACACAAGTTATTGTAAAATAGGAACAGAGAATTATAAAAGATCAAGAGAAATTTAAGTTAAAGTAAGGGATACTTGAAGTTAAAAAAATATTTTTTATGTATATTTTATATTTTTTAACAAACAATATCAATAGAGCAATAATAAAACTATCGATGAAAATATTGGAGGAAATGAAATGAAAGCAACAGGAATTGTTAGAAGAATAGACGATCTAGGAAGAGTAGTTGTACCAAAGGAAATTCGTAGAACACTTCGAATTCGGGAAGGAGATCCATTAGAAATTTTTACGGATCGAGAGGGAGAAATTATTTTAAAGAAATATTCTCCAATCGGAGAACTGTCACAGTTTGCAAAACAGTATGCAGAATCCATTGCACAGACAACGGGACATATTGTAGCGATTACGGATAAAGATCAATTTATTGCTGTAGCTGGTGCCTCAAAAAAAGAATGGATTGGAAAGCCAATTACCAAAGAATTAGAGGGTATGATAAATGAACGAGAAAGTGTCAGTGCAGCGAAAGAAGAAAAGAACTTTATTCAAGTCAGTCAAGAAGATGAAGATGTAGCCTTTGAAACGATTGCACCAATTATATGTGAAGGAGATGCGATTGGTTCAGTAGTAGTTTTAACCAAAGATGCAAAAGAAAAGTTTGGCGAGTTAGAGGTAAAAGTTGCTGCAACTGCAGCCGCCTTTTTAGGAAAACAAATGGAAGGATAATCAAAACCCTTCTGAACAGATAGGTACCAAAAGACTTATTTGTCCAGAAGGGTTTTAAATTTTCTAGTATTTTTTATTTTTCTAATAATTCTGCAATATGTAAAAGTGTTCGGAAATCAATAAAATGTTCTACCTTTTCTACTTGTTCTAATTCATTTTCAGAATGATTAATCTGACAGAAAAAACGGTGTAAAATATCATGGCGAAAAAGCAGATAGGAGCCAAGTTCCAGACCAGCAGAAGTTAAAGTAATAATTCCATATTTTTCAAAATGAACAAATCCATTTGCCTTTAAATTAGAAATCATTTTAGAAGCAGAGGAAGGTTTTACATGAAGATATTCTGCGACTTGACTAATACGTAAAGGTTTATTTTCTCTATTTAGACGATAGAGCATTTCTAAATAATCTTCCATTGCAGTAGTAACCTTTTTCCCTTCTAATAGAGAATAGCCTTTTAATGTATAATATTTTTCTGATAAGTCCATTGAACATCACCATCCATTTCTGTTTTAATAAAAGAACCCTTCCTAAAAATAATCTATATCACAAGAATAAAAATAAGGCATATGTTAGTATATGGAAACTTTGTTGCGATATGCTAATCAGTACAGATACATGAATAAAAATTTTATAAATTCAGATCATAGAAATGGAGATGGATATGAAACAGATAAAAGGAAAAAGATTAACGGATTTAAAACCGGGAGAGAGTGCAATAATGAAAGCATTAGATAGTAAAAGTAAAATCCGCAGACGTCTGTTTGACCTTGGTTTTCTTTGTGGAACTCCAATCAAATGTCTTACGCAAAGCCCATTGGGAGATCCGATTGCTTATATTGTCAGGGGTACAGTCATTGCCCTACGAAAAGAGGACGCTTTTTGTGTATTAATAGAAGAAAAGGATAGAGGACAATTATAATAATCTTTAGAGGTATCGCAGACATAAATTTAATATAAAAAAGCTGTATAGAAGGGAGAGGAAATATGGGCCAAAATGGAATAGAAAAAGAATTTGTCCTTCAAAAAAAATCGCCAGATGACAAGGTTATTGCTTTGGCAGGAAATCCAAATGTAGGAAAGAGCACAGTATTTAATGCACTGACAGGATTAAAACAGCATACCGGAAATTGGTCTGGAAAAACGATAGCAAATGCTCAAGGATATTGTGTGTATCGTGATCAAAGATATTTGTTTGTGGATATTCCAGGATGTTATTCTTTAATGGCACATTCTACGGAGGAAGAGGTAGCACGTGATTTTATCTGTTTTTCTCACCCTGATGCAGTCGTTGTCGTCTGTGATGCTACTTGTTTAGAACGGAATATGACATTAGTTCTTCAGATTTTAGAAGTAGAACCTAAAACAGTAGTTTGTGTCAATTTAATGGACGAGGCGAAAAAGAAAGGGCTAAAACTAGATCTTGCTCTTTTACAACAGCGACTAGGTGTTCCTGTTATTGGAATTTCTGCACGTTCCAAAACAGGTTTAGATCAAATTTTTGACGGATTACAGACAATTTGGAAGAAAGATTCTCAGTCTGTTGCAGCAATTCACATAGATTATGGGAAAGAGTTAGAAGAATTACTTTCTGTTATAGAAACTATTTTGATTGAAGAGTTTCCAGATTTGTCTAACACTCGTTGGCTTAGTTTACGATTGTTAGATGCAGAACCTGAGTTTTTGGATTCTATTTTTCAAAATTTGTGTGAAAATAATAGAAATAAAGAAAAAGAAATTGATATATTTGATAGAATACAGAAAGAAGTAGCACAAAGAAAACTTATCCTCCCACAGATACAGGATAACATTGCCTACGCCAATGGACAGAAGGCATCTGAGTTGTTAGACGGGGTAGTGATGGGATTAGAACGGGAATATAATTGGAAAGATAGATACTTCGATTGGATTTTCACAAGTAAATGGCTTGGATTTCCGATTATGTTTCTTCTATTGCTCGGAATATTTTGGATAACAATGATAGGAGCAAATTATCCATCAGAAATATTAGCAAAAGGGTTATTTTTCTTAGAAGATCGATTAGAAAAATGTTTTTTATGGATTGGACTGCCAAATCTCTTTATAGAGGCATTTGTTCATGGTATTTATCGAGTAGTGGCATGGGTAGTTTCGGTTATGCTTCCGCCAATGGCTATTTTTTTCCCACTTTTCACTATTTTAGAGGACTTTGGATATCTTCCAAGAGTTGCATTTAATTTAGATCGATGTTTTCACTGTTGTAAAGCCTGCGGAAAGCAGGCTTTGACAATGATGATGGATTTTAGGAACTTGTAATTATTAGAGTATGTATTGCTAATCTATAGTAATCCAATATCTTTGAATAATACAGCCATCCACTTCTATGTTTTTTTCGAAAACACCCCCATTTGCTAGAATCGTCTTTTTACTAGCTATATTATCTATATCACAGGTAATTAATACTTTTCTAATATGCAAATTTTTGCAATTTTTTAAATTCTGTCTTACCATTTCCTTTGCATATCCTTTATTCCTTTCAGTAAACCGTACATAATAACCCATATGTCCACCCCACGTTCCTAAAATAGGGTGATTGATATGATAACGCAGATCGATTATTCCAACAATTTTATTATCCCTTTCTCGTATTGCAAGATAGATACTTGATGGAACTTTATCTTTTGGACAAGTTTGGGCGGTCTTATACAAATTTATAGTATCAATCCACTCTTTAGTGGATTGACATTGCCTGAGATTTCCGCATCCTGCAAATTTATCTTTATCATTTGATAAAAGTATTTCCTGTCGAAATTGCCAAATATCTTTCTCATATTCCATGGTTGGTTCTATCAATTTTATATTGTCCATTTTTCTAGGTTTCCTTTTCAAAAGAATATAAAAGGGCATCTCAATAACCACTACCAACAGCTCCGTTTTTGTGTTGAAAAAATGAGATAAAGAATTATTTTTTGTTCTTGTATAGAAAGATTGTGTCTTGTCTTTTGAATTAAATCATTAGCTTTGACAATTTTGTATTTCCTGATTGTAGAAAGTTGTATTTCTTTTTCGTGATCGCTCGTCAGTTTGTTCCTTTTGGAAATTATATTCCTTAAAATCTGCCAATAGAAATTTTTTCTATAAAATGAGTATTCACTAAATTTTTCTGAACACACAGACATACAAATATTCACTCTCCCACATTTGATTATCTACAATATTCTCCCCTTTACGTAAATCTACAACATCAAATTTTTCTTCCCAAAAACCTTTCAATCTTTCTTCCGTAAATGCAACTCCAGTTTGTTTTCTCCTATAAAACTCATAATCATCCACTTCATCTGCACCATCTTCCCCTGCCGCAAAGCATAACAGAATAAAATAGCCTTTTTCTGTTAATATGTTTGAAACAATATCTCTATATTGCAAACGTCTATGTGGTGTCAAATGATGAAAAACGCCACTATCTATAATCAAATCAAACCTCTTATCCATTAAATCCAACTCAAAAATATTTTCTGCCTTAAAAACTACTTTTTCTACCTTGCTTTCTCTTGCGTTCTTTCTTGCATTTTCTATTGCGATTTCTGACAAATCATATGCTTCTGTATCAACATCGTTTTTAGCAAGATAAATTGCGTTTCTCCCCTCTCCACAACCAAATTCACAAGCTTTTTTTATAGTGCGCTTTCTCATAAAATCAACAACACATTTATCTGGCAGTTTATTATATTTTAAAAATGGGGCAGGTTTATCTCTGTTAGTATAAAAGGCATCCCAATCCACTCCCTCTGCATATCTATCAAGCATATCAAATAAATCTTTCATTGTATTTATATAGTTCATACACGCCTCCACAAACTCAATCTATTCGAACTTCTTTATTTATAACTATATTTTTATAAAGGAGTGACTATAAAACCTTATTTATTATAATCTTTTTGACTTCTAATATTTTTAGAACTATGTTATAGTAGAAACAGAAAATAAAAAATTTAAGGATATTTGATATTTTTATTATAATACCTTTTGGTAATATTTTCAACAAGAATAACTATTAATGTTTAAATTAGGAGTTTATATGTTATTACAGTTTAAAAATTTAACTATTAGAAACGTAGATATAAAAGACACAAATATATTAATATAATGATGTAAAAATTATGGCTTATGCAGGTTTTCCAAATGGAACAGGTCAAACTGTATAAAGCATAATTAAAAAGATAAAACAAAATAAAGATTATAGTCGTAGAAGATTGATTATTGAACTGGATAATATCGTAATTGGAGAAATGATGTGTGGAACTATAAATGAAAATACTGCTGAAATTGGAATAAAAATTTGCGATTTTTCAAAGCAGAATAAAGGATATGGAAAAATATTATTGAGTATGCTTATTTTTTCGTTATTTAACGATATGGGATATAATAAAATTATTCTTGATACAAATGTAAAAAAGATTTTTAAGAACAATATAGTTATCCGTTTGTCGGGGTTACATATCTACCTCTATATTTTATTTTAGCACATTGAGTATATTTTTCAATGAAGGCACTTTTAGCGTTTGTATAAGCATCACGATTATGTTGATATTTTTGTGAAAGATAACTCTTTAATTTTTCATATTCTTTAGCAATCATAGGATTATCATTCATATAATCTCGAAAATACAATTCGTTATTATCATTATAATATCTTAAATGTAAATGAAATACTTTTTCTGCAAAACCTGTGGGGGTATATCCTTTGTTAAAAGATTTTCTATCTTTTTCTTCAAACATACAAATATAACCATTATTTATAAGTTTCTCTTTTATATCTACCATAGAGGTATTTAGAGGGATTTCAATAAGAATGTCAATGATAGGTTTTGCTAATATATGATTTATCGCTGTACTTCCAATATGATGAATATGTAAGTCATTTCTTATGACGAAATCTATTATTCTTTGTTTTTCTTCTTCATACCAATCTTTCCAAAAAGTTTTAGGTTCAGAAAGAATGATAGGAAATAGTTTCCATAATTCTTCTAATGTCATTTCAGATAATGATTTATTCATAAAAATCCTTTCTTAACAAGCTGATTTTTATTTTTTATATATAGCAATATAAGTATTTCGATAAAATGGCATTTTTAGCATACTTGTATTCCAGAATTTTTTAAATTCCTTTATTGCTATTTTTCTATTATAATATTGTTCTTTACAATTAACAAACTCCTCTAATGAGTCTGCAATAAAAATATATTTTTCGTCATAACCAACAACAGGTACATAATGTAACCAGTTTTTATCTAAATAGGTTCGTATCATAACAATTACAGGATTTCCTTTATTGACTTCATTTTTTAGTGCATTTATATTTCCTGTATAATATTTTACACGAAAGCCATATTGGGAAAATAGTTTTTGCATACCTTTTGGATAAACACACCCATCTTTCATTTTATTGGATATTATTTCGTACAAATCATTTCCACTTTTCTGAATATTCCAATGCCTTAAAAGATACGCTGACGAAAAAGCAGAACACTTATTTCCTTTTTGAAAGTCTATTCTATTTGATTTACGAATTACAAATTTACTGGCTCTGCACCTTAATGAAAAATGAAAATATAACATCCCCATTAATATAACGTTTACAATGGTTGAGATGATCAAATAATTTATGAAAGTGAATAGTAGACGGATTAATAATATTTTCACTGTAGGTGTCCTTTCAAGTCCAATTTCTATCAGTATAACAAAATATTTTATTACAATCAAGGTTAGATCAATTTTCATACAGGACAAACGCATAAATAAAAATTTTATAAAAAAATGCTCGAAAAAGCAAACGATTCAAAAATGATAGGAAGATTTTTGCAGTTTTTTGAGTATAGTTGTTTCTTTTTTCGCACTGTTTGAGCTCATTTGAGCGAGTTTGCGAAAAAAGAAACAAATAAGCGACGCAGAAAAACAAAAAAATCAACGGATTTTTGAATCGTTGCTTTCACATTTTCTATAAAAATCAATTCATGCGTTTATCATGAATTTTCATATTGTTTTAATTTTATATTTATAATCTCATCATCTACAATAATTTGCTCTATTAATATACTTAAACAATAACGTTTTTGTTGAAGATCGCCATAAGATAGTAATGCAAGGAACCGATCTTTTGTTTCTTTAACATCTTCGATTATCGGTTTAATATTTTCATCAGAAACCGTACATTTTTGTAAAGTATTCTTTTCCTTTATTAATCGATTCATTTTTTGAGAAATGAAATCGAAAGGAATGTTTCCGATTTGATACAGATCAATCAGTTTTTCTATCTGTTTATCTAAGTCTTTTATTTGAATAATTAAATCGTTCTTATAATTTGGTTGAGCAGAAACCATTGGTTCTAATTCACTAAATTGAAAACGGGATATGAAATTAATGATAAGCTGATCTAAATCTAGTATCTTCCACTTTTTATTTTTACAATTTGGATCAATAACATATTTAGAATCTCCCTTCGTGCGGCTATAACAAGCGTAATTTCCATGTTCTCCATGAAATTTAGCACCACATTTACCACAATATAAAAGACCAGAAAGTAAAGTACTTGCTTTAAAAGGGGGGGACTTAAAGATAGACATATTTTTTTTCGATGTTTTAAAAATGTTTTGAACCTGATCAAATAATTCTTGTGATATAATAGGAGTATGATTGCCCTGATAAGAGATTCCTTTAAATTTAACTTTTCCAACATAGATATCGTTTTGAAGAATATGATAGACTAAAGCTTCACTTTTCCATGCACCATATTTTGTAATATATTTGTTTTGCATATACTTCCAACAGTCATATACAGTATGACCACTCACAAAACGTGCATATAGTTCCTTTATCTGCATAGCTTCATATTCATTAATAATCAAGTTTCCGTCAACATAATCGTATCCAGTAGGAGCATATCCACCGCCATGAAAGTAACCATTTTTGGCACGACCAACACGCCCCATAGTAAACCGTTCTGTAATCTGCTCCTTTTCTAGTTGAGCGAATACAGATAATATGCCAATCATAGCTCTACCAAAAGGGGTAGATGTATCAAAGTTTTCATTAACTGAAATAAAATCAATATGATTTGCTAAAAATTTATCCTCTATCAATAAAAGGGTATCTTTTTGGCTGCGGGATAGACGGTCTAGTTTATAGACGATCACAGTATCAATATATTCCAAAGTGATATCCTTTAACATCTGTTGCAGAGCAGGACGGTTCATATTACTGCCTGAATAGCCGCCGTCTGTATATATATTTATAATTGTCAGATCTCTTGCTTTACAATAGGCTTTTAAACGTTCTGTCTGTTCTTTAATACTATAATTTTCTAACTGATTTTCTGTAGACACTCTTACATAACAAGCACATTTTTTCATAGAACTTTACTTCCCATTACAGATTCCATTTGTGTAATACTATATGATATTTCTATAAATGAATTCTATATATTTTTTAAGATAAAATGTACAAGCCATACTGCATAAAATGAAAAAAAACGAGATAGGAAACTATCTATGAAAGTACTTATAACTACTCATGATGGAAAGGTATATACTGATCCATCTAAAATTAAAGTGCCACGCAATATAAATACAGAAAGTTTTTATCGTATATTAGAAAATGTACCATCTCCAAAAAAGAATGAGTCTACAAGTTTTAAAATTTGCAAAAGAACAGGCGATGACTGATATAAATTGTGGTTCTGCTGCCAATAATGTGGCTGAATCTAAACTATATCCTAGATTCAGCCACATTATTGGCAGCAGTTGGATTGTGTTTATTTTTCTTTACAATTTTTGATATGTGCTTTTAACAATTAACAGCAAGGATTCCCCTTCCTCTTAGGTAGAGGAGGAATTGATAGGAATAATTGTAACGGCAGTAGCGGGCGAGTATCACCTACTGCCATGAAGTAATCCACATCATTGTCTTGCTCTTAACTGCCGCGAGTGGATTGAAACAAATGTACATAATTATTTTTTCCAGTACTTTAATTTTGGAAGACATTCAAGCATAATTTTTCTTGCGTCTTCTTCACTTATATTTGGATTAGCACTAACCATATTTGGCACACATATGTCAATCATTTCTTCCATTGTGCCATGAAAAGTAAACTCACCATTTTCAAAACAATACTTACAATATTCCTCATTTTTGCTTCCATCGGCATTTGTTCCACACAGTTCATCGCACTCTCCCATAGGCATACCACAGCACTGACAAAATTTCTGATTCATCTTGTTCATTTTCTTTACCTCCATTTTTTAATGTGCTTATGATTTTAATATAGCACATATATGTTGACATCCTTTGTCAAGGTTTATTTTTTTTATAAATTTCTTGTGCCTGTGCAGCTAAAATTTCTCTCAAATATTTGGGTTTCAGTATTTCAACTTGTGTTCCAAACGAAAGTAGATAACCAATAAGCCATGTATCAATAGATGATTCAATAGAAACAATGAAATCGCCATTTTTTTGATGTTCAATTTGTGCTTCGTCAAATTCATCATAAACACGATATGCAGTTTTTTTGGAAAACAAAAGGACTATTGGTGAAGATGTCTGCTGCAAATTATCTTTTGGCTCTGGATATGGTCTTGGTATAAAAGTTCGATCCAATAACTCCAATCCTAAAATACGATTCAATTTGAACATACGAAAGTCCTGCTTTTTAAGACAAAATGCTTTCAGATACCATTCTTTTGATTTATAAGATAACTTTAATGGCTGAATGATACGTTCACTTCTTTCACTACTCGTGTTTTCATAAACTATTTTTATTTCTCTATGTTGAATCACTGCTGTTTTTAGTATTTCAAATTTTGAATTATCACAGGTAGACTTTCCCCAGCGTGAAAAATCTACTTCGAGCCAATTTTCCATATTCACATTGAAAAGTGCAGATAACTTGATTAGTATTTCTTGTCCAGAAGTATAACCTGTGACAGATAAACTTTGTATCGCTGTCAATATTTCCTGCCTTTCATTTTCAGATAATATTGTTCTATCTAAAGTAAAGTCATGTAATAAATATATTCCACCATTTCTTCCGGGTTCGGTATAGACTGGAATACCTGCACTACTTAACGATTCTATATCACGATAAATTGTTCTTGGAGAAACTTCAAATTTGTCCGCCAATTCGGGAGCAGTGGCATGTCCTTTGTCTAAAAGATAATATAGAATTTTAAATAGACGGCTATCTGACATTATTTCACCTCCTCTAATCATAATACCATGAAAATTTTAATATAACTTGAAAAATTTTAATATTTTTTATAATAAGATATAGAGAAAACAGTAAGACAAATAATTATTAAAAAGAATAATGGAATTATATGTACATTTGTGGTAAGATAATAGTATTGGACAATTTATTAAATTGGTGCTTACTAAAAGAGGAAGCTATATAATAAGCAAAAGGAGAAATTATTATGAACAGAGAAGATGAGGAAGAAATTAAACAGGCTATAACTAAAATTTTAAAACAATATAAGGTTATGTCAATGGTACAATTCGAAACAATGGATGAAGATGATGGAAATGAATTATATGAGAGTTTAAAAGCTGAAGTAGTAGAAGAATTTAATCTTGATGATGATGAAATGGCTGAGGTATTAGAGGAGGTTTTGGAATCAATTTCTAAAATATAAAGCAAAAAACGACTATAAGTTATATTTTAAAATTGCTAGGATTGTTGTAATATTAGAATAGAATTTTAAAAAAGGAGGAATATCCATGATTGACCAAAATACAATAATTGAGATTATAAATAAGGGATTGCCTATTCTTGCATCTTCCCCGGTACTGATCAAATTGTTCGAAACTGTTGGAGGGGTTGTCAAAGCTTTATATACCCCGACACTGACCTTAAAAAACGGCAAAGCAGAAGTGGATGTGGAGATATACCGAAAGCAGCAAGAGGGGAAACTGATGGAAGACCAGCCATTCACATTATACGAGATTACAAAGTTAAAGAATTTTGTAAGTTCTGCTGGTTTTGCCGCAATAGAATTACAAGGGAATGATGAACAGGTAGATACTAAGATTGAATTTGATTGGATCATGCGTTTTTTTGATGCAGTAGGCAATATCAGCAGTGAAGAATTACAAAGGTTATGGGGCAAGGTACTTGCAGGTGAAATAAAACAGTCTGGTACTTGTTCTCTGAGAACAATGGACATTATTCGAAATCTATCCCAAAAGGAAGCAGAGATTTTCAACAAGTTAAGTCATTATGTTTTACAAAGCGAGGATTGCTATTTTATTTTAAATAATGGGTTTTGCGGACAAAGTGAGGACAATGTAGAAAGCTATAAGTATATATTAAAAACGGGTCTAAAATATTCAGACAGCGTAATCCCTATGATCGAATGTGGGTTGCTTTCCGTAGATAATGCACTTGCGACTGATTTTGAAAGTAATAATGTCCTTAGTATCCAAAATCAAGAAATTGCCTGCTTTGTAATCGCCAACAGTAACAATAGATTGAATTCCATATCCATTGAGCCTTATTTTTTGACGAAAAGTGGAATTGAATTATACAACATTATCCAAGGAATGTCGGATTACCATGTGAATAATGATTATTCCATTATTTGTTTAAGGGAATTAAAAAAACAATATCCCAGCTTAACCTTTTCTGCCCATAGAATAATCGGAGAAAATGATTTTGAACCGAAAGATCTGTTATAGGCTTGACAATAACTGTATCTGGAATATATTGTATAAAAAGAGTGTTATAATAGGGATGTGATTAAAGATAGGAACAATCACTGTGGTGGTTGAGTTATGTGTATGGCTGGTATGTGTAGGGCATCTGTCTGTTATATGAAGGCGAACCAAAGCAGATATTTAGAAAGATTGACGAAAAGTTATGGGATGGAGCAGGTAACAGATAGATGGGCGTTTGAAGGAGTGTATTTCAGTAAGGCAAAGTCGCAGAGAAAGTCTCAGTTTGCTGTATATAATTTCGATGATGTTGTCAAATGACAAGGGCAGTGTGACCTTTTTGGAGAAGATAGGACAGAGCTACTCTGTCTGTTTGTGGCGGAGGAATTGATGAAAGCATTGCAGGAGGACAACATAGGGTCAGATTTCCTAGCTACCAGCCAGAGTGGATGTGCCAAGAGGTTGTTGCAGAATATATAGCTGATGAATAAGTTGGTGGAAAGTATAACTCTTCGTTTATATATCTCTTTTTAAATAGCAAACGTTTATATTTTAAACATGGTTTACAATGATTTTTATAATAGAAATGATAAAGTGGACACAACTATATTTCCTAAAATAAATTTATATATTTACATTGTCATATTGATATAAAGAATATTTTGTTTATTGCTATGTATTGAAAGGAGCTGTAGTATGAATATACTCTTAATAGGAAATGGGTTTGATTTGGCACATGGACTACCAACAAAATATACTGATTTTTTAGAGTGGGTTAAAGCAGAGTATGATTTATATGGTGAGTTGAAGAAGCAAGGGAAAGAGATTACTAGAAACATAGATTCTGTAAGTGTAAATTGGGCGATTTTAACAAAACCAAGTGAAATGAGAGAGAATGTTACGATTCTAACAGAAGAAGCGAAACAAATAGAAATATGGCAGAGTATTAATAATAATATATGGATTGATTATTTTTTAAATAATTTGATGTATCAAAAAGAGAATTGGATTGATTTTGAAAGTCAGATAAGTAGGGTTATCCAGTCGATAGGTAAGGACTCTGAAGGAAAGGGATTTGATGAAGAAATCGAACATTTTTCTGATTCTTTTCTTGAGGAACATTATTTATATAAAGGTATTGAATCATTATACGTAGACCATAACAAGAATAGAGGCGGAAAAGAAAAGATTACATATTCTGAATTTAAAAAAAGGTTAGAAGATGATTTAAATAGACTTATTCGAGCACTAGAAATTTATCTGACAGAATATGTGGAAAAAATTGATTGTAAGGTTTTTTCACCAGATATAAAGGAAACAATAGTACAAATAAATAAAAATTTTAATTCTGTCTTATGTACTAAAATTCTATGTTTTAATTATACAAATATTTTTGAAAAAGTATATGGGAAAATATGTAGTGAAAATTATAATTATATTCATGGAAGGGCAGACACAAAAAATACATTAGAAAGCAATAACATGGTTCTTGGTATTGATGAATATTTACCTATTGAGAGAAGGAATAAGGATATAGAGTTTATTACTTTTAAAAAATTTTATCAGAGAATATATAAACAGACTGGATGTGAGTATAAAGAATGGATTGATAAAATCAAAGAAAAGAATTTAAAGTGTGCAAAAAAGGGGATAGGCAGTATTGGAACACATAATTTATATATTTTTGGACATTCATTAGACGTTACTGACGGAGATATTTTGCGGGATTTGATTTTAACTAAAAATGTGCATACTACGATTTTCTATCTAAATAAGAAAGTACTTGGACAGCAGATTGCAAATTTAGTTAAGGTTCTTGGACAGGATGAATTGATTAAAAGAACTGGTGGAAGTATGAAAACTATTGAATTTAGACAACAAAGGGAAATGGAAAAGAGATAAAATAAATTTTGGAAAATATAAAGGATAAGAAGAGCCATACTCTAGACATTAGAAGATGTTGGATATGGTTCTCTTTTATTTTGGGTTAGGGAGATAGAATATATAAATTTTGATAGTATTCTGAGAAGGAAGAGGAAGGTGTAAGAAATCGTATTAGAAATTATCTACCTGAAAGCTCAAAAACCATTTTAAAACAAAAGAAAATATTAAATACCAAAAAAAGGTTTGTCTGGTAGTGTCTTGGATCATTTAAAAGAATAAAAAAATTTATTCAAGATTATTAAGACACAACAAGTTCCTAAACCCCATCATGATGGGGTTAGGTTGTAATGCCGCAGGTGTCGTAGGGTGTCGGATTATTGATTCAAAAAGAGAACGACTGATTGCTATGTTGACAAACTGTTTTGTTCCCTGTAATGGAAGATTTCCAATGATGCTTACAATTATTACAATCTTTTTTGTAAATGAGAGTAGAATAGAAAACACATTTTTAGCTGCACTTTTTATGGGAGGGCTGATCTTGTTTGGAGTTTTTATGACTTTTCTTACTTCTAAGATTTTATCGGTAACTTTATTAAAAGGAGTGCCATCTTCCTTTACTTTAGAGCTACCATCTTATCGTAGACCTCAGTTTACAAAAGTACTGATTCGATCGATCTTTGACCGGACACTGTTTGTTCTTGGAAGAGCCATTAGTGTTGCAGCACCTACTGGACTTTTGATTTGGGTGCTTTCCAATGTAATACTTGGCGAAAGTTCTCTCTTGGCTATTTGTGCGAAGACATTAGAACCCTTCGGAAAAATCTTTGGAATGGACGGGGTGATTTTGTTTGCCTTTTTACTAGGACTACCAGCAAATGAAATTGTTCTTCCAATTATATTGATGACCTATTTGTCAGAAGGAATATTAACAGAAATTACAGATACTATTTTCATAAAACAAATTTTAGTCCAAAATGGATGGACTTGGATAACTGCAGTAAATTTACTTTTATTTTCTCTTATGCACTGGCCTTGCTCTACTACCTGTATTACAATAAAAAAAGAAACAAAAAGCTGGAAATGGACTTTAGCAGCAGTTTTAATACCAACTATAGCAGGACTGATCATCTGCTTTTTATTTACAAATATTACTCGTCTTATTCTAAATTTTTAAATATAAAATTTTAAGAATTCTGTTCTTTTTATTTTTTTATTCTATGCTACAATAAAGATACGGTTTGAAAATGGATAGACAGGAAATACTAGGGAAAATATTTAAAAAGAAAACTTTTGCGAAAAAGAGAGGGAAAAGATATATGAGAAGAAAAAGGGAAATAAAGGAGTTACAACTTGATTTAGATAATAGTTATCGGTCGAAACGTAAAAAACGCAAAAAGAAAGGTTTTGCAATCGTTTTGGCAACAGGAATCTGTATTTTAACAGCGGGTTTTGCAGTTCGTGCAAGCGGAGTATTAGCAACAGGAAGTAGAAATCCACTATCTGAGCCTGTGACAAGAGATATTTCTGTAACAGTATTTAATTCACAGCAATTATCGATACAACAGAAACTTTTAGTAAATAATATACCAAGTAAGGTATTGGAAACAGATCCTGTTACTTTTGGATTTGAAACAGCTCTTTTAGTGGAAAATGAAACAGTTACCACATATAAAAGGGAAGAACCAATCGATTTTTCAGGAGATTATACTACAATGGAAGGTGTGATTACGTTTCGTGGAAACCATCATAGAACCAGTCCTTCCTATGGGATAGCAACATTAGAAGAAAAAGTATTTGATACAGATAAGATCTGGCATGTTAATACAGGATCATTAAATAAAACAGCTTATGGAGGAGATGGGGAATGGTCTGGAAGCTGTTGGACAGGGCAACCCCTTTTGGTAAGATGGGAAGAGCAGACAAGAAAGGCAATGAATCTGTATGAAGAAAAAAAGCAAAAAGAAGGACTTACGGAAGTAATTTATGCCACATGTGACGGAAATATCTATTTCTTAGATTTGGAAGATGGGACTGCGACCAGAGATAAAATCAGTTTGGGTTTTCCAGTTAAAGGAACGGGAAGTCTGTATCCTTCAGGTGTTCCGCTTTACTTTGTAGGAGCAGGAGATTCAATGGGCGAAGAGTGTGCCAGAACTTTTATTATCGATTTAATTCAGGGAAAAATTATTTATGAATATGGATATGACGATGAATTTTCTCTCAGAGAAGATAATAATCGCTTTCATGCCTATGACTCTTCTCCTCTCATTGATGTAGAAACAGATACTCTAATTCAGCCGGGAGAAAATGGAATTTTATATACTATGAAATTAAATACGAAATATGATGGAACTACAGTATCTATTTCTCCAGAAAATATGGTAAAATGGCGTTATACTACAAAACATTCCAGAGAGGATGGATATTGGCTAGGGATGGAATCTTCTGCAGTAGCTTGGAAGGGATATTTATATATAGCAGATAATTGTGCTGATTTAATGTGTATTGATTTGAATACAATGGAGGTAGTCTGGGTTCAGGATACGATTGATGATACAAACGCCTCTCCTGTTTTTGAGGTAAATGAAGAAGATGGAACAGCTTATCTTTATATTTCTACATCTCTTCACTTTACAAAAGATGAGAAGAATAGTGGAGAGATCAAACTATTTAAGATCAATGCAGCAACAGGAGAAATTGTATGGGAGATTCCATATTCTTGTGAGACAGTGAGTATGGTTTCTGGAGGTGTACAAGCAACGGCATTACTGGGAGATAAAAATTTATCTGATCTGGTCTATTTTGCAGTTGCAAGAACTGGAGGGTTAGATCGAGGGCAGCTTGTTGCAATCGATAGAAAAACAGGAGAAGAAGCATGGCATTGTGATATGGAATATTATACATGGTCTAGCCCAGTTGCATTGTATGATCAAAATGGCGATGGATACATTATTTTGTGTGATTCTAAAGGAAATATGTTTTTAATTGATGGAAGAAGTGGAAAACTCTATGATCGAATCAATCTAGGAGGAGCTAATATAGAGGCATCTCCGGCTGCTTTTGAAAATACAATCGTTGTAGGAACAAGAGGAGTTGGACTAAAATCAAATATTCTAGGGGCAAAGGGAAAACGAATTTATGGAATTAGAGTAAAATAAATCATCTCTATAACAAACATAGAAATAAAAGTATTACAAAATCAAAAAGCAGAATATTCAAAAATCTTTCTATCATTTTTGGATATTCTGCTATGAGATTTTTCTTAAAAAATACTTGACAATTTATAATATTATGGATATAATAAGATTACTTTTCATGCAGGTGTAGTTCAATGGTAGAACACTAGCCTTCCAAGCTAGATACGTGGGTTCGATTCCCATCACCTGCTTTTTTTATTTCTAATTTTTCTCTAAAACCTTACAAGATTTTTCTTCCTTTTTAGATAGTATAGTGCTCCCACTAAATCAGCCAATCCCCAACCAATCGGAATAGACCACCAGATTCCCATTGTTCCAATCGATGCAATAGCAGATAATTTATAGGATAGAGCAACACGAGTACCAAGTGAAATAATAGTCAAAACAACAGACATAGAGGGCTTTCCAAGTGCTCTATAAAGTCCATAAAACAAAAACAGACAGCCAATTCCACAGTAAAATGGACCTACAGTATGTAGGTAGCGGATACCTTCTGCAATAATTTCTTTTTCGTTTGAATCAATAAAAATAAGTAAAAGCGGTTTGGCTAAAAACCATAAAATAAACGAAATGAAAATACAATAGGTAACGATAGTAAATATAGCATAGGAAATTCCCTTTGTAATGCGTTCCTTTTGCCTTGCACCTGCATTTTGAGCAATAAAGGTAGAAAAGGCGTTTCCATATTCTTGAGCTGGCATATAGGCAAAAGAATCAATTTTTACAGCGGCTGCAAATGCTGCCATAACAGTAGTTCCAAAACTATTTACTAATCCTTGTACCATGAGGATACCAAGATTCATGACAGACTGTTGTATACAGGTTAAAAGAGAATAGTTTGTAATCTCTTTCAGATTAGATTTTTTTATTTTAAAATGGCATAAAGCGGTTCTCAAGATTTTATTCTTCATCAGAACATATACACTAATTCCAATTCCAGAAAGATATTGAGAAATAATTGTTGCCCATGCAGCTCCAGCAGTTCCAAATTTAAAAACCGCGACAAACAAAATATCTAATACAATATTAGATATTGTAGAAATACCGAGAAAAACCAAGGGAATAACGGAATTTCCAATCGCTTTTAGATATGCCCCAAAATAATTATATAAAGAAACTGCTGGAATTCCACAAAATACAAGAATGAGATAGATACGTGTAATTTCTATAATTTCCTCAGGAATATTCATCCACTCTATAATAAAATCAACATTTAAAAGAGAAACTATAGTCAATAGAACAGAAATGACAGCAGTCAATAAAAGGGATGCACAAATACTATTTTTCAATCGCTGTTCGTCATGATTTCCAAAACAAAGTGAAAATACAACCCCGCTGCCCATACACAAACCGAGCAAAACAGAGGTTAAAAACGTCATGAGAGCAAAAGCAGAGCCTACAGCAGCTAAAGCATCTGAACTGATGAATTGTCCTACCACCCATGTATCAACGATATTATAGCCCTGCTGCAAAATGTTTCCGAGTATCATAGGCAATGCAAAGAAAAACATAGTTGAAAATACAGATCCTTTTGTTAAATCTCTTTGGTTCATATTTTTTCATATTCTCCAGTCTATATTTTTTAATCCAATAATGTTTATTATAATTCATAAAATTTTCTAAAGCAACAAAGAGATTCTTTTTCCTCTGTTTCAACAATTATAACGGCAGTAGCGGGCGAGTATCACCTACTGCGATGAAGCAATCCACATCATTGTCTTGCTCTTAACTGCCGCGAGTGGGTTGAAACAAACAAGTTGACTTATCATTTTTTTTGTATTATCCTATAGGCAAATAAAAGTAAAGATAGAAGTTTGTATTCGCGTGATATACACGAATTTGTCAATAAGTCACGCAGAAATGTGGTTGATCATGAAAGTTGTTCTTACGGCATTAAATGCAAAGTTTATCCATTCTAATCTTGCGATTTATAGTCTGAAAAGCTATGCAGAGCAAAAACTTGATAAATTAAAAGAGGATATGGAAATTTTTTTGGCTGAATATACAATTAATCAGCCCTTTGATCAGATTTTACAAAATTTATATGAAATGCAGCCAGATTTTTTGGGATTTTCCTGTTATCTTTGGAATATTTCTATGGTTAAAAATCTGGTTAGAGAGTATCGAAAGCTGGATTCAAAGGTTAAGATCTGGTTAGGAGGACCAGAAGTCAGCTTTGATCCCCTTGATTGTTTATATGAACTTCCCCAGTTAGATGGAATTATGATTGGAGAAGGGGAAGAAACGTTTTCGCAGCTTTTAGAATATTATCATTCTGATAATACAGAGAAATCATTATCAGAAATTCAAGGAATTGCATTTTGGGCAAAGGCAGATAAAAAAGAAGCTATGCCGCTTTTAACAAGACCAAGAGAAGTGTTATCCTTTAGTGAACTTCCATTTCCCTATTCTACAGAGAAAAAAACAGGGCTTTCTCATTTAGAACATAGAATTATTTACTATGAATCTGGAAGAGGATGTCCGTTTTCCTGTAGCTATTGTCTTTCTTCTGTAGATAAAACAGTACGATTTCGAGATTGGAACAGAGTAAAAGAAGAACTACAGTTCTTTTTAGATGAAAAAGTTTCACAGATAAAATTTGTAGATCGTACCTTTAACTGCAATAGAGAACATACTATGAGAATTTGGCGTTTTATTAAGGAAAAGGATAATGGAATTACAAATTTTCATTTTGAGATTGCAGGAGATATATTAGATGAAGAAGAGATTGAACTATTAAATTCCATGCGTGCAGGGTTAGTACAATTAGAAATAGGAGTACAGTCTTTTAATCCAAAAACTCTTGCGGCTATTGGAAGGAAGATGAATTTAGAAAGAATAAAAGAAGTCACAAAAAAACTTCATGAGGGCAGGAAGGTACATCAGCATTTAGATTTGATTGCAGGTCTGCCCTATGAAGATCTGCTTTCTTTTCGGCAGTCTTTTAATGGAGTTTATGCAATGAAGCCAGATCAGCTTCAACTGGGATTTTTAAAAGTCTTAAAAGGCTCTCCCCTTCAAAAGAAGATAGAAGAGTATGGAATTGTTGCACAAAGCTGTCCGCCATATGAAGTTCTCTATACAAAATGGCTCAGTTATAAAGACATCATACAGTTAAAACGAATAGAAGAAATGGTGGAGGTATATTATAATAGTGGTCAGTTTATCAATGCAATGAAATATCTTCTGCATTTTTTCGATGATGCTTATGCGATGTATGAAACGATTGCAGAGTTTTATGAAAAACAAAAATTAGAAGGACAGAAACAGTCCAGAATCAAACAATATGAAATTTTATTTGAATTCATTTCTCAGTGGGCACAGCAAAAAAAAGAAACAGACGTTAATTTAGAGGTATTTCGCGAGATCCTTTTTTATGATTTTTGTCTGAGGGAAAATCCAAAATCTCGACCAGTATTTGCCCCATCATTAGAGCCAAACCGAGATATCATACGTAAAGCAGCAGAAGCACAGCGAAAGAAAAAAGAAATTTTAGGAGCATTTCATATAGAACATTTTTATTATGACCCAGAAGAAAGTGCTGTTTTTGCAAAACCTGTTAGAAAAGAACAGTTACTTTTATTTGAGTATCAAACAAGAGAACCAATTTCTCATAATGCAAAGGTAAGAACTATTACGACAAACACATGAATTGATTTTTATAGAAAATGTGAAAGCAACGATTCAAAAATCCGTTGATTTTTTTGTTTTTCTGCGTCGCTTATTTGTTTCTTTTTTCGCAAACTCGCTCAAATGAGCTCAAACAGTGCGAAAAAAGAAACAACTATACTCAAAAAACTGCAAAAATCTTCCTATCATTTTTGAATCGTTTGCTTTTTCGATCATTTCTTTATAAAATTTTTATTCATGCGTTTTCATGTTGTGAAGAAATCGTATTTGTAGTACAATAAATAAACAGTCATTCTATCAGCAATAAGTATAGAAAGGATAAACAGGATGCAGGTAAAAAAAGTACAAAAGAAAAGGCTGAGTAAGGCAGAGAAGACACGGATCAAGGAGATTTTAGATCGTTTGGATACACAATATGGTACGGATTATAAGTGTTATTTGGAACATGAAAATCCATGGCAGCTTTTGATTGCAACGATTTTAAGTGCACAGTGCACAGATGCACGTGTCAATATTGTAACTAAGGATTTGTTTGTAAAATATCCAACTTTAGAAGCATTTGCCACAGCAGATTTAAAGGAATTAGAACAGGATATTCGTTCTACAGGATTTTATCATAATAAAGCAAAAAATATTATTGCCTGTACCAAAACGCTTGTTGAAAAATATAATGGTGAAGTACCACAAAAATTAGAGGATTTAACTTCCCTTGCTGGAGTTGGAAGAAAGACTGCAAATGTGATAAGAGGAAATATTTACTACGATCCAAGTATTGTAGTAGATACTCATGTAAAGAGAATTTCAAAAAAGTTAGGATTAACAAAAGAAGATGATCCGGTAAAGATTGAATTTGATCTAATGGAAGTACTGCCAAAGGATCATTGGATTATTTATAATATTCATATCATTCGTTTAGGTAGGACAATCTGTACTGCAAGAAGTCCAAAGTGTGAAGAATGTTTTTTGAGTGATGTTTGTAAAAGTGAAAAAAATTAGCTATATACAGTGTTTAGCATAGAAATGAGGGCAATATGATAAGAAGTTATCTGGCGGTAGATATAGAAACAACAGGACTTTCTCCAAATCAAGATCGAATTATTGAAATCGGTGCAGTACGATATATAGAAGGGACTGCGAAGGAAGAGTTTTCTATATTTGTGAATCCGGAAAGAAAGCTTCCAGAGCGAATTAAAAATTTGACAGGGATTACCGATGAAATGCTTTATGATGCCCCAAAAGAAAAAGAAGTTATTAAAAAATTTCTGGAATTTTGCGATGGATGGATATTATTAGGGCACAATCTGCCATTTGATTATAGTTTTCTAAAAATGGCATCGATTCGAAATGAAATTGATTTAGGACAAAGGGGAATAGATACCCTTGCATTATGTCGTACACTACATCCAGAATTATCTACAAGAAGTCTTGCTGCAATGTGTAGTTACTATGGAATTGTAAATGAACATGCCCATCGGGCACTAGAAGATGCAAAGGCCGCAGCGAAGTTGTATGAATGTCTGATAGAACGGTTTGGAACAAATCATACGGAATTATTTCGGGAAACTTTGTTCCAATACCATCCTAAAAAGCAAGAACCAATTACACAAAAGCAAAAAAAATATCTTCTTGGATTGATACAACAATATCATTTAAACCTAGAACAGGAAGTAGATCAACTGACAAAAAGTGAAGCTTCCCGTAAAATTGACCAGATTATTTCTATCTATGGAAGAGAAATAGGAATTCGCAGGTAAAACAGTTAAAAGATAGTATAGGAAGAAGCTAAAATTTCTTCAAGTTCCTTTATAGTTGCTTCTTTGATTACAGTATGTATCATTTGAGCAGAATCAATTAAGGATTTGATTTTTTCTGTTTTTTTTGTTTTTACATAAATTTCTGCTAATGTAGTATAGGTCTTACTTACATCTGTACCACATGCAATACTTGTTTCCAATACTGTTTCTGCTTCAAAGAAACGTTCTGCTTCATAGAGCAGAGTACCCCATTTATGCAATGCCCTTGTAAGCAGTGTAAAGTTTTGATCGTAAGAAGAGAGCAGATCTAAATTAGCTCTTCCATATGCCAATTTAAGATCTGTATTCGTATAGCCAGTAAGATTGACGAATTTTCGATCTTTTAACAATTCAAGTTCTTTTTGAACTGCTAAAAACTCACCGGAAGCATTTGGATCAAAGGGAAGTGCCGAAAAAGAAATATCTACATAATTTAAGTCAGATAAATCCTTCGAAGGAGTTAAGTTTGCCATAGATTCTCTTTCCCAAAATTTTCTGGATTCTTCTTCTGATAATTTAGAATTTTTTCTCTTCTCATATGCAATTAAAAAGATTATAATAAGTAAACAGCCGAATAATGTCATAAGTTTGCCTTTCAGTAAAAAAAGAAAGAGGTGATTATATTGATGAATCTAAATAGCAGAAAAAAGCAACGAATCATTTCTACAGTTATTATTGTAATTATCGTTTTAGCTATGTTGCTCGCATTAGTTGCCGCTGCATTTTAAGAAAATGATTTTTCAATAGCTCTTCCTTTCGATGTATAGTTCTATAGTAACTATACATAATAGTAGGGAAAATGTCAATTCACATGTGGAGGTAGAGCGATGGAAAATCAGTGGAAGAATTGGTTGTGGAAAATTTTCCTATGTTTTGGTATTTACATTTTATTTTTTACTGGATGTAAAAAGAACGCCCCGCCTATGGAAGAAGACCGTAGCGGGGCGTCTTTGACACAAATCCCAAAACAAGAATATATTACACAAAAGGATGTCAAAGATCTAAAACAGGCATCTGAGTTAGATACATTAAAATCAAAAAGCACCGAAAATGTTCCAACAAAAAGTCAAAGTCCAACTCCTTTTGTGACAAAGATTCCAGAACCAACAAAGAAAGTAGTAGAAAAGAAACAAGAAAAACAAGAACCCAAAAAAGAGCAAGAAAACAAGCCAACAGTAGATATTCTTGGAGAGTTTAAGACGTATTATGGGGATTCTTCTACCGCTCGTAGTGCTAATATTGAGAATGCTGCCAAGAAGATTGATGGAACAAAATTACAGCCGGGAGAAGGATTTTCCTGTCATGATAAGCTTGCTCCATTTACAAAAGAAAACGGATATCAGGAAGCAGGAGCATTTGAGCAGGGGAAAGTAGTAAAGAGTATAGGTGGCGGTGTCTGTCAGATTTCCACCACGTTATATAATGCTGTTCTACTTGCTGAATTAAAAATAACTTCTAGGGCAGCTCATTCTATGACTGTAAGTTATGTAGAATTATCAAGAGATGCTGCTATTGCCGGAGAGGATAAAGATTTAAAGTTTGTAAATAGCCTTGAACATCCAGTGACAATACGGGCGATTACAAAGGACGGATGGCTGATATTTCGGATTGAGGGAAAAGAAACCAGAGATCCCGATCGAACGATTCATTTTGAGACAGTAATCTTATCCAAACAAGAACCTGGGGAAGATGTTATAACGGTAGATAAAACGAGGGGTTCCGATTATTCTAAAGTAACACAAAAGGAACATATTGGATATGAAACAGAATTATATAAGATTGTAACAGTAAAAGGAAAGGAAAAAGAACGAATACGAATCAATCGAAGTAACTATAAGGCGGCTCCAAAGTATGTTACAGTTGGAAGCACGAAGGAAACAAATAAATAGCAATGATTTTCTTATTGAAAGGATGATAGAAATGAGTTATAATAACCGTTAATCAGCATTTTTGTCTGAGAGAGGGGAATAAAATGAAGTCAGGAAAGATACCAGAAGCGGTATTAAAACGCTCTGTGTTAAAGCAGCTTTCTTTTAGTGATTCAGAAACAATTCGACAAAAACCAGGGATCGGAATCGACGCATCCTGTTTGACTTTGCCACATGGTCGTCAGCAGATGTTGACAGCCTCTTCTATGAGGCAGGGAAAGGATGTTTTACTTGCGGCTGCCGCAGTTCATGCGGCAGTAAATAATATTTACGCTTCGCTTGGAAATCCTATTGGAATAACTGCGGTCATCACATTTCCAGAGTCCTTTGAAGAACCTGAAATTCGATCCTGGATTGCAACAATACAAAGTGTTTGTAATGAGTTAAAAATTGTATTAACAGCAGGTCATACTGCAGTCAGCAACTTAGTTTTAGAACCAATAACGGCAATTACTGCCTTTGGTTATCCAATGCCTTTAGATAGTCTAAAACGATCGAAAAATAAGTGGGAGGGAAGTACCATTTTGATGACTGGAAGTGCTGGAAAAGAAGGAACAGCACGTCTTGCAAAAATGTATTGGGAAGAACTTAAAAAAAGGTTACCAAATTCATTTTTGAATAGAGCAGTAAAGATGTTTGAACAACTTTCTTTACATAGAGAAATAGAATGTTTATGTTCCCTTTCAGAGAGAAAAGAAACAGAGAATCTTTTTTGCCATGATTGTTCAGAAGGGGGAGTATTTGGGGCATTGTGGGAATTAGGAGAGGCATTAGACTGTGGAATGAGTGTGGATTTAACAAAAATTTCTCTACGGCAAGAAACGATTGAAATTTGCGAATATTTAGATCTCAATCCCTATCAGTTACTTTCTGGAGGAAGTCTTTTGATTGTAACCAATCAGTGGGAACAGGTAAAGAAAGCATTAGAAACAGAAGGAATCTTTGTTTCTGTCTTAGGAACGTTAAATAAAACAAAAGATAGGATAATATTCCGAGAGGAAGAAAAAAGATATCTAGAACCTTACCGCATCGATGAACTGTTTCGGGCAGAGAAAATAAAAGAATAAAGAGGTTGAGTAAGAATATGTTAAAAGAAAACATTTTAAAAGCAATCGATAAAAACAGTAAATTGACCACATCTGATTTAGCAGTGATGTTAGGAGCAGAGGAAGAAGAAGTTGTTACAGCGATCCGCGAGTTAGAGGCAGATTCGATTATCTGTGGATATCCGACATTAATTAACTGGGATAAGACAGAAGATGAAAGGGTTACTGCTTTAATTGAAGTAAAGGTTACACCACAACGTGGGCAAGGATTTGATAAGATTGCAGAACGTATTTATAAGTTTGATGAGGTAAATGCAGTGTACTTAATGTCAGGCGGCTTTGATTTGACGGTTATTATTGATGGGAAAAGTATGAAAGAGGTAGCCAATTTTGTATCGGGAAGACTTGCTCCTATGGAGGCTGTACTTAGTACGGCTACACACTTTGTTTTAAAAAAGTATAAAGAACATGGAATGACATTGACTCAGGAAGTTGAAGATGAAAGGATGTTGATTACACCTTGAGAGATCCATTAAGCAAAAAAATAGTTACGATTGAGCCCTCAGGAATTCGAAAATTTTTTGATATTGTCAGTGAAATGAAAGATGCTATTTCGCTAGGTGTTGGAGAGCCAGATTTTGATACACCATGGCATATTCGAGAAGAGGGAATTTATTCCTTAGAAAAAGGGAGAACCTTTTATACTTCTAATGCTGGAATTAGAGAGTTAAGGGAAGAAATTGCAAGATATTTGGCACGCAGGTATAATCTTTTGTATCATTTTAATCATGAGATTGTTGTGACAGTGGGGGGAAGTGAGGCGATCGATATTGCTCTACGGGCAATGCTAGATCCACAAGATGAGGTTTTAATTCCACAGCCTTGTTTTGTTTCCTATCTTCCATGTGTCATGTTGGCAGGCGGGGTTCCTGTAATTATTGATTTAAAAGAAGAAAATCAATTTAAACTGACAAAAGAAGAATTATTAGAACATATTACAGAAAAAACAAAAATTTTGATTATGCCATTTCCAAATAATCCAACAGGTGCAGTTATGACAAGAGAAGAATTAGAAGAGATTGCACAGGTTGTTAAAGAAAGAGATTTATTTGTAATTTCAGATGAGATTTACTCCGAACTGACCTATGGCACAAAACATGTTTCCATTGCACAACTGCCGGGGATGAAAGAACGAACTATTGTAATCAATGGATTTTCTAAGGCATATGCAATGACAGGATGGAGATTAGGATATGCGGCAGGGCCTGAAAAGATTTTAACACAGATGTTAAAAATTCATCAATTTGCTATTATGTGTGCTCCTACGACAAGTCAATATGCTGCAGTAGAGGCGATGAGAAATGGGGACGAAGATGTAGAGCGGATGAGGGATGCCTATGATAAACGCCGAAGATTTTTGGTACATGAATTAAATGAAATGGGGCTTTCTTGTTTTGAACCTTTTGGTGCATTTTACGTCTTTCCAAGTATCAAAAAAACAGGTATGACCTCAGATGAATTTGCAAATCGTCTATTACAAGAAGAGAAGGTAGCCGTTGTCCCAGGAACGGCATTTGGAGCATGTGGAGAGGGATTTCTTAGAATTTCTTATGCGTATTCTATAGAAAATTTAAAAGTGGCATTAGAACGTATTCGTAGGTTTGTAAAAAAGTATACGAAATAGTGTTTTTCTCTTGAAAAATAGTACAAAAGTATGATACAATTCTTAATGCAGCTTATATATATTTCGTTGACAGATCATGTCATGTAGGAGGAGTAAACATGGCAGCTACGCTTAGTGCTGATTATATTAACCCGTTCTTAATTGCATCTACAAAAGTACTCAAAGATATGGTTATGATAGATGCAAAAGTCGGAAAACCTTATGTGAAAGAAACGAATTTTAAAGATGATTGTCTATTGATTATGTTGGGAGTGACAGGTGCTGTAAAAGGACAGGCAATTTTGTCTTTTGCTGTTCCAGTAGCTTTAGATATTGCTTCCAAAATGTGTATGATGCCAATGACAGAATTAAATGAAATCGCTGAAAGTGCAGTAAGTGAATTGGGCAATATGATTCTTGGAAACACAGCGACTGTATTTTCTACAAAGGGAATTTTAATTGATATTACACCGCCTATGATGTGTCGTGGACCGGTTTCTTTTAGTAATACATATTCCACAAACATCTGTGTTCCTCTAATCTATGAGGAAGAAAAGACAATTGAAATTAATATTGCAATGAAGGGGTGATATTCATCACCCCTTTTTAGATAGAATAGTAAATAAGTCAATTATACATGACGAATATTTGTAAATTCTGAAATTTCTCTATTTAAGGTTACTAAATCATCAACACTTAAATCATGTACTGAACTATGCCCTGTAATTCGTGCAAAGGTTTTTAATTCCTGTCGTGTTACATTTAGATAATTTGCTACTCTTTGAGCAGATTGTTCTATTTTTAATCTTTCCCTTAATTTAGGGTCTTGTGTTGCAATACCTACCGGACAATTACCAGAACCACAGATTCGGTATTGCTGACAGGCGGCTGCGATTAGAGCTGCCGTTGCTACAGCAATAGCATCTGCACCCATAGCCAGAGCTTTTGCTGCATCTGCGGATACACGAAGTCCTCCTGTAATCACAAGAGAGATGTCAGAATGAACAGAATCCAGATATTTTCTTGCACGATATAGAGCATAGACAGTTGGAACAGTAGTAGCTTCACGCAAAAATAGCGGACTGGAACCCGTCGCACCTCCTCTACCATCAACTGTAATAAAATCTGGTTCGGCATAGACACAATATTCCAAATCTCTTTCTATTCTGCCCGCTGCAATTTTAATACCAATTGGTCTGCCGTCCGAGCGATTCCGCAGCATAGTCACCATATCTTTTAAATCTTCCTTACAATTTAGTTCTGGAAACTTGCTCGGACTTTGTACATCTTCTCCCTGTTTTTTCCCACGAAGCTGTGCAATTTCTGCAGTTACCTTTTCGCCAGGCAAATGTCCTCCCATACCAGGTTTTGTTCCTTGTCCAATTTTAATTTCGATAGCATCGGCAGCCCGCAAGTTTTCATCTGTCACACTGTATTTATTTGGAATATATTCAAATATGTATTTGTAGGAAGCCTTTTGTTCTTCAGGTAAAATTCCACCCTCTCCACTACACATTGCTGTTTTTGCCATTGCAGAACCCTTTGCTAAAGCTATTTTGATTTCCTTAGATAGTGCACCAAATGACATATGAGAAATATATACAGGATTTTCCAAGATCATAGGTCGTTTTGCATGTTTGCCAATAACAGTCATTGTTGTAACAGGATCCTCCTCATTAAGTGGGGCAGGGTTTAATTGTGCTCCTAAAAGTAGAATATCATCCCAGCTTGGCATTGACATTTTTGTTCCCATAGCACCACTAATACTTCTTCCTGTCACTGCCATTTGGTGTATTTCTTCCATATAGCGGCAGGATTCATCCACTCGATATAAACTATTATCATAACCTAATTCTGTAGATGATATATCTACTCCTCCGTTTATTTTAGAATAGTTTGTGTTTGCTTTTAAACTATCTGAAGAGGTTTCCTTAAATTTTTCTCTAGGCTGATGACAAATCGGACATTCTTGTGGTGCGTTCTCACCTTCATAAATATAACCACAGACAGTACAGACAAATTTCTTCATAATTAACCTCGTTTCTATGCAGTTTTTACTGCATTTTACTTTAGATAAAGGGATAGATCGGCAAGATTCCACCTTTTTTCTCTTTTGTCTTTAAAGATTCGGTCAGTTCAGTTGCTCTCTATCCAATTTATAATCACTCATCGCATGAAATCTGGACTTTACTATAATTATACATCTGTTATATGTATTAATCAATCTCAATTTAAGCTTTAGTAATGTCTAACTCAGACCTAGCAATCTGTTCTTACTAAAAAAGAATTTGCTATTATTAAAAATATAACATATAATAATTTCAAAGATTTGATGAGAAAATTGTGAGAACACAAGGAGTTAAAAATGAAATATGCGAATCATGTTTCCGAGGTTTTAAATGCTTTTTTACAAGATCCTTTAAAAGAGGATCAAATGGATAAATTTTACTGTGATAATACTATGCAATATCGTATGAATGATAAATATAGTTCTCCCATAGAAGATATCTTTGATATGTGTAGAAATTCAGAGAGTTCCAATGCGTTTTTATTATTAGGTCATAGAGGTTGCGGCAAAAGTACAGAATTAAATCATATGACCGAAAAACTTGTATCAAAAGGATATCATGTAAGAACCATTATGTGCAGTAGAGACTTAGATCTACTGAATATTGTATCTTCGGATCTGTTTATTTTAATGGGAGAGGCGTTATTGGAAATTGCAGAGGAATGTAAGTGTAAAATTAAAAAAGATATTCTCAAAGAGATTCAGGATTTTTGGGGAGAACGTATAGAAACCATAACATCACAAGAAATAAAAAATGGTTCCATAGAAACGGAGTTATCAATAGAAACAGGTTTTATCAGTAAAGTTTTAAAAGTGTTTGGAAAGATTAAAGCAGATTTAAAATTTAATGAAGAAATAAGAAATGAACATCGTAAAAAGATAAGTATATGTTTTAGTGAATGGATCCGACTATTAAGTCAGGTATCAGAGGAAATTTCGAAAGAGACAGGGGGAAAAAAACCGATCATTATTTTTGAAGATCTGGATAAATTAAATCCAGAAGATGCTTGGAAAGTGTTTCTCAATTATGCAGCAATTCTTTCAGGTATGTCCTTTCCTGTTATTTATACCTTTCCGATTGCCCTTTCCTATGATATTAAATTTTCAGCTTTGGAAAGTTATTTTATAACCAAAACACTGCCAATGATTAAAATTGAAAAAATAACCGGGGAACCTTATCAGGAAGGTATTCATATTATACAAGAAATTGTAAAGAAACGTGCAAAGTTAGATTTATTTGAAGCGAATGTATTAGTGACAATGATTGAATTTACAGGAGGCTCTTTAAGAGATTTATTTTTTGTGATTAATTCGGCAGCAAAAAGAGCAGAACGCAGAAAAAGTGATACGATTTCCATAGAAGACGCAGAACGGGCTTTAGAGGAATTAAAAACAGTTTTAACCAGACGTATCGAGAGAAAGGATTATGATTTTTTAAAGGATATTTATACAGGAAATAAAGAACAAATTGAAAATAAACAGAAGTTATTAAATATGTTACAGGCATCGGTAGTACTTGAATATAATGGAAAACGTTGGCATAATGTCCATCCTTTAGTAGCGTCTTTTTTAAAGGAACAGGGTTGGTGAAGAATGATAGAAACGAATCAGGAGGGGTATCAAACATTAGGATGGATTATAAATCAATCAGAATGTGGATTATATTTAGTAATAGCAGATGAGATAATACAAAAAGAAATTGTTGAGATTTATAAAAGAGGGAAAATAGGTATTTATGATTACAGACAACATCCCGGAGTATATTCCTTTAAGAATTTGAAAAATTGGATTGATTCTTTACCAGAAATTCAAACCTTTTTCATTGTTAATTTCCAACTTTGTATACAAAGTGAACAAGATTTAGAACGATTGAATTTTAGCAGAGATATGATGACAAGTTTACAAAGAAATTTGATCTTTTGTACCACTTCCTATGGTGATAATAAGCTTATAGCCGCATATGATTTCAATTCCTTCATAAAATTAAGAATTACCTTTCATAATTATGAAATAGAGAGGCTACAAGATGAAACCACAACGAGACAGGAAGTAATAGAAAAGGATAGTTCTGATTCGATACAAGAAAGAAAATGGAGTCCAGAAGAGTCCAGAAAAAAATTAAAAGAAACAGATAGTTTAATAAAACAGGCAAGACAAGCAGATGAAAAACTTGAATATCATGAAAGCGAGAGATTATTATTAAAAGCCAAAGAAATCAGAGAATATTTATTAGGATCAGAACATTTGGAAATGGTCGTTATCTATGATAAATTAGCCGATCTATATGAAAAACAAAGTTATTATAAGCAAGCTGAAAAATTCTATGAAAAAAGTTTACGGATTCGTGAACAAGTACTAGGGGAAAATCATCCAACTACCGCCATCAGTTATCACAATTTAGCATATCTATATCAAGAACAGGGAAAGTATGAAAAAGCAAAAGAGTTGTATGAAAAAAGTTTACAGATTCGTGAACAAGTACTAGGGGAGAATCATTCATCTACTGCCACCAGTTATAATAATTTGGGATTCGTATATCAGGAAGAAGGCGAGTATGAAAAAGCGAAAGAGTACTATAAAAAAAGTTTACAAATTCGTGAAAGAGTACTAGGGGAGAATCATTCATCTACCGCTACCAGTTATAATAATTTGGGATTCGTATATCAGGAAGAAGGCGAGTATGAAAAAGCGAAAGAGTACTATAAAAAAAGTTTGCAAATTCGTGAAAGAGTACTAGGGGAGAATCATCCCGATACCGCCGTCAGTTATAATAATTTGGGATTTGTATATCAGGAAGAAGGCGAGTATGAAAAAGCGAAAGAGTACTATGAAAAGAGTTTGTGGATTCATGAACAGGTACTAGGCGAGAACCATCCTACTACAGCTATCAGTTATAATAATTTGGCGGGAGTATATAAAGAAGAAGGCGAGTATGAAAAAGCGAAAAAGTACTATAAAAAAAGTTTGTGCATCCGTGAAAGAGTACTAGGGAAGAATCATCCAGCTACTGCTACCAGTTATAATAATTTGGGAGGGATATATCAGGAAGAAGGTGAGTATGAAAAAGCGAAAGAGTTGTTTGAAAAAAGTTTGTGGATTCATGAGCAGGTATTAGGGAAGAATCATCCAGTTATAGCCACCAGTTATAATAATTTGGGATTTGTATATCAGGAAGAAGGCGAGTATGAAAAAGCGAAAGAGTACTATGAAAAAAGTTTGCGAATTTGTGAACAGGTACTAGGAGAAAATCATCCAACGACAGCTACCAGTTATAATAATTTGGGATTCGTATATCAAGAAGAAGGCGAGTATGAAAAAGCGAAAGAGTACTATGAAAAAAGTTTGGGGATTTGTAAAAGAGTACTAGGAGAAAATCATCCAACGACAGCTACCAGTTATAATAATTTGGGAGCTGTATATCAGGAAGAAGGCGAGTATAAAATCGCCTTAACTTATTCCTTAAAAGCATATAAAATTTTTGTTTCTACCCTTGGAATCAATCACCCAACTGCAAAATTGTTTTATGAAAACATGAAACATGTATACTTAAAATTAAATTTAGAACAAGATTTTGATCAATGGCTAGAAGAAAAAAGGAAGGAATCAAATTAAAAATATACTTTTTATTTGGGCTGTCATTTTTGGCAGCCCTTTCCTTTGAAGAAAGTTTGATAATGACGTTAGAAGAATTTTATGATATAATCATTTTGGAAATAGTTACAGAATAGGAAAGAGAATGAAAAGAGGCAGTTATGTTAAATATTGTATTATTAGAACCTGAAATTCCAGCTAATACAGGAAATATTGGTCGGACATGTGTAGCCACTGGGTCAAGGCTACATTTGATTGAGCCTTTGGGATTTCAATTAGATGAAAAGCAGATCCGACGTGCAGGATTAGATTACTGGAAAGATTTAGACTATGTTATATATCCCAATTTTGAAACATTTTTAAAACAAAATTCAGGTGCAAAAATTTATATGGCAACTACAAAGGCAAGACAAGTATATACAGAAGTTTCCTATGAACCAGATTGCTATTTGATGTTTGGCAAAGAGAGTGCGGGAATTCCAGAAGAAATTTTGATGGATTATAGGGATACTTGTGTCAGAATTCCAATGTTTGGAGAAATTCGTTCTCTGAATTTATCCAATTCTGTGGCGATTATGCTTTATGAGGCACTGCGACAGAATGAATTTGATGGAATGAAATTAAAAGGACAGCTTCACAGACATACTTGGTAAACAGAATCGAGGTTTTTATGAACGAAAAAGCATTAAAGACATTAGAATATAATAAAATTATCGAACGACTGACAAATTTAGCTGGTTCGGTACTTGGAAAGGAACGTTGTAAAAGACTTCTTCCAGAAACAGAATTAGAAAAGATTACACAGCGGCAAAGGGAAACAACAGACGCTTTGGCAATGCTCTATAAAAAGGGAAGTGTTTCTTTTTCTGGTATTCCAGATATTAGAGATTCTATTAAAAGACTAGAAATTGGTTCTTCTCTTAGTGCAACAGAATTACTACGATTAAGTTCTGTTTTGACCGCTGTACTTCGAGTAAAAAGCTATGGAACAAGAGGTGAAGAACAAGAGCCAGATTCTTTGACAGAGCGAATTTCTCTATTAGAGCCAATGAGTCCATTAAATAATGAGATCATGCGCTGTATTCTCTCAGAGGAAGAAATTGCAGATGATGCAAGTGCAGGTTTAAAAAGTGTAAGACGTCAGATTCGTGTGACAAATGATAAAATTAGAGATCAATTAAATTCCATTGTCAACTCTCAGTCTAACCGTTTAATGTTACAAGATACCATTATTACAATGAGAAATGGAAGGTATTGTATCCCTGTAAAACAAGAGTATAAAAATCAGTTTGGTGGTATGATGCACGATCAGTCTTCCACAGGTTCTACTGCATTTATTGAACCGGCAGCAGTTGTAAAGTTAAATAATGAATTGGCGGAATTAGAGATTCGGGAACGAGAAGAGATTGAAAAAGTTTTAGCAGAATTAAGTAATCAAGCAGCACCACATACAGAAGATTTAGCGTATAATCAAGAAACACTTGCAGAATTAGACTTTATCTTTGCAAGGGCTGCTCTTTCCAAACAGATGAAAGCAACAGAGCCAAAATTTAATGATAGAAGATATATTCATATCAAAAAAGGAAGACATCCTCTAATCGATCCTAAGATAGTAGTTCCCATTGATATTTATATTGGAGATACTTTTGATCTTTTAGTCATTACTGGTCCAAATACAGGGGGAAAAACGGTATCACTAAAAACGGTAGGACTATTTACTCTTATGGGACAGGCAGGACTGCATATTCCAGCATTTGATGGATCAGAGTTGGGAATTTTTACAGAGGTCTATGCAGATATTGGAGATGAACAAAGTATTGAACAAAGTTTAAGTACCTTTTCTTCTCATATGAAAAATACAGTATCTATTTTAGAACAGGCAGATTCTAATTCTTTAGTTTTATTTGACGAATTAGGAGCAGGGACAGATCCAACCGAAGGAGCTGCTTTAGCTATGGCAATTCTTTCTTACCTCCATCGACAAAATACTCGAACCATTGCTACGACACATTATAGCGAATTAAAAATTTTTGCACTTTCTACTGAGGGAGTTTCAAATGCGTGCTGTGAGTTTAGTGTACAGACATTACAACCTACCTATCGACTATTAATTGGAATTCCCGGGAAAAGCAACGCTTTTGCTATCTCAAAAAAATTAGGGTTGTCGGAATATATTATCGATCAGGCAAAAGAATTTATCGGAACAAATGATGAGAGTTTTGAAGATGTCATTAGCAGTCTGGAAGAAAAAAGGATTGCAATGGAAAAAGAACAAGAAGAAACAGAACGACTTCACCGAGAAGTAGAAGAACTAAAAAATCGTCTGAAAGAAAAGAATAATAAAATTGATCAGGCAAAAGAACGAATTATGCGGGAGGCAAATGAACAAGCTAGAGAAATTCTCCAAAAAGCCAAAGATTATGCCGATGAAACAATTCGAAAATTCAATCGGTTAAGTCAAGAGGGCAGTGCAGGAAAAGAAATGGAGCAAGAACGTGCAGCACTGAGAGAAAAACTTGGGGATACAGATGCAAAGCTTTCTATAAAAATGGGAAAGAAGAAAAGAAAACCAGATGCAAAGGAATTTCATGTTGGAGATTCTGTTAATGTATTAAGTTTAAATTTGAGAGGGACAGTTCGCACCCTTCCAAATGCAAAAGGTGATCTATATGTACAGATGGGAATTTTAAGTTCTTTAGTTAATATTGAAGATTTGGAACGGATTGATGAAGAAACGATAAAGACACCGACATTTACAAAGACACAAAGTGGAAAAATTCGCATGAGTAAGTCTATGACAATTCGCCCAGAGCTAAATATCATTGGAAAACGGGTAGATGAGGCGATGCCAGAGGTTGAGAAATATTTAGATGATGCTTATCTTGCCCATCTTTCAAAAGTGACAATTATTCACGGTAGAGGAACCGGTGCGTTAAGAGATGCTGTCCACTCACAACTAAAACGAATTAAATATGTGAAATCCTATCGAGTTGGAAATTTTGGAGAGGGTGATCAGGGGGTAACGATTGTAGAGTTTAAAGAATAATTTTAAGGCTGTTGCAAAATCGGCTTAAACTTGTTTTGTAACAGTCTTTTTTAGATTAGGGGTACTGTGGAGAGGAGAAAAATTGTGGCTGTTAAACAGAAAATATTAATTGTAGATGATGACCTAAATATTGCAGAATTAATCTCACTATATTTAGTGAAAGAATGTTTTGATACACAGATTGCAGCAGATGGCGAAGAAGCTATCCAAAAGTTCAAAGAATATAATCCAAATCTAATTTTGCTAGATTTAATGCTACCGAGTATGGATGGTTATGATGTATGTAGAGAGATTCGAAAAACATCAAAGGTTCCGATTATTATGTTATCAGCAAAAGGAGAAGTCTTTGACAAGGTATTAGGCTTAGAACTTGGAGCAGATGATTATATGATTAAGCCGTTTGATTCGAAAGAACTTGTGGCAAGAGTGAAAGCAGTATTAAGAAGATTTACACCGACATTAACACAAAAGGAAACAACAGAACCAGAAGAAACAGGAGAATTTGTTTCCTATCCAGATCTCATAATTAATCAAACCAACTATTCTGTACTTTATTATGGCAAAACGATTGAAATGCCACCAAAAGAACTAGAATTATTTTATTTTTTAGCATCTCATCCAAATCAGGTATTTACAAGAGAACAACTTTTAGATCATATATGGGGGTATGAATATATTGGAGATACCAGAACAGTAGATGTACACATCAAACGACTGAGAGAAAAAATTAAGGATCATGTGTCTTGGAAACTTTCTACCGTTTGGGCAATTGGATATAAATTTGAGGTAATAAAAAGGTAGACTAAAATAAAGGGGAAAACAGATGCGGCGAATGATTTTTAAACTGGCGCTTTGCTATTTGATCGCGTTAATAGGAATGTTGGTACTGATCAATACGTATGGAGTTCAAAAATTAGATCGCCGTCTGATCAGTCAGAAATGCCAAATACTTTATGATGAAGCATCACTGATTATTTCTGAATATGTAAACCACTATTATCAGTCGGATACAGGATTTCAGGACAAAGATGCTATGACAAGACAGCTTAGAACAATAGATACTTTTCTAAATGCGAGAATATGGGTATTAGATAGTAGTGGGGTTGTGATTGCAGATACGAGAAGTAATGCAGTTAATCTGGATATTAATTCGCTAGATGAAACATTCCTAGAAAAGACATTTATAGAAAATGCCTATTTTAAAGGGATTTTTACAGAACCTATGCTTTGTGTGATTCAAACAATGGTATATAATTATACAATTAGAGGATATGTCTGTATTAGCACTTCCATGCGTGGAATCACAGATCAAAGTATCTTTTATTTAGATGCTTTTAACCTTTGCTATCTCTTATTCCAGATTGTACTGATTGGAATGTTTTTGACAATTTATCTAATCACCGTCCGCCCAGTTCTGAAAATGACAAAGGTGACAAAGGCATATGCGTCTGGAAACTTTGAAGTACCAATGAAGATTCGATCCCATGATGAGTATAAAGAACTTGCCGATATTATCACTTATATGGCACAGGAACTAAAAAACCTAGATGACTATCAAAAAAAATTTGTAGCGAATATTTCTCATGATTTTCGTTCTCCTCTAACATCTATTCGAGGTTACGCAGAGGCAATGAAAGATGGTACAATACCATATGAAATGCAGGAAAAATATTTGGATATTATTTTATTTGAAACAGAGCGGTTGACGAAATTGACTGTAAATTTACTGGAATTAAATAGCTTTGATCAAAATGGGAAAATATTAGATATCCGTTCTTTTGATATCAATGCAGTTATAAAAACAACAGCGACAACATTTGAAGGAATTTGTACAAAAAAGAAAATTGTATTGCAGTTAGAGTTTTCGGATAGAGAACAATATGTAGATGCAGATAAAGACAAGATTCAACAGATACTTTATAATTTAATTGACAATGCTATAAAATTCAGCAACACGGATTCTTCTATTCGTGTAACAACAGAGGCAAAAGGTTCAAAAGTCTTTATCGCAGTAAAGGATTATGGAATTGGAATTCCAAAAGACAGTCTAAAAAAAATATGGGAACGGTTTTATAAGACGGATCTCTCCCGCGGAAGGGATAAAAAGGGCACAGGATTAGGTCTTTCCATTGTAAAAGAAATTATTACTGCACATAACGAAAATATTACTGTAGTTAGTACACAAGGAGTTGGAACAGAATTTACTTTTACACTTCCAAGATCAGAATATGAAGAATAATATGAGGATTGTTTACAAAATCGTAATAATTTGTTCATAAACAGATGATATAATTGAAGAATCATGAACCTTATCAGAAATTTTTAGAAAAGTTGGAAATTAAATCCTAACAAATAGACGGTTTTAAAAAATACAAACAAAAAGAGATAATAGATATATTTTTTCTGAAAAGATCAAAAAGAAGATTTACATACCCCTACTGCCATGAAGTAATTAGATGTAAATTAAAAAACAAAAGTCCGAAAAAGCGTTTTAATTGAAGAAAGGAGAAAGCTACTCGAAGAAATATCCAAAAAGCAATATCTCAATGTGGATATAGTTATCCATATTTTGAGTAGCAGACGATGGATGGATAGAAACAAAAGGGAAAATGGACAGGAGAAGGAATTTCAATTTTTACAAGAAAAAGTAGCATCAAAGTGGAAAAAGAGAGGAAAAAAATTTTTATTTCTGACCACAGGAACAGTTATTTTGGCAGTGATTTTTGGACTGATAGCCCGCTATACTTTTCTCGTGTCAGAAGACTGGTTAATAAAACTGTTAGGACTGAAAGAAGAAGAACGAACACAAATTGAATTTCCGTCTAATACGCCGATTATCACTCCTTCTAACACCCCAACACCTACTCCAATTCCATCTCCTACTCCTACTCCAGTTGTAAAACCAGAACAAAAAGAACCTGTTATTGTAGAACAAAAAGTAGAGGCAACAGCAAAAGATTATGTAAAAATGATGTCTGATATTCGAAAAATTGCCGATCAGGCAGCGAAATCTCTTGTAACAGTAACTGCAATCGAAAGCGGAATGGATTGGTCAGATAAAGAATATGAAACAGAAACAAGTACATCAGGAGTTATTATTGGAGAAAACAATGTAGATATTTTGATTTTGACGCAATTAAATGAAGTAAGAGGAGCAACTAGAATCACAGTTACATTTTTAAATCAGACAACAGAAGCACTATTGTGGAATTATGATACAGACTATAATCTTGCAATATTAGCTGTCAGTCTAAAAGACCTCAATGAAACTACTTTAGAAACAATAAAAACAGCAACTCTTGGAGAATCCTATTTAGTGACTACAGGGATTCCAGTTCTTGCTCTAGGAAATCCAAATGGTTATACAGGTTCTGTTGAGCTTGGAATGGTAACAAAAAAGGGATTATATACCTCTGTAGTGGACAATCGATTCGAATTTTTTCAAATGAATATGATAAATTATGAACGCTCAGGTGGAATCATTGTAAACTTTGATGGAGAAGTAATTGGACTTATTTCCCAAACACTAAAGGGAGAAAGTAAGGTATTTACTGCGGTTGGTATTTCAAAATTAAAGCCTATTATTGAACAGCTTGCCAACAAAACAGATAGAATTTATTTTGGAATTATTCCAGAAGAACTGCCAAAAGAAGTATTAAAAGAAGCAGAACTATCCTATGGAATTTATGTTAAAGATGTTATGACAGATTCTCCTGCTTTTCAAGCTGGCATAAGACGTGGCGACATAATCGCCTCTATTAATGATACAGATATGGTTTCTGTCGGCACATTCACGCCTCTGTTAAAAGAGATAAAACCAGAAGAAATAGTTACCGTAAAAGTGAAACGATTAGTAAAACGAGTTTATAAAGAGATAGAATTCTCTGTGACACTAACAAAAAAGGAACATTAAATTAGAAAAATAATTTCTTTATCAAAATTTTTTAAGGCTGTCATATTGGCTAGAATAACTAGCTGACTGACAGCCTTTTTATTATAGAAAGTTTGCTCAAAGCAAAAAACAATTTTTGTAGAAAAGACTGTTTCTTATTAAAGGAAATTATGCTATAATAAATAAAATAATAAATAGACAAAGGAAAAGACAGAAAGGTTTGGTACATTTATGAGATATTTGAATGAATTACGAGACGGCGAGATGGTAAAGGAGACCTATCTGTGCAAGCAGTTATTATCCTTAAAAACAAAAACAGGCAAAAGCTATTATTCACTACAATTACAGGATAAAACGGCAACATTAGATGCAAAGGTTTGGGATCTTGGAGCCGGAATTGAGCATTTTGAAGTAATGGACTATATACATGTAGAAGGACAGGTCGTTAGTTTTCAAGGTTCTCTTCAGTTAAATGTCAGAAGATTGCGTAAAAGTCAGGAAGGTGAATATAATCCTGCGGATTTTATGCCAATTACTGATCAGGATATTGAATCAATGTATCGAACACTTATACAATATATTTCTAAAATAAAGCAGCCTCATTTAAAGAAATTACTTGAAAGTTTTTTCATAGAGGATAAGACATTTGCAGAGGCATTTAAAAATCATAGTGCAGCAAAAAGTGTACATCATGGATTTATTGGTGGATTATTAGAACATACTCTTGGAGTAACTAAACTTTGTAACTATATGGCAGATCAGTATCCTTTTTTGCAAAGAGATCTATTACTTGCAGGAGCAATGTTTCATGATATCGGAAAATTAAAAGAAATCTCAGATTTTCCAGAAAATGACTATACCGACGAAGGAAATCTGTTAGGACATATTTATATTGGTGCCGAATGGATAGGCGAGCATATTGCAGAAATTCCAGATTTTCCAGTAAAGATAGCATCTGAATTAAAGCACTGTATTTTAGCGCATCATGGAGAATTAGAATATGGATCGCCAAAAAAGCCTTCTTTGGCAGAAGCTTTGGCACTTTCTCTTGCCGATAATATGGATGCAAAACTGGAAACGATGAAGGAATTATTAAAAACAGGAGATGACAAATCCGAATGGCTTGGATTTCAAAGATTGTTTGACACCAATATCAGAAAAACATCAGAACAATACTAGAATAATTTAGCTAAAAATAAAGAATGGGGATTAAGATGGAAGAACAGTTTATACCAAAAAAGAATGAACAGATTTCTCTGGAAATTTGCGATCTGGGAGAAGAGGGATTTGGAATTGGAAAGTATCATGGCTATACTCTTTTTATCAAAGATACTATACCAGGTGATTTTGTAGAAGCATTAATTTTAAAGGGAAAGAAAACGTATGGTTATGCGAAAGTTCTTCGTATTTTAAAACCCAGTCCAGATCGTGTACAATCACTGTGTCCTTTAGCCTCTAAATGTGGAGGATGTCAACTTCAGCATCTTAGCTACGAAAAACAATTAGAATATAAATGGAACAAAGTAAAAAATTGTTTAAAACATATTGGTGGTATCCCAGAGCCACCAATCGAGGAAATTATTGGGGCAGAAGAACCCTATTACTATCGAAATAAGGCACAATTTCCAGTAGGTCGTGGAAAAAATGGAGAACTTTTAATTGGATTTTATGCTGGAAGAACTCATACGATTATGAACACAGAACATTGCTATCTTCAAGCAAAAATTAATACAGAATTGATAAAACGAATCCGAAACTTTTTGGAACGGGAAAAGATCAGTATCTACGAGGAAGCAACAGGAAAGGGTTTGATCAGACATATTATGACACGTATCGGATTTCGAACAGGAGAAGTCATGGTCTGTCTTATAATCAATGGAGAATATCTCCCACACAAGGAAAAATTGATAGAAGAATTAAAAAAAGCAGAAAAAGAAAATCCAAATTATCATATAAAAAGTATTTGCTGTAATATAAACCAAGAAAGAACCAATGTAATCCTTGGAGAAAAGGTTATCTCAATCTATGGAGAACCTTATATTACAGACTATATTGGTGAAGTTAAGTTTCGAATTTCGCCTTTATCCTTTTATCAGGTAAATCCAGTACAGACAGAAAAATTATATAAAAAAGTACTAGAATTTGCACAATTAAACAGAAATGAAATTGTCTGGGATTTGTACTGCGGAATTGGAACAATATCTTTATTTTTGGCAAGACAGGCAAAGATGGTATATGGAGTGGAAGTAGTTGCACAAGCTATTGAGGATGCCAAAAAGAATGCCGAATTGAATGAAATTACAAATGCCCAGTTTTTTGTAGGAGAAGCAGAAACGATATTTCCAGAAAAATATCAACAAAGTAATGGAGAAATGCGTGCAGATGTAGTAGTAATCGATCCACCACGAAAAGGATGTGATGAAACAGTCCTAAATACAATCGCAAAAATGGAAGTAGAACGTGTAGTATATGTATCCTGTGATCCAGCAACCTTGGCAAGAGATATCAAACTCATGCGACAGATGGGGTATGAAATGATTAAGGGAGCAGTAGTAGATATGTTTGGGGAAACGTATCATGTGGAAACTGTTGTGGGACTACAAAGGCGAGATATGTAGAAATCCTTGAATTTACGCACTTTGTAAGGTTTTTCAGTTTCGATAAAATCGGTAAAAATCATAAGCAAAAGATACTTATGAAGAAAGTAACCGTAGTTGTGGCATTAGACCTCGGTATGAGGAACACAAAAAATCCTAATAATGAAAGTGAATAGTGGACTATCGGATATAGTGGTAGAAGATAGGGATACAAAAGAGTGTCCCTATTCTTGTTATCCACCAATGAAACCGGGAAGAACTGTCAACAACGACACAAAGTGACGTTTATTTTGCCGTTTGCTTCTTCGGCTGGTTTTGCTATTTGTATAAAATCGCTCTTGTTATTTCATCAATCCTTTTTTCTTAGCGTAGTCGCAAATAAAAGAAACAAATGCCAATATTAACAAGATAAAGATAGACAGCATATCCCAAATATCAAAAATAGGCTCTGCTATCATTTTTGACAGCATTATATTGATAATAAACATAAATGGAATAGCTAATAAAAAAATAATTCCTAAAGCAATCAATTTTCTTGTTTTCCCAATGCGATTAAAAACCGCAGCTATTATCCATAGAAAAATGATAGAAGCTATCGCCATAACAACGCCAACTGAAAATATTTCTTTTGCTTTTATCAAGCTGCTTAATAAAAATAGATATGGAATAATAAAAACGCTAAACGATATTAAACTTACCATAATTCCCCTCTTTCCCAGTATGATACTTGGAAAAGATATGATCCATGCAAAAACAATGGAACTGACAGGGATTAGTGACCATGTTAAATTGCCGGATATTGCAATATTGCAAATAAGACATACCATAATCCCTATCAAAAGTGTTACTGAAAATAAAATTGAAATAATCACATTCTTTGTCATGTTATTTTCATCTTTTTTTTTCAAAGCAATCAAATTTTCATCTGCCTTTTTTTCATAACTTTTCATGTCAATTTCCTCCCCGCTTAACAACTCGTTTACTGTGATTTCCAATATTTCGCAAAGTTCTAACATTATAGATGAATCGGGCATACTTTTACCTGTTTCCCATTTAGATACTGCCCTATCTGTAATGTTCAATTTTTCTGCCAACTGCGCTTGAGTTAGTTTTTTCTCTTTACGACATTTGGCAATAAATTTTCCAATCTCTGTCTGATTCATTATTTTTTTTCCTTTCGCCTTGAACGATACACCTAACTGTATGTTTTTCACACGAACCAACGGTTGGATTGGAGAGATTCAACCATTGGTTGGGAAGCCTTTTTAAGTTTTCTGTATCATTTTAGCATATGACTGTGAATTTTTCTATCTTATCGAGCTTTCTGGCTTGTTGATTATTTCCTGACGGTTTTCTCTTCTGGTCGGACACTTCACGAAAGCACTCTGTAAACTCCTTTTCATTGTGCCGTATATACCAGCTCACGTGCTAGATAACGGCAAGGATAGCGGTGTGTGAATTTTGAGCCGTAGTCGGCGCAGTAGAGAAGCCTTGTCAAACGGTTCGAGGTGAGGGGGAAAGTACAGATTGCTTTTCGTAATTGGACATGGTATAATTTTTTCCAGTATAAAGCAATAAATCTACATTGGCAATTTTGAAAGGAGAGAGTTTTATGGAAGAGATTATTAAAAAGCGGGAAGTCCCACCACTGCCAGAGGACATCAAAATTCAAATGGTCAGCCGGGGGGCACTTCCCAGTCAAACGATCAAAGATATTTCAGTGTCAGGCGTCAAGGAGATCATAGAAAAAATCCGTTCTGGAAAATATCTCAGCGTGATGATGGCTCCAGACGAAGACAACGAGGAAGGATATTTGATGATGGAATCCTCTCCCGACTTAATTTTTTTACAAATCTGGGATTCTGAAACGGATACTGCTTGGGCTTGCTTTAACCCAGAACTTCTGGATTCCGACGAGGAAGCACCTATTGAGCCAAGTGATGGACAGTCTGTTTTCCCTTTGAAATGCACAATGCGGGATCGAGCATTAGCGGCAAAATGTGTGGAGTGGTATGCCCATACCTGCGAGCCTTATCCCGGTATGGACTGGCTAAAGGAAACAGCGGAATAAATTCCAGTTTGTCGGGTTGATAAAAATCCAAAACAGAGCAATAATAATAGGCATTAACTATCCCACCACCCTACCTGTTATTGCTCCATATCCTGCGTGGCTGTTCCTGCCGCAAGATACTGTAAACGCTCTTTCTGATTTTCTTGGCTTAGGTCAGTGGCTTCTTTTTACTGTCATGAAGTAATCCACATAATTGTCTTGCGGTGACAGAAACAGGAGCAGATGAATTGATGATAATTAGAATAACCTTATCAAATATTTTATCATTGCTATTTGTTTTGGTTATCTCTCGAAAAAATATACATAGCAAATAACGTATACAAATAATCATACTTACAAGTTTTAGTATAAATTAAAACTGGAATTTATCTACTTTTCCAAATTATCCTTCACAAAGGAATATACATTACAGTCATACAATTCCCCTTTTACTTCAAATCTTTTTCGCAGCGTTCCTTCCTTCACAAAACCTGCTTTTTGCAACGTTCTGTTAGAACCGATATTATCCACATGGACAAATGCTTCAATTCTTTCCAATCCCATAGTTTCTATTCCAAATTTACATACTGCTTTTAATACCTTTGTGTTGATTCCATGATTCCAATAAGTTTCCTTGATGAAATAACCAACCTCTGCACAAGTGTTATGATTAAAAAAATGAAACAACTGTATCTGACCAATTACTTCTCCCTGATATGTCACAACCCAAGGATATTCCCGTTTACCTTTAAATCCCTTTACACGGCTTGTTTCAACCTGAATTTCTCTCTCTTCATTCCAAGCATGAGGTCTTTTATAGCCTCCAAAATATGTGAAATTTTCTTCGTCATAATATATTTCCCAAAACGGTCTGGAGTCCTTTTTCGGTTCATGTTGTCGAAGATAAATATTCTCATCCACCTGAATCGGGATGAACTCTTTAAATAAATCGCAAAATGCCATAACTAATTCTCCATTCTTCTAACTGGGACATAAATATCCATCTGCGCTGTTCCAAACTGACAATCCCAACGCTCGTCATAATATTCATAATCAAATAACACATTTTCATCAATACAATATTCCGAATTTGGCAACCATACAAAATAAATGTATTTGAATGCCTCACCAATTTCCCCGTTAGCATTATTGCCATTCACCGTAAATACAGCATACTTTGCCTTTGGCACCACTTTGCAGTACATCCCTTCCTGAATGAGTGTATCTTTTCCCACTTCTACCCCTGCCATATAATAAAATGACAATGGTTCAGAACAGAATTCTTCCGAATAATCTTCAAAACCATACATAGTATGTTCATTTTTTCTTTCAATAGCATCTAAGTTACTCTTTAGCTCAAACCACGACTCTCCTATGACATTAACGCCATCTTTGGTGTGTTTTCTATATCCAGCAATTACAAATTCTTCCCGTTCTTCGAAACGTGGTTCTATAGAAAATACACCCTCTACCATAACACGTTTTAAGTATCCTGTAACAATTTCTTCTACACTACGATATGTAATCTTTGCTTTTCTTTCCCTTGCCACAAGTGGTTGTATTCCGAAAGTATCTTTAAACGCCCGATTAAAAGTCTGAATACTATTAAAACCAACTCTATAACAAATATCTGCAACGCTCTCTGTTGTTTCACATAATATTTTATATGCCACGGTAAGACGACGCTTTCGAATATACTCTGTTACACTTAATTCTGTTACTGATGAAAAAATTTTGTGGAAATGAAAGGAGGAGTAACCGAACACCTCTGCCAAACGTTCATAGGTCAGTTCCTCACATATATGCTCATCAATGTAATATAGTACCTTTTCTATCAGTTGTAGATTATTCATTTTTTACCTTCTTTCCAGTTGATAAATCCATTCTACAACATCTATTCCTATCTGTATTATTATTTCTTGTGAATTATAGATATTTAATTCATGATATATATCCTTTCTACTCACATCTTTAACAGAAAAACTTTGGAAAAATAGAGCATTGTTTATTGACATAAAAATAGATTTGTATATAATAATATAAGGTAATAAGAGATGTAAATTTTTATATCAATTTGAGCAAGAAGGATAATGTATATGTTCCTTCATCTGTTTTACTTGAAGATATAAAAAAATTAACAGATGTACTATCGCATGTTTTGGAAATTTTGGAAAAAAGTGTTGATACAGATATATATTCCATTATAAAGCATGTAGCAAGTACAAGGAACACAAAAAATTCTGATAGTTTAAATAAAATATCTTTGATAATAAAAAAGCAGAAAATAGTATGATTTATATTGTAGATAACATTTCAAATTATTTAATATATCTGTTTATCATTCATTTTGGATTCAAATTAAATCTAAGAAAAAATAAATTTTTTCTTGGTATGTCTGTGTTGATTGTATTACTTGCAGGAGCTTTCAATATATATTTTGATACAAATTCTCCGATTGTCTATATATTTTGGAGTGTGATTTCCATAATTTTATTTTTCGATGATTGTTTGGGGCGTCTGATTGTATTAAGTGTCGCTCTTATGTATTTTACTGGAATTATTGATACATTTAGTGTTATTCTCATACAGGTTGTGTTGATAGGTGGAGGAGTTGCTACAACAGATCTAACATGGTGGATGGAATCAGCTTATCTTATCTCGTTTTTGGTATATTTTTTAGTATATTCACAGCTTCTTAAAAAAAATGAAGTTTACTTATGTGATATTGAATTTAGATATAAGTGTGCACTTTTAATACAAGGTAGTATTTTTCAAATGTTCTATAATTTTGTTTTTGTCTTCTTTGACGAAAATCATGCAATGTATGGTTGGGATGCCTATATAGTATTTTTTATCAGTATAGTAGGTGTGGTTTATTCGATCTTTCTTACACTTGGTCTTGCTATTAAAAATATACTATCAAATAGACAAAATAGGGATCTTCAATCTTTTATGTATATGCAAAAACAACAATACGATTATCAGTTACAGCAGTTCGTGGCAATACGACGTTTTAAACATGATTTGGTAAATCATATTGGCGTTATTAGAGAGTTGATAAATGAAAAAAAGATAAGAGCAGTCAAAAAGTATATAGATACCATTTGGGATATTCAAGATAAGTTTGATTTAAAAATTCATACAGGAGATAGTTTTCTTGATGTTATTATGAATTATTATTTATATTTATCAGTAAAGGAAAATGTAGAGTTTGTTGTATCAGGAAAATTGTCGGAAAACATGTATCTTGAGATGTTCGATATTACAACACTGATAGGAAATATATTGCAGAATGCTATAGAAGCAACTGTCAAAGCAACTGTTCCTAAAATCCGAGTTGAACTTTTGGAACATAAGAGAGAATTTTTTATTGTTGTTAGTAATACTATAGCAGAAAAAATAAATACAAAAAAAGATTTCTTTATGACATCAAAAGGTGATAAGGTAAATCATGGATTTAGTCTGAAAAATATTGTTGCGATAATTGAAAAGTATCATGGTGAATATTATGTTGAGTCAATAGTAGAAAATGGAGAAGCAATATTTAAAATTAGTATTGCTATTCCAAGGGAGAATAGAATATGAAAATAGGTATCGTAGAGGATGAGGCAGTATGGAGAGATAAGATACAGGCTGCTATCGAAAAATATTGCAGGGATAAAAGTATTTCATCTCAAATCAATTCATATAGCAATGGGAAAGATTTTATGAAAAATGCAGATGTAGACTTACTGTTTCTGGATATTGAACTTCCAGAAGGTGAAGATGGTTTTGAGATAGCCCGGCAACTGATGAATTCCAAAAACCAATGTAAGATATGTTTTTTAACTTCACATACAGAACTAGCTAGATTGGGTAACTAAACAGTTACAATAAATTTACAAAAAGATATACAAACGTATAAAAATTTATTGAACCGAATACCCTCTGTATCGAGTAATCGATGCAGACTCAACGTTAAATGCTTTGAATCCCTAAAGCTCACGACCGAAACAGGAATCGGAAACGATAAACTGAACTGGTGCGAAAGCAGAAAAAACAGTGAGATGACCTAAGCTGAAATAAAAACCAATCCGTGCTGATGAAAGGCAGAGCGTAACACATCAGAAACGTTGGTGCTAAGGGTTAGAACAATGGGTGTTTAGCAGGGAAAGCCCTAAGTAGAGAAATCTATATGGGAGACCTCCAACGATCATCTCCTTGAGGGAGAGTAGAACCACAAGCGAAAGGTGGAAGAAAAATGTTGCCCCATGGGAAGGAAAATGGGAGAAGATATGATCTGCACTTATGTGAAAGCATAAGAGGTCTGTCGGTGACGATAAGACTGCGTTAGGAGTTGCGTCTTAACGTGAACAAGATAACTATATAAAATGTATAAAAATCTAAAAAAAAATGGAAGGAACCCAGCTAGGAAACGAAAAAAGCAGGAAGGCAAAGAGAGTAACCTTTGTCATAGAATAGAGCATCACGGTTTTTGGAAACAGAGGATACCGGCGGCGTTTAAAAAGGACCAAACGACGGATGGACGAGGTGAAAAGCAATTATGAGATTTTTATAAATTTATATATATTTATCGTAGCGGTTATAGGGTGAATGCTTTTCGATACATCGATAAAAAAAATTTGGAAGAAATCAATGAAGCACTAGATTTTTTTCTTAAAATCAAGATTCAGGATCGGATTGTTTATTGTAATGATATCAATGGAATTCACATAAAGATAAACCTGAATGAACTTCTACTTGTTGAAACGTATGGAAGAAAACTAAGATATCTAATGTTAGATGGTAGAGAACATCTTTGTGAAGAACGGATATCTGAGACAGCGAAAAAGTTATCCCCATTTGGTTTTTTCCATATACAACGGTCGTATATTGTCAATTTAAAATATATTGAAAAGGTAAACAGCCGTGAGATTACACTTTGTAATGGATTAAAGGTAGTAATCGGAAGGGTTCACAGTAAGGAGTTTAAGAAAGAGTTTTTTAAATGGAGAATGTACTTTGATAATTAATTTGTGTCGTTTATACAAAATTTATGTCGTTTATACAGGAAGTATTTTATTGTCTTTCTTACTGTGATATAAATAAGACGTTGATTATATTACAGTAGGAAGGAGGACTATAAGTTTGGAAAAGAAAATTTTAGGTATGTTACTTGGCATTGTAACAGTAGTCACTTTATTTTTAGGATGCGAAAACACGAAAGTAGACGAAAAAACAGAAAATATAGTGACAACAGCAGACGATGAAAGTAATACAGCAAAGGAAGATTTAATGGATACAAGTAATGATAATCAAATAAAAGAGGATGTTGAGTTAGAAAATTTGATAGGAGAATATGAGTATTTATCGGATGATGGAATCGGTAAGTTAATTATAAAAAAAACACCCGATGGATATGACATTTCTGATTATGAATCAGAATCTTCTTATCGCTTTTTAGCGGATTCCTCTAACATAGAAACCATAGAAAATAATAGGATATATATAAAGTATCCCGAACAGGTATTTTCTGATGACACAGTTATCTTTCATTATTATATTTTAGAATATACTACAGATGAAATAACTGTGTATTACACAAAATCTGTACTTGAAGAGGCTCAACTTTTATATCATGCCACAAAGAAAAAAGAGGATACAGATTGATAGATTTTGAGATGGATAGAAAACAGGTAGAGCAGATTATCGAAAATATAAATGAAAAAGCGAGACAGAAAATCGACTGAATAAGAGAATTATCGAACAGTCACAGAAGAGGTGAAAATGAGATCAGAAGAACAGATATATAATACTATTTTGAATTTTGCAAAGACAGATGAACGTATTCGCATGGTTACTTTGGAAGGATCACGAACAAATATAAATATTCTTCCAGATGATTTCCAAGATTTTGATATTACTTTTTTTGTTACAGATATAAAGAGTTTTACAGCAAATGATGAATGGCTAGATGTGTTTGGTGAAAGATTAATCATGCAAAAACCCGAAGATATGGAATTATTCCCCGCAGAAGAAAAAGGATTTTCTTATCTAATGCTGTTTTGGGATGACATTAAAATAGATTTAACTTTGCTTCCATTGGACTTGATAGGTGAGTATTTTACATGGGACAAGCTAGTAAAACTGCTGCTGGATAAAGATAATCGTATTAATCAGCCACCAGTACCAACAGACATAGATTACCATTTGCAATGTCCAACAGAACGGATGTTTGATGATTGTTGTAATGAATTTTGGAATACTACACCGTATGTAGTAAAAGGACTATGTCGCAAAGAAATTCTATTTGCTATTGACCATATGAATGATATAGTACGAAAAGAATTGCTCCGTATGATTTCGTGGTTGGTTGGTATTGAGCAAGGATTTCATTTCAGTTTAGGAAAAAATTACAAATTTTTAGACCGATATATCTCAGAGGAATTGTGGAAACGACTTATGACAACTTATAGAATGGACTCCTACACACAAATGTGGGAATCTTTAGAACAGTGTATGGCATTATTTCGAGAAGTTTCAGCAGAAGTAGCACAACGATTGGACTATCTGTACCCATCATATGATGAAAAAGTCAGTAGTTATGTGATTAGGCAAAAGAAGAAATATAATGTAGATATGTATAATGAAGTTATATAATTCAATTAAAAATTTTAGTAATGACTTTTTAGGAGATGTATATATGAATAGACATAAAAGGATAACCATATTGATATGTGCTTTTCTAATGGCTTTGAGTATTGTTGCTTGTAAGCAAACAAAAGAAGATGAATTTGCTACAAATCAGCAGGAAAGCGATAAACAAACGAGTGAGAGTACAGATTCAAAGATAAAAGGAGATGAAATCATAAATGAAGAGAAACCCTCTGTAAATCAGCAAGAAAACAGTAAACAGACGGTTGAAAATGAAGATTCGGAAGCGACAGCAGAAGAACTATTAGATTTATTTATCAATGGTTCAATAAACGCAGTTGACTCCGAAGATTTGACATCGACATTTAATATTACTGATTTAAATATGGATTCTGAAGAATGGGATTCCTATTCTATTGGAGAGAAAGTCGATCTTGACAATGATGGAGAAAACGAACTCATTATTTGCGGACCTTATGGCGGAATATACCTTGATGCGCGTGATAATAAGGTATATAAGTTTGCCGGGGAAGGTGGCACTGCTCTCATTCTTTCTTATACCTATTATAATGGAGATATATGGATTATGTATAGCAACAGGTCGAGTGCAGGATTTGAATTTTATCATATGGAAAAATTTGAAGGAGCTGATAACTTAGCTGCAGAAATGAATTTTGGCGAAGAATTTGACATCAATAATGTAGAAGATGGAGTGAAATATACATTAAATGGAACTGAAATTTCTTATGATGAATATACAGCATTATGCAGCAAAATTTTTGCTGCTGAGGTAAGTACAAACTGAAAGAAAAACCACTCAAAATGGGGATGTCGCAATAAGTGTTAAACATATAATATCTTATATATGATTTTCTTAGTACGACATCCCCTGTTTTTATCTCTTTAATTCTTAACTATCTAAAATTATCCTATATAAAAAGTTTAACTATAGTATCCAATCGATTTTCCCTCTGAACTGCATCAGGTATCAAAATTTTTACTCCTTCTATAGTCTGTTCAAATGGAACTTCTATTCCATTTAGAAACGTTGCTTTTCTGATCGCCATATTTTTTGGCATTTCTTTTGCAGGTAAAGTCATATTTTGAAATGTATTACAATCTAAAATGTGAACATAAATGGCATTATCTGTATAAGTACATCCATATACTCCATCTACAGGTTGCCAAACTCCTCCACGGGTTGCATAGATAGCTTCTCCATTTTCAGCAAGCCATGTTCCCATTTGTTTTAAGACCTTTTTAGCTTCCTCTGGAATACAGCCTTCGCAATCTGGTCCTACATTTAACAAAAGATTTCCGTCGCGACAGACTGTATTAATCAGCATACGAAGCAGAAAAGGAAAATCCTGAAATTTGTCATGAGGTCGATATCCCCATGTTTCGGAAACAGACATACATTTTTCCCACGGAATAGGTACTATTTTACCCTGTACTTCATGAACCCCTTCATCTGTTTCAAAATCTCCTCTATATCCAGAACGAGGAGTAACCATGATCCCAGGTTGATAGGATCGTGCCATTCTATTCAATTTTAATGGTTCCCATAACCAGGCTGCGTCTGCATCTGTGCCCTGATGTGATAACCACCCTCCATCATACCAGAGAATTTCTACTTTTCCGTATTGTGTACATAATTCTTCTACCTGATCATAGGCCTGTTTTTTCATAAGTGCTGCACTTTCTGGCTGCCCCTTTGGATCAAAATAGCCTGAAAATCGCCAATCCATTGGAGAATAGTAAAGTCCTGTGTGTATTCCCCTTTCATGGCAGATATCTGTAAAAGCTTTTACATAATCAGCGTTCTGACCACATTGCATAGAAGTAAAATTTTTATAACTTCCTTTACTGTCCCAAAGAGCGAAACCATCATGATGTCTTGTGACCATAACAGCATATTTCATTCCTGCACTTTCTGCTACATCAATCCATTCCTCTACTATTTCTTTAGCAGATCTTTCAGGATGAAATTCTTCTTCTGCGATCTTACGATATGTATCTTCTGCAATTTTTTCATTGAAATATGCCCATTCTCCCTTACCAATCACAGAATAAATTCCCCAATGGATAAAAAGACCAAATTTCGCATCTCTCCACCAACAAATCTCATCATCACTAAGATGAAGATCCTCCGCATCTTCTCCAAAAAGACCATTAAAATTCATTTGATTGCCAAGCTGTCCTTTCAGCATAGATGCTAATTCAGCCCCATTCATAATATGTTCTGCCATCCGTTTTATCCCTTCCAAAATAAATTTTTGATCTGTTATTCGCACTTATTATACTATAGATTTTTAAAAATTTTCAACAAGATAATTTATCAACCGAAATTCTTTTTACAAAAATTAATTATTATTTTATCTTTATTTATATAATTATAAAGAATATGGTTATATGATAGGTGAACAAAACAAGGAGGAGTATTACGATGAAAACATTTATCAAGATTATACTATGTATTGTTGGCTCGATGATTACTTTAATAATAGTATTTTGGTTTAGTTTTTCTTATGTGACAAATTATAGAAAGACAACATGTGATACATCTATTTCACCAGACGGAAAATATAAATTGATACTCCAAGCAATTGGAGAGCCTGATTGGCCTTTTGGTTCAGCAAGTGGAAGATTGATTCTTAAAGAGGATAAAAATAAAATATCTCAAATAGATTTTGAATTGAGAAATGACGGTGCAAGTATAAACAGTAATTGTTGGAAAGTCATATGGTATGACGATTGTGTAGAAGTTATTTTGTCAGGGGAAGAGCAAGACAATGAACAAATTATTTTGTATTTCAATGGTGATTAGGTGAAGAAAAACAAAATAATTGCTCTTGTCTGGATATTTGGCACTCTACTTTTTATATCTGTACATTTGATCAGCTATTTTCACTATAAATTGGTTTAATCCACTGATCTGGATTATGCAAAAGGAAGCGACTGTCGATATCGAATTATCCTGTGATGAGAAAGTTATACAGAATACTAATTATACTACACGAAAAGCATATACAGAAACATTGTTATCTACACTTCACAGATAAAGTATAAAGAAGACTATTTTATCAACTCAATTTTATCAAGAAAAACAGATTATGAAAAAAAGACTTAGAAATATTTTAGATAAAACAGGAAAGAAAAATGGAATAGCTATATTGATTTGTATCATTATTTTAACAGTCAGTTTTGAAACATTTGTGGACTTGTTCCATTACAAAAGAAAGTATAAAAGAGATATCTGACCAGTTGGAAATCCATTCAGTAAGTATTCTGTTTCTATAGGAAATTTAACGATTGCATTATATGAAGATAAACAGGATATTACAGATAAATTGAATGAAAACAGTCTGAGTTATAATAAATACGACTACAATATAAAAATGTGTAAAACGCAGACATAGCGTTCTGTGATTAACAGCAAATGCACAGCAGATATTTCTATGGATATCCCACTGTCTGTATAATATAAGGGGAGAATGCAAGAGAAGAGTTTAGGATAGGATTGATTTCAGTATAGTTAATATCAGTATTGTTACATTCCGATTTTCGGAATACAGTCATATACTACTGGAACGGTATTCACTTGGTGTCATGCTATAAGATTTTCGGAAAACTTTTCCAAAGTAAGCACTATCCGAGAAACCGCACTGCTGGCAGATGTCGGTAATAGTCATACTGGTTTCTAAAAGTAATTTTTTTGATTGATTCAAACGGTAATTAATTAGATATTCCATAGGGCTTTGACCTATGTTTTTCTTAAAGCAGCGGGAGGCTTCCCTTTCGCTGACACTGGCTGCTTTTGCTATTTCTGCTAAAGCGATCTTTTCAGGGTAATGCTGGTTGATATATGCTATCATACTGCGCAAACGGTTCGTCTGATCTGTTCCTATAATGTTTTGGTTGCCAGGGTTCTCCTGAAGCTCCTTAATAAGAAGATTCCATGTTTCCGAGAGGATATTTCGGGTTTGGAATTCCGAATCTGTTTCGTTTTGCAATTCCCTTAAGTGATACAGGTTTTTCAGTATCAGATTAGCTGTTGAATGTCCTCTGTGGATAATATGCACTTCAATCTGCCTGTTGTTAATGATCGGATTTAGATATTTTGTTTCAAAACGACTCTTAAAGTGCCCGCCTAAAAAAACGGGATGAAAAATATGATTTATTTCTATTGTTTTCACGCCCGAAGAAGCATTCTGTTTCATACACATTACATTGCTGTTGACAAAGAATCCGTCACCTTGACGGATTGTATATTCGGCACCGATGGTTACAATTTTGCTAGTACCCTCCTGTATATATCCTAGTTCTAATTCTTCATGCCAATGCCACGGAATTACAAAATTAGTCAAGTCACGCTTGTGGAGGCAATAAGGATACTCTATTGTCATACCCTCAATGATTTCAACTTGGTTTCTATCTGTTTCAAAAGCCTGCATATGTTCACCTGCCTTGTCTTTGCTATTAGTATAATTATAACATATCTGTCCTGATAGTTCTATATTAAGGCTCAATAATTATATTTTTATGAACACATTATCTGTATAATATAATCATAGAGCGCGCTTAAAATTTAAGGCGAGGAGGGCTGTTTAGTACGCAGTGTTATGATTAAGAAAGACATTTTTATGGACGTAAGGATTAAAAGAATTCCGGAAGTAACGATTTAAACAGTTAGCACTTGTAACATGAAAAAAGGAGGAAAATATCATGACAAATAATTTTGAGTTTTATGCACCGACAAAAGTAATTTTTGGAAAGGGGGTTGAAATTGAAACAGGAAAGCAGATAAAAGAATTTGGGGCAACCAGTGTTCTGATTGTATATGGAGGCGGGAGCGTGAAACGTTCGGGACTGCTGGGAAAAGTAGAAAATGCACTCCGTGAGGCGCAGATTATGTTTTGCGAACTGGGAGGCGTAGTTCCTAATCCACATTTAGATAAGGTTTATGAGGGAATCCGTATCGGCAAATCAAAAAATGTTGATTTTCTTCTTGCTGTTGGAGGCGGGAGCGTGATTGATACGGCAAAAGCGATTGCGTATGGGCTGGCAGAACCGGAGAAAGATGTATGGGAGCTGTTTGACCATACACGCATAGCAAGAAAGTGCATTCCGGTTGCCAGTGTATTATCCATTGCTGCAGCAGGAAGTGAAACATCGAAAGGATGCGTAATCACAAATGAAAAAACCGGAGAAAAGCGTGCTTATGATGATAATCTTGCCCGTCCGAAGTTTGCCATTATGAATCCGGAGTATACGAAATCTCTCCCAGATTACCAAACGGAGGCAGGATGTACGGATATTATGATGCACACGATGGAACGGTATTTTACCAATGGAGGCAATATGGAGATTACGGATGCTATTGCAGAAGGATTACTGCGTACTGTTATGAAAAATGCAGTTATTCTGCATCAGAATCCGGGAGATTATGATGCCCGTGCGGAAATTATGTGGGCAGGGAGCATTGCCCATAATGACCTTACCGGCTGCGGAAATGATGGAGGGGATTTTATGACACATAAACTGGAACACGAATTGGGAGGTATGTTTGACGTGACTCATGGTGCGGGGCTTGCGGCTGTATGGTCAAGTTGGGCAAGATACGTTTGCGGAGAATGTCTGCACCGTTTTGTTCGTTATGCAAGGAATGTTATGGGTGTTATTTTGGATGGCACAGATGAAGAAGTTGCTGAGGCTGGTATTTGTGCAATGGAGGATTTTTACCGTAGTATTGGGATGCCTACGAACCTGAATGAGCTTGGAATACACCCGACGGATGCTCAGATAGAGGATATGGCAAAACGATGTATGATTGCGGCAGGAACGGGAACAGGCTCTGCGAAAAAACTGAAACAGGAGGATGCAATTCGTATTTACCAAAATGCCCGTGGATGCTGTTGTTATTGAAAAAAACATATATTGGTTTTATAATGTTAGGGATGAAACACGTGTAATTGTACATGATATGCTGCTCATGGAGTATATACTGTATATCGTTATTCTTATGATGATTATATTTGCGAATTTGTAATACTAGAAGATAATCCAGACTCTATACAAATGATAGATATATATGTTCCAAACCTATATCCTATATATGATGAGGGCGAAGAATTGTTTTGAGGAGGATTTATGAAAAAGAACTTTATTTTACCGCTGGCAGTTTCAGTGGCGGTTATGCTGATACTTCCGTGGTTAGTGGTTACTTTCGTAAAAGACGACGCGGGAATGGCAGTATGTTTCCTTTTATTTTTTGTGATTAATCCAGTATATTTCATAATAATTGGAGCATTTGCAGAAAGGGATATCAAACACCTATGGAGTCTTTTAGTTATTTCAGCAATACTGTTTTTGACTAGCACATGGATTTTCTTTGACATAGGTGAGATAGCATTTATCCTGTATATGGTAATCTATCTTGTTTTAGGTATAGCATCTATGCTAATCTCCATATTCATCAGAAAGAAAACTCATAGATGATTTCTAACTTACTATATTATATATATGTTTATTGTATCATCAAACCTATTGACTTTTTGAACAGTGTTCAATATAATATGATTGAACACTGTTCAAGAAGGAGTTACGATGGATAAAAATGCGAATATAAAGAATCATATTATTGAAGTTACTACTAAGTTGATTGAACAGCACAATGGTAATACCAAAGACATTACAGCTCGTATGATTGCTAGCAAAGCTGATATAGGATTAGGTTTAATCAACTATCATTTTGGAAGTAAGGAAAATCTGATAACGGAATGTGTTCAACGAATTATCGGAAAAACAGTTACAAAATTTTATATGACAGGAAATTATGAAACGGATAAAGAACGTTTAACAGTTTGTGCAACTTATGTTTTCAATTTTTTGTTTGAACATTCTGCAATTTCTCGTATTTCTATTTTAGACGATTTACAAAACTATACGAAGAATTGCAATTCTGTTCTTACACAACAAAGTTTTATACTATCTTTAAAAAATGATATTTCGAACAAGGATAAATCTATATTGGTTTTTATTCTTACGGCAGCAATGCAGGCGGCATTTTTAGGGAACGAAACAGTCAAACAATTACTTAATTATGATTTTGCAAAAACAGAGGATAGAGCGGCATATATCAAAAAATTAGTAGATATTCTTTTTGAAGGGACGGTAAAGATGGATGAGTAGAAAGATAGGAATATATAGTTCTATCATTAATTTAATTGCCATAATCGTTTTTTCAATATCAATGTTATTCAATTTTGACTATGTCAGTTATTTTTCTTCCATGTTCATAGCTTTTAGTTTTGTAGTGATGATATGTTGCTATGCTTATTTTGCAAAACAGAAATATAAATTGGTAGGCTATATTTCAGTAGTATTTGCTTCTATATACACAACTATCATTTTGTTGGTTTATTTTGCACAGCTAACAACTGTTCGGTTAGATGATTTAACACAACAGGCTAACAGACTTCTTGACTTTCAACAATGTGGATTGATATTTAATTATGACTTATTAGGTTATGCTATTATGGCATTATCTACTTTTTTTGCAGGATTGACAATCAATATATATGCCAAAGCGGACAAATGGCTAAAGTATCTGCTTATGGTACATGGAGTATTTTTTATATCCTGTTTGATTACCCCTATGTTTGGGGTATTTAAGACAGATAGCCCTACATGGATAGGTGTGATAGTATTAGAATGTTGGTGTGTATATTTTTGCCCTATCAGTATTTTATCTTGTTTGCATTTTTCTAAATGTAAGGAATGATTGAATATCTGTCTAATAAGGTCATATCAATTACAATATTTAGGATAAACTATTGTATAATAGAAAAGCAGAGAACCAACCACGAATAAAAGTGATTGATTCTCTGCTTTTTCGGATTGTTCAATATGAAAAGAAATTAGCCCTCAATAGGAATATAATGATTCTTTTCTTCTACAGCCCTTTTTTCCTCTTTAGGAAGGTTAAATGTCAGAACACCATTTTCATATTTGGCATGAATATCGGCGTCTGTTACATGCTCTCCTACATAGAAGCTACGACTCATACTTCCGGCATAACGTTCCCGTCTTACATAATTGCCTTTTTGATCTTTTTCATCTTTATCAAGTCCTTTTGCTGCATTCACTGTCAGATAACCATGATTTAACTGCATTGTAATTTCATCTTTTTTAAATCCAGCTAAATCAATATCAACAATGTAACCTGCATCGGTTTCTTTTACATCTGTCTTCATCAAGTTGTTCGCATGTTTTCCATATAAAGTCTTATTTACGTCTGGAAAAGATGGAAATTCAAAGCCCTCCATAAAATTATCAAATAAGTTTTCTCCAAAAATGCTTGGTAATAACATAAGTCATTTCTCCTTTCTATGATATAAAATAGTATCTACTGGATTTTGAGTAGTGCTTTGTTTTATATGTTATATATGTACTATAACAGACTTTATTAGCACTGTCAATAGGTGAGTGCTAATAAAATTATAAAATATTTATAAAGAACAGATAAAGGAAATTTTTATAGGACAATTTTTTGCTTGAAATCTAAACAAAAATAAAGTAAAATTGCTGATAGTGCTAATTTACTTTTACAAAGTATAGTAGATTTTTTTATGATAAAGAAATAACGTATAGAAGGGAGAGATTACATATGAAAGCATATGTAAATATGAGTCGGGAAGAACTTTTATCATTAAAAGCAAGTTTAGAAGAAACATTTAAGACAGAAGAGGCGAAAGGACTTTCTTTGAATATGGCAAGAGGAAAGCCGGGTGCTTCTCAGTTAGCAATTTCTATGCCAATGTTAGATGTAATCAATGGGGAATCAGATATGAATACGCTACTTGGAAACGATACTAGAAATTATGGTGATTGGGATGGTATCGGTGAATGTAGACAGTTGTTGGCTGATATGATGGAAGTAAATAAACCAAATGTAATTGTATGTGGTAATTCTAGTCTGAATATTATGTATGATACCGTGGTTCGTTCTATGGTGATGGGAGTAAATGGATCTACGCCTTGGTGTAAGTTAGATAAAGTAAAGTTTTTATGTCCAGTTCCGGGATATGATAGGCATTTTAAAATTACAGAATTATTTGGAATTGAAATGGTTAATATTCCTCTTGGAGAGGATGGACCAGATATGGATTTAGTAGAACAATATGTAAATGAAGATGCTTCTGTAAAGGGAATCTGGTGTGTGCCAAAATATTCGAATCCAACGGGTATTACATATTCAGATGAAGTAGTAAGACGTTTTGCAAATCTAAAACCAAAAGCAGAAGATTTTCGAATTTTCTGGGATAATGCCTATTGCATCCATCATATATTTGATGATATTCAGGATAAGATTCCTAATATTTTAGAGGAGTGTGAAAAGGCAGGAAATCCAAATATGGTTTATGTATTTGGCTCTACTTCTAAGGTAAGTTTTCCAGGTTCTGGTGTATCCGCAATCGCAACATCGTTTGAAAATATGGAGTATATTAAGAAATTTATGACAACACAGATTATCGGTCATGATAAGATTAATCAACTTCGTCATGTCAGATTCTTTAAAAATATAGATGGTTTAAATGCACATATGAAGAAACATGCCGATTTACTTCGACCAAAGTTTGAAGCAGTACTGAATATTTTGGAGAAAGAACTTACAGGACTTGGAATCGGAAGCTGGACAAAGCCAAGAGGAGGATATTTTATTTCCTTTGATGCGATGCCGGGATGTGCCAAATCGATTGTTGCTAAATGTAAGGAATTAGGATTAGTTCTTACTGGTGCGGGGGCAACTTATCCATACGGAAAGGATCCAAAAGATTCCAATATTCGTATTGCACCTTCCTTCCCTACACCAGAGGAGATGGTAGAAGCGACGAAGATGTTTGTTCTGTGTGTAAAACTTGCTTCTGTAGAAAAATTATTAAGTGAATAGAGTATATAAAAACAGTGGTTTTTTCTCTTATAACCACTGTTTTTATATTTCTAAATTCGATTGTTCAAAATTTGTTATGTTTTATATAATATTTTCTGATAAATATAACTTGTAATTCTGTTCAATGAATCACAAATACATGAAAGGCTTATCCTCTAAATCAAAAATTCGTCCCCAATTATAAGATTTTAAAAGTTTAAAATTTATGATATACTATTATTAGTCCTACAAAAATATAAAAAAGATTATAAGGAAATGGGGGAAAATATGAGACGCGATATATATGCTTTGCAGGTAGAACGTACATTATTTAACTGGTACTATAGCGGAGAAAATGCTACCCCTAAGCCAGTTTTTAATGCAGTCCAAGAAGGGCTGAAAAATGATATGCAGGTTCTTGTCCTTGTTGAAATACCAGATATAGTTTCAAAAATGGTAAAAAATCCAGAACAGATAAAGGTTGGTGATATATTCACAACAGAAGAAGAATTGGCAATCAAATTATATCATTTGCCTGCAAATGAACAGGGGAAGTATTTTATTCCACTGTTTACAAGCGAGGAGGAACTAAATAAAAAAGGGATTGCCTCTGTAATAAATCAGTCTTTAAAAGAATTATTTGAAGCAGTTGCTTTATGGAAAGATTGTTTGGGTTTTATTCTCAATCCATGGGATAAAAAATTGATGCTTAGTAAGGATATTATTAAGAGTATTGTGTCATATCAGGAAATATCTAATCTTTCCTTTGTAAGGGGCAGCGTAGTAGATATGCACGTTGATGCTATTGTAAATGCCGCAAATAAAAGTTTGCTTGGAGGCGGCGGAGTAGATGGAGCAATACATAAAGCAGCTGGTTTAAAACTATTAGATGAATGCAGAGAGTTAAAGGGATGTAATACTGGTGAAGCCAAAATCACAAAGGCTTATAATATAGAGTATGCGGACTATATTATACATACAGTTGGGCCAATATACAGCGGAAAAAAACAGGATGCAGATTTACTATCTGCGTGTTATAAAAATTCTTTGGATTTGGCATTAAAAAATGGGTGCAGCAGTATTGCATTTCCGGGAATCTCTACAGGAATATATGGATATCCTTTGGAAGAAGCTGCCGAAATTTCACTGCTTACGGTAGTACAATGGTTTAAGGAACATCCAGATAAAATAATGAATGTGTATTTTTGTTGTTTCAAAGACAGCGAATTAGAAGCATATAACAAATTGACAGCAAGTATTTAATAGTTAAAAAATTTAATAATACTGTTAATTCCAAAAATTATTTGTTCATTTTCTATTGCTGCTTGTTCATTTGTATTATGGCAGGATACTAATTTGTCAACTACCCATCACCGAAAGGGAATGGGCTTATAACTGCCCAGTCGTGCTAACCGCTTACGCCTCCGACCTTTCACCCCGATATTACTACCTAACGTGGCGTTACATCATAGGGTGGTTGACAGCACCCTTTACAACAAAGATATACTCTGTTGTAACTGCATTCGGTACGAAAACTTCCCATGCTATACCGTTCGTTTTCGATACGTTTAAGATGTTATCTTCCCAACGGTTTTCTCTATGTATAAGATGATAGCATGGGATCCTATTTTTTGCAAGAGTTTACAAGGCTTCCTCCTATGACATACAAAAGGATTTATGAATATCATAGCAATTCATGTGATGCGTTTGTGCAGTTTCATATGCCTTATTCATATGTCCGTCTCCACCTCCTACTAATACAACTGCTCCCTTTTTAGGCTTTGGAATCGCTATCTCCTTTCTGAAAAATTTTGCACAAAAATAGGTTTGTAATTTGCTTCCCACATCTAATAATTTTCCTATATTTCTTCCGATAATTTCGATCATGTATTAGATTGGAGTATAATGTTATAATTCCAATTGTAACCATCATTCTGTTTTTATACCATTTTTGTCGGAATTATTGACTGAGAATCGTTTAAATGATATACTATATACTATCAAAATAGTAGAGAAAGGAGTTACAAAAAATGGGGAATACAAAAACAGAAAAGTATTTTGCAAATGGAAATATTCTTCAAAGACGCTTAATTTCCAGGGTATTGGGTTTATTTCTGATTTTGGTGACAACATTGATTTTGGTATCAGGGGGGTTTATGTATTTTAGTAATTTGGATACTCTTCATGATATGGCTAAAGTGGCATTAAAATCGACTTCTTCTGCTGTAGAAAGAACGCTACATACACTTGAAGTCAATGCTATGAATGTAGCAGCTTTAGAAACAATAAGAGATGTCAATGCTTCTAAGGAACAAAAGTTAGAGGCGATGGAAGGAGTCCGAATCCAAAATAATTATGATGAAGTAGGATTTGTAGAATTAGACGGAAAAGGATATTCGAATTATGGAGATTTTGATTTTAACGATCAGCTTCATTTTCAGAGTACAAAACAGGGGAAGGTTTTTGTAGGAGAGCCAATCGTAAACCGTTTGAATGGAGAAGTTATTATTATATCAGGTGCACCGGTATATCAAAATCAACAGATTGTGGGAACGGTATATATTGTTGATGTAGTAGAGTCAGTAAATGATAAAATTGGTGAGATCAGTTTTGGGCAAACAGGTTATGCCTATATTATTAATGCAGAAGGAACTGTTATTTTTCATAAATACAAACAAAAAATTGCTGAAGAAACAAATTCAATTAAATTACAAAACACAGATAAAAACTATGCTTCTTTAGCAAAAGCAACAGAGAAAATATTAGCACAAAAGGAACCGGGATATATCACTTATAAACTAAATGGCAAGAAGATGTTTGCTACTTATTGTCCTGTAGAAGGACATGAAAATTGGCGTTTAATTATGACTGCGCCAAACAGTGAATTTGTTTCTGTAGTAACAATCTCTTTAATTGTAAGTACACTGGTTGCAATAGTTCTTTTATTTATTATGATTTTGCTCATGATACGTTTTATTAAAAATGTAATACTTCCTATCAACACTGTAACAAAGCGACTTGCAAGCCTTGCAACAGGAGATTTAAAGACACCTGTTGAAGTTGTCCATACAAAAGATGAACTTGAAGTACTTTCACAGAGTTTGGATAATACAATACGCAGTTTAAATCTATATATTTCGGATATAACAAGAGTACTTTCAGAACTATCTGTTGGAAATTTGAATATACAGACAGAAGTTACATTTGATGGAGATTTTGTTGCTCTTAAACAGGCGATACATACCATTATTTCTTCCTTAAATGAAACGATGAAACAAATTAATAAAGCAGCCGATCTGGTAGCTGATAACTCTGAGTATACATCACAAGGAGCAAAGGATCTTGCTCAAAGCACTACAGATCAAGCAAGTGTATTAGAAGAGCTAACTGCCAGCATTACAGAAGTTTCAGATAAGGTTACTTTAACAGCAGATAATTCTAAGAGAGCAAATGAAAAGTTTATAGAAACGGAAAAAAATGTAGAAACTTGCAATTATCAGATGGAATCTATGATTGATGCAATGACAGAAATTAAGGCAGGATCTGCACAGATTGGCAATATTATTAAGAATATTGAGAGTATTGCTTCACAGACAAATTTGTTATCTTTAAATGCTGCAATAGAAGCAGCACGTGCAGGAGAAGCCGGAAAAGGTTTTGCTGTTGTAGCTGAGGAAATACGTAATCTTGCTGCGGAGAGTGCCAAAGCGGCTAAGAATACAGCAGATTTGATTTTAAAATCGATTCAGACGGTAGAAAATGGTACAAACATAGTAAATACAACAGCACAGTCACTTACTCAAGTAGTAGAAGGCACAAAAGAGATTACGGGAATTGTTGGTGGAATTGCGAGTGCAGCAAGTGAACAAGCAGAGTCAATTAAACAAATTAATTACTGCTTTGCAAACAAATTCTGCTACTTCACAACAAAGTGCAGCAACAAGTATAGAATTGGCTTCACAGGCTCAGAAGTTAAAAGAACTTATAAATCGTTTTTCTTTGAAAAATAATTAAATTATATTGAATCTAAGAAAGTGATACAGGGGGCGGAAAATGTCCTATTTTCCAATGTTTATAGACTTAAAAGATCAATGTTGCCTGGTAGTTGGCGGAGGTATGATTGCATTTCGAAAAGTGAAAGTGCTGAAAGAATTTGGAGCAAAAGTATTAGTAATAGCACCAAAAATCATGCCAGAAATTCAGGAACAGACTGAGGTCATATGCAAAGAGCGAGAAATAGATCTATCAGATTTAAATGGTCAAAAGCTGGTAGTAGCAGCAACGAATAATAAATCACTTAATCACGAGATTGCTAAAATATGCAGAGCAAAAAATATTCCAGTTAATGCAGTAGATCAGATAGAAGATTGTAGCTTTATTTTTCCGGCGTATTTAAAACAGGGAGAAGTTGTAGCAGCGTTTTCAAGTGGAGGAAACAGTCCAGTCATTACCCAATATTTAAAAGAAGAAACCCGTTCGTTAGTCACAAAACAGTTAGGGGATTTGGCAGACTGTCTTGGAGGACTACGTGAGGAAGTAAAACGTTGTATACCCACAGAGGCAGAGAGAAAACAGGTTTATTTAAAGCTTTTAGAAATCGGTTTAACACAAAAAGAGCTTCCTTCAAAAGAACAGATTCAACAATTAATAGCAAATCCTCCCCTTTCTCTTAGGTAGGGGAGGATTTGCTAGGAACAAGTATATGAAGAAATCCACATAATGGTTTTGCTCTTAACTGCCGCGAGTGGATTGAAACAACAGATCATCTATAATAAATGTGAAGCAGCACAGGGGGCTTATGATGGAACGGACAAGAAGATTGAGAAGTAGTAAAATGATACGCAGTATGGTAAGAGAAAATCATATCAGAATAGAGGAATTAATCTATCCGATCTTTGTGATAGAAGGAGAAAATATCTGCCATCCAGTAGAGTCTATGCCAGGAATCAATCAGTATTCTATTGACCGCTTAGAAGAGGAATTGGATCGGGTTGTAGCAGCAAAAATTAAAGCAATACTATTGTTTGGAATCCCAGAACATAAAGATGAAGTTGGAAGTGGAGCTTATGATGATGAAGGAATTGTACAAAGAGCAATTCGTTTTATTAAAGGAAATGAAAAGTATAAAGAACTGATTGTGATAGCAGATGTCTGTCTTTGTGAATATACGTCACATGGTCACTGTGGACTGATTCGGGATGGTATTATTTTAAATGATGAAACCCTGCCCCTATTAGCAGCAACAGCAGTTAGTTATGCAGCAGCAGGCGCAGATATCATTGCCCCAAGTGATATGATGGATATGAGAGTTGCTGCAATCAGAAAGGCACTGGATGAAAATGGATTTGTCTATATTCCGATTATGGCATATAGTGCAAAGTTTGCATCGGCATTTTATGGACCTTTTCGGGATGCTGCACATTCTGCACCAGGATTTGGAGATCGAAAAACCTATCAGATGGATTTTGCAAATGGAAGGGAAGCAATGCGTGAGGTAGAACAAGACCTGTTAGAAGGGGCAGATCTGATTATTGCAAAACCAGCGATGGGCTATATGGATATTATAAAAGATATTTCGAAACAATTTAATGTTCCAGTTGTCGCCTATAATGTCAGCGGAGAATATTCTATGGTAAAAGCGGCGGCGAGGAATGGATGGATCGATGAGAAAAAGATTGTTATGGAACTTATGGTAGGATTCAAACGGGCAGGTGCAAAGATGATTATTACTTATCATGCCCTAGAAGTTGCAGCATGGCTTAGGGAGGATTATGATGAGTGATATAAAATCAAAAGAATGGTTTGAAAGGGCAAAATATCATATTCCAGGTGGTGTCAACAGTCCAGTACGTGCATTTGGATCGGTTGGCAGAACTCCACGTTTTATTGCATCGGCAAGGGGAAGTAAAATAAAAGATGTAGATGGAAATGAAATGATTGATTATGTCTGCTCTTGGGGACCAGTTATTTTAGGTCATGCCCACCCTAGAGTTGTGGCAGCAGTACAACAGGCGTGTGAAGAGGGATTAACATATGGTGCACCCACTGTAAAGGAAGTGTTAATTGCTGAACTGATTGCTGAACTGATACCATCTATGGAAGTGAGTCGTCTGGTAAATTCGGGAACAGAGGCAGTAATGAGTGCAATTCGTGCGGCGAGAGGATACACAAAGCGAGATAAGATTATAAAATTTAAGGGTTGTTATCATGGACATTCTGATGGACTTCTTGTAAAGGCGGGATCTGCAGCACTTACTACATCTATACCAGACAGTGCAGGAGTTCCTACAGATTATACAAAGCATACACTTATAGCACTTTATAATGATAAAATATCAGTAGAAAAATTATTTCAGGCAAATCCAAAAGAGATTGCAGCTGTGATTGTAGAACCTGTAGCAGCAAATATGGGAGTAGTATTGCCAGAACAGGGATTTTTAGAGTTCTTACGAGAAATAACAAAACAGTATGGGGCACTTTTGATTTTTGATGAGGTAATTACAGGATTTCGTCTGGGACTTGGCGGTGCACAGGAATATTATGGTATTATTCCAGATTTAACGACATTAGGCAAAATTGTAGGTGGTGGAATGCCTATCGGTGCCTATGGAGGAAAGCGAGAAATTATGCAGACGGTTTCACCATTAGGAGCGGTCTATCAGGCAGGGACATTATCGGGAAATCCTATTGCTACTGCGGCAGGACTAGAAACACTTCGGATTTTAAAAGAAGATCCAATGATTTATGAACGACTGGAAAAGAAGACAAAAATTCTTACAAAAGCGATACAAAAGGCAGCAGGCAATCGTGTTTGGATTAATCAGATTGGTTCTCTTTTCTCTGTCTTTTTTACAAAACAACCAGTAAAAGATTATGAAAGTGCAATATCTTCAGATACAGATTGTTATACAGATTATTTTGGATATTTGTTAGAACATGGAATTTATATTGCACCATCACAGTTTGAAGCAGTATTTGTTTCAGATGCACATACAAAAGAAGATATTGATACAACTTGTAAAGTAATAGAATCATATTTTGGAGATATTTAACTTTGTCTTATTATAGAAAAAACCTATGAGTTAATTAGAATATTACTATTTTACTCATTAAATTTCAAGTGTTAATATATAAATATTGATAAATAATTAACAACAAAGAAGGAACTATAAAAGGAGGAAGACATGAAGGTATTAGTACTTGGAGGCGTAGCAGCTGGAACAAAGATTGCGGCAAAGCTGATGAGGGAGGATCGAAGCAATGAGGTGATCGTGTTAAACAAGGGAAAAAATATTTCCTATGCTGGATGCGGACTTCCTTATTATGTGGGGCATGTAATTGAGGACAGAGAACAGCTTATTGTGAATACACCAGAAAAATATTCAAAATTGACTGGTGTGACTGTTCTGACACAGACAGAAGCGGTAAAAGTAGATCCACAGACAAAAAAAGTGACAGCAGTTAATCTTGAAACACAGGAAGAAACGGTTTATGATTATGATAAACTGGTGATTTCAGTTGGGGCAAGTCCAGTAAAACCGCCAATAGAAGGCTGTGATTTAGAGAATGTATTTTTTATGAGAACGCCAGAAGATGCAATTCGTTTGAGAGATGTAGTAGATTCTGGAAATGTAAAGAAAGCAGTAGTAGTTGGAGCGGGATATATTGGATTAGAAATTGCAGAAAATTTAAAGTTACAGGGAATTCGACCATTCGTTTTGGATATGGCACCACATGCACTTCCAGGATTTGATGCAGAGATAGCAGAATATGTAGAAGGAAAACTTGCTGAGAGTGGAATTCCAGTAGTGACAAATGTAAAAGTGACTGGAATTGAAGGCGATGGAAAAGTAGAAAAGGTTGTTACAGATAAAAGAGCATACAAGACAGATTTAGTAGTTTTAAGTGCAGGTATCCGACCAAATACAAAGTTCCTAGAAGACAGTGGAATTGAAATGTTTAAAGGAACGATTTTAACCAATGAATTAGGTGAAACAAATCTTCCTGACGTTTATGCAGCAGGAGATTGTGCAATGGTACATAATGCTCTGACCAAAAAAGCAGCATGGTCACCAATGGGTTCTACAGCAAATATTAATGGACGTTTGATTGCACAGAATATGATGGGTGCGAAATTAAATTATAATGGTGTATTAGGTACAGCAGTTTGTAAGCTTCCGGGATTAAACGTGGGAAGAACTGGACTGACTGAGGAGCAGGCAAAAGCAGAAGGCTTTGATGCTGTCAGTGTGATTACAGTAGTAGACGACAAGGCACACTATTTTCCGGGTGCAAGTTCCTTTATTATCAAAATGATTGCAGATCGTGCTTCTTTGAAGCTTTTAGGTATACAAGTTCTTGGTGCAGGGGCTGTAGATAAAGTGGTAGATATTGCAGTTACTGGTATTACCTGCAAGGCAACTCTTTCTGATCTGGCAAATATGGATTTGGCATATGCACCGCCATTCTCCACAGCAATTCATCCATTTGAACATACATTAAATGTTTTAATGAATAAGATCAATGGAACATTTGAAACCTTTACACCAGCAGAATATGCAGCAGGAGCAGCAGAAGGATACAAAGTAGTAGATGGATGTTTAACTCCTTCTATTGAAGGGGCACCTTATGTAGATCTTACTAAAGTAGAAGGACCAATTGAGGGACTGGATAAGGATGAAAAGATTCTTCTTGTATGTAACAAGGGAAAACGGGCATATCTATTACAAAACCGTATGAAATATTACGGATATACAAACACAAAAGTACTTGAGGGCGGCATTACCTTTAGTGAGGTAAAAGCATAGAAAATGTAAACCGTTTGTGTCTTACCTAGATTGTATTAAAAATTGTTTAGGGTGGGTTAAGGCAGCAACGGAAAGCTGCGTAAAACAAGAAAAGGAGAGAAAATTATGGGATGTACACTAAAACCAGAAGAAATCAAAAGAGTAAAAGCATTAGGATTTCTCAATAACAAAGGAACTGATCTATTTAATGCACGTATTATTACAGTAAATGGAAAAATTAATGCAGAACAGACAAAAGTTATTGCAGAGGCGGCAGAGAAATTTGGAAGTGGCGAAGTAGAGTTTACAACACGTCTTACAGTAGAAGTACGTGGAGTTCATTTTGATAATATTGAACCATTTCGTGAATATATTGCAAAAGCAGGACTTGAAACAGGTGGAACAGGTTCTTTAGTACGCCCAGTTGTTTCTTGTAAGGGAACTACTTGTCAGTATGGATTATATGATACATTTGCTCTTTCTGAAAAAATCCATCAACGTTTTTATAAGGGATATCGTACTGTAAAACTTCCACATAAGTTTAAGATTGCAACCGGTGGATGTCCAAATAATTGTGTAAAGCCAGACTTAAATGATCTTGGAATCATTGGTCAGTTAATTCCAAATATCGATGAAGATCTATGTAATGGATGTAAGAAATGTCAGGTTGAAACTTCTTGTCCAATGAAGGCAGCAAAGTTAGAGGATAACATGATCTCGATTGACAAAGAACTTTGCAACAACTGTGGAAGATGTATTGCACAATGTCCATTTGATGTAATTGAGAATGGAACTGTTGGCTATAAGATGTATATTGGCGGAAGATGGGGAAAGAAAGTGGCACATGGTCACGCATTGTCCAAAGTGTTTACAACAGAAGAAGAATTGCTTGATACAGTAGAAAAGGCAATCCTTTTATTCCGTGAACAGGGTAAGACAGGAGAACGTTTTGCTGATACAATCGAACGGATCGGTTTTGAGGAAGTAGAAAAACAACTTCTTGCAAATGATATCTTAGAAAGAAAACAGGAGATTTTAGATGCACAACTGCATCTGGTAGGCGGAGCAACCTGTTAAATAACTGATACATATAGGAGAGTTAAAATGAATTCATCAAAGAAAAAATATGGTGCAATTATTTTATGTCTGCTGATTGGATTGTTGGCGTCAAAATCCACTGACTTGCAGGAAGCAGTTTTTAAACGTGTTGTAATAGGTGGACCAATGGTTGCATTATTAGTATCCATGATCATCTGTAACATTATGCCTTCTATAGACAAAGATTTTAAAGAAGGAACTACTTATTGTAGTAAACAGTTTTTAAACTGGGGTATCATTTTAACTGGCGGTACGTTAAGTTTTGCATCTATTCTTGGAACAGGCGTAAAAGCACTTCCGCTGATTTTATTTAATATTCTTTTGTCTTTTGGCATTGCTATGTTGATTGGAAAGAAAATCGGTGTAACAAAGAATACTTCTGTACTGGTAGGAGGCGGAACTTGTATCTGTGGTGGTACAGCAATCGCTACCTTAAGTCGTATTATTAAAGCAACCGATGCAGAAATCGCTTTCGGAATGGCTGCAATTTTCTTATTTGATACAATCTCAGCCTTTTCCTATCCTTATATTGCTTCTGGAATCGGACTTACAAATAATCAGTTTGCATTTGTAGCAGGAACAGCAATTAATGATACTTCCTCCGTTGCTGGAGCACAGGCAACTTTCCAGGCTATGATCAATGATCCGAATTTCAATGGAGCATTAAATGTAAAATTAGTTCGTACTACTATGTTGATTTTTGTAGCAATATTTTGGACTGTTATGGCAGCAAAAGAAGCCAGACAAAATGGCGGAGCAGGAACAAACGAAAGTATTTTAGCTGTAGTAAAGAAAACATTCCCTATGTTCATTCTTTGGTTTGTCGTAATGGCAGGTTTAAATACAATGGGCGTTTTCAGTCCAAAGGGACTTGATCTGTTAAAGACTGTAAGTAAGTTTTTATTTGCATCTGCTTTAGCAGGAGTTGGTTTTAAGATTAAGTTTAAAGATGTATTTTCAAAAGGCTTAAAGCCAATTGCATTAGGCGGAATTACATGGGCATGTGTAGCAATTTCTTCCTATCTCTTTGCATTTCTCTTTGCAGGTTATATTGGATAAGAGGAAAATTTAAAAAGAAAAAAGGGACTGCCAAAGCAGTCCCTTTTTGTCTGTAGAAAGGCAGACATATCCGCTGCAATAAAGAAGTACAAAGGAGTGAAAGATCATATGCAGTTTGGATTTATTGGAATTAATTATAAAAATGCACCGCTTTCTATACGAGATATAACTTCTTTTACAGATGTCAAAAAGTTGAAATTTTTTCAAGAGGTAGAAACGATAGGGATTGATCAGTGTATGGTTCTTTCTACTTGTAACCGGAGCGAAGTCTATTTTTTCTATGACAAAGAGATACAACTTACACAAGTACAGCAGATTTATAAAAAAATGTTTTCAGAAGCTCAACTAGAAGATTATCTGATTTGGCTTGTAGGAGAGAGTGCAATTTCTTATCTATTTCGTATTGCAGCTGGATTAGAATCGCTAGTATTAGGGGAAGATCAGATACTAGGGCAAGTAAAAGACGCATTGGATTTTTCACGAACAATGGGATATAGTAAAAAAGAGTTAAATAAGGTAGTACGCGATGCTATAACTTGTGCTAAACATATCAAAACAGAGTTAAAAATCAGTGAAAAGCCACTCTCTGTCAGTTATATTGGTATACAGAAGCTAGATAAAGTTTGTGGTATTTATGGAAAACGTGCACTTGTAATTGGAAGTGGAAAAACAGCAGTACTTGCCCTAAAATACCTCTATGAATACAAAGTGGGACAAGTAATTATATGCAGTAGAACACTTGCCCATGCAGATGGATTGAGGGGAGAATTTACAGATCTTACAGTAATTCCTTATGAAAAACGATATGAAGTGATGAATAAGTGTGATCTTGTAGTGTCAGCAACCGCTTCCCCACATCTTGTAGTAAGAAGAGAACAGTTCACCCCTATACATCCCATTGTTTTTTTAGATCTTGCTACACCAAGAGATATTGATACAACATTAGAAGAGGATTCAAAAGTTCAGCTTATTAACTTGGATACTCTACAAGAGATTGTAAAGGAAAACCAATTAGAGAGAGAACGTCTTGTGGCAGAGAGTAAAAGTATGATTACAGAAGATATAAAAGAAACTTGTACTTGGTTATTACAAAGTCGTATGGATTCCACGATTGAATCATTACAGCAACGGTGTAGTGGAATTGTAGAGGATAGTTATGAGTATCTCGATAGAAAGTTACAACTTAGTCAAAGAGAAAAGAAATTACTTCATAAAGTTTTGAATGCCTCTTTACAAAGACTTTTACGTGAACCAATTCAAGAGCTAAAACAGATCGAAACAAAAGAGGAACAAGATAAGTATCAGGAATTTGTAAAAAAGCTATTTCAAATTTAATCTCTATTAAATTCGGAAAGGATATGATAATTATGAAATATGTCATTGGCACAAGAGGATCTAAATTGGCATTAAAACAGGCAGAGGATGTTTGTACTGTACTGCGGTTGACATATCCTGAACATACATTTGAGCTAAAAGTAATTCAAACAAAAGGAGATCGGATTCAAAATAAACCCTTAGATCAGATTGGAGATAAGGGCTTATTTGTAAAGGAAATTGAAGAACAACTTTTATCCAAAGAGATACAGATAGGCGTTCATAGTATGAAAGATATGCCTCCACAACCAGCGAATGGATTAGTTTTTACAAAGGCTTGGAAGCGAGAAGATCCAAGAGATGTACTAATTTTGCGTGAGAAACGATCTTTAGAGGAACTACCATATGAGGCAGTTATTGGAACTGGAAGCCGTCGCAGAGAATATCAACTAAAACAGTTAAGACCAGATCTAAACGTTATCAATATTCGTGGAAATATAGATACCAGATTAAAGAAGATGGAAGAGCAGAAGTTAGATGGTATTATACTTGCAGCAGCAGGTCTACATCGACTTGGAATTCAAGAAAAGATTACACAGTATTTAGAGATAGAGCAGATGATTCCTGCACCAGCACAGGGAGTTTTGGCACTGGAAATCTGTGAGGAAGATATTAATACAAGAAAAATGCTGGATAATTTATATGATGAACCGACAGAAGAGTCTGTCCGTGCAGAGAGAGGATTTTTAAAAGCGGTTGGCGGAGATTGTCATATGCCTGTGGGAGCAGTCTGTAGACAGATTGAAAATGGAAAATATCAAATGGATGCTATATTTGGAAATGCAGATGGCACAAAGTTAGTATCGGTATCTGTGACAGGGGAAAAGCCGGAACAGCTTGTAGAAAAGGCAATGCAACAGATCAAACCTTTTGGAACAGTTTATCTTGTCGGAGGAGGACCAGGAGATCCAGAGCTGATTACAATAAAGGGACTGAAAGCAATCCAAGAAGCAGACTGCATTATTTATGATAGATTGTCTTCTCCAGAATTATTATTAGAAACAAAACAGGGTTGTGAGTTTATTTATGTTGGGAAAGAAAATCATAATCATACCATGAGTCAAGAGCAGATTAACAATCTTCTAATAGAAAAAGCAAAGGAGTATGAAAAAGTAGTTCGTTTAAAAGGCGGAGATGTTTATGTATTTGGACGTGGGGGAGAAGAAGCCTTAGCTTTAGAAAGAGTAGGAATTGAATTTGAGGTAATTCCGGGTATTTCTTCTTGTATTGCTGGACCAGCCTATGCTGGAATTCCTATCACTCACCGAGGAATTGCAACAGGATTTCATGTAGTGACTGCACATAGTCAAAAAGATGAACTTGCAGATATTGACTTTACAGCAATGGCCCGTGGAACAGATACCTGTGTTTTTTTAATGGGACTTAGTAAAGTAAGAGAAATTGCAGATCGTCTGATCGAAGCTGGAATGTCAAAAGAAACCCCCGCAGCAGTAATCTCAAAAGCAACTACTCCTTGGCAGTATACAATAACTGCAAAACTAGAGAAAATAGCAGACGAAGTAGAAAGGGCAGCAGTACCTTCTCCAGCACTGATTTTAGTTGGTGGTGTTATAGCTTTGCGAGAAAAATTAAACCGTTTTGAAAAAAATCCTACATTTGGAAAACACTATTTGATAACCAAAATAGGAAAAAATCCGTCTAAGCTTGCACAATATATACGAAAACAAAAAATTATAGCAGATGAACTTCAAGTAGGGGAAATTGTTACAATTCCTCTTTCCATTACAAAAGAAGAAATTCAAAAAGTGGACTGGCTCATTTTTACCAGTCGCAATGGAGTAGATGCTTTTTTTAAGTCTTTTGCAGAAAAAGAACTAGATTTGCGTTTTCTTGCCAAATGTCAGATTGCGTCGATTGGAGAACAGACTTCAAAAGCATTAAAAACATATGGATTGATTCCCGATTTACAGCCAGAAAAATTTCACAGTGATGCACTAATTGCAAAACTACAAGAGCAAATAAAACCAGAACAGACACTTTGGTATTTAAGGGCCAAAAATGCGGATAGTCATTTAGTACACACACTGCAAAATCACTGTCATATAGTAGAGATTCCAGTATATGAAAATTGTACAATAATGCCTATTATTCCATTTAAAGAACGACTGTTAGAATATGATGGAATATTCTTTACATGTGCATCCTCTGTGGAACGACTTTTTACAGAGGTAGGAGAATTTATATGGAAAAATTGGAGTGAAAACAAAATATGTTATAGTATTGGGCCTAAAACTACAATGTGCTTAAAAAAATATGGAATGAGGCATATTGTTCAGGCAAAAGAGGCTTCCTATGAATCATTAGCAAACTGTATAATAAAGGACAAATTAATAGGAGAAGACTAAACTTTCATGATTCCATCATAATTTCCTTAACAGAAATTTTCTTGATTCTTTCGGAATAATAATACATTACAAATTCATAAACAACAATAAAAAATATAAGAGAAAGAAACATAACAGGAAAATCAAATTGATATATAGGAACATTGTCAATATCTTTAAATACGATATCAACCATAATTCTTAACAAAATATATTGATAGATTGTTCCAAGGGCAAATCCAATATAGGATATAGGACGATAACCGCCTAAAAGTGCCTTACAGCACTCTTTTTGTGAGTAACCAAATATACGCATAATTGAAATTGTCTTTGTATTACCTTTAATAACTGTTGTTATCGCAAGAAAAAGTGTTGTACAGGCTAAAATAATACCAATCACCAGTATCATTATTCCCATCATGATACTGGATAGATCTTTCATACTTGCCGCCATCTGAGTCATAGAAGAAAAACAAAACGAGGCAAATAGGATAAAGAAAACAAGAATTTTTTTGGATTTAAGTGTATTTCTTTTAAGATCATCTATAAATGGAATATCTTCGTTATCTTCTTGCTTTTTTAACTTGGATGAAATCTGTATATTATCTTTCAAAAGCATTAATACAGGTTTTTTCAATTTAAAAAAGGAATAACAAACTGCAAGGATGGAAAAGGCGATCGTTGGAAGTATTACAAAATAAAAGAAAACGATAGGATGAAACTGCATAGTAATTTCAGGAAGAATGTTATCTTTATTTTGCATTTTATAAAATGTAGGCATGAAAAGAAATGCCAAGAAAAAACCAATAGCTGATCCAAGAAAAAAACTGATTCCAAATATCCAAAAATTTTTTGCTATTTTAAACTTGGAATATCCTAAAGCCTTTAATATTCCGAGTTCTTTCTTATGAGTATCTATGTAATGTTTAATATAAAAAAGAAGCATAATAGCAGAGGTAATCAAAAGACAACCACCACTGATAAAACAGACAACTTGTGCTGTAGATACCTGTGCATGATAAAATATTTGTGTTTGTTCTGAAAAAATCTTATCCTCAATTTGCACAATATCAAAATAGAAATTTAAAAACATAGTACAGACAAGCACTGCACAACAGGCAATAATAGAAATCCCAATTAGCTTTATAGCATCTTTTATTGATATAACCATATTTAACCTCATTTCTATATAACTTTTTTGATACGAAGTTTGTATTTGCAGGATATCCAAAGACTTGTTACCATCCAATCTCATAAGCCGTTTTTTGTACCTGATTCGTATAAGTTTTAAGTATTTTTCCACTGTTCATTTGAATGACCGTATTTGCCATCTGTGCAATATTCAAATTGTGTGTTACCATCACAATAGTAAATAAATATTCTTTTTGCAATCTACAGATATAGTCGAGTACCTGTCTACCTGTTTGCTCGTCTAATGCACCTGTTGGTTCGTCCAAAAACAAAACTTTAGGCTTCTTAGCAAGTGCTCTTGCAACAGATACTCTTTGCTGTTCACCACCTGAAAGTTCACTTGGATATTTTTTCAGTTTTCCTTCAAGTCCTACTGATTTTATAATTTCAAGGTAATTGGATTTATCAGTAAGATCTGCTCCCATACGGACATTTTTTTCGACTGTCATATTTGGTAACAAATAATATTGCTGAAAAATAAAGCCTACTGTTTGTCTGCGAAATGCTGTTAAATCGCTGTCGGATAACTTGGTAATATCTCTGTCATCATATTTAACAGTTCCGCTGTCAGGATACTCAAGTCCTGAAATCACATTTAAAAATGTAGATTTGCCTGAACCAGAAGCACCTAAAATAACAACAAAATCTCTGTCATGAATGTTTATACTAATATTTTTCAATACTTGAAATCTATTCTCACGATTTCCGTAAAATTTTTCAATGTTATTAATTTCAATCATTTTAGCATCTCCCTTTGATTTCCTTTAACATTGCAGTACAAACCTCGGTCAACATTTTACCAATTTCTTCCATAGTAAAAGTACACATATTTGTTGCACAAAGTACTGCAATTCCATGAGTATAGATCCATAAATGACGATATAGCCATTCCGAATCAGATTGAGTTAGAGAATAACAATTTTGAATAGAGGAAAGTATTTGTGAATAACTATCATCGATAATTGGAAGAACGTTTGTAATAGTAGGATTTTTAATTTGTGCAGACATAAACAACATTTGAAATAATTTAGAATTTGTAATTGCAAACTGTATATACTGCATACCTACCCCTTTAAAAGCTGGTATATCTGTTTGACAAAGTCCATTATGGATATGTTCTTTATAAAGCTGTTTAGCTGCTATAACAACTTCTTTTTGAACTTCATCCATATTTTCAAATACAGTAAAAATAGGTCTTGCAGAACTTCCAAGCTTTGTCCCTAATGCTCTAGCTGTTAAAGCTTCAAAACCAGCTTCTTTAACAATACTTAAAGCAGCTTCAATAATTTCATCTTTTGTAAACTTTGCTTTAGGTGGCATATTTTTACTCCTTATACTAAAATTATTGTTTTGAAACATATGTTTTAATTATATTCTACCAGACCTGTTTTGTCAATGGAAAAGATAAATTTTATCCATATATTTATCATAAATGATGATAGAAAAACAATGACAAAGAATAAAATTTGTGTTATAATCTATTCTCAAGATATTAGGAAATAAAAATATCTGAAAATAAGTAAATAATATAGAACAATACAGAATGATATGGAAATGGGGACTATTATGGTAGAAAAGACCTGTAAACAGTGTGGAAAAACCTTTCAATTAAGTGATTCAGAAATAGAGTTTTATAAAAGCAAAAATCTTGAGCTTCCAAAACGATGTAAAGAATGTCGAAAAAGTAATCAAACTACAATAGAAAATGTCAAACCAAAAGATAAAGATAGTGATAGTAAAACAGAAGAAAAACCTTTAGAGAAACAAACAGAAACTCCTCCAAAAAAGTCTCATTCAACGATATGGAATAGAATTTTAAGTACTTTAGTTTTACTTGCGGTTCTGGCAATTTCTGCAAAGTATGGATTTCATGGAGATGATACGTCAGATACCTTAAAAACGAATTCCGATAAGAATATAGAAAATAGTCTGACAGAAGATAAAAAGGATGATCCAGTCAAAGCCTTAAAGGAGTATGAATTCCGTAAAGAGGAATATCTTGAGGATCATTTTAAAAAACATGGTGCAGAGTTTGAATATAAAACGGCAGAAGAATATGAGGCAGGTGCAAATCGAGTTATTAATACAGAAGGGGTACTACATAAGATAGAGAAAGAGGATGGTGACGATGTATATTATTTAGAAGAAACAAACGAATTTGTTATTGTTTCAACAGATGGCTATATAAGAACTTACTTTAAACCAACGGATGGAATTGATTATTATAATAGACAGTAAATTTATGGAGTGGCTGTGTTGTGCAGTCACTCCATTTTTGTGTAAAACATTATCCTTCTATTCCATAAAACTGTATTTTCCATCCATCTTTCTGCTTGATAAATTCTAAAGTCAAATATAATAACATGTCTTCATAGTTACTATCTCTATATTCTAAAGAAACGACCTGAACAGCTCCTATTTCTTGTTCTTTTATATTTTCTAATCCCTTTAATTTAGTTTCACTTATCGTACCTGTTTCTGAATAAACATCTATATCCCATTCATAAGGAACAGTTAAATAGTTTTTAATCTCTTCTGTATCTCCGCCAAAATATGCTGCTGCAAATTTTTCTGCAATATTTTTAATTTTTTGAGTGTCATCTTCATCTTGTTCATTTTCTTGCATTTCAATATCCTCTTTTTGCAAAGATTCATTATTTTCAAACTCATTGTTTAATGGAATTTTGGAAAGGGTTGGATTTATAATAGAACAGCCAGTCATTATTCCTAAAATTAATGTTATACCAACGATACAAACCAAAATAAAGAGACCATTTTTTTTATTAGAATTGACTAAAATATTTTTAAATCTTTTTTTCATAATTTTATTTCCTCCATAGAATTGTGTAGTTAAAATATTTGTTTTTTTACATTGCTTGTCAAGTGTAGAAAGTAAAGTTTTTGTATACATTTTACGAATAGTATAGGGAGTTCCTTGAATTACTCTTTCGTCACAAGATAACTCCATATCCAGTATAGCTTCTTTCTGCATAATATAAATGAATGGATTAAACCAATGAAGAGCTCTTACAAGGATAAAAAGAAATTTAAAATAGGTATCATGTCGTCTTAAATGGACTAATTCATGCTTTAAAATAAAAAATAATTCTTCTTGACTATATTCATGGTCTGGTATAACTAAGAGTGGCTGAAAAAAACCAATAATCATTGGACTGATAGTTTCAGTATATTTTATGATAGAAACTTTTGTATGTATGTTTAAATCCTGTTTTAAGGTAAGAAGCTGCTGTAAAATAACATCATCTTCTATATATGTCCCCTTTTTCATGATTTGTATCTTATAGTATAAAAAACTAAAAATGTGTATGAATATAAAGCAAATACATATAATGAACCAAATTATTGATATAAAATCTAATAAAGTACCTTTTACGGGCTGCTGTTCTGCCTGTGGAATAATTGAAATAGTGTTTTCTGTATCAGTAAGAATAGGTGATGTAATTTGTGTTGGTATATTGATTACAATTTGTGGAGAGGAGAAATTTATATTAAATGGAATAATTAAACGAATAGCAAGAGCAATCCAGATATAATATTTCCATTTTGACGCATACCTTTTGTTTAATAGTGGTGTAAAAATAAGTAAACCAATTATAATTAGACTTGTTGATATAGAAGTTTCAAAAATAGATAAAAATAAATTTTTCATCATGGTTCATCCTCAAAGTTATCTAAAAATTCTTTTAATTCTTCTATATCACTATTTTTAATTGCTTTATTACTATACAATGTTGCAACTAAGTTTTGTATTGAGTTGTTATATAACTTTTCAAGAAAATGTTTGCCTTCTTTTGTTTTATAATCATTTTCAGAAATGATTGAAACATATAAGTTACTTCCTGTGGAACGGTCACAACTAATAAAACCCTTATCGGATAATCTTGATAATGAGGTCATTAGGGTAGAAAGTTTCCATTTTCTTTGGTCTTGCAACTCTTTTAAAATAAAATTAGAGGTTATAGGGGTTTTAGCTTTCCAAATTACCTGCATAATTTCCAATTCGGCTTCTCCTAAATTTTTCATATTGTTTTCCTCCTTTATTATACGATTGTATAATAGATTATACAATCGTATAATAAATTTGTCAATAGTTATTTTTATAATTTATTTGATCTTACCATATACATTTTTAATGACTCCGCCTGAAAGAAGATGTTTTTTCATATTTCTCTGTAAAGAAGTATGTTCAGGAAAATTTGCATAGTCTGTATCTGTAGAATTTTTATTGAAAAGCCACTGAATAAATTCAGTATCAGTCTCACCTGCGTCCAATATTTCAAAACGTTTTTGAAATTCAATTATGTTAGAGTTGTCTTTTAACATTGCTCTTAATTGACCATCTAACAGCCAAGAATGACAACAGTATTCTGCATTCTTCGTTTCAAGATAATATATATTAAAAAATTTTTTGGCATTTGTCAGCGACTGATTAACAGAAGAGGGAGAAAGGTCACTATCTGAAGGAATGTGAAGTTCAATGCTTATTTTATTGTCAATATGGCTTATTTCATATTCTAGTGAACCAATCCGAAATAAATGACAGCCTGCCTGACGAGTAGTCCACCAATCTCTATCAAAATAAAATCTATGTGTTCTTTTAGATGTTTCATCAATAAAACGGGTATAACACTTCATTGTAGAAAAGTAAATTTCATCATCAATCCCTTTTATTTTATAAGTTTCATAGGCAATAGTAGACGCTTTCAGCATACACATAAGCATTTTTATATTATCCTTATCTTTACCGAGAATACTTTTTAACTCTATTCGGGCTTTTTCCATATTTTTATAGATAAAAAAATCTTTCAGTTGTTTATCAACTGTTTTAAAGTCGAAAGTTTTTTCAAAAGCGAGTATTTTATTTTTGATTTCAGTCTGCAAATTTATTTCATTGCAAAGTGTTAAAATATCCATTCTAATTCCTCCAAAATTTGATTATAATTTGATGATTTTTAATTTACTATCCCAAAGCGAAGTAGACAAGATCTGTGCTAGATCATCTACTTATAAAGTTACAGATGCTAGAGAGGCCTTTGTGAAGATTATTTGACTTTAAAAATGAAGTTAATATATCTCCATATTCACGCCTTTTACTATCATCAAGTATGGTTATAACTGCTTCGTCACATGACAGTTCACACGCTTTATTTATCTCTTTTTCAAGTAAATAAATAAGAGAATTAAACCAATGAATACAAATCACAATCTGTATCAGCCATTTATAAAACATATCTCGTTGTTTATAGTGACTTAATTCATGTATAAAAATGTAAGATAACTCTTTATCTTCTTTTTATATAATGGTTTCAATCCAAAAATAAGCAGTAATAAAAGTGTGCCAGAAATAGACAATGATAATAATATTTTTATAAACTCATTCATTTTCTTTTCTCCAAAAGATTTCAATTTCTTTCAATTCGTCTGCTGAAAGAATATCCTGCCGCAATAAAGTTGACACTAAATTTTTCACGTTTCCACCATAAAATTTATCAAGAAAGTTATGAGTCTGCATGGTCTGATATTCTGTTTCTGTTACTGTAGCCATATATTCATTTCGTCTGCCAATTTTTTTGACTTTCAAGAACTTTTTTTCTATCAAACGAGAAAGCAGAGTGAGTACGGTGTTGTTTTTCCATTCGTTTTTGTCTTTTTCCAGTTCTTCCATGATAAGAGAGTATAAAGCTGATCCTCCATTTTTCCAAATAATGTTCATTAGTACCAGTTCGGATTCAGAAATTCGCTGTGCCATGTTTTTCTCCTTTTATATCAACATTTTGTAGGTATAAAATTATATTAACATTTTGTAGGTGATAATACAATAACCTAAAGAAAATTTAAGAATTTATAATAAGAAATAATATTGTGAGTGCAATAGAACTATTGATAAAAGAGAATATAAATACCAAACTTACTTTAAATGTAAAAGATATCTTGCAAATATTATAAAAAAGAAAGATCATATTATATTTCAGTAATCGAAGAATATTGACAAAGAAATATTGATATTTTATAATTTTAATTAAAGATGTTTATTATAAAAAAGGGTATTTTAGTTAAAAAGGGGGAAGGGAGCTGTTACAAAATAAAATTTTTATATCATATAATGGATAGAAGCTCATACAATACCCACAATATTTGGTAGTTAAAATCTATTTTGCAATAGCTTCCGACAAATGAATGAGTATTATTAATGTAGATTTGGACAAGTGTGTAGGTTGTAATGCCTGTGTACGTGAGTGCCCAATGGAAGATGCTAATATTGCAAAAGTAGATGAAAATGGGGTTGTAAAGATTACAATTGATGATGAGAAATGTATTCGGTGTGGTATTTGTATCAAGGCCTGTTCTCATGATGCAAGAGGATATGAGGATGATACAGAGGCATTTCTTGCAGATTTAAAGAGGGGACAGGAAATACAAGTGATTGCCGCACCTTCTGTTAGAATTGCTTTTGATGGAAAGTGGCGTCAGGCATTAGAGTGGCTTCGCAGTCAGGGGGTTAAAAAAGTCTATGATGTTGGATATGGTGCTGATATTTGTACATGGGCACATTTACGCTATTTAAAAGAACATCCAGAGAAAAAATTAATTTCACAACCATGTGCCGCTGTAGTAAACTATGTACTAAGGCATCGTCAAGATCTCTTAAAACATCTTTCTCCAATTCAAAGTCCAATGTTGTGTATGGCAATTTATATGAAAAAGGTATTGGGATATCGTGGAAAAATTGCGGCACTTTCACCATGTATTGCTAAAATTGATGAATTTCGAGAAACGAATTTGGTTGATTATAATGTAACCATGGAACATTTGCAAAACTATTTTAAGGAACAAAACATAAGGTTAGAACATATTCCAGTTCGTCATGAGAATGGATTTGATGAATATGAAGGGCGAGAAGGAGCTCTTTATCCAAAGCCTGGTGGACTGATGAAAAGTCTTTTAATTCATAACCCAGAGATGAATATTGTCGATTTAGATGGAACAGTAAGATTATATCGGGAATTGGATACATATGCAGAACTTTCAGATTCTCAGCTCCCAGATGTTTTCGATGTACTGAATTGTGAAGATGGCTGTAATGGAGGTCCAGCAATAGGAACACATTATAAACATTTTGCAGTAAATAATATTATGCACGATGTAGAAAATCGTGCAAATAAAGTACGTAAAAAAAATACAACAAAACGAGGAATAGATAAACAATTTGCACAGTTTGACAAAAAATTAGATTTGAATGATTTTATTCGTGTCTATCAACCATATAATTTTAAGAAAAAACAGGTATCACAAAAAGAGTTAGAAACGGCATATCATTTACTTTGCAAATATACAGATCAAGAAAAGACTATTGACTGTCATGCCTGTGGATATCAGTCCTGTCATGATATGGCAGTGGCTATTGCAAGAGGACTTAATACAAAGGAAAATTGTCGGGAATATATAATGGAATCTGTTCGAAAAGAAAGACAGAGAATATCAGAAATTAATACAAGGGTTTTACAAATGAATAAAGAGTTAATGAAGGTATTTGAAGAGTTATTTCATGATATTCAAAATGTAAAGAAAGAAACGGAACAGATACAAACAGATAGCATAAAGACTTCTAAAGAAATGCTCAATGTGGCAAATAGTATGGACAGTTTAAACCATGTAAACCAAAGAATTACCAAGGCAATGCAAGAGATCGATAAAAGTATATCAAAATATAATGTTATGACACAGGATGTAGAACAAATAGCAGGAAAGATCAATTTGTTATCTTTAAATGCAGCAATCGAAGCGGCAAGGGCAGGAGAATCAGGGCGTGGTTTTGCAGTTGTTGCTTCAAATATTCGAGAACTTTCGGATAATTCAAAAACATCGGTTAGTAGTGCAAAAGAAAATGATGAAGAAATTCAATCAGCTATTAAAAATGTCGATCTTACGATTGAAAATTTTGATACGACAGTCAAGGAGCTTCTTATAGTTGTAGATGAAGCAATTAATGGAGTTAAAGCCGCTTCTGAAAGCAGCCAAAATATTCGGAAATCAATGGATAAGCTGGAACACCTTGCAGAAAATGTACGAAATATGATTCTGGAAACAAATGAGGTATTAAATATAGAGTAATACTAAATTTTTAGTCTGTTCTTGGAATCTGCTGCATACATTGTAAAAACAAGTATTTCAGGATGGAACTTTTATGAAAGGCTCCAATTTATTGAAGCATAAACAGATCGAGGAACGGGCGGTGGAAATTGCAGAATACATCGTTGAGAAAAGTGCTACAGTCCGACAAACGGCAAAACAGTTTGGAATCAGTAAATCTACAGTACATAAAGACATCACGGAACGTCTACTTACGATCAATCCAGCACTTGCAGAGCGAACAAGACAAGTATTAGATGTAAATAAGTCAGAACGCCATATTAGGGGTGGAATGGCTACTAGAGAGAAATATCTGCATAAACATCAAATATCAGGCTGATATGACAGATAAATTAAGAGAGAAAAATAAGCTATCCAATAATTATTTTATAATTGTTGGATAGCTTATTTTCCATATAACGTATAAATATATATAATATGGAAGTTGACTAAAAATTATGAAAAACACCAAAAATTCCACAAAAAAATATTTTCTTTTTATAGAGAAGTATGTTAGAATGTAACTGTATGTGTCGAAGCAAGAAAAAAATGAGAAATATAGAAAAAAGAGAAGGAGAGTTTTTATGGCAGCAGGAACATTTCAAGGTGGAATGCATCCATATGACGGCAAGGAGTTGTCGATGGATCGACACACATCCGTACTGTTACCAAAGAAAGAACTGGTTTTTCCAGTTTCTCAGCATATTGGTGCACCAGCAGTTCCGGTAGTGTCCGTTGGTGATACGGTACTTGCCGGACAAAAATTAGCACAGGCAACAGGATATGTTTCCTCTTGTGTAATCAGTTCCGTTTCTGGAACAGTCAAAGCAGTTGAACCAAGATTGACAGCCACAGGAGGAAAAGTTTTATCGATTGTTGTAGAAAATGATGGTGAATATCGTATGGCACAGGGAATTGGAGAATTAAGGGATGTGTCGAGGCTTTCTAAAGAAGAGATTCGAAAGATCATTCAGGAAGCAGGGATTGTCGGAATGGGAGGAGCAGGTTTCCCAACACATGTAAAGCTGACTCCAAAAGAGGATACAGCTATTGACTATGTGATTGTAAATGGTTCAGAGTGTGAGCCATATTTAACATCCGACTACCGAATGATGTTAGAAGAACCAAAGCGATTAATCGCAGGATTAAAAATTGTACTAAAGTTATTTGAACGTGCAGAGGGTATTATCGCAGTAGAGGACAATAAACCAGAGGCGATTGCAAAAGTAAAAGAAGCGATTGGAACAGATTCAAGAATTTCAGTACGACAGCTAAAAACAAAATATCCTCAAGGCTCAGAGCGTCAATTAATCTATGCAGTGACAGGAAGAAAGATTAACTCTTCCATGTTGCCATCTGACGCAGGCTGTATTGTAAATAATGTGGATACTATTCTTTCTGTTGGGCTTGCAGTCGCAGAAAGTACCCCACTAATGCGACGTGTTGTCACTGTGACCGGAAATGCTATCAAAGAACCGGGAAATTTTATTGTAAAAACGGGTTCGAGTTATCAGGAACTATTAGAAGCCGCAGGAGGATTTTGTGCTCCTGTAGGAAAAATGATTTCTGGTGGTCCAATGATGGGACAGGCATTATATTCCCTAGATATTCCAGTGACAAAGGTTTCATCTGCCTTGTTAGTTTTAACACAGGAAGAAGCAAGGCAGTTAGAGCCGGGAGCATGTATTCGCTGTGGTAGATGTGTCAGTGTTTGTCCGGGAAGAATTGTTCCACAAAAATTGATGGAATATGCACAAAGATTTGATACAAAAGGTTTTGAAAAGATTGATGGAATGGAATGTTGTGAATGTGGTTGCTGTACGTATGTCTGCCCTGCAGGCAGGAAACTGACTCAGTCTTTTAAACAGATGAGACGTCAGGTTCAGGAGGAAAGAAGGAAAAAGTAAAGATATTTTTTGAGAAAGAGGTGGAAAGATTGAAAGAGAAGTTTCATGTATCCTCATCTCCGCACATTCACAGTGGTGTAACGACAAGTGAGATTATGAGAGATGTGGCAATCGCTCTAATGCCTGCTTCTGTAATGGGAGTATATCAATTTGGATTTCAGGCGTTTTTGGTACTTTTAGTATCAGTAACTGCCTGTGTTGTAACGGAATATTTATATGAACATTTTATGAAAAAGCCTTATCATCCATATGAGTGTAGTGCTTTAGTGACAGGGCTTTTAATCGGTATGAATTTGCCGGCATCGATACCATTGTGGATGCCAGTAGTTGGAGGAATATTTGCAATTTTAGTAGTAAAACAGCTCTATGGAGGATTGGGACAAAATATTATGAATCCTGCATTGGCAGCAAGATGTTTTCTGTTAATCTGTTTTACAGGACAAATGACAAATTTTAGTATTTTAACAGCTTCGGAATATGGGGCGTCTAATAAAGGAACCTATCTGTTTTATCATGGGGCTGCGGCAGTAGATGGAATTACGGGAGCAACTCCATTAGCAGCAGTAAAAGCGGGAGAAAGTGTACAATTATTTGATCTGTTTTGGGGATTTACTGGAGGCGTGATTGGAGAAACCAGTGTAGTTATGATTTTGATTGGAGCAGTTTATATGCTCTATCGAAAAGTTATTAATCTTCGAATTCCATTAGCATATCTATTAAGTTTTGTTTTATTTTTAGTATTGTTTGGAGGACATGGAGCAGATCCAACTTATCTTGCAATACAGTTATGTGGCGGAGGTCTGATGTTAGGTGCATTTTTTATGGCAACGGATTATACGACCAGTCCAATTACACCAAACGGGCAGATTGTTTTTGGAATCTGTCTTGGTATTTTAACTGGAATATTCCGAATTTTCGGAAAGTCCGCAGAAGGAGTTTCCTATGCAATTATTTTTTGCAATTTATTAGTACCAGTAATTGAAAAAGTAACAATGCCTACGGCATTTGGAAGAGGAAGGAAGGGTTGAAGATGGAAAATAGCAAAAAGAGTTCCTATATCCTAAAGGATGCCACAATTTTATTTGCCATTACCCTGATTGCCGCCTTACTATTAGGAATTGTAAATGAATTAACAGATCCAATTATTAGGGAAAGAGAAGCAAAGATAAAAGCAGAGGCATATCAGGCAGTATATCCAGATGCGGCAATGGTTGATACAGAAGATGAAACACTTAAAAGCAAAGTAGAGACCAGCACAGATATTTTAAAAGCGGCAGGTTTAGAAGGAGTTGTTATTGAAGAGGCTGGAGTAGCAAAAGCAGCAGATGGATCCACGATTGGGTATGTTATGACAGTTACAACTTCCAATGGTTATAATGGAGAAATTAGTCTGACAATGGGATATACGACAGAAGAATCGATTACAGGAATTGAGATTATAAAAATCAATGAAACTCCGACACTTGGAATGAAAGCGAAGGAAGAATCTTTTCAGGGACAGTTTGCAGGAAAGACAACACAGTGGTTAACTGTAACAAAGACAGGAGCAACAAAAGAAGATGAAATTGATGCTATTAGTTCTGCAACAATTACTACAAATGCAGTTACAGGAGCAGTAAATGCAGGAATTACATTTGCCTTAGATTGTCTGAAAGATGGAATAGGAGGTGCAAAGTGAATAAGTGTATGGAACGCCTGTATAATGGCATAATCAAGGAAAATCCAACCTTTGTGCTGATGCTTGGAATGTGTCCTACTTTAGCACTTACTACAAATGCAGTAGATGCAATGGGAATGGGACTTACAACAACCATTGTTCTTGTAATGTCAAACTTATTAATTTCTCTACTGCGAAAAGTGATTCCAGAAAAAGTTAGAATTCCAGCATTTATTGTAATTGTTGCTTCCTTTGTTACAATAGTAAAAATGCTATTAGAAGCTTATTTGTGGGAATTAAATCAAAGTCTTGGAATTTATATTCCTCTTATAGTAGTAAACTGTATTATTCTTGGGCGTGCAGAATCCTATGCTTCTAAAAATCCAGTAGCTCCTTCTATTTTTGACGGTTTAGGAATGGGACTTGGATTTACAATAGGACTTACTGTGATAGGTCTGTTTCGAGAATTGATTGGAAGTGGAACACTTTTTAAGGTAGCAGTAATGCCAGACAGCTATGAACCATTAAAGATTTTTGTAAATCCTCCGGGAGCGTTTTTGGTTTTAGCAATTTTAACAGCTCTCCAAAATAAGTTTAAGTTAAAATCGGCAACAAATGTTACACAACAAGAGCCTTTAGCCTGCGGTGGCAACTGTGCGTCGTGTCTTGGCACTACCTGTACTGAAAATCATGAAAAGATAGAATTAGCAAAACAAGAGGCAAAGAATAAGAAAGGGGAGGATGGCAAATGAAGGAAATGATTTTGGTGCTGATTGGAGCAGCACTGGTCAATAATGTAGTATTGAGCCAGTTCCTCGGCATATGCCCGTTTTTAGGAGTTTCGAAACGAACAAAAACAGCCGCAGGAATGGGCGGTGCAGTTATTTTTGTTATTACGATTGCTTCTGCCCTGACATGGATTATTAATAGAGTACTTTTAGTGAATTTTAAATTAGAATATTTACAGACTATTGTATTTATTCTTGTTATTGCAGCATTAGTACAGCTTATTGAAATGTTTCTAAAAAAATACAGTCACAGTCTATATGAAGCACTGGGCGTATATCTTCCATTAATTACGACAAACTGTGCAGTGCTTGGTGTGGCTTTAACCAATGTACAAATGGAGTATAGTTTTATAAAAAGTTTAGTAAATGGATTTGGAACGGCTGTTGGATTTACAGTTGCGATTGTAATTTTAGCAGGTATTCGTGAGAGAATAGAATATAATGACGTACCATCTGCATTTCGGGGAATGCCTATTGTACTAATTACCGCAGGATTAATGTCTATTGCATTTATGGGATTTGCAGGCTTGATTTAGTGTTAGGGGGAAAAGCACATGGAAAGTATTACAGTGTTAGGAATAAGTATCGGTGCGATCACAACTGCGGGTGCGGTAGTTGGAATCTGCGGGCTTTTGGTTGGATTGCTGCTTGGACTGGCTTCTAAGATTTTTTATGTCAGTGTAGATGAAAGGGAAGGAAGAGTAAGAGAACTTCTTCCCGGAAATAACTGCGGTGGATGTGGTTATGCAGGATGTGACGGATTAGCAAAGGCGATTGCACAGGGAAATGCTCCTGTTGATGCCTGTCCAGTAGCTGGAGGCAAAATACATGCAGAGATCGGCAAAGTAATGGGAAAAGCAGTAGCGCAAGAAAAAGATCGAAAAGTTGCATTTGTAAAGTGCGCAGGTACTTGCGATAAAGCAGATCTCAAATATGAATACGATGGATTAAAAGACTGTAAAAAAGCAGCTGTTGTTCCCGGAGGCGGAGGAAAGGCATGTTCTTATGGGTGTCTTGGGTATGGAAGTTGTGTCACAGCATGTAAATTTGATGCAATTCACATAGTAAATGGGGTTGCCCTAGTAGATCGTAAAAAATGTGTAGCATGTGGAAAATGTGTAGAAACCTGTCCAAGAAGCTTAATTGAGTTAGTTCCTGAAAGTGCTGCCTATCTTGTTTCCTGTAATTCAAAAGAAAAAGGAAAAGAAGTAAGAGCAGTATGTACGACAGGGTGCATTGGCTGTATGCTCTGTGTAAAACAATGTGAGTTTGGTGCAGTTACAGTAGAAAATAATTTGGCAAAAATTGATCCGCAAAAATGTACAGGATGTGGAAAGTGTGCAGAAAAATGCCCACAAAAGATCATACAGATGACAGAAAAGTAATATTGTGATCGGAAAGGCTGGGAAGATTCTATGGTTTGCAGAACTTGCGGGAGACAAGTATCAAATGAAACAGCTAACTTTTGTGAATATTGCGGCACATCGTTAAGGCAGATAGATGATCCATTTGAAGTGTATTCAAAAAGGCAGGAACAATCAAGTTCAATATCTTCACAAGAAGGGCAGAAAACGAAACGCTTTTGGTTTGGAAAAGAAATAGAGGATGGAAAAGAGCCGGTCGTTACTTTTAGTCAATGGCTTTTATTAATGGTAGTACTGCCATTGATTCCTGTAGTCGGACCATTTATCTATTTTGTAGTTTTATTTATACTTGCTTTTGGTAAAAATGTTCCGGGAACTTTAAAAAACTGGGCGAGAGTAATTTTATTGATGCTGTTAATTGGAATCGTTTTTTTCTTTTCAATGGCAGGACAATTATTTGAGAGATTTAGTGGAGCAATATAGTCCAAATTAGTTTGGACAGAAATGAGGGGAAAATGAGATTTCCAGCACAAAAAGAACCAAAGATTGTATATGGAGGAGATTATAACCCAGAGCAGTGGGAGGAGTCTACATGGGAAGAAGATATAAGGCTGTTAAAACTTGCCAGAGTAGATATTTTAACACTCAATGTATTTAGCTGGGCATCTCTTCAAAAAGATGATGAAGTCTATGATTTCTCAAAATTAGACCGGATTATGGAATTAGTAAAAAAGCATGGTTTTTTAGTTTGTCTTGCCACTTCAACCGGAGCACATCCGGCTTGGATGGCAAGAAAATATCCAGATATTTTACGGACAGATTTTGAGGGAAGAAAAAGAAAATTTGGCTCAAGACATAATTCTTGTCCCAATAGCCCTACTTATCGTAAATATTCTACTCTCCTCGCCGGAAAATTAGCAGATCGTTACAAAACATATGATAACATTACTGCATGGCATATTTCCAATGAATATGGAGGAGCTTGTTATTGTGAAAACTGTGAAAAAGCATTTCGTGTCTGGTTAAAGAAAAAATATAAAACCATAGAAGAGGTAAATCGTGTTTGGAATACAGCATTTTGGGGACATACTTTCTACGATTTTGAAGAAATTGTAGTACCAAATCTATTAAGTGAGCATTATTCCGAAAATGGAACAGCATTTCAGGGAATCTCATTAGACTATACAAGATTTAATTCTGACAGTATATTAGAATGTTACAAGTTAGAATATGATGCGATCAAAAAATATACGCCCAAAATTCCAATTACAACAAATCTTATGGGCTTTTATAAACCACTGGATTATCAAAAGTGGGCACGGAGTATGGATTTTGTATCATGGGACAGCTATCCATATGCAGGAGAAGATCCAGCACAGATTGCAATGAAGCATGATCTAATGCGTGGCTTAAAGGATGGGCAGTCTTTTGCTTTAATGGAACAGACTCCAAGTGTGACAAACTGGCAGACTTATAATGCAATAAAACGCCCAAATGTTATGCGTCTGCAAAGTTATCAGGCAGTTGCTCATGGAGCGGATACTGTCATGTTTTTTCAGATGAAACGAAGTATTGGATCTTGCGAAAAATTTCATGGAGCAATCATAGATCATGTAGGTCATGAACATACAAGGGTATTTCGAGAGTGCCAAAGATTGGGACAAGAACTTTTCCAGTTAGGAGGGGAAACTCTATCAGCGACGGCAAAATCAAAAGTAGCAATTATTTTCGATTGGGATAATTGGTGGGCTGTTGAATATTCTACAGGACCTTGTAATCAGCTTCGGTATTATGATGAAGTATTTCTTTACTATAAAGCACTGCATGAACAAAATATTTCTGTAGATTTTGTTTCTGTAGAATCGGATTTAAGTGAGTATTCGCTTATTGTTGCGCCGCTATTATATATGGTAAAAGAAGGGTTTGATCAGAAGTTAAAAGAGTTTGTGAAAAATGGAGGAACACTTGTCGTTTCATTTTTTAGTGGAATAGTAGACGAGCATGACTTAGTAACAGTTGGAGGATATCCGGGAAAATTAAAAGAACTTCTTGGAATTTGGGTAGAGGAAATTGATGGACTTGTATCAGGAGATGAGAATTCCTTTGAATTTTTAGGAAAACAATATCCAGCAAAACTTTTATGTGATATTATGCACACAATGCAGGCACAGACAATATCTTTCTATCAGAAGGATTTTTATAAAAATACACCTGTTATTACGAAAAACAGTTATGAAAAGGGAAGTGCCTATTATATTGGCACAAGATCTAATCCAGCATTTTATCGTGCCTTTTTTGAAAAATTGTGCAAAGAACTTGATATATCTCCGATAGCTCTTACAGCAGATAATGTAGAAGCAGTAAGACGTGTCAAGGGAAATGAAGAATTTTTATTCCTATTAAACCATTCTAAGCAAGAAGAAAGATTTTCTATCCAGTTTAAAACAGCTAATGGAGAGCTTGGAAAAGAGGCAGTAAATATGCTTACAAAAGAGAAACTGCCAATAGAAACAACAATTACTCTTGCACCAAACGATATATTAATTGTAAAAATAAACTCTTAAAAAATTACTGCGACTGTTTGGGTTTTCTAAAACAGTCGCAATCTATAGTCATTAGCTGTTTTTAAAAGTAGTCGCAGCAAGGAGGGAAAAATGGTAAATAGGAAAGATAGACTGGCTACAAAAATATCTTTGACAGTTGGGGCAGTTCTTATTTTAGTTTTTACTATAATGATTACAGCAATGCTTTTAATTGTTCAATTTTCTATGATAGAAACCATTCGGGACAATCTTAAAACACAATCTAAAGCAAATAAATATCAACTTCAGGAATTTTTACAGACTGCACAAACTGCTTCATTAAATCTAAAAGGAATTATTTCTTCTTATTATAGTTCAGAACAAGAAACACCAACATATCAGAGTATTGTCTACGAAGACTTAAAATTAGATGAAAAACAAAAATTACTGGAAGACTATATTTTTTCTAGTGCAAAAAATATACTTACAACAAATGATTCTATTGTTGAAATAAGTGTTATGTTTGAACCTTTTTGTTTTTCAAATGATAGAAAGGACTATGGCGTTTACTTTAGTAATGATAAAAACGGAACGATTCAAGTAAATGATATTGGAGCATATGATGAATTTTCAAAGAAGAACTACTATCAGATTGCTGTAGGAAAACAGGGGACAGTTTATACAGAACCATATATAGAGGAAGGAGTCAAAGTTATTACTTGTGCACAGCCACTTCTTTTTGAGGGAAAGATGATTGGCGTAATTAACGTCAATATTGCTTTGTCTATGTTTGATGAGCTTGAATTAGACAGTGAATTATATTCATCTTTTTATGTAGATGTTATAAATATGAACGGAAATATTATTTATGACAATAAAGATCAAAATAAAATAGGGAAAAATATTACAGATTTTTTCTCTAATAAAAGTGTAGATTCTGAAAATTTTTTAAATAGACTAAAAGAAAGAAAAAATTTTTCTCTTCGATATAAAGATATTAATGGTATAAAACAGGAGGCCTATTTTGAAGCAGCATCTGCAGGAGAAGAAGTTTGGTATACTGTAAGTATTGTAAGAGATTTAGATATAAAGAGTGATATTTTAAGGATTACATTTCTTTTAATTGGGATAGAAATTTTGACATTGCTAATTTTGGTTATATTTGTATATCGACTTATGGGACGAAAATTAGCACCAATTCTTACTCTAGTAACAGCTTCTAACGAGATCGCAGATGGAAAAGTAGATGGAAATTTAAATATCAGCGGGAAAGACGAAATTTTTCTTCTTGGTAAAAGCTTTGAGGATATGTCAGAAAAGTTAAAGAAAATTATTGAGGATATTAAGTTTTTATTAGGAAGTATGGCAGAGGGAGATTATTCAGTTACCAGTAAAGTGCCAGAAAGATATGTGGGAATTTATGCTGAAATTTTAGATTCTATAGAAAAACTAAAAGAGAAACAAAGTCAAACAATTTATCATATTAATCAAGTAGCTTCTCAAGTAGCAGTTGGTTCTTCTGATCTTGCTCAGAGTGCTCAAAATTTAACAGAAGGAACAAGTGAACAAAACAGTGCAGTTGAAAAACTGTATGAAGGGGCATCAAAGGTAACGAAACATGTACAGGAGAATGCAAAATTAACAGATATCGCGCATGAGAAGGCAAAGTATATGGGCTTAGAGGCAAATACCAGTAAAAAGAAGATGACAGAATTACTAAAAGCAATGGAGAGAATTTCTGCTACTTCTTCAGAAATTGAAGAAATTATTACAGGAATTGAAAATATTGCAAATCAGACCAATCTTTTATCTTTAAATGCAGCGATTGAAGCAGCAAGAGCAGGGGAAGCAGGAAGAGGATTTTCTGTTGTGGCAGAATCTATACGAGAGTTAGCAGAACAAAGTGCTTCTGCTTCTGCTAATACCAAAAAATTAATTGAAACTTCCCTTTATGAGATCAAGAATGGAAATGAGATTACAAAAGATACCTCCGAAACATTAAATAAGGTTATGGAAGAAGTAGATGAAATCTTACTTGCAGTAGCTAAAGTAAGATCTGCTTCTGATATACAGGCAGAAGAAGTAGCAGAGATAGAAAAAGGAATCAGCCAGATTTCCGATGTTGTCCAAAATACATTGGCAACCGCAGAGGAAACTTCTGCAACAAGTGAAGAACTGTCAGCACAGGTGGTATCACTTAGTGAATTAGTAGGACAGTTTAAATTGGTGGAGAAAGAAGAATAAAAAGATGGAAGAAAAGAAAATAGAGACATTTACAAAATTTGAATACAGAGATTTAGAGTTGACGTTAGAAGAAGAAGTGGGAATGGACTACTCTAATAAAATTTTTACGAACGAAGATAGTATTACCCCCTTAGAAGTTACGGTATCTATAACCGTTCAAAACGTTGGAAATTGTGATGGTGCAGAAACAATTCATGTATATGTAAAAAATCCAAAAGCTAGTATAGCAAGATCCGTTCATAAATTAGAAGTTTGTTTAAAAAAGGGGGAAGAAAAAACAATAGAAATCTGTCTGAAAAAAGAAGCATTTGGGCTTTATCAAGAGGAAAAGAAATGTTTTGTGGCAGAAGAAGGTACCTTTGAAATTCAGATTGGTACAGCATTAGACGATATTCGTTTACAAGAAGAATTTGAATTAGAACATGGATATGCGTATTTAACTTGATAAATGATTTGACAATTCCCATAAGTTAGTATATACTAACTTATAAAGAAATTGAGATCCATTCTCAACTATTTGAATTGTTAGGGGGATTGTCTATGATACAGGAAGTTTCTCAAAATCAAAAAAATTTTACACATAAAGAACAGATTTTAAAAGAATTAAAGGCGAAAGGATTTCGGCTTACCAGTCAAAGAAAGCTGATTTTAGATGTCATTTTAGAAAATAAGTGTTCGAATTCCAAAGAAATTTATTATCTTGCCAAACAAAAAGATTCTTCTGTGGGAATTGCAACTATATATCGAATGATTAAAACTTTAGAAGAAATAGGTATGATGGATCGGAGAAATTTATATCATATTTCTTGTGAGAAAACAGAAAAGATATATGAGAGATGTATTTTAGTATTAAAAAATTCAGAACAGATCTGCCTGACAACAGAAGATTTTAAACAGGCATTAAAGCAGGTTTTAAAAAATAAGGGCTATCATACTGAAGAATTAAAAGAAATTTTTTTTAAAATATAATTTATACAACTAAAAGTTAGAACAGGGAAACTGTCTGTAAAATCGAACATAAGATCCAAACTTGTTTCATAAGATTAAAATAATCCTAGAAATCAAGAGGGAAATTTGAAAAAATACAGACATTTCCTTGTCTATTCCCAAAAATAATGTTGACAAACTAGGATTTATATACTATACTGTTAATTCGTAAAGGAAATTTGGGAAATAAATATCAGACATTTGGCAAAGAGGCTTTTTGGGAACAGACACCAGACTTGTTGATGGGACACCTAAAAGCTTTTTTTATCATAAATGTAAGGGATGTTTATAGAAGAATTTCCAAGTAGTTGGCAGTCAAATTGATGTTTCAAGGGTGATTTTTGGAATAGCACTTTCTTTCGGTGACGCGTTGATGCAGTATTCATGCGGGGGAGCTTGAATAGCTACGCATAGGGGGAAGGATAGAGAAAATGATCCTATGGAAAATAGTGGGAAAAACAATAACTTATCCCACATCAATTTGAAATTTGTCTTTAGAAAGAGGAGGATAACGATTATGAAAAAAAAATTCGTATCTTTGATGTTAAGTGCTGCCATGATAGCCTCACTGACAGGCTGCGGAGGTAAAGAAAAAGACCCTTCTGATGATCAGAACACACCTACACCAACATCTGGTGAAGCTTCACCTACAACAACAGGAAACCAAGATCCATCTCCAACAAAAGGAGAAGAACAAGGTGATGAAAACACACATGCAGGAGAATACACCTTTAATGACTATGCAGGAGGAAGTCCTGCAACATGGAATCCTCATGAGTGGGAAACAAATGATGATGCGTATATTTTGGATTATACACAGATGGGTTTATATTCCTTTTATCTGAATGAGGCAAAAGATGGCTATACAGTACAACCTGAAATGGCAGAGAGTGAACCTGTAGATATCACAAAGGAATATGCAGGAAATGCAATGTATGGTGTGCCAGTAGATGCTGATAAAGGATATGCGTTTCGTATTAAATTAAACCAGAATGCTTGTTGGGAAGATGGAACAAAGATTACAAGTGAGGATTATATCTATTCTGCTAAAATGTTATTAGATTCTGGAATGGCAAATTACCGTGCAAGTAACTTTCTCACAGGTCAGCTTGCATTGGCAAATGCGAATGAATATTATAACAGCAGTAAAGCTGGTCAGACAAAATATAGTGCTTTAGAGAGTAAGGGATATTCGTCTATTGAAGAAGCTAAAACCGCAGGAGTTGAAAAGTTTTATATTGATATGCAGGGCTTCTATAATGTAACAGATGAGAATGGAAATGGTGTTTTCTCTATTGACGATGAAACAAAGTTACGTGATGAAGGCGTAGAGGAAGGATTAGAAGGAGATTATGTTAGCCCTAAAGAAGTCTATGAGAGTTATTTGGCAGCAGGACAGTCAAATGAAGGCGATCAGGCACAGTTTATCTTTGTTGAAGATGGTGTGTATGAAGCAACTCCATGGGAAAATGTAGGTATTAAAGCAGATGATGAATATACAATTACCTTAATTTTGACAAGACCAATTACCGAATTTTATTTATATTATAACCTTTCTTCTAACTGGATTGTAAAGAAAGATATCTATGAAGCCAATATGAAAAAGACCGGAGATATTACGAAGACTACTTATGCTACTTCTGTAGATACGTATATGTCCTATGGTCCATATAAGCTCACAGAATATCAGGTAGATAAGCAGATCACAATGGAAAAGAATGATAAGTGGTATGGTTATACAGATGGAAAGCATGAAGGAAAATATCAGACTACCAGAATTAGTTGCCAGATTATTCCTAAGCAGGAAACCGCTCTCCAGTTATTCTTAAAGGGCGAAGTAGATGGGGTATCTTTAACAGCAGAAAATATGGATACGTACCGTACTTCGGATTATATTGTATATACTCCAGAATCCTATACCAGTAAACTTACCTTTAACAGTGATAAGACAGCTCTTGAGAAAAATCAGAAGGCAGCAGGAAATGGAATTAATATGACCATGTTGTCCTATCAGGATTTTCGTCAGGCGATTGCCTTGTCGATTGACCGTACTAAATTTACAGAGCAGTGTACTGCAACTCATAAGCCGGGATATGGTTTATTAAATTATATGTATGTATATGATCCAGATAATGGTTCACTCTACAGAGAAACAGAAGAAGCAAAGAAAGCAATGTGTAATGTATATGGTGTAAGTGATGAATCTGAGATCACAGGCTATGATAAGACAAAAGCAGCAGAATTATTTACAAAGGCCTATAATGATGCAGTTGCAGCAAAAGATTATAAAGAGGGCGATACGGTTCAGATTAACTTCCATATGTATGCTTCCGATGACGGATATAAAAAGATATTTAACTTTATCCAAGATGCTGTATCAGAGGCAGCAGTAGGAACTCCGTTTGAGGGCAAGATTAAATTTGAATTTGTAGAAGATCCAGATTATTATAATAGTGCAAAGAATGGAAACTTTGGTACAATTTTAACCACATGGGGCGGTTCTTCTATGGATCCTTGGGGTGTTACTTGGTGTTATGCCGATCCAAATACAACAAATGAATATGGATTGGATGTTGTTAATACACCAATAACCATTACAGTAGATGGAAAAGAAGTTTCAAAGTCATTTTATGACTGGTATCTTGCACTGACAGAAGGTGAGTATGTATTATCAGATAATAAGATCAAATTACAGATTTTAGCTGGCTTTGAAGAAGCATATTTAAAGACCTATGCAACTACACCACTCTATTATAGAACTGCTGCTTCTTTACTTTCTCGTAAAGTAAATTATGCAACTGATGAGTATGTACAGATTGTAGGATTTGGTGGTATTCCTGAAATAACTTATAATTATGACGATGCACAATGGGAAGCTTACTTGAAAGAGAATAATAACCAATTATCTTATTAATGGATAAGACCGAGATACGGCATGAATTTTATGTCGTATCTCGATTTTAAAAAGACATATCATTCAATCAATTCAATAATTAACAGCAAGAGGAATTGCTGTTAATTGTAACGGTAGTAGCGGGCGGAGCCAAAGCAGTATCCCCTACTGCCATGAAGCAATCCACATCCTTGTCTTGCTCTTAACTGCCGCGAGTGGATTGAAAAAAAGAAACAAACAGCAAATAAATTAAAATAGGGTGGGGAATAAAAAGAATATCCCCACAAAATTATGAATCAAAAGCAAAAAAGATAGTATAAAGCATAGAGTTAATAAGCATAATTTATTTTACTAAGCTTGATGAAGAGGAGTGATGATATGCCAAAGTATATAGCAAAGAGAATATGCCTTATGTTCGTCAGCTTTTTTGTTATTATGACCATATATTTTGTATTGGTACGTTTGCTTCCGAATCCGAATGTTGAAGTTCAGGGAGGATATGCACAACAGGTAGCAGAAATGAGAGAAGCATGGGGATATAATAAACCCATTATGGTACAGTATGGGATATTTTTAAAAAGAGTTTTTACAGAGTTTAATTGGGGTGTAACAACAGCAATTGCACCAAAATATACATCCGTTATTTCGATTATTGGGCAGAAACTTCCTGCCACTTTATTAGTAAATATATTATCTTTAGTCGTAAGTATACCACTTGGAATTTTGTTTGGTATCTATGCTGCCTTGAAGAAAAATAAATGGCAGGATCAAGTCATTTCGGTCGTTATTATGTTATTGATTTCCGTTCCATCTTATGTATACGCATTTTTAGTACAATATTTTCTAGGATTCAAATTAGGATGGTTTCCAATTGTTATGAAATCGGGTACGGACTGGTTGAGTCCGGCGATGATTAAATCCGTTATTCTGCCTGCACTTTCTCTTTCGTTTGGTACAATGGCAGGACTGATGAGATATACAAGAGCAGAATTGACAGAAACTCTTACAAGTGAATATATGTTGCTTGCAAGAACAAAAGGTTTAACTGGAGCACAGGCTACAATGCACCATGCTTTGAGAAATGCAATGGTACCGATTCTTCCGATGATTTTGGGTGAAATTATTGGTATTCTCGGCGGTGCAATGATTATAGAGCAGATTTTTGCAATACCCGGAGTTGGAAAACTCTTTGTTATTTCCATTACAGTAAGGGATTATGATATGTTCCTTGCCATTGGTATGTTTTACACATTTATTGGACTAGCAGCCGGAATTTTAACTGATATTAGCTATGGCTTTATCGATCCAAGAATCCGTATGGGAGGAGGAAAGAACAATGAAAATTGATGAAATTTCTAAAATTGATCCAAAAAAATTTACCTTTGTCCAAAAGGATTCCAAACTGCATGATACAAAATTTGATACGAAACCAATAGGATATTTTAAAGATGCTTGGTATCGTTTCAGCAGAAATAAAGGTTCTGTAATAGCTGCGGTTATTATTTTATGTTTATTGATCTTTGCCATTGTTGTACCGATTTTTTCAAAATTTAATGTGGCATATTTTGATACAAGATATTCTTATGCAATGCCAAAAAGTAAGTTCCTTTCTAAGTTTGGGATTTTGGATGGAACAAAAGAGTTTAAGGGATTAAATCAACAGTCATATGATTATTATAATGCAATTCCCGGAGCAGTCACAAAAGTTTATAACAGCTATGAAGTAACAGATTCCGGAAGAACAAATACGTATTATGATATTCGGATGGACAGCTATGCGAAAGTAGGTTTTGCTACGCTTACCTTAACAAAGGATGAATATGAAAAGTTAGTTGCCTATGAAAAAGAAACGGGTACACAAGTAGTTTATCCAATTGTAGATAAAAAGAAGATCAGCAGTCCTTCCTATGAAACAGATGTGAATGTATGGTATAAACATGACACGAAGGGAAAAGCAAAATTAGATGATAATGGAAATTATATTAATATCTTCCAAACAGCAACAGAAGATAATATTTCCACAGGAAATTTTATGACCGTCAATAATGATGGTACATTAAATGATCAGGGAGAATATACCGTTAAGAGATATATTACAAAGAACGATGGAAATACGTATGAAGTCAGAGCTCTTTATAGCGAATACTATAAATATATTCATGGTTTTGAGGCATGTTTTCTGTTTGGTGTAGATTCTTTTGGAAAGGATATTTTAGTCTGTCTTGCAAGTGGTGCACGACTTTCCTTTATCTTAGCATTTAGTGTTTCTATTATTAATTTTATTTTAGGTCTGATCTATGGTTCAATCGAAGGATATTATGGTGGTAAAATTGACTTAGTAATGGAGCGAATTGTTGAGATTCTTTATGATATTCCATTCATTGTTATGGCAACTCTTTTCCAGATCTATTTTGCACGTAAAGTAGGTGTCTTGCCGTCCTTACTGTTTTCGTTTGTACTGACAGGCTGGATTGGAATTGCAGGTCGTACCAGAACACAATTTTACCGTTATAAAGGACAGGAATATGTTTTTGCTGCCAGAACTTTAGGAGCAAGAGATCGGAGAATTATTTTCCGCCATATCCTTCCAAATGCGTTAGGAACAATTATTACATCAGCAGTTCTTTTAATTCCGGGCGTTATTAATTCCGAGTCCGTTTTATCTTTCCTTGGAATTGTAAGTTTACAAACTTCAACGACAACTAGTGTGGGAACAATGTTAGCAAATGGACAGTCTACTCTTTCCACGTATCCTCATGTTATCTTTTTCCCTGCATTATTTATTTCTCTATTAATGATTTGCTTTAATATGTTTGGAAATGGACTTCGTGACGCATTTAATCCATCCTTGAGAGGTTCGGAGGGGTAATTATGGAAAGAAAAATTGATGTGAGAAATCTCAGAGTATCGTTTCGAACGAATAACGGTACAGTAAAGGCTGTTCGTGGAATTAATCTGCAATTAAATAAAGGAGAGACTCTCGCAGTTGTAGGAGAATCTGGTTCTGGAAAATCTGTAACTGCTAGAGCAATGCTTGGTATTTTAGCTCCTAACTCGATTGTAGAAAGTGGCGAGATATTATATGATGGTAAAGATCTATTGAAAATGAGTGAAGAAGAATTTCACGATTACCGCGGAAATCGGATTTCAATGATCTTCCAAGATCCTATGTCCAGTTTGAATCCAATTATGAAAATCGGAAAACAGCTTACAGAAGCTATGATTTTAAATGGAAAGGCAAATCAAAGGACAGCAAAAAAAGAGTTTAATACAAGATTTAAACTGTTAAAGGATGCTATGTTAAAAGCAGCAGAGGAAAATAAATCTCTGTCCGCAGAAACAATTCAATCTAAGATGGAAGAGTTTAAAAAGATCTCAGATAAAGGAATTGAATTGACCAGAGCGTATTATAAAGCTTTAAACAGTGCAAAAGAGTGTGCAAATGAACTTGCAATGTATATTACAGATATTAAAAAAGATGAACCTAAGAATATTAAAGACGAATTAAAGGAAACTGGTGCAAAAGCAAAACAAGTATTTCATGCCTATGTAATTTCCAAAGAAAATACTACTTATGAGAAGAAATTACAGAATTATCTGACAAAGATAACTTCCTATAATAATATAGAACAAGCAGACGCTTTAATTTCTTCTATGAAAGAGTTAAGGGAAGAATTAGAGCCATTTGCTTCGACAGTTGAGCCAGATTTTTTAGCAATGGCATATTATCAGAGTAAAAAGCCAGCGGCGAGAGTGACAGGAGTAGATATTAATAAATTAAATAAGGAAATGAGAGATTTTTTTGAAAAAGATTTCCTAAAAGATTTTACTTCTTTAGTTGCAGAAGGAATTCGTTATTCCGATCGTCGTGCATCCGAGGCAAAGAAAGAAACAACAAAAAAATTAAAAGACTCCATTCAGGTATATGAAAAAAAGACCTTAGATCAAAAAGAATGTGAGGAAACAGCGGCAGAATTGACAAAGTTAGTAGAAAATTCTGTAGATCGTTTAGCCTTAAAAAAGGATAATCTTGCATATGTGTTTGATTCAAGTCTTCACAGTGCAATTAAGACCTATTTTGAAGGAATTCCAAAAAATCAAAAGGAAGAGCAACGATTTGCGGCAGATACTGAAAAATATAATAAAGCGGTAGCAAAAGGAAAAGACATTGGAAAGCCAATTCCTGCTTTAATTGTAGATTTAGAGTTAGCTCATGAAAATATGATTTTGACAGTAAAAAGACTCTATGAAGCCTATGATAAGGAAATTTCAGGATCTGCAAAAAAGGACTATAAAGTATTAGCACAAGAGATGATAGAACATCTCTATATCCAAGCACATAAGATTGTGCATAAAATCACAAAAGGTATGGCAAAATATCATGCGATTGAACTAATGCAGGAAGTAGGAATTCCGGAGGCAAGAAAGAGATATAAACAATATCCATTTGAGTTTTCCGGTGGTATGCGTCAGAGAATCGTTATTGCAATCGCTTTAGCAGCAAATCCAGATATTCTCATCTGTGACGAGCCAACAACAGCATTAGACGTAACGATTCAGTCACAAATTTTGGAGTTAATTAATCGATTAAAAGTAGAACGACAACTTTCTATTATCTTTATTACACACGATTTAGGTGTAGTGGCAAATATGGCAGATCGAATTGCTGTTATGTATGCAGGAAAGATTGTGGAGTATGGAACAGTAGATGAAATTTTTTATGAGCCAGCACATCCGTATACATGGGCGTTGTTATCCTCTATGCCTGATTTAGATACAAAGGAAAAACTTGAGGCAATTCCGGGAACTCCGCCAAATATGATTCATCCTCCAAAGGGTGACGCATTTGCAGCAAGAAATAAATATGCAATGCAAATTGATTTTGAAGAAGAACCGCCTCTATTTAAAATTACACCAACTCATTTTGCCGCAACTTGGCTGCTGCATCCAAATGCTCCAAAAGTTAAGCCGCCAAAGATTGTAACAGATCGAATTGAAAGAATGAAGAAGCTGGAGGTGGCTGACAGTGAGTGATAATGTATTGTTGAAAGTGGAACACTTAAAGCAGTATTTTAAAATGGGTAAGGGTGAATTAAAAGCAGTAGATGATGTCAGTTTTGATATAAAAAAAGGTGAGGTATTCGGACTGGTAGGAGAATCCGGCTGTGGAAAGACTACCACAGGACGTTCGATTATTAAACTATATGATATTACCGGAGGCAATGTCTATTTTAAGGGAAAGAGAATTGCAGCCGGAACAAGAGATTTTGAAGATAAGATTAAAGATTTAAAAGCAGATACGAAATTGAATGGAAAAGATCACAGTGCAGAGATTGAGGATTTGAAAAAACAAATTGCATCTGCAAAATATGATCATAAACATGCTGATAAAAAAGAAGTGACACAGATTCAGATGATCTTCCAAGATCCTATCGCTTCATTAAATCCACGTATGACAGTACGCGAGATTATCGCAGAGGGACTTATCATTCAGGGAATGAAAGATAAAAAACTCATTGATGAAAAAGTCTATCGAGTATTAGAAATGGTAGGTCTAGTCAGAGAACATGCAGGCAGATATCCACATGAGTTCTCTGGAGGACAAAGACAGAGAATAGGTATTGCCCGTTCTATTATTATGAAGCCGGAACTCATTATAGCAGACGAACCGATCAGTGCACTTGATGTGTCCATTCAGGCACAGGTCATAAATCTATTAAATGAGTTAAGAGAAAACATGGATCTTACGATTATGTTTATCGCCCATGACTTATCAGTAGTAAAATATTTTTCCGACCGAATTGGTGTTATGTATTTCGGAAAGATGGTAGAATTAGCAGATTCAGAGGAATTGTTTGATCACCCACTACACCCTTATACAAAATCACTTCTTTCAGCGATTCCACTTCCGGATCCACATTATGAAAAAAGAAGGAAGAGAATCGTTTATAAACCAGAAGAGGTACATGACTATTCCAAAGAAAAACCTACTCTTCAACAGGTAAAGCCGGGACATTTTGTATATTGTAATTCTGCTGAATTAGAAAACTATAAAAAAGAAGTAAGAGAGTAAAAATCAGGAGTGACTACATGGAAAAAATAAAGAAATATCTGACACAGATCTGTACATTTATTTTTGGACTTTTCACAGTTGGATTGATTACTGCTTACCGCGGAGGATTAAAAGCAAAAACAGTGACAGAATTTATGTTTGCTCTGACAGATGGTTTCTTTATTGTAGGTATCTTATTAGCTTGCTTTGGACTGCTGACTGTAGTCAGTGCCGGAGGAGCATTTGATATGCTCCTTTATAGTATCAATGTACTTGGATCTTTATTTTCAAAAGAAAAGCGAAAAGACAAAGACTTTTATGCCTATACAGAGAGAAAAAAAGAAGAACGAAAAGAAAAAAAATCCGTTTCCTTTCTTTTATGGATTGGTGGTATCTTTTTATTCATTGCTCTGATTTTACTTTTTGCATTCCGTTTATATTAAATGAAATCTGCTATACAAAAGGCAATACACGAGTGAAATTTTGTGTATTGTCTTTTATTTATACCAGCTTTTTGCTGCTGCCATACACATAACATCTAAATTTTCATGTTGAATAAGTACACAACTCCACTTTATAGGAATAGATTCAACACCATAAAGAATTCCTGCAAGTCCTCCTGAAACTGCAGCAATAGTATCTGTATCTCCCCCTAGATTAACTGCCCGTAAAACACACGATTCGTAGCTGTTAGTTGTAAGTAAGCTCCAAATGGCAGCTTCCAGAGTATCTATGACGTAGCCGCTGCTTCGTATGTCTTGACTATTGGTCTGAAAAAAGCAATCAGAAAACAGACGCAAAAAGGAAGTATACTCTGAACTGTTATAGTAAAATTTTTTTGCATTTCGCAGTCCTTTGATAATTGAAAAATGACTGGGATTTTGTAATAATTCTTCTATTTTTATTAAAGTATATTTTTTTTCTTTTAGAGAAAACTAAGCCTAAAATTTAATGAGAAATTCTATCATTAAAGTACTTGAATGATAGAGTAATATGGAGTATGCTTATTTTGGTTAGTTAAAACTAACTAATTTATAGATTAAAGGAAAGATTCTATGAAAGAGGAGAAATCATCTTTAATATTTGCAATGGCACTACAATGTGCCCCTTTATTTTTAAAGATTAAGCCCGCAGAACTATTTTGTGTATCCAGTGATTGTCAAAAAGAGATCAGAAATTTTTTAATAGGAACTGAGGTTTCTGTGGTTTTGCTTGGAGGCAAGAAAACAGGACAGGTTTTTTTGCTCTATCAGAAAGAAAATTTTAAGCGGATGTTAAAGGAATCGAAACGTATAAAATTATTAAAACAAATGGGATACCCCAAAAAAGGATTTCGAGATCAGCTCATGTATTTAAAGGAAAGATTTCAGCAATATTGCGCTAGAGAAGGAGAGTTTCCACATGAAATCGGAATATTTTTAGGGTATCCAGTAGAAGATGTACAGGGATTTATGAAAAATCATGGAAAAGATTATTTATATTGCGGCTATTGGAAGGTTTACTCCAACGTAGAACGTGCTAAAAAGATGTTTGATATGTATGATCGGGCAAAACGAATCATGTACTTCATTGCATCTGAGAGGATTACAGAAAGGGGATAAAAAATATTTAATATATCTGCACCGAATCTATACTTCCTGCATAAATTAAATCATAATCCTGAATCCGAAAGGGAATTTTTTTCTTTGATCGGAGAAAGGTTGTGATAGATTATGTATGACTTCCTTGTTCTTGGTGGTGATATGCGTCAAGTATATCTAGCTGATATTTTACGCAAGCAGGGGTATCGTGTGGCAGATTATCTGCTTCCGCAGGATGGGAAATCGTTCTCGAAGGAAATCAAAGGGGAGAGCAAAAAAGAGGTCGAAGCGACAGGCTCTCTTCTTTTTGAATTACTAAAAGAAGAGGAAGATATATTTTTTAGCGAATTATCCCAGACAGGAACTATTTTAGCACCAATTCCACTGTCGAAAGAGGGAAAAAACTTAAATTGTACACAGGCAAAAGAAAAATTTGCCCTAGAACAGCTCATTGCAGGTTTAAAGAAGGGACAGTATTTTTTTGCTGGATGTATTCCTAAATGGTTTTTGGCAAAATGTGAACAAAAAGAAGTCTACTGTTATGACTATATGGAAGATGAATCTCTTGCTGTTCGCAATGCTGTAGCAACGGCAGAGGGAGTGTTAGCAGAGGCGATTTTAAAATATCCGGGAAATTTGCATGATACAAAATGTCTGGTTCTTGGATTTGGTAAATGTGGAAGAGTGCTTGCAGAAAAGCTTAAAGGTCTATCAGCAAGAGTGACTGTCTGCATCAGAAAAGATTCCGATTATGCGTGGGCAAAGGCATGTGGATATGAGGCGGTCTATTTTGATAAAATTTCGATACAGCGACAGCATAGAAAAGATACACAGCTTATCTGTCAAAACTTAACACAAGATGAGGAAGAAAATGAAGAAGAAACGAGAGAACTTTCCAGAAAAATTATGGAATATCCGTTAATCTTTAATACAGTTCCAAGCCAGATCTTAGATCGAAGACTGCTTTCTAAAGTGAGGAAAGACGGTTTCATTTTTGATCTTGCATCTGCACCGGGCGGTGTAGATTATGAAGCGGCAAGACGATTAAAAATTGCAGCAGCATCGTATCCGAGTCTGCCCGGGAAATATGCACCCAAAGCCTCCGCACAGGTGATGGCAGAATTAATAAAACGAGTAATCAGGAAGGAATGAGAACGATGACGCTTGAAGGAAAGACAATCGGTGTAGCACTGACCGGTTCTTTTTGTACTTATAGTAAAGCGTTCCCGCAAATTGAAGTTTTAGTCAAAGAGGGTGCGGCAGTACAAACGATATTCTCTAATGCGTCTCAGACCATTGACAGCCGTTTTGGCAGCAGTGAAGAGTTTAAAAAACGAGCAGAAGAATTAACTGGAAGAACACCGATTTACACAATTCCAGAAGCTGAACCGATCGGACCAAAGGCTTATTTAGATATTTTAGTAATTTTGCCGTGTACAGGAAATACTATGGCTAAGTTAGCTTCTGGAATTACAGATGGTCCAGTATTAATGGCAGCAAAAGCCCATTTAAGAAATGAAAAACCATTAGTTCTTTCTATTGCAACAAATGATGCTCTAAGTATGAATTTAAAAAATATCGGTTTATTAATGAATACAAAGCATATTTATTTTGTTCCATTTGGGCAAGATGATCCGGTAAAAAAACCGAATTCTATGATTGCTCATACAGATAGATTAATTAAAACAGTTGAATTAGCTTTAGAGGGAAAACAGATCCAACCAGTTGTTGTTAGCCCATTTTCGAAATAGAACGTATGAAGCTGTTGGGATAAGAAAATAGGATACATCAATACGATATTTCGTATATTTAATTCTTAGTTCAACAGCTTCTTTACATAGATCAAAAAATAGAGAAGGAGTCATCTATGTGTGGAATCGCAGGATTTTATAATCCAAAAATGTTATATACGAAAGAAAGAGAAAGATGGAACGAAATCTTAAATCATATGAACCAAGTACAAAAGCATCGTGGACCAGATGATGAAGGAATCTACCTTACAGATGGCTGCGGATTAGCTCACGTCAGACTTTCCATTATTGATCTGTCTACTGGACATCAGCCAATGATTCGAAAAAGAGAAAATAGAAGTTGTGCGATTGTGTATAATGGAGAAATTTATAATATGCTAGAACTTAAAAAAGAACTTATAGAAACAGGAGAAGAGTTTGAAACAACAAGTGATACAGAGGTGATTCTTGCAGGATATTTAAAGGAAGGACCTGACTTTGTAAAACGTCTCAATGGTATTTTTGCTTTTGCATTATGGGACGAGAGTTTACATCGACTTATGATTTGCAGAGATCCAATAGGGGTAAAACCATTATTTTATACAAAAAGAGAAGACACTTTAATTTTTTCTTCTGAACTAAAGGGACTATTTGAATTTCCGACAGTTAAACCAAGTCTAGATCGGGAAGGATTATGTGAAGTAATTGCTCTAGGACCTGCAAAAACACCAGGGAAAGGAGTTTTCGCAGGAGTATCAGAGTTAAAATCAGGACATTATCTGCTTTGTAGTGAAGATGGAATTTTAGATAGAACCTATTGGAGTTTAAAAAGTGCTCCACATGAAGATGATTTTGAAACAACAATAGAAAAAACAGCATTTTTAATCGAAGATGCAATAAAACATCAAATGCTTTCAGATATTCCGATTAGTACCTTTTTATCAGGGGGAGTAGATTCTAGTCTTGTGACTGCAATTTGTGCAAAGGAATTAAAAAAGCAGGGAAAAGTTTTAAATACATTTTCCTTTGACTTTACTGGAAATGAAATCTATTTTCAGGCAAATGCGTTTCAGCCTTCTAGGGATCGGCCTTATGTTGATCAGATGGTAAAATATGCAGGGACACGTCATTATTATTTAGAATGTGATAATACTGAATTAGCAGATTATTTATATGAGGCAGTAGATGCAAGAGATCTTCCGTGTATGGCAGATGTAGAATCTTCGATGCTCTATTTTTGCAAGAAGGTTACAGCCTATAATAAAGTGACTTTAACCGGAGAATGTGCAGATGAAATCTTTGGTGGATATCCTTGGTTTCATAAAAAAGAAGCATTTGAAACAGATGCTTTTCCGTGGTCACAGTCTATGCAGCCTAGAACACAGCTTTTAAAAGATGAGATAATTGCAGAGCTTCCATTAGAACAATATGCAAAAAATGCGTATCAGGAAACGATTTTGGAAACACCGAGATTAGAGGGAGAAAATGCAGAAGAACGACGTAGGAGAGAAATTTCTTATTTGAATCTTCGCTGGTTTATGGTGACTTTACTAGATCGGATGGATCGCACAAGTATGTATTCTGGACTAGAAGCAAGAGTACCATTTGCAGATCATAGAATTGTAGAATATATCTGGAATGTACCTTGGGCAATGAAATGTCCAGATGGAATGGTAAAGGGACTTTTACGAAAAGCAGGAGAAAAATATCTTCCAAAAGAAGTTCTCTACCGTAAAAAAAGTCCTTATCCAAAAACGTATCATCCGGGATATGAGGCAGAACTTGCAAGACGATTAAAAGAAGTTTTGCATAATCCATCTTCTCCAGTCAATGCCTTAATTGATTTAAAGAAAGTAGAACAATTTTTAAGTACGCCATCAGATTATGGAAAACCATGGTATGGACAGCTTATGGCGGGGCCACAGGTGTTAGCGTATGTATTGCAGTTAAACTATTGGATGGAAAAGTATAAACTGCATATATAATGTGAATGAATTATATTGATAAGAAGATTATAACGTGGTATAGTTATAATAAGTTAGGAAAACAGTTGAATAAAGACAAAGTTTGGGGTTGTTGAAAAATGTAAGGAGTTTTAATTTTACAACAGCCCCTTATGTATGTTTTTAGTAAAACATCTTATGAGAAAGAGAAAGGAGAGCTATGAAATCAACGGAATCAATAAGAAATAAGAAAAAGAACCTGACAATGACAGAGGGAAATATTTGGTCACAGATTTTTGCTTTTGCTGTACCATTATTAATCGGAAATATATTTCAGCAGCTATATAATACTGTAGACTCTATTATTGTGGGACAGTTTGTTGGAAGACAAGCACTTGCTGCTGTGGGTTCAAGTGTATCATTGATTAGTTTAATTCTTGGAATGTTAGTTGGAATTGCTACAGGTGCAGGAATTTTAATTGCTCAGTATTATGGGGCGAAAAAAGAGGAAAAACTACATTGGGCAGTACATACAGCGATTGCTCTCAGTATTATAGGTGGTATTTTGATGATGATTTTTGGTGGGTTGTTGTCGGGATGGTTATTAAAACTCATGAAAACACCACAAGAGGTTATGCCAAGTTCCACGGCGTACCTACGGATCTATTTTTTAGGTTCTCTGTTTAATTTAGTCTATAACATGGGAGCAGGAATTTTAAGGGCAGTTGGAGATTCAAAAAGTCCACTGTATTATTTGGTAGCTGCTTCCGTTGTCAATACAGCATTAGATATACTCTTTGTAGTCGTATTTAAAATGGATGTGGAAGGAGTCGGTTTTGCTACCATTATTGCACAGGGAGTTTCAGCAGTTTTAGTATTAAGGAAACTGATTCAAAGTGATGAACCATATCGTTTGCAGATAAAAGAAATAAAAATTGATAAGCGTATGGCAGGCAGAATCATCGGTCTTGGAATTCCAAGTGGAGTACAAGGTTCTATTATTTCTCTTTCTAATGTAGTAGTACAAGCTAATATTAATAGTTTTGGAGATATCGTAATGGCAGGCTGTGGCTCCTATTCAAAAATAGATGGATTTGTCATGTTACCGATTATGAGTTTTTCCATGGCAGCCATGACATTTGTAGGACAAAATATAGGAGCAGGGAAAATAGATAGAGCAAAACAGGGAACAAAGATTACTTGTCTAATTGGATTTTTATATATAGCAATAGCTGGGACAGCTCTATATGTAGCAGGAAAGCTATTGATAGGAATTTTTTCGAAAGACAGTGAAGTGGTTCATTATGGTGTAGTAATGCTCAGACTTTTAGTACCATTTTATGCGTTTATTGCATGGAGTCATATTTTATGTGGTGCTTTTAGGGGTGCAGGAAGGGCATTTTCTTCTATGTTAATCATGGTAGCTAATTTATGTGGTATTCGTATGCTTTGGGTAAATATAATGACAATATTTTATCCCCATATTGAAACGGTACTTTGGGGATATCCAATTACATGGATTACTTGTTTTTTATGTTGCGGATTATATGCGTGGAAAGGAAATTGGCTTAGAAAAAATTAAAAGAAAAAAGCTTTGGAAGATTGTAAAAATATGTCTTTCCAAGGCTTTTTATTTTTGCACGACTTGCAGTCTCTAGTTTACCACATTTGAAAAAAAAAGTCTAGTAAAATTTTTTTTTTTTGATAAAATGAGTAAACAGTCATATAAAATCAAGGTTTTCGCCAGATATGGCAGTTAGGAGGAAGCAATGGAAAAGGAAAAAAAGCCTGATTGGAAGAAGGAAGAGCAGCATTTGCAAGAGTGCAGAAAAGTAATTCAGTCTAATTTAGATTCTTATGAAGAACAATTAAAGCAAACAAAGGCAGAAACAAAAGAATTATATGATAATTACCGTTCTGGAGATTCGGAATTGCACAACGAATTGGTCATTGGACTGGATTGGCAGAGTTTATTAGAAAAGACACTTTTAAAAAATCAAAGAGCAATTCAAAAACCATATTTTGGTCGGATTGATTATACAGAACAGGAAGATTACAGCCTTTATATTGGAAAGAATGGCATTATGAAAAATCCAAAGGAAGTTTTGATTGTAGATTGGAGAGCACCTGTTGCTGCAGTATATTATGACAGTGATCTTGGAGAAAGTTCCTATTATGCACCACAAGGAGAAGAAATTTCAATTACTCTAAAGAAGAAACGTACTTATGAAATTGAGAATGGACATTTAGAAGATTACTATGACACAGATGTAATTGCAAATGACGAGTTTTTAACAAAATATTTGGCAAAAAATAAAGAGGTAGTATTAGGGGAAATTATTGCTACAATTCAAAAAGAACAAAATGAAATTATCAGAGATACTCCATGGCACAGTGTCATCGTTCAGGGAGTTGCAGGAAGTGGAAAGACAACGGTTGCTATGCACCGAATTTCTTATCTTCTTTATAATTATAAAGAACGACTTCGGCAGGAAGAGTTTTATATTATTGGAAGTAATAAAACATTGTTAAATTATATCACAGGAGTACTTCCAAGTTTAGAAGTTTATTTTGCAAAACAAATTACAATGGCAGAGTTTTTTCTGGGGTTGTTGGAAAAAGATTTTTCTATGAAAAAGTATAAGTTAGCAGATATCTTAAAAGAAGAAAATAAAGCTGGATATAAACAATTCAAAGGTTCTCTTAACTTTGTACGACAGCTCGACGAATTTTTGCGTCAGTATGAATTTAATTTAATTCCGACAGACGATATGGAATATCACGGAGAGATTATTTATAGTACAGAAGATATTAAAAAACTGATTGATACTTTTCCGATGTATCCTGCTCAAGAGAAAATAGATATGCTCAATAAGCGGTTACAGCGAAAGATAGAGATGGTCAATGAGAAAGAGGGAGAAGAGAAAGAAAAGATACGTGCAGAGGTAAAAAAGTATAAGCAATATTTCGGAAAGAAAAATAAAAAACTCGATCTTCTTGAAATTTATAAGAAGTTTTATTTTCAATTAAAGTCCATGGAAGCTACTTCACAAATAGCCACAGTGATTTTAGAACATATCGATATGGGACTATTTGATTTATATGATCTGGCGATGCTTACTTTAATTAAAAAACGGATATGTAGCACAGATGACTTTTCTTTTGTTTCTCATATTGTTATTGATGAGGCACAGGATTTTGGAGTCAGTATCTTTGAGGTTTTACACAAAATTTTTCCAGATGTCAATTTTACTATTATGGGAGATGTTTCTCAAAATATCTATTATGATACTGGAATGAATGATTGGAAAGCATTACGAACAGAAGTGTTTTCTGAGACAAAAGATAGGTTTTATATTCTGGCAAAGAGTTATCGGAATACAGTAGAAATCTCAGAATTTGCAGAGAAAATTTTAAAAAAAGGTACATTTGAAACGTATGATATCGATCCGATTATACGTCATGGTGCAAAGGTTAGTATATTGAAAGAAAATTCGGAAAAAGAGATGCTTAAAAAAAGTAAAGAACTGATTGAACAATGGAAAGAAAAAGGATATGATACAACAGCAATAATCTGCTCTGATATGGAGGAGGCAAGACAAGTAACAAAAAAACTTTCCCTCCTGACAAAAATAGAACCACTACCAGAGTTTGCAGAGGAAGTAAAGTTTGTAAATGGAACAATGGTACTTCCGATCCATTTAACAAAGGGACTTGAATTTGATACCGTTTTACTTTGGAATCCAACCTCCGAAAAGTATCCTATGACAGATGGAAATGCAAAGCGATTATATGTAGCAATAACAAGAGCATTACATGAATGTCATATTGTCTATTGTGAGAGTTTATCAAAGCTTTTAAATTAATATTTGCAATCTTTATTCGTTTCTTCTATAATAGATTTTGATGTCATTTATAGAAAAAAGAATGGAGGATGTTATGAAAGTCAGAACAAGATATGCCCCAAGTCCAACTGGAAGAATGCACGTTGGAAATTTAAGAACTGCTTTATATGAATATTTAATTGCAAAACATGAGAATGGAGAGTTTATTCTTAGGATTGAAGATACCGATCAGGAGCGTTTTGTAGAAGGAGCGGTAGATATTATTTATCGAACAATAGAAAAGACAGGGCTAATTCATGATGAAGGACCGGATAAAGATAAAGGGTTTGGACCATACATTCAAAGCGAGCGTCAAAAGGCAGGAATTTATTTAAAGTATGCAAAAGAGTTGATCGACAAAAAGGAAGCCTATTATTGTTTTTGTACAAAAGAACGGTTAGAGAGTTTAAAATGTACAGTAGAAGGGTCAGAAGAAGGAAAAGAGATCACAAAATACGATAAGCATTGTCTTCATTTATCAAAAGAAGAGATTGAGGCAAATTTAGCAGCAGGAATTCCCTATACAATCAGACAAAATATTCCACAAGAAGGGACAACCTCTTTTACAGATGCAGTGTATGGGACAATTACAGTAGAAAATTCGGAATTAGATGATATGATTTTAATTAAATCCGATGGATTTCCGACTTATAACTTTGCCAATGTGGTAGACGATCATTTAATGCAGATTACACATGTAGTCCGTGGAAATGAATATCTTTCCTCTACTCCAAAGTATACAAGACTTTATCATGCGTTTGGGTGGGAAGAGCCTGTCTATATTCACTGTCCTTTGATAACAAATGAAGAGCACCAAAAATTATCGAAACGGAGTGGACATTCTTCTTTTGAAGATTTAATAGAAAAGGGATTTGTGCCAGAAGCAATTATAAATTTTATTGCATTATTAGGGTGGAGCCCAGAATCCGATCAAGAGATTTTTAGTTTAAAAGAGCTAGAAGAACAATTTGACTATCGACGTATCAATAAGTCTCCCGCTGTCTTTGATATGACAAAACTTCGTTGGATGAATGGAGAATATATTAAGGCAATGGAGAAAGAAAAATATTATGAGTATGCTCTGCCATATATTCAAAAAGTAATAACAAAGGAGTATGATTTAAAGTTAATTGCAGATCTGGTACAGACAAGAATTGAAACATTTGAAGATATTGCAGAAAAAATTGATTTCTTTGAACAGTTGCCAGAGTATGATTGTTCTATGTACACACATAAAAAGATGAAAACTAATTCAGAGAGTAGTTTAGAGGTGTTAAAGGAACTTCTTCCAAAGCTAGAGGAATTAAGTGACTATTCTATTGCAGGAATTGAACAGACAATTATGACCTACATCCACGATCGGGGAATTAAAAATGGACAGGGGCTTTGGCCAGTTCGGACTGCGGTTTCTGGAAAACAATCTACACCGGGCGGAGCATATGAAATCATGAATATTCTTGGAAAAGAAGAAAGTTTATATCGAATCCGCAAGGGAATTGAGATGCTGTCAAACAACGTTTAACAGAAAGGATATTCATGGAATTAAACGAAACACAAAAGGCAGCAGTGATGCACAAGAATGGGCCTATGTTAGTGTTAGCAGGTCCGGGTTCTGGAAAAACAGCAGTTATTACAGAACGAACACGTACTTTGATAGAACAGCATGGAATTCATCCTTCTAAAATTTTAGTAATCACATTTACCAAAGCAGCAGCACAGGAAATGAAGGATCGATTTTCTAAAAAAATGGGAGAAGGTACATCGGAAGTAAATTTTGGAACATTTCATGCTGTGTTTTTTAAAATATTAAAATATGCCTATCACTATAGTGCTTCTAATATTATCAGAGAAGAAGAGAGAAGGCAGTATTTTAAGGAAATTATAGATCAATTAGGACTAGAAATTGAGGATAAAAAAGAGTTTATTGAAGGAATTGAAAATGAGATAAGTTTAGTCAAAGGGGAGAGGATGGCAGTAGAACACTATTACTCCATCAACTGTTCAGAGGAAAATTTTCAAAGGATCTATAAAGCCTATGAAGAGAAACTTAGACAGGCAAATCGTATTGACTTTGATGATATGCTGCTACTTTGTTATGAACTTCTAAAGGAGAGAAAAGATATTTTAGAGTTTTGGCAGCAGCGATATGAATATATTTTAATTGATGAATTTCAGGATATCAACCGAATACAATATGATATTATTCAAATGCTTGCAAAACCACAGGACAATCTGTTTATTGTAGGAGATGATGATCAAAGTATTTATCGGTTTCGTGGAGCAAAACCAGAAATTATGCTGAATTTTGAAAAAGATTATCCGGGTACAAAACGAATTTTACTCAACTGTAATTATCGTTCTGTAAAACAGATTGTAGAGGGAGCAATTCGAGTGGTGGGAAATAATAAAAATCGTTTTCCAAAACAGCTTATAGCAGTAAGAGGAGAAGGAGAAACGATTCAAACAGAAACATTTCCTGATCTTATGGCACAAAACCGAAAAGTATTAGAGGAGATTTTAAAATATCATACAGAAGGTATTTTATATCAAGAGATGGCAGTATTATTTCGAACCAATTCCCAGCCTCGTTCTCTGATTGGACAGATGATCCAATATAATATTCCATTCCAAATGAAAGATAATGTTCCAAGTTTATATGAACACTGGATTTCTAAAGATATGTTAGCCTATCTTTCCCTTGCCCTTGGAAGCAGGGAAAGAGGGATATTTCTTTCCATTATGAACCGTCCAAAGCGATATCTTTCGAGAGAACATATAGATAAGACAGTTGATTTTGACCAGTTAAAACACTATTATAAGGATCGAAGTTATATTAGAGAACGAATTGAAAAACTCGAATACGATCTGGAAATTTTAAAAAAATTACCGCCATATGCGGCGATTAAATATCTTCGAAGTGCGGTCGGATATGATTCTTTTTTGGTAGAATATGCAGATTTTCGAAGAATTAAACAGGAAGAATTATTTCAAGTCTTAGATGAACTTCAAGAATCCGCAAAAGGATTTGACTCTTTTTTAGAATGGAAAACCTACATCGATAATTACCAAGAAGAATTAAAACAGCAAATACAAAAAAGGCAACAACGCGATATCGAAGCAGTGGAGTTTGTGACATTTCACGGTTCAAAAGGATTAGAGTATAAAGTAGTTTGGATTGTAGATGCCAATGAGGAAATCACACCACACAGTAAGGCAATGCTTTTAGAAGATTTAGAGGAAGAACGTAGAATGTTTTATGTCGCAATGACAAGAGCAAGGGATAAACTTCATATTTATTCTGTAAAAGAGCGTTATGGGAAGAAACTTTCATGCTCTCGTTTTGTAGGAGAATTGTATCTTTCCGTTCAAGACTTACAACAGGGGAAAAAAGTATATCATAAAAAATATGGAAAGGGAGTCATTTTAGAGAATCTAAACGACAAGATTAAAATACGGTTTGAAAATTCTCTGATTCCAAAGATACTAAATTTAGAATACTGCCAAAAAAACGGTCTGTTAAAATTAGAGGATTAGGAGCTGTTGTACTAAGAAAATGAGATACAAGATTTAATGTAACAGCTCCGAAAGAAATGATTCAAAACAGACACCTTTTTCAGGAGGAGTATTTAATGCGGTTGTATAGGAAATTGCATTAGATAAAAAGTGGCAGGAACGACGAACGGCTGTTGAAAGAGGAATCCCCCTAAGAAGGTATCCAAAAAGCAAAGCAGAAAAAACATCTCCTGTACCACTTCGATCACTGCCTACCCGTTTCACCAAAATCAGTTCCTTTTGTCCATTCTTTTGATAACATAGATTTTGAAGCTGTAATGTTTTGTTCTCATCATAGAAAGGAACTCCTGTAATTACGACTGCCTGTGTTCCAAGTCTACATAATTTTTCAGCATAACTAAAAAGTTTTTCAACAGTAGGAGTAACAGAAGGGTAAGGTATTTCTAATAGAGCACAACATTCTGTTAAATTTGGTACAATCAAATCTGTCATTGGTAAAAGGGCACGATATCCCTCACAGATCTCTGGAGTAGTAATAGAATAAAGTGTTCCATTATCGCCCATCACAGGATCTAAAACGATATTGCACCCCTGTTGTTTTTGATTAGAAAAATAAGAGTGTAAAGCCGAAAATTGTTCTAGTTCGGGCAAAAAACCACATAAAATTCCATCAAAGCATAGAGAAAGTTTATTCCAATGCTGAAGAATTTCGATTAACTGTTGTTTCATAGACATACTAAAATGTCCACGAAATGCTCCATGTGCGGAGTAAAGTGCACTTGGAAGCGGACAGGTTTCATAATTCATTGCACTTAAAATTGGAAGCTGTACGGTCAAAGAACAACGTCCATAACAAGATAAATCATTAATAACTGCCACTCGCTTCACACACGTATCCTCCTATTTTGCCGTTTTATCAATTACTTACTAGACTAAATTAGATTTTATGTTTATTTTTCGTCTTCTTCCTCATAATCTTCATCATCTTCAAACATATCTTCAAATTCTTGGGTATCTAAAAATTCATCGAAGGCATCAGAAACAGCTTCAAATTCTTCATCATCTTCAATATTGATAAGTTCAATATCTTCGTCGCCTTCCCCTTTTTGTACAAATTGATACAAAAAGATCTCTTCATCTTTTCCTGTTTCCTGTGGAAGTAATGCAATATATTCTTTCTCCTGACATGGGAAAATTGCTAAAACATTACAGACAAGTTCACTTCCATCTTCTAAGGTCAAAGTAACCGTATCTTGCTCAAAGTCTTCTTCCTGATTAAAATTGTTCATAAAAAACACCTCATTCTTTCCTAAGTTTTTGTATTTTCACGTACATAGACTATAACAGATATAGAAAAAAAAAGCAAGGGGAGTATATTATAAATCTAGGACAAAAGCATGAATAAAGAAAACACTTGTTTGGATTATAGAAATAGGGTATACTAAATAGAAAAGAATGTGGTGGAGGTTTGCTCTATGGAGATAGAAACAAAAGAAATAATTAAAATCTCAGTGAGAAATTTGGTGGAGTTTATTTTATGTTCAGGAGATATCGTTCATGCCAAAATGGGAGGTGATCCAGATGCTATGCAGCAGGGAAGCAAACTTCATCGAAAGATTCAAAAGCAGCAGACAGGTCAATATCGTGCAGAAGTGCCATTAACATTAACTTTGCCAATAACAGCAGATGGAGAAAGTTTTTTGCTCTGTGTAGAGGGAAGAGCAGATGGAATTATCACAGAATTAGATAATAATTTTGGGCTTCATACAGAACAAGAAGACTTACAGCTTACTTTAGATTTAGAAAAAAGTTCTGATAGAAAAGAAGTTTTCTCTGAAGAAAAAACTTTATCGACAGCAGATAAAATTTGGGCAGTACTTCAAAAGCCAGAAATAGACCAAATACTACAACCTGATACCGCGATTGATGAAATTAAGTGTGTATATAGAGAGTTGGGACAGATCCATGAAATTGTTCCTATTCACCGGGCACAGGCACTTTGCTATGCCTATATCTATGCAAGAAAGCAGAATTTGTCCTGTATTGGTATTCGCTTGACATATTGTAATATGCAGACAGAAAATCTTTTATATTTTGAGGAGATATATTCTTTTCAGGCATTAGAACGATGGTATTTAGCACTATTACAAGAATATGGAAAGTGGGTTTCATGGGAATATCAATGGAAACAAAGAAGGAATACCTCCCTTTTAAATCTTTCCTTTCCATTTGCATATCGTTCTGGACAAAAAGAACTTGTCTTTGATGTATATCGAACAATCCTACGAAAAAAGAACCTTTTTATTGAGGCTCCAACGGGAGTTGGAAAAACCATTTCTACTATATTTCCTGCGATTAGGACAATGGGGGAGAAAAAGGTTGAAAAATTATTTTATCTTACTGCTAAAACGATTACTAGAACCGTCGCACAGGATACTTTTAGTCTACTAAATGAACGTGGAATGAAGTTAAAAGTGGTTACTATTACAGCAAAGGAAAAATTGTGTATTTTAGAAAATCCAGACTGTAATCCTGAAAGTTGTCATCGTGCCAAGGGACATTATGATAGAGTTAATGATGCGGTTTATGATATGCTGACAAATGAAGAACAAATTACAAGAGAATTAATTGAATATTATGCAAAAAAACATCAAGTCTGTGCATTTGAAATGTGTTTGGATATTACGACATGGGCAGATGCTGTTATTTGTGATTATAATTATGTCTTTGATCCAAATGTTTATCTCCGTCGTTTTTTTCTTAATGAAAAAGATAGAGAATATGTTTTTTTTATTGATGAAGCCCATAATCTAGTGGATCGTGCCAGAGAAATGTATAGTGCCGTGTTAATAAAAGAGTCCTTTTTAAAAGCGAAATCTTTCGTGAGGGCACACTCTGAAAGATTGGTCAAACAATTAGAAAGTTGTAATCGAGCTTTTTTAAACTTAAAGAGAGAAACAGAAGAATTTAAGGTATGGGAAAGTGCAGGAAACTTAGTTTTGTCACTGATGCGTGTAACGATGGAATTAGATGAATTTTTAACACAAAATCATAATTTCTTAGGAAAAAAAGAGATTATAACACTTTATTTAGAAATCAGACATTTTTTGAATATTTATGATATACTAGATGAGCATTATCTCATTTATACAGACTATAATGAGAACGGAGAATTTCGTATAAAACTGATGTGTATGGATCCCTCTAAAAATCTAAGACAGTGCTTAGAAAAAGGAAGAAGTGCTATCTTTTTTTCGGCAACTCTACTTCCAATACGATATTATAAAGAACAATTAGGAGGAAAGGAAGAGGATTATGCTGTTTATGTGCCATCTCCATTTGATCCAAAACATAGACTTCTTATGGTTGCAAAAGATGTAAGTACAAAATATACTCGAAGAACTGAAAATGAATATAAAAGAATATGGAAGTATATTCAATGTTTTATTAATAAAAAAGTTGGAAATTATTTAGTTTTTTTCCCGTCTTATCAGATGTTGAATGAAATTGCAGAACTTGCAGGAGAAAAAATTTCAGGACTACTTATTCAAAAAAATAATATGACAGAAGAAGAAAAGGAAAATTTTTTAAATCAATTTGAAATGAATACTTCACAGACAAGGGTTGGCTTTTGTGTAATGGGAGGTATTTTTAGTGAGGGAATTGATTTGACAAATGACAGACTAATAGGGGCTGTTATTGTAGGAACAGGACTTCCTATGGTCTGCAACGAAAGGGAACTGTTTCGAAATTTTTATGATCAAAAAAATCAAAGTGGCTTTGAATATGCCTATCTCTATCCGGGAATGAATAAAGTATTACAATCTGCTGGAAGAGTAATAAGGACAAATGAGGACTATGGAGCAATTTTATTACTTGATGAGAGATTTCTAAACAGCCAGTATCAAAATCTATTTCCAAAGGAATGGTATCCATTTGAAACTGTTACTTTAAAAGAGATGGAACAAAAACTAGAAGAATTTTGGAACAGAAATCAAAGAGATGCACATTAAATAGTTAGTGTGCATCTCTTTTTTCAATAGCCTTTAAAAATTTCTAAAATAAAATTATTTACAATCTTCTTTCATAGGATCAAATTCTGGATTAAGTGCATAATAATTTTTAGAATTCAATTTATCCTGCACCAGCCGTAAACCTTCACCGAATCTTTGGAAGTGGACTAATTCACGTTGTCTTAAAAAGCGAATTGGATCACAGATATCAGAATCGTGCACTAATCTTAGAATATTATCATAGGTAGTACGAGCCTTTTGTTCTGCTGCCAAATCTTCATGCAGATCTGTAATAGCATCGCCTTTAGATTGGAAAAAGCAAGAGTTAAAAGGAATTCCTCCTGCTGCCTGTGGCCATAGACCAACAGTATGATCAACATAATAGTTTGCAAATGGAGTTCCTTCAATCTGATCTGGAGTGAGATCACGGGTTAATTGGTGTACAATAGCACAAACAATTTCCATGTGAGCAAGTTCTTCTGTACCTACAAATATTCCTGAAATGTTCCAAAAATAAGAGATAAATTTTTCTGTTTTGTTAATAGGACATCTGAATAAAGGATATATATAGTATAATGATTAATTTATATAATGAGGGTGTTGCTATTGAAGCAAAGGGAATTTATTTATGTTGGTGAAGCTGTTCCAAAAATTACAGAGCAAGAATATAAAGTATTTTTGTTACAGTTCCAAAAGTCACTCCTTTTTTCTTTAAAGAAAAACGAGTTTTTGACTGATTCACAATATGAATGTTGTATAGAGGAGCTTGAAAAACAAATTAAAAGGAAGAGAATTTCTAATGTCAATCAATAAATATGAAATTTTAAGTCAAGAAAAAAAATACGTAGATGACAAGATACGTGTGGCTGCGTATTGTCGTGTTTCTACTGATAGCCAAGATCAGGTTAATTCGTTTGAAAATCAGAAGCGTTATTTTAAACAGTATATTGAACATAAGCCTAATTGGGAACTTTTTGAGATCTTTACTGATATGAAAATATCTAATTTGATACAATTAAGTTAAAAGGAAAGAGCAGTTATATTTAAAAATCGAATATACAAGAATAAAAAGTAAAAAATGAACTGGAATAGGGACAAACCTATCACTCATAAAATGTTTTATGGAATAAGTCAATCATTTTACTACAGGGAGGTAATAGCTATAAGCAAAGAACAATTTGACGCGGAGTTAATGTATTGTATAGCTCTTTCCATAACAAAATCTATGAGAAAAGAGGAACTGATTACAAAAGAAGAATACAATCGGATTGATACAATTTTATTAGAAAAATATCAACCGACTTTGGGCACATTATTGGCTGGGAAACCCTTAAAGGAAGAGAGCTTTTTGAGTGGAGATTTGGATTTATGTCTAAAATAAAAAAAGTAGAACCTCTCTTTTTACCACTTCAAAAACCAAAAAAAGTAGCTATTTATGCAAGAGTTTCGAAAGATACAGGACAACTTATTCATTCTATTTTTGCACAGATAGACTATTATAGTGATATGATTAAAAAAAATCCTAAATGGGAATATGTAGGAGTATATGCTGATTATGGGATAACAGGAACATCTATTTCTAAACGACAGGAATTTCAGAGGATGATAGCGGACTGTGATATGGGAAAAATTGACATTATCTTGACAAAGAGTATATCCAGATTTGCAAGAAATACAGTTGATCTTTTAAATGCAGTTCGACATTTAAAATCGCTTGGTATTGAAGTTTGGTTTGAAAGGGAACAGATTCATTCCTGTTCGAAAGATGGGGAGCTTATGCTTTCACTTCTTGCTTCCTTTGCACAAGAGGAAAGTTATTCTATCAGTGAAAATATAAAGTGGGGAATTCGAAAAAGGTTTGAGGCTGGAGAAAGTAGAGAGGTAAATAAACATGTTCTAGGTTATCAATATGATGAAAAACAGAAAAAGTATGTGATTATTCCACAAGAAGCAGAGATTATTCGTTGGATTTTTAATCTATGTCTTGAAGGAATTTCTCTTAGAAAAATTGCTAAAACATTAAATGAAGAAGGATTTGTTACAATAAACGGTTGTAAGTTTACAGAGGCTTCGTTAAATACTATAATTCATAATGAAATTTATATGGGGGATATTAGACATCAGAAATATTTTGTAAAAGATCCTATTATGAAAAAGAAAGTTTTAAATCGGGGACAACTTCCCCAGTATTATATACAAGACTGTCATGAGGCAATTTTAGATAGAGAAACTTATAAAAAAGTACAAAAAAGAATAAAACACAAATCAGATAAAATGAATCTAAGGTACTGTTTTACAGGTAGTATCTACTGTGATATCTGTGGAAATTATTATACAAGAAAAAAAATTATAGTAAAAGGGAAGACATATATATATTGGATCTGTAGCTCTAAAAAGAAAAGGGAAATAGTTTGTAAAAGTACAAATTTTAGGGAAGAAGAATTAGAACAAATTTGTGTACAGGTTCTTGAAATAGATGAATTTAACAAAACGATTTTTAAAAATAGGATTAACAAGATAACTATTTTAGAAAATGGAGATTTAAAGTTTCATTTTACAGAGGGTAGAATAACTATAAAACAAAGATGACATGAAATTCTTTTTTTATAAGAGGGAGAAGAAAAATGTCGAAAAATGTAATTGTAATACCTGCAACAAAAGAGAAGTACAACAGAGATTCTATTCAAAATCTTAAAAAGCGCAGAGTTGCTGCCTATGCTCGTGTTAGTACAGATCATGAAGAGCAGCAGAGCAGTTACGAGGCACAGATAGAGTATTATACAAATTATATCAAAGAACGAAAGGACTGGGAATTTGTATCTGTATATGCCGATGAGGGAATTACAGGCTGTAATACCAGAAATAGGGATGGATTTAATAGGATGATAACAGATGCTTTAGATAATCGAATTGATCTTATTATCACTAAGTCAGTATCAAGGTTTGCAAGAAATACAGTAGATAGTTTAACTACTATTCGTAAGTTGAAAGAAAAAAATGTAGAGTGTTATTTCGAGAAAGAAAACATTTGGACATTTGATAGTAAAGGAGAATTGCTTCTTACAATTATGTCTTCATTGGCACAGGAAGAAAGTCGTTCTATTTCAGAAAATTGTACATGGGGTCAAAGAAAAAGGTTTGCAGATGGAAAAGTCACAGTCCCATTTCAAAGATTTCTTGGTTATGATCGGGGGGAAGATGGAAATTTAGTAATAAATGAAAAACAGGCAAAAACTATCCGAAGAATTTATGGACTTTTTTTACAGGGAAGATCTCCCTATTCAATTGCAAAGCTGCTTACAAAAGAAAATATTCTAACTCCGGGAAACAAAAAAGTTTGGTCGCAAAGTACAGTAAAAAGCATACTTACTAACGAAAAATATAAAGGTGATGCTCTTTTACAAAAGGTCTATACAGTAGATTTTTTATCTAAAAAAAAGAAGATAAATGAAGGTGAAATTCCACAGTATTATATAGAAGGAAATCACAAGGCGATTATACCCCCTGCTATATTTGATATAGTACAAAAAAATATAAAAGTAAATTTTTCCGGTAAAAACCGCAGAAGTAGTGTTGGTATTTTTTCTGGCAAAATCAAATGTGGTGACTGTGGAAGTTGGTATGGTTCGAAAGTATGGCATTCCACTGATAAATATCGCAAAACAGTATGGCAGTGCAATCACAAATTTGATGGTCAAAAAAAATGCAGTACTCCTCATTTAAACGAAGAAATGATCAAAGAACTTTTTGTGAAAGCAGTAAACCTTCTTTTTACAGAAAAGGAAAAAATTATGGAAGATTATAATACTATTAAGAATATAATTTATGATACAAGTATACTGGAAATAGAACAAAAAAGGTTACAACAGTGTATTGATAAAAATGATAGTATACAATTAGATGAGATTAAAAAAAAGATTTTGGAAAAGCAGAATAGAAAAAAGGCAGTAGAAAGATTTCTTATTAAAATGAAAATAGTAGATAAAATTTATATGGAATTTGATGAAGATAGTTGGTATAGTCTTATAGAGTATATCACTATTTTTGATAAGAAAGATATTCGGTTTATATTTAAGAATGGAGTTGAAATACGAGTATAGGAGTTGTAACATGAAGATAAAAAATGAAAATAGAACGTCTTTATGCTATTATGTTATATATTTGTGGTCAAAAGGGGTTGTACAAAATAAAGTTTTTTGTATAGTTTTGCTGTTACATTCTATAATAAATATATAGATTGAAACTCAAATAGTTTTCTTTTTCATTTCAATTATACATAACAGCAGTAGCGGGCGTATATCTCCTACTGCCATGAAGCAATCCACATCATTGTCTTGCTCTTAACTGCCGCGAGTGGATTGAAACAAGTAGTCAGCCAAAACGGTTCTCACGTAAAATTGAAGAATCATATTACTGGATGTCAAACTATAGTTCCTTATCATAACACAAGCCTGATCAAGTCCATCTTCTGATGGGCTTTTTTTTATAAGTATCTAAAAATAGGAATTAACTGTTGTAATTAATTAATAAAAAATTATAATAGGAATTAGTGAACAGTCCGATCAATAGAGAAAATAGTTCGAATATCAAAGCCAAACAACAATAGTATTATTTTAGATCTTTCTGTTTTACGGAAAGAAGATCAAAGTACATTTAAGCTTGTGTGGATGAAGGATTTAAAGGTGATAGAGAAAATTTTTGAAAGAGAACATGAATCCGCAGATACTATTTTAAAAATGACGGATAAAATAGATTCCCATGAGTATATCAAAATATTTGTAAAATGTAAATTGGAGGAAATGTTATGGTTAATCCATATAAAAAATGTCCCGTTTTTGAGAATAAAAACTATCTTATAAGATTGATTGAAACCTCAGATGCAGATGATTTGCTTTTGGTTTATTCTGATGAAAAGGCTGTGCCATTCTTTAACAGTGATAATTGTAATGGAGATGATTTTTATTATAAATCTTTAGAGCGTGTACAGGGTGCAATAGACTTTTGGAAATGTGCATACCAAAAAAAAGGTTTTATTCGTTGGACAATTATTGACAAAAATATTGATCATGCTATAGGAACGATAGAATTATTTAACCGTAGATCAAATGATTATTTTAATAATTGTGGTCTGTTGCGATTAGATTTAAGAAGTGACTATGAATACAGAAAAAGTATTTTTGAAATCTTATCTTTAATGATACCTTCAACATTTGAATTATTTCAGTGCCAAATGATTGCTACAAAGATTCCGCATTTTGCTTCTGAGCGAAAAATGGCAGCAAAAAAGTTAGGGTTTACACTATCTAAAGAAAAATTAATAGGTGGAGATGATAAAAAGATTTATACTGATTATTATATATTAAACACAACAAATCTGTTTGATTGACGAATCATTATCTGTCAATTATAATAAATAAAAGATTTAATCTTTTGAAAGTTTTCTTAAAAATGAAAGGATTTATTTATGCAAAAGATAAAACAGTTTATAAAAATAATTTCTACAAATATAAAAGTATTAATAGGATTTGAAATTATTTTTAAGTTACTGACCATGTTGATTGCTGTTCCATTATTTTTAAGTATATTTGATTTAATTATGAAAATAACAGGATATACTTATTTGACATTAGAAAATATAATCTCATTTGTAACTCAACCAATTACCTTTTTATCTTTATTAATTTTGATAATAATAATGACAATTTATACTATGTTTGATATTACAACGGTTATTATTATCTTAGATCAGTCCTATCAAAAAAAGAAGGTCAGAATTTTAGATGCTGTTAAACTATCCATACAAAAGTGTAGAGGATTATTTCATATTCGTAGTCTTTCTTTAGCCTTTTTTACGCTGTTTTTAATTCCATTTTTAAATATTGGAATGACTTCTGGACTAATTTCTACAATTCCGATTCCAGAATTTATTCAAGAATATATTATAAAAGATCCAATATTGTTTCCATTAGCATTAGGGGTAGTTATTCTACTTACAATATTATTGTTTCATTGGATTTACTCCTTACATTATTTTGTTTTAGAGGATATTTCTTTTAAGGAAGCAAGAAAAAGAAGTCGACATCTTGGAAAAAAGAAACATCTTAAAGATTTTCTCTTTCTAATAGTAATCCAGATTATAATTTCTATTGTTTATATACTATTTATTATGATAGGGATTTTATTGATTATAATAATTTCAAGTATATTAAATAGATTTATTTTTCTAAATAATATACTATTTTTAATTGTTGGAATATTCATTATTATTTCTGCTGCTATTCTTATGATTTTAGCAATTCCTATCAGTTATGCCTGTATTAGTGTTTTATATTATATACATAAAAAAGAATGCAAAGAAAAGATTTATTCACTAGAGGTAAAAAAAATAAATCAGACCATTAAAGAGAAACCTCATCTACACAGTATCACTTATTTGGCAATAATTATTATGCTAATTTTGGGGACAAGATTTATCTATGAATTATATCTAGGAAAATATAATTTTAATATTGAATATGTTAAAACAGCAGAGGTTACTGCACATAGAGGGGCATCTGTAAACTATCCAGAAAATACAATGAGTGCATTTATGGGTGCAAAGGAATTAGGAGCAGATTGGATTGAATTGGATGTGCAGCAGACAAAGGACGGAAAAATTATTGTGATTCATGATACTAATTTCAAAAGAACTACAGGAGTAGATAAAAATACATGGGAACTTGTTTATGATGATGTGTGTAAATTAGATGCTGGAAGTTTTTTTAGTTCTGATTTTTTGGGGGAACAAATTCCTTTGTTATCGGATGTAATTGTCTTTGCAAAAGAGAATAATATTAAGTTAAATATTGAGTTAAAACCTACAGGTTATGAAACAGATTTTGAGAAAAATGTTGTAGATATGATAATAGAATTGGATTTTGAAGATAAATGTGTGATTACATCTCAAGTTTATCATGTATTAGAAAATGTAAAAGCATATAACCAAAAAGTACAAACAGTTTATGTTATGAGTCTGGCATATGGGAATATTACTTCATTAGAGGCTGCTGATCATTTCAGTATTGAAGCAACCAGTATAACTGCCGATTTAGTCAGTAGAGTACATAGGGAAGGAAAAGAACTTTATGCGTGGACAGTCAATACACAAGAAAGTATCAGAAAAATGATAGAATTAAATGTAGATAATATTATCACTGATAATATTTCATTAGCAAAAAAGACAATTTATGAGGAAAAAAATAGTGATTTTATTAACGAATATATAAGGTTATTGGAAGGAATTTTTTAGGGCAAGTTATTTTGAAATATAAAATAATCAATATAGTTAAGAATTTTTAAGAAAGAGAGAATTATATGACAGAGAAAAAAGTAATTCCTGGCACAGGAGGAGATCATTATATTCCCTATACCAAACGTTCTGGTAAGGAATCGATTGTATTTTTTACCCGTGAATTGTCTGAAAAGGGGCTGTTAAAGATTTACGAGCGTGTCCAAAATGTATTAGAAGGTAAGATAGCGATTAAGCTTCATACTGGTGAAAAGAATGGTCCTAATATCATTCCAAGGGATTGGGTCAAATCACTGATAGATAGGAAGCTGACAGATGGAATCATTATCGAAACAAATTCGTATTATGAAGGAGATCGGGATACTACTGAAAAACATAAAGAAACTTTACAGGTCAACGGTTGGACTTTTGCTCCCGTAGATATCATGGATGCAGATGGAGCAGTTTTTCTTCCCATAAAGGGAGGAAAATGGTTTACGAAGATGTCTATGGGGAAGACATTGTTAGAATACGATTCGTTGTTAGTATTGACTCATTTCAAGGGTCATGTGAAAGGAGGGTTTGGGGGCTCTAATAAAAATATTGGTATTGGCTGTGCAGACGGAAAGGTGGGCAAGGCTATGATTCATACCACACCCGGACAGAACAACCAATGGGACATTAGCGATGAAGAGTTTATGGAGCGTATGACAGAGTCTACGAAAGCTGTAGTGGATTACTTTGATAAAAAGATTGCCTATATTAATGTAATGCGAAATATGTCAGTATCCTGTGATTGTGAAGGTATTCATGCCGAACCAGTAGTAACTCCAAATGTGGGGATCTGTGCTTCTTTGGATATTTTAGCATTGGATCAGGCCTGTATAGACATTATATATGCTATGAAAGAGGAAGAAAATCACGATTTAGTAGAGAGAATAGAATCTCGTCACGGACTGCGTCAGCTTTCTTATATGAAAGAATTGGGTATGGGTAATGATCGTTATTCATTAGTGGATATTGATAATGAGGATAAGATCGTTTATCCAATTGATGTTGTAAAAAATCTTGTTCCGTTTGGAACTGAAATGTAATTTTTATAGAGATTTTCTAAAAAAGGCTGTTATACTAAGAGTCAATATACAGGATATAGTATGAAATTTTATCATATCTTGTATGTATTTTACTTAGTATAACAGCTTTTATATATATATTTTGAAAAGATGTTGACAAGTTAATCTACATCATATATAATATAAATGAACATGTTCATTTATATTGTAGGAAGGGGGAATCAAATGAGAAAGAAAGATGATAAGCTGAGAGAAACATTATTAGATATGGCACATAGTATTGCGGATACAGAAGGGATAGATAAAATCAATATTCGTACGATTGCAAAAAAGACAGGTATAGCAAGTGGTACAGTATATAATTATTTTTCAAATAAAGACGACATTTTGCTTGCTCTTACAGAAGAGTATTGGAAACAGACCCTTTCAGAAATGAAAGAAATAATTAAATCTAATTCCTTTTGCGATCAGATACAAGAAATTTTTATTTTTCTTAAAGAGAAAATGGATTGTTCTGGTGGAAAACTTATGAATAGTCTCAATCATGTAGAAACAGCAGGACAAAGGCGTATGGCATCTGTACAGTTAGAATTAAAAACTTTCTTAATTCAACTTATTGAAAAAGATCCAAACATAGATAAAAAGATTTGGAATAAAGACTTTATAAAAGAACGGTTTATAGAGTTTATTATGATGAATATAATGGCGTTATTAAAAATGAAAGAGCCTGATATTGATTTTTTAATTATAGTTATCAATCGTATGATCTACTAAACAGAAATGGAGGTTACTATGCCACAGGCAATTGCGGAAACTACTTTTGATGTTTTATACCTTAGTGCTGCTTTAATTGTAGGAATTACTATGCTTATAAAGGGAAAAAATCGTTTGGTAAAAAAGGCAGGGTGTATGGCAACATTACTTGGAGCAGGGGATGCGTTTCATCTTATTCCACGCTGCTATGCTCTTTTTACAACAGGTCTTGAAAAAAATGCAGCCGTATTGGGAATTGGAAAATTTATTACATCGATTACAATGACTATTTTTTATTTGATATTGTATTTTATCTGGCGTGACTATTACCAAATTAAAGAAAGAAAAGATCTTACAAAAATTATGTATGGGTTAACAGCTTTACGAATTATATTTTGTCTGCTTCCACAAAATCAGTGGCTTTCCTATCGTCCGCCGCTCTTATATGGGATTTTACGAAATATCCCATTTGCTATCATGGGAATTATAATTATTATTATTTTCTCACAGGAAATTAAAAGAACAAATGATAAGGTATTTCGATTTATACCAATCGCAGTTGCACTATCTTTTGGTTTCTATCTGCCAGTCGTTTTATTTAGTGGAATAGTTCCGATTGTAGGTATACTCATGATTCCAAAAACACTTGCCTATGTTTGGGTTATATGGATGGGATGGCAGCTTTATAAACAATCATAATAGACAGAAAAGAGGATAAAAATGGAGAAACGATATGCTAATTTAGCGTTGGTCTATGCAGTTATTGCTATGATATTTGGAGTATTTTATAGAGAGTTCACAAAGATAAAAGACTTTACAGGACAAACCAATCTATCTATTATACATACACATTATTTCTTACTGGGAATGTTCTTTTTTCTTATACTTATGTGTTCAGAAAAATTATTTCAGTTTTCAGATAAGAATATAAAAAAAATTACAATCCTTTATCAGACGGGATTAAATATTACTGGACTTGCTTTTTTGATACGTGGGTTAATACAAGTACAAAAAATAATGAATTTGAGTAAGGCAATAGACTCATCTATTTCTGGTATTGCAGGAATAGGACATATTTTAATGGGAATTAGTATTATTCTTATATTAATAAAGATGAAAAAAAGTGTTGGTTAAATAAAATAATAGGGGCTATTGAAAACTAGGTTTAGAATTCCTAAATTTCAATAGCTCCTTGTGTTTCAATAGAAGTTATTAGTATAAAGTTAAATCACACATAAATTTCCAGTAACTTCTTCTTTTTTTTACTGCTTCTGGATCAAGTGCCTTTAGTCGTTTTATAAATGGTTTATAAAGCGTTTTTTGATGTTTAAAAATATATTCTTCTTCTATCTTATCTGGATGTTCTTGAAGAAAAGTATGTATCTTTTCAGTAAAGGAAGGATAAAATGCTCTCCAATAAGCCATAGATAACAAATATTGTTCTAAACTACTATTGACAAAAATAAACGTATCTTTATAAATACATTGCCAGATAGTTCCCGTTTTTAATTCTACTAAGATTAGAGTACAGCTTTCGGATTTCTCCCAAATTTTATTTTCATCTGGCTGTCTATAATTACAAATGATATAGCTTCTACTTAAATTTTTAGATTCTCCAATAATCAGATACTTTTTCTTCGCAATTTGTTTTATAGTAAGACAACTAAGCCAAAATATAATTCCATTTGTGACCTCTTTTTTAAAATCCTCTTCCTCGTCAGGAGAACGCCAATCGATAAATTGATCTGGTAAACCCACCTTTACAAGAAAATTTCTAATATTTTCAGGAATTTCTAAACTTTTTAAACGATACTCTGGATATCTTCCCAGAGAGGGATCAGATAAAAATTTGATATCAGGTTCTAAGTCTATTTCTTCTGTTAAAGATTGTTTATAAAATTGAAACATAGATGGATATTTCATCCAATTCGGTACATTAAAACTTTCTTCCATATTTTATCTTCCCTTTTAAAATATTTTATTTTACAATAGGAACACCAATCGCATTTTTGAATCTAATATTCCAATAAAGCAGTAGCATATTCTTTTGGAATAATAGTATATTGTCGATATTCTTCTTTTAAGGACAAAAATTGATTTGGGGTGGCATTCAGTGCGGTCTTTAAATCTTTTTGAATATGATAAATAATTTGACGGAATAATGGAGTAAGATGAACCTGTTTTATCGCTTCTATGAAATCTTGGGTTAAATTAGAACGCAAAGGCGTTTTGGTAAGTTCAATACAAGCATCTTCTAAAAGATCTAGCATCTTATTAATACCATAAAAATCAATTTCACAAATTTCCTCAAAATCCTCATGTTCCAGATGTGCACCTGTAATAGATATCAACTCCATCAATAGACATGAACTCCACTCAAGAGCAACATTTTCATAAGCTTCAGGGGCTATCCCATTAAAATATTTATTACAAAATTCTTCTGGCTCATCGTCTTTCGTACCTATATTAAAAGCTAAAAAACAGGTGTAAAGATCATTGGCAAAGTCCTGAAAGTCAGCAGGAATGATACGATCATTCAAATAGTCCCATAACAGATCCATCGCTTTTTGCACACCAAAAGAAAGTTTTTTATCTTGGGCTTTCAGTCCCTGACAGAGAGTATTTGTATATCGTTCCATAATGAGCAGATTTCCTAACAGACGAGAATGATTGTCGCTATCTGCAAAAGCATCTTCAATCATATCATGAAATTCTAATATCCATTCATTTGTCTGTGTATCGGTAAGAGATGAAAGGTCAGTATCAAGAGTATATTTTTCCATAAAGTTCTTTTTTCCTTTCATCTTTTTGTCTTTGATTGACAAAGTTCAAACTTTTGTACCATTTTATTTAATATTTCAGCCTGTGAAGCCAACTCTTCTGAAGTTGCAGAAGTTTCTTCTGAGGCTGCGGAATTATCTTGTATTCTATGGGTAATCTCTTCAATTCCTATACTGAGCTGTTTCATATTTTCTGCTTGAACAACCGCATTTTTACTTGTTTGTTGGATCATTTCATTTACAGCATTTACAGCATTTACCGATTCTTTTAGTGAGTCCATTGCACTAATTGTAATTGTATTTCCTTTGTTAATCTCTTCCATTGAAATTTCGATTAGCTCTTTTGTAGTATTAGCTGCCTTTGAACTTTCTAATGCCAGTTTTCCGATTTCATCAGCAACAACCGCAAAGCCTCTTCCTGCTTCACCAGCACGAGCAGCTTCTATTGAGGCATTTAGGGATAGAAGATTTGTTTGTGATGCAATATCTTCGATTGTTTGAATGATTCCAACAACTTGTTGAGAAGTCTGATGGATTTTACTCATAGCATCCATCATTAGTTTCATTTTTTCCTGATTTTGTTCGATCATTTTAGCAGTATATGCAGTTGCTTTAGCGGAAGTTTCGGCCTCCTTACGACTGTTTTCTAACTGATCTGTAACAGTATTTGTCGTTGCTGAAATTTGTTCAATCGAAGCGGCTTGTTCCTCAGCACCTTCTGCTAATACTTGAGAGGCAGCAGCAAGTTCAGTGGCTCCAACAGATACTCGTTCAGAACTTGTATGAATTCCTATCATAACCTGATTCATAGAATCAGAAATATTGAGTAAAGCAATTTTTATTTTCTGAAATTCACCCACATAGTCATGTTTCAAATTAATACTTAGTTTCCCATCAGCAATTTGTGTCAGTACTTCCGAGGTTTCATTAATATATACAATATACTCTTTTAGTCGATCTACTGTCTTTTGGAAAGATTCTCCTAACTCTCCAATTTCATCCTCACTTGTTATATGAAGATTTACATCCAGATTTCCAGCAGCAAGTTGTTGTGCAATATGGTTTAGTTCTAAGATAGGTTTTGTCAAATTGATAGCACTTTTCTTGATTCTGAATGCTATCAATATAATACCGACTGCAAAAAGAATGAGCAGTGCAATGACCATTGTAATTAACATAGAATAGTATTCTGATAAAGGTAAACTACTCAGTACAATATATCCTGTATCCCCTGCATGTTGTAATGAACCATATTTTGTAAGGCCAGCTATTTTATATCTAAAAAATTCATTATTTTTTGATTTGAGTATATTTATGACATTTTGGGATACGTCTACTTCTTTAACATTTTTTTGAATAATATCCTTTTCTGGGTGATAAAGGAAGGTGCCATTTTCAGATAATAATAACATATATCCATTACGACCAATCTTGTATTCACTCATAATGTTTGTCATATGATCAAGAGAAATATCCATGCCTACTGCACCAAGAACAGTGCCTGTAGCATCATCATAAACTGGAGATGCAGCACTTAAAATCATTTTTCCAGTCGAAGAATCAACATAAGGTTCCGTTAGGATCGGTTTTTTTGTAGTGATACAGCTATACCAACCACGTCCTGTAATATCCCAACCATCTCCACTTATAAAACCATCTGACTGTACTAATGTACTTGAGTCTAAATCAGAAAGCCACACTGCCATAACATTTTCGGAATCAGTATTTGCGATTTTAATAAGGTTATCCATAACAGTATTCATTTTTTCATTTTCCCAAATATGCTCTCCTGCTTTTGTTTCCATCATAACATATTTGATCTCAGGATTGACAGCTAACTGTTCAGCACTCCTTATATACTGTTCCAGAAATCCTGTAAGTTGATTGGCAGCTGCATTGGATTCTTGTGTTAGTTCTGTCTTTTTTGATGTAATACTTAGCGAGCCTACCATATAGATTGCAACAGCTGCTATAAGTAGAAGTACTAAGATGGCACTTCCACCAATTTGATAAAGAATTTCATCTACTATCCTTTTTTTTGAATTTGTTCCTTTTTTTGTATGCTTCATTATACGCCTCCTGTATATCGTTATCCCTTTCTTATTGTATCGCTATTTTTCGACTAATACAATAAGAATTTAGAATCTTTCTATCCCTAATTTTATAAAAAAACATTTACTACTTTTAAATATGTGATAAAATTTAAGTAACAAGGAGGTAGGATATAGCAGATATCAATAAGTTGCTCATTTGTTTTTCTTAAAAAATAATGAAAGGTTGTGGAATAAAATGAAACAGCAAGGAAAAAAAGCTGGTTGGCGAAGTTCTTTATACAGGATCGTAAGTATAGTATTATTTGCTATGATATTATGTTATACATTTCCACAAGTACAAATCAAAGCTGCAGAAAGTACATCTGAGGATTTTGTAATTGAGGATAACATATTGGTGAAATATTGTGGAGATGCTAAAAAAGTGACAATTCCTAATGGAGTAACAAAGATTGGAACTCATGCGTTTTCTGGATGTAAAAGTTTAAGTAGTGTAACGATTCCAGACGGGGTGGAAGAGATCGGAATTTCTGCATTTTCCGGATGCAGAAATTTAAGTAGTGTAAAAATATCAAATAAAGTGAAAAGGATTGGAGATTGTGCGTTTTCCGCATGTAGTAGTCTAAAAAGTATAAAAATTCCAGATGGAATACAAGAAATCGGAAAAGGTATATTTTTAGAATGCGAAAGCTTAAGCAGTATAACACTTCCAAAAGGAATAAAGAGTATTAACGATTATATGTTTTATAAATGTAAAAGCTTAAAAAATATAACAATTCCAAATAAAGTAGAAAGTATTGGCGAAGGTGCATTTTATAAATGTAAAAGCTTAAAAAATATAACAATTCCAAACAGAGTGAAAGATATCAAGGATTCTGCATTTTATAAATGTAGTAATCTAAGTAATATAGTACTTCCTAAAAGTATAAAAAGGATTGGGGAGAGTGCATTCAAAGGTTGTGAACGTTTAAAAAGTATAAAAATTCCAGATGGAGTAACAAGCATTGGAACTTCTGCTTTTGATTTTACTCCATGGTTAGAAAATCAAAGAAAGAAAAATCCGTTAGTTATTATAAATGGAATTTTAATTGATGGAAAAAAGTGTTCAGGAGAAATAGTAATTCCAAAAGAAGTAACAAATATTGTAGCTTATGCGTTTATAGGATGCAAAAGTTTAAAGAGTATAACAATTCCAAAAGGTGTGACAACTATAGAAGATGGAGTATTTTGGGAGTGCAGCAATTTAAAAAGTGTAATCATTCCAGAGAAAGTGACAAAGATCGGAAGTTCTGTATTTTGGGAGTGTAGCAGTTTAGATAGCATAGAGATTCCAGAAGGAGTAACAAGAATCGAAGATGATACATTCAGAGGATGCAGCAGTTTAAAGAATGTAATCATTCCAGAAAAAGTAACAGAAATCGGAAGTTCTGTATTTTTGGGGTGCAGCAGTTTAGATAGCATAGAGATTCCAGAAGGAGTAATCAGTATAGGTTCTTATACATTTTCGGGATGCAGCAGTTTAGATAGTATAGAGATTCCAGAAGGAGTAACCAGTATAGGTTCTTATACATTTTCGGGATGCAGCAGTTTAGGCACTGTAACCATTCCAGAGAAAGTGACAGAGATCGGAGACCGTGCGTTTTCTGAATGCAGCAATTTAAAAAATATAACCATTCCAGAGGAAGTGACAAAAATCGGAAAATATGCGTTTGAATCGACACAGTGGCTGAAAAATCAAAGAAAGAAAAATCCACTGGTTATTGTAAATGGAATTTTGATTGATGGAAGGAATTGTTTAGGAGAAGTAACGATTCCAGAAGGAGTGACAAGCATTGGGAATAATGCGTTTGAGGAATGTCAAGATTTAAGTAGTGTGATAATTCCAGAAGGAGTAATCAGCATCGGGAATTCTGCATTTTCTGGGTGCAGCAATTTAGAAAGTGTAAGAATTCCAAAGGAAGTAACCAATATTGGTTCTGCTGCATTTTTCAGATGCAGTAGCTTAAAAAATGTAACGATTCCAGAAAGAATAACAAAAATTCAAAGTCATACGTTTTTTGGATGCAGTAGTTTAACAAGTGTAATCATTCCAGATGGGGTGATAAACATTGAAGGTGGTGCATTTCAAGGATGTGAAAGTTTAAAAAGTATAGCGATTCCGGAAGGAGTAACTGATATAGGGGCTTACGCATTTTTTGAATGTAGCAGTTTAAAAAGTATAACGATTCCAAAAGAAGTAGTATTTATCGGAAGCTCTGTGTTTTGGGGATGTAGCAGTTTAGAGAATATAATAATTCCAGAAGGAGTGACGGTTATCGGAGATGAGGCATTTGCTCGTTGTAGCAAGAATCTTATTATATACGGAAAGAAAGGTTCGTATGCAGAATCGTACGCAGACAAATATAATTTGACCTTCAAGGTGAAGTAGTTTATCGTTTTTCCTCATGAACCCAATTTTCTATTAAAACAAAATGTGAAAATTGTATCAAAGACAGCGTTTACATAGAAATAAAACTCGCTTAATTGATACAAAGGGGAAAGGCAGAATAGCCGCAAAACCGCTGAAATAAAGGCATTTGACGATATTGGATACCGCCAGATGCCTTTTTTGTTGTAAGTGGTTTTGGAGATGTGGAAAGCTGAGAGATGCGTGAACCCTTCCTGCGTAAATTTGAACCCCCCTTATTTGGAAAAATTGAACCCTCTCAAGGCAAAATCAAAATGTTTTGAGTTGTGGTAAAATACCGCTATGAAATTTATTAGTGGCTCACTAATTTGTTAATATCTTGTATCTTTAAAGCCAGCAGACTATAATTTGGTTTAGCAAATCTAATTAAGAAATGAAACTCAGGAGGTACTTCTTATGTTGAATGAAAATGTAAAGAAACTGCTGGCCGAGAATATGTGGGATTTAGCCACCTGTGCCAATAATGAGCCGAATGTGGTTCCCGTGGCGTTCAAGGATGTAACAGAAGACGGGAAGCTGGTGGTGGGTGACGTATTCCTTGAGACCACGCTGAACAATCTGAAGGCAAACGGCGGCAGGATTGCCATTTCCGTATATGATGCAAAATCCCTGGAAGGCTACCAGATCAAGGGCATTGCGGAGTACGTGACAGAAGGTGCGGTTGTTGATACGTTTAAGGCCATGGTGGAAAAAATGTTCAATGGAGCGGCTGCCGCAAAGGGCGCGCTGGTTATTACACCGGAAAAGGTGATCGTGACTACCCCAGGAGCGGAAAACAAAAAAGTTCTGTAAGGCGGACAAAAAGCGGCGGGTATAGAGCCCATAAAAATGCTCTGTACCCGTTTTACATATGGCAGATAATAGTTGTGTGATGTTAAAGTTAAATAGCCATGCCGTGGAGCTGCGTGGTTTGTAACACTGTGGGAGGAAATCATGAAAGCCTATATTGATCCGGAAAAATGTATTGGCTGCGGAGCCTGCATCGCAGAATGCCCGGAACACGCAATCATTATGCTGCCGGGTTTTCGGAGTGAGGTGCAGGCTGCAAAATGTTGCGGCTGCGGGCATTGTGTGGAACTTTGCCATAGAAAGGTGCCGGTATTGCGCGATGAGGGTATTATGCCAGTTCACGGATAACGGTGTCAATATCCCTGCTTATCACAATGGAGCGGTCTTCTAATAATATGGGATAACAGGGATTGGTGAGGTTTATGCTTGCATAAACGGCATCCGGATTCTTTACTGGCATGTTCCAGAAAGGAAACTTTATGACGCCCGGCGAATTGAAGCCGACGCCCAGCTCAAGGTATAAAATCCTGCCGGTTTCGTGGCATGACAGGTATTCTTCATAGCGGTCATGTGCAGTATGCCAGCCTTCATCCCGGACGAAGGTATCATCCCAGAACAGGTTAAAGTCCATTTCCCGTCCGCATTTTGGACAGTGTGGGATGAGTTCTGCGGGTATCCGCATACCCCTGGCCTCTGCCGTCATTTTTTTCAGGGTTTCGTAATTATCATAAGTGGCAGTATGGCAGGGCTTCGAGCATTGGAAGAGCCCGAAATCGCCCTGGGTATAGCACAGCTTTTCTTTCGGAAAGCCGGAGCGTTGGAAAGTATGGTCGATGTTGGTAGTCAGGACAAAATAATCTTTCCTGGACAGAAGTTCCAGCAGTTTCTTGTGGGTATCTTTTGGAATCTCTTCATAGCGGTTAATCCATGCCCAACGTGACCAGTAGGTCCACCGTTCTTCATTAGTTTCAAAGTCCGCAAAACAGCCGGTATACATATCTATCATCCCGTATTTATTCACGAAGTCTCCAAAATGCTTTTCCAGGCGTTCCCCGGCAAATTCGTATCCTGCGGAAGCGGAGAGATCGCTCCCGGCACCGATGATCACGGTATCGGATTCTTCAAGGGTCAGCCGGAGCTTTTTTAGTTCGCTTTCATAGGTTCCAGTTGTGCCGGCGGCGATGTTTTTTATCATGATGGATGCCTCCTTTATTGTTTTCTCGTCAGCAGTATATTCTTTCTACTTGATATGGGCAATATATTTGTAAATTTATTAGCCACTATTCTTTTTCATAGTAACTTGATTTTTGATTGATATAAAGGGATAATGATATAGGGATACGCAGAAAAAGAATGAGTTGAGGTGATCATATGTATAAACCAAAATTAGACAAGGATATCCGCTGTCCGCTGGAATATGGCCTAGATGTGTTCGGGGGTAAATGGAATTCCCGGATCATCTGTGTGCTGGCGGCAAAAAAGACATTGCGGTACAGTGAACTGCGCAGTGAGCTTACCAATATTACGGATGCGGTTCTTGGCGCTTCGTTAAAGGCGCTGATGAAAAACGGTATGATAAACCGGCAGTCGTATGATGAAATCCCTCCCAGGGTGGAATATTCCCTTACGGAGAAGGGGCTGTCTGTCGTCCCCATTTTGCAGAGCATCTGCCAGTGGTCGGGCGCTTATCATAAAGAGGATACGGAACATACCATGCAGCATTGCCAGAAGTGTGATTATAACGGCGGTGGGAGATAACGGTGGGGAGGTGTGTGGAAAATGGGTCGGTTAGAAAAAATACGGGCACTGAACAGCCTGCTTTTGAAAGAAGCGCCGGAGTACAGGCAGCAGGCGACACAGTTTGCAGAAGATACGGAGAGCCAGAGGCATCTGCTCCGAAGTCTGATGAATGTACGTTATCCTGGAAAGCGCTTCAGCCCAGAATTTCTGCGCTTGCAGGATGAACTGTTAACAGAAGAACAAGAAGAAAAAGGGGTAGTGGATGTTCTGGAACTGCCGACCGTGAATTCAGACAGCCGTATCTCCCTATGGCAGGGGGATATTACATGTCTGAAGGCGGATGCTATTGTGAATGCGGCTAATTCGCAGATGCTTGGCTGTTTCATTCCGTGTCATGCCTGTATCGACAATGCCATTCATTCGGCGGCAGGGCTGCAGCTTAGGGAAGAGTGTCAGGAGCTGATGCAGGCTCAGGGACATGAGGAGCCTGTGGGCAGGGCGAAGATAACAAAGGGATATAACCTTCCTGCAAAATTTGTACTGCATACGGTGGGGCCGGCAGTATCAGGAACCGTTACGCAGGAAGATGAAAAAAAGCTGGAATCCTGTTACCGTTCCTGTCTGGAACTGGCAGAAGCCAATGGGATCAGGAGCATTGTGTTCTGCTGTATTTCGACGGGGGTATTTTGTTTTCCCAACGGACGGGCGGCGGAGATTGCCATCCAGACGGTTAGGGAATATTTGAAAGGTTCACATATTCAGAGAGTTGTTTTTAATGTGTTTCAGGATCATGATAAAAGTATTTATGAGCATTTATTGAAATGTAAGGCATGAGGGAAGGAAAAGGAGATGGTAACAGAATGCCAGAAATCGTTTTTGAAAATATTTATAAAGAAAATTTTACTTTTTGGGAGAAAATATCCGATGCAGACAGGGAGTACATCTGCCAGAATTCTTATATGCTTACTTACCCAAAGGGAAGGAATATCCACAACGGCAAAGAATGTTCCGGCGTAATCTTCGTCCGTTCCAAAAACCTGCGCCTTTATATGATGTCGGAGGAGGGAAAGGAGATTACACTTTATCGTCTGCACAGGGGCGATCTGTGTATGCTGTCTGCCATTACATTTGATATATTCATAGATGCGGAGGAGGACAGCCAGTGCTGTGTGGTCAGCGGTCCTGCTTTTGCGGCAGTGTCGCAGCGGAATCCGGACATCCGCATATTTGCATTGGAAACTGCGGTCAGCCGCTTTTCGGATGTGATGTGGGTGATACAGCAGGTACTGTTTATGAGCATGGATAAACGTCTGGCAATCTTCCTTTCGGATGAATCAGCCAGGACCGGTTCGGATACCATTGCGCTGACGCACGGGCAGATTGCCCGATATATGGGTTCTGCCGTGAAGTGGTATCCCGGATGCTGAAATATTTTGCCGGTGAAGGGATTGTGGAGGTTTCCAGAGGCAGCGTTACGATCCTTGATAAAAAGCGCCTCCGTGATCTAGCCTTTTAACATGGCGAGGATATCTGCTTTCGGTCTTGCGCCTGCTGACTGGCTTATGACGTTTCCGTTTTTGATCACAGCCAGTGTGGGGATGCTCATAACATGGAATTTTTGTGCCAGTTCCGATTCCTGGTCTACCTTGATCTTGCCTATCCATGGATTATGGACATGATCAGTACCTTCCTTTCTTTTTATCTGTTAGCAGTGTATCATATCCTGCTTACTGTTTCTGTGACGAAGTCACGTTTTTTGCTTTGCATATAAGCTGTGTCATTGTTCCCATGGGGCAGTATACGCACCAGGAGCGGGTTTGAATAAGGTCATGGTCAAAAATCCCAGTACGGTGGAGGTGAGCATCACGCTGTAGAAGCAGAATGCGAACTGGGCGACACCGTCAGAGAACAGGGTTCCATGGTAAGCCCAATATCATGGAAGCTTGAATGTCCACAGCAGTGTTACTACGGTACCAAGATTTTTTGCCCCGGCGAAAACCAGCCAGGTGTTCCACAGCATAAGGAAGAACATTGCAAAGAAGAATATCAAAAATCCATATCGGAAATAACCCGATCTCATCCAGCCGGGGATATCCTTTTTCCGTGACAAGCCGAACCTGCCGCCGACCAGGGAAAATAGCTGGTCTCTGCCACAATATTTGTTGCAGTATGCCTTATTGCCTTTTACAACCGCTATGGCAAGAGGGATAAAAAAGCATAAAAGCCCCAGCCATGCAAAGAGGATATTAAAAAAGCCAAGGATCAGGTAGGTCAGTGAGGCGATCCAAAGGTAATCATACCATTTCTTTTTTCCTTTCATTATTCTGTCACCTCCAATGAGATAATACTTGCGGGGCATTCCTTTACACATTTCCCGCATCCGACACATAATTCCCTGTTGACGACCGCATGGATGCCGCCTGGAACGGTGATCGCGTTTCGTGGACAGACTTTTATGCAGCATCCGCAGGCAACGCATTCCCGGATGCTGACAGCCGCTTTCTTTTTTGTCATGGTAAAACTCCTTTTGTTTTTCTTTATTATACAGGAAGAAACTGTTTGATTCTGTGACGAAGTCACATTGATGCTGATTCCCAGGCGGAGATGGAACGGCGGGCAGGGCTTGTCAATCCAACCTATCCTTTTACGGGAAAGATCAGGTGCGGCATATGCGACCAGAATTTTACCCGCCGGAAAGGAATCACAAAAGGGAAGGAATACATTAGCTGGTTCTGCAGGGCGAAAAAGGAAGCAGGGATGACGTGTAAGAGCCGTAACTATCCGAAGAGAAGCTCATGGAAATATGTGTGGGCTAATGGGGACAGGCAGCTTTGACGGGAGGCTTTTGAAAGGACGGTCAGGCTCATCACAGCACTGCCGGATGGAAGCCTTGCGATGCATTTCTTTGACGATGAAACCAGGTTGTGGGAAATGCCATCACTGAGAAGCAGGCGAAAAAGGAACAGATAGAAAGGCTCCTTGCAGAACTGGAGCGGCAGGACGGCGTGACCACGGAGTTTGATGAAGAGCAATGGTACAGCCTGGTTGATTTTGTCACAGTTTTTAATAAAGAAGATATCCGTTTCACCTTTAAAGATGGGACAGAGATTCAAGAAAGAAGTTGTGCATGAAGAGGATGCCATACAAATCGTGTGGAAAGTGCGGAATCCGTTTGACAGTTAAGTTTCTGTATGAAATATAGTTCCAATTTGGGAAGGATAATGGTAGAATATGAGCCATGGGCAGCGATGCCTGTGGCTCAATGGTTTACTTTATGGGAAATGTAAGAATGAATGTACGAAAGGTGATAAGGGACAGATGCGAGAATTAAGTAATATTAAGAGAAAAGTTTTTTTTAGCTATGCTTTTAAAGACACTGATAAGATTGATTTTGTCAGCATGAGATTGCGAGAACGTGGTTTTGAAATAATGCGAAGTGTGGAATCACTGACTACGATGAATAATTTGAAAAACTTCATTACAAATGTGATTGATGAATGCGATTGCTTTATTCTTATTATTACAGATGGCATAAATAAATTTTCTATGATGGAATATGATGCGGCATTAAGTAAGGGAAAAAATACATTTGTATATATTAAAAAGGACATATTTAAGGGAGATGTAAAAAATAGTTTTGCGGATAAAATTGTGGGATTGTGGGAAAATGAAGATGATTTAGCAAATCGTATTATAGATGATATATCACGATATGGATACAGCTATCCACAAAGAGGATATCAGTTTGAAATTATTGTGGATAAGATATTTCAATTATATGGTTGTATGACTGAAATGGCAAAAAAGAATGCAATGTATGACATATTGGCCAAAAAAGAAAATATAACATTTTATGTAGAAACAAAAGCTCTTAGACAAAGAATAATAGATGTTAAAACGGTATCGAATGCAGTTGCATCAGCCTCTGCATTAGCACAAGATACAAATTCAAAATTTGTTTTAGTCGCTGCTAATATATTTTCACCTAGAGTGCAAGAGATTTTAAAGAAAAATAATAATATTATTGCTTTGGATATAAGTAATTTACTATACATAGTTAAAGATAATGACATTTTAAAATCACAGTTGATTTCAATTTTAGAATATTCTGTGGATGATATAGAACCCAAGGTACCAACGGGATTAATGAATTTATTGGGAACGGAATATTCAGATATAGATGAAAAAACAGTTACGGAAGAAGATGTTACTAAAAAATTAATAAAAGAAGTTCAAAGTTGGAAAGCGAAGGATAAAGATAGTAGTGAGTATGAGGATTTATGTATACGAGTTTTGAAGAATCTTTTTGAAGAAGATTTGGGGTTATGGAGTGATCAGCAACGCTCAAATGAAGACTTATATAGGTTTGACTTAATATGTAAGATAAAAGATAATATTCAAGTAGCGTTTTGGAGGTTTATTGAAGAATATTTTAGGTCGAAATATATAATTTTTGAATTTAAGAACTATACTAGGCGAATAACTCAAAAAGAAATTTATACAACAGATAAATATTTATATGCTAAAGCCTTACGATGTGTTGCAATTATAATCTCTTGTGAGGGGGAAGATAAGAATGCAAAAAAGGCAGTGAAAGGGACATTAAGAGAAAACGGTAAATTGATTTTGAGTGTTTCGAATAAAGATTTGATAATGATGCTAAATGGAAAAGTTAAGGGTGATTCTCCTGCGGAATATTTATATAGTATGTTAGATACAATGCTTATAGAACTGGATAAATAGGGATATTGTTCTTTATAGTAGAAAGTGCCTTCTTCTTCCATTACAATCCTGATACCGTAGAGTTCTTAACAGGGCTTAGAAAATAAGGTAAAGCTGTCCCTACCCAATGTCGGACTAAGGCTGGCTGCGAGGGTTTTTCTGCCGTTTTCCAATTTGAACCCTCCCCTGTGGGGCAAAATCAAACAGTATGCCAAAATCAAAATGTATAAGGCAAAATCGAATTGTATCAAAGACAGCGTTTACATAGATGAAGGCATTTCAGGTACAAATACAAAAAAGCGTAAAGAATTTAACCGTATGATAACATGTGCAAAAAATGGGGAGTTTGATTTCATTATAACAAAGGAAATTTCACGTTTTGCTAGAAATACTCTTGATAGTATATACTATACCCGTGAACTGAAAAAGTATGGTGTGGGTGTTATTTTTATGAATGACAATATTAATACTTTAGATAGTGATGCAGAGCTTCGCTTGACGATTATGTCCTCTATTGCACAAGAGGAGAGTCGAAAGACTTCTGAGCGTGTAAAATGGGGACAAAAACGTCAGATGGAGCAAGGCGTTGTATTTGGAAGAAGTATGCTAGGTTATGATATAAAAGATGGTAAAATGTATGTGAATGAGGAAGGGGCAGAAATTGTTCGCCTTATCTTTCATAAGTTTGTACAGGAAAAAAAAGGAACACATACTATTGCACGTGAACTTAGAGAAGAAAATCTACAATCAATGAAAATAAGAAAATGGAGTAATACAACAATTTTAAGAATTATTCAAAATGAAAAGTATTGTGGTGATTTAATACAAAAAAAAACCTATACACCAGACTTTCTTTCTCATAAAAAAAAGATAAATTTTGGTCAGGAAGAATTTGTAATTATCAAAGATCATCATGAGCCAATTATATCTCGTGAACTATTTGATAGGGCAAATTGTATTTTAACTGCGAAATCATTTTCTCAGGAAGGAAAAAATAAATATAGCAATCGTTATCCGTTTTCTGGAAAAATTAAATGTGCCAGATGTGGGGTAAGTTATGTCGCAAGATATAAAACTAGAAAGGATGGAAGTAAATATAAGGCATGGCGTTGTCTAGAAGCAACAAAAAATGGTATACCAAATATTGATAGAGCTGGAAATAAAATAGGATGTGTAGGGTTCAGTATCCGTAATGAAGAAGTAATTCATATTATGGAGCTTGTCTGTAGGCAGCTAAAAATTGAGTATAATCAAATAATAGATAATTTGATAACAATAATAGAAAAAGTTGTTTCTATAGATATAACAGAAGTTTATGCTCTTTCTGAAAAGGTAGATGCTATTAAGAAAAAATGTACTAATTTAATTGATCTTTATACAAGTGGAGATATTGACCACAATGAATTTATTTTTTTTAGAGCGAAATATAATACAGAAATTGAAAATTTAAAATCTGAGATGGAGAAGCAGGATATATTAAGAAAAGAAATAAGAAACAGGATAAATGAAGAAGAGTTCTATGCAAAACTTCTCGATAAAATGATTATAGATAGAGAGAAAATAGATGTGTATTTGAATATGTTCCCTTTTTCATGGAGTTATATTATAAATAGATAGTTAAAAAGAGTCAGTTTTGGAACATTTGTGAAGCTTCTGTACCTATATCTGTTAGAAGCCCTGCAACTTCTCGATAGGGCATTGTATATCTTTGGGATAGATATCTTTGACTTGCAGCTAATTCGCCATCAGGACCTCCAAACTGACTAATAATTACTAGAGCAAGGTCAGCATTGGTCTGTTTGATATTGACTGGATATTGTAATCTTCTTTCATAAGTCCACATAATTAACACGCTCCTTCCCAAGGCCAGGGATATGCTATCCATTGCCATTGATTAGATGGGTTGACATCATAGTAATTAAGCGGGCCAAACTGGCGAATATACTGGTTGACCAGAGCCTGGCGTTTAACTGCCTGTTCATTATAAGAAGCGAGAGCTTGTTCATTACATGGGTGTGTATCCAGAAAAAGACGTAATTCATCCAGCCAAAAGCTGACAATGTCAATATCATGAAGTAATTGTTGACGTTCTCTTTCTTTCATGTTTAATTACATCTCCTTCCTAAAAATTCATAATTTAACTCTTTAAAAATGGTTCCTTTATGAAATCCTTCTGCTGCACAATACAAGTTTCTATAAGATTGCCAAGGAACATAGGCCATTGCTAGTGCCATACCATTGAGCTGATCAGTAGCAGCAGGATTACTACAATATAATAGTTCAGGAGGGATTGGAGGACAGACAGGTTCTGGTCCTACTCCAAAGAATGGAGGACGATTCGGTCTATTACCTCCAGAAACGCCACATCCACAGTTTTGAGAGTTTCCAGGCATAGAAATGTTACATCCACAAGGATTGGAAGGAGGAGTAATTGGAGCATCACAGCCACATCCACAAGAATCAGGAGGAGTAATTGGGGTATCACAGTCACATCCACAAGAATCAGGAGGAGTAATTGGAGCATCACAGCCACATCCACAGGAATCAGAAGGTGGAACAATCGGGGCATCACAGCCACATCCACAAGAATCAGGAGGAGTAACTGGGACATCACAGCCACATCCACAAGAATCAGAAGGTGGAACAATCGGGGCATCACACCCAAACTCAGGATGAACAGGTCTGCGTCTTGCAAAACCACGATTGTTCATATTTGTATTCATAGGTTGATTGCGATAATTCATTTTTATGACTCCTTTCTAAATACTACAACAGACTAAATTCGTCTGCCTATTACATCATATGCAGTAAATGGAAGAGAGTTCAGTATAATCATTTAATATCAGAGAACATTTCTTGATATTGTTTCCGTTTCTTATGAGTTTCTATATCTGCCAGTCTGGTTGGAAGTGGAATATGGCTTTCTTTTGTGATAAAGTATTGGGTGATCTGAGTGGCATCTTCTAAATTAATTTTATTTCCAATAGAAACAAAAATAGGTCGGACGGATGGAAGTGTTCTTAGGGCACGGCCATAAATTTCTTCACCGATTTGAATATCACAATATGATCCAGCGGTGTTTTGAGGCATATCATATTTAGTATCCCCAATTTTATAATAACTTTTTGCCACTCCAATAGTAGGACAGTTAAAATAAATACCTGCATGTGTAGCAATTCCCATATGTCTTGGATGAAGATAACCATTTCCATCGAACAAATATAGATCAGGTGTATGTTTTAACTTCTTAGAAGTCTTTAAGATCAATGGTATTTCACGAAAGGAAAGACATCCGGGAATGTAAGGAAAGGAAATTTGTCCAAACTCAGAACAAGTTTCTATTACTTGTCTGGTTTTATAATCTAACAGGACAATACTACAAACTCCATATTCTGTTGCTCCCTGTTTCCAATAGGCTAAATCTGCACCTGCGACAATAGAAAGATGTTTAAAATCAATACTATTTTCAAAGTCAGCAAAAGGAAGCAGTTGGTTTTGTATCTGAATTGCCTGTAGTTTGGTAAGTATTTCTCCGGAAACAGATTGATTTAAAAGATCTTGATAATTTATTATCATAACTGTTCTGTTCTCCAAGGTTAAATTTTGTTAAGCACGAAAGCCCCTTCCAATAATTTCACTAGTATTTGTAATCATAACAAATGCTTCTGGCTCGATTTTTTTAATAAAACGAAGCAGATGAATAGCCTGAGCTCTTGTCATTACAGTAAGAACCATTTTCTTGTTTTTATGGGTAAAGGCTCCTTGAGCGTCACAAATGGTAGCACTTCGTTTGAGAGTATTTAAAATATATTCACAAATTGGTTCTGGGTTTTCACAGATAACAGTGAAGTATTTACATAAGTTCATACTTTCAATCATATTATCAACTACCAAAGATTTTAAAATTAAACCAGTTAAAGATAAAAATCCTGTAGTAGCACCAAACAATGGGAAAGTGGCTAATGTCAATAATACATCTGTACAAAATAGTGCTTGTCCAATATTAGCATTTGTATATTTCTTTAAAATCATTGCAATGATATCGGTTCCTCCTGTAGAACCACCATAATTAAATAAAATAGCAGAACCAATTGCAGGAAGTGCAACAGCAAAAAACAGATCAACCATAGGTTCTGTAGTAAGGGGTTTTTTCATTGGACAAATAAATTCTAAAACAGATAGTGTTCCAGATAATAAAAAACTTCCATAGGCAGTTTTTAGTCCAAAACCCTTTCCAAGAATAAGATATCCAATAAGAAGCAATACAAGATTAATAATAAAAACTATAGATCCAGAACTAATAGCACCATCTAAAATTCGAGTCAATAAAATAGCAGCACCTGTGACGCCGCCGATAGAAAAATTATTTGGAAATTTAAAGAAATAGACGCCTAAAGCTACAAAGAGTACACCAATAGTTAGGATACCATAATTCTTTAATTCCTTTTGAAAGGGGGATTGTTCCGATCCAGAAAGTTCCGTTTGTTTTCTTTCTTTTTTAGAAATTTGTTCAGAGGTATTCATAAAAATAACCATGCCTTTCCATAACCTGTAAATTTAATCACAAGTACAATATTTTCTTTTGTCATAAATAGGCTTTCTATAAAATTGTAGTTACAATCAAGAGTATTATAATATGACTTCATTAAAAAAACAATATGGTTTTTAATTTTGCTATGACAAAAGAATGAATCGATTACTTTTTCGATGTTTCCTTTATAAAATTTTTATTCTTGCGTTTGTTGTGTAATCTTGACAGAAGAATTTATCAAGGATATACTAACATTATATCAGTAAAAAGTTTGTTAAGTGAGAAAGGAGGACGGTACTCCTCCTACCACTAACGATAGTGGGAGAAGTGCCTGTAAAATTTTGTGAAAATTATAAGAGTAGCAAATTATGAAACATTAAGCAGCAAAGCAGCGGATTTAATAGCGGCTCAGGTTTTGGTAAAACCTAACTGTATTCTTGGACTTGCAACAGGGTCTACTCCTATTGGAACATATGAGAAATTAATAGAATGGCACGAAAAAAAGGAATTGGATTTTTCAGAGGTTACTTCCATTAATTTAGATGAATATGTGGGATTAGATAGTAATGATAAGAATAGTTATCGATTTTTTATGAATCATCATCTATTTGAACATATTAACATTATACATTCTAATACCTATGTACCAAATGGTATGACAGAGAACTGGGAAAAAGAATGTGAAACATATGATCATAGAATTCTTCAATTAGGAGGAATTGATTTACAGTTATTAGGAATTGGAAATAATGGACATATTGGCTTTAATGAACCGGGAGAAGTATTTGTTAAAAATACTCACTTGGTAGAATTAGGAGAGTCTACAATTCAAGCAAATTCACGTTTCTTTGAAACGATTGAAGAAGTTCCAAAACAGGCGATTACGATGGGAATTGGAGCAATTATGCAGGCAAAAAAGGTACTTCTAATTGCAAACGGAAAAGAAAAAGAAGAAATTGTAGAAAAGGCTTTTCATGGACCAATCACTCCACAAGTTCCAGCTTCTATTTTACAGTTACATCCAGATGTTACAGTAATATGCAGTTTTTAAATTATAAAAAAAGTTGTTGCAATCAGCAACAACTTTTTTATTTTTTAGGTGTAACTTTTTAAAATTTAATACGAATAATTGATGTCAGAACAAAACAGGGTATCCTCTAAAGCAGTCATGACCTACAAAATTAGAAAGAGGGGGTAGGGTTCTGATAGAGGAAGAGGAAAAATTTTGTTAAAAAAAAGGAGAGAGTTTATGAGAAAATTAAAGGTAGCTGCTTTAATGTTAGCAACAGCAGTAGTTTTTACTGCATGTGGTAAAAAAGATAATAATGAAAATACACCAAGCCCAACCCCAACGGAGATGGTAAGTCCAAGCCCAACAGATATAGCAGAGCCAACTCCTGAAGGTTCCGATGGATCAAATGGGGGAGGAGACGAAGAAGGAATGCCAGCTCTTCCAGAAGTAAGTGAAGAGTTAGAAAATCTTCATAATGAAGTTGTAAAATTTGCGACTACAGAAATATATGGTGAAGAATATGGTTATACTCCAGATATGCCATATGATAAAACCGCAATTTCTGAATTATTTGGAGTTTCGGAAGACTGGTATGATTATGCAGTGGCAGAAGGTACTATGATTAGTATGCACGTAGACACTTTTGTAGCAATTCATGCAAAGGAAGGAAATTTAGAAAACGTACAAAATGCACTTAACAATTATCGTGATGTGTTAATTAATGATACTATGCAGTATCCAATGAATCAATTAAAAATTCAGGGTTCTAAGGTATTTACTCATAAGGATTATGTTTTCTTTATTATGCTTGGATTTGTAGATGATGCTATGTTAGATGCTGAAGAGGATGTAGCAGTTGCAGAATATGAAAAGATGAATCAGAAAGTAATTGATAAAATCACTTCTGTTTTAGGTGAATAAAACACGTATAAAATTTCAAAATCAGGAAATAGTGTTTCACATAAGGATTCCTAAAGGACAATTTCCAATTTTCCTATGGCGCAGGCTCTTTACCTGTGATATACTAGCAGTGCCGGTCGGAGTTTCCGGCCGGTATTTTTATATTATTTAAATTCCTTGCCGTCCGGTTACATAGCCGAACAGGAAAATTGAGAAGTGGCAGGAGGAAAATTCCTGATGAATGGAAAAGAACAAATGACAGAAGAACAAAAGAATCGCTCCGAAATTGATAAAAGGGATTACGAATCTTTTTTGAAGGGAGATTTAAGTGGATTTGAACGTCTGGTTTTACGCTATAAAAACTCTTTAATCTATTTTATACATCGATATATTAAAGATATTACAATGGCAGAAGATTTGGCACAAGATGCTTTTGTAGAAGTGTATGTACACAAGGAAAGATACCGCTTAGATGTAAGTTTTAAGACCTATTTATATACAATTGGAAGAAATAAAGCGGTTGATTATATTCGAAAAAACAGTCGTCTTATTTTTGTTGACGAATATCCAGAAGAAGTAGATGAACAGGAACTGGAAAATAAAGTAATTCATGAGGAAGAAAAGAAAAAACTTCACCAAGCACTAAAGGGACTAAAAAAAGAATATCAGGCTGCCATCACTTTAATTGATTTAGAGGAGATGACATATGCACAAGCTGCTAAAATTTTAAATAAAACAGAAGTTCAAATGAAAGTTTTAATACACCGCGCAAGAAAAAGTCTTGCAAAAAAATTAAGTTAGGAGGCAGGACACAGGTATGAAAAGTGACAGGGAATTCCTAGATGGGATTTACAAAAAAGCCGCACAATATTTGGAACAGCCAAGCAAAAGGTGGAAGAAGTATCAAGTGTTTTCTGGACTGGCAGCATGTCTTTTAATCTGTGTTCTAGGAATAGGCTGGCTTTACACAGGAAAAAAAGAAAATATAGATTCTAAAAATATAGGAGTTAAAAATACGAAAAATTCTGAGGAAGAGGCGATGGTTCCAAGAGTTTTGTCTTTAGATACACAGCCGATAAATAATAATCCCACTCTAATAGCTGCTGGACAAATTAATTCTATTCTGGAAGAAGAGGGAAAGAAGATTGCTGAGTTTTTAGTAGAAGATTGCTTTTATGGAATATGGGAAGAAGAAACTTTAATGATAGAAAGTACCACTTTGGTTCAGGTTGGTGATCAGCTACTTTTAGTATTAAATAAGATAGATGATAAATTTTTCTTGGTTGATGAAGGGGATAGTATATACCAATATGTTTCTGGAACTGGGGAAGAGGCACTTTATCAGAGCCTAGATGGTTTCTTGTTTACACCAAAAGAAATAATAAAAGGATGGGTTAAGACATCGGAGGAAGAACATGGTATTCAGTAGTCTGTTGTTTTTATTTCGTTTTTTACCAATTATTTTATGTGTCTATTTTGTTGTTCCAAAAAGATTTCGCAACGCGATACTATTTTTATTTAGTCTGATTTTTTATGCTTGGGGGGAACCCATTTATGTTGTATTAATGCTATTTTCAACAGTTGTAGATTATACACATGGAATGTTAGTAGAAAAGTTTAAAAATAAAGGACAGATAAAAAGGGCAAAAATGGCAGTAGCCTCTTCTATGACGATTAATTTATTGTTGCTTGGATTTTTTAAATATTCTGACTTTATTATTCAAAATATAAATCAATTATTTAAAATATCTATTCCCTTGCTGAATTTGGCACTTCCTATTGGAATTTCATTTTATACTTTCCAAACGATGTCTTATACAATAGATGTCTATAGAGGAGAAGCGAAGGTACAAAAGAATATCATTTCTTTTGGAGCCTATGTGGCATTATTCCCACAGTTAATTGCAGGACCAATTGTACAATATAAAACGATTGACACTCAGTTAAACAAAAGAAAAGAAAGTTTTGACCAATTTTCTTATGGGGTTATGCGTTTTCTTTCTGGACTTGGGAAAAAAGTTTTACTTGCAAATAATATCGGTCTATTGTGGGACACTGTTCAAAAGATTCCATCTATGGAACTTCCTGCATTAACAGCATGGTTAGGAATTACAGCATACTCCTTTCAAATCTATTTTGATTTTTCAGGATATTCCGATATGGCAATTGGATTAGGTCATATGTTTGGATTTCGGTTTTTAGAGAATTTTCAATATCCTTATATGTCAAAGAGTATTACTGAATTTTGGAGACGTTGGCATATTTCTCTCGGAAGCTGGTTTCGGGATTATGTCTATATTCCATTAGGGGGAAATCGAAAAGGACTACCACTTCAAATTCGGAATATTGCTGTTGTATGGCTGCTTACTGGTATTTGGCATGGAGCAAGCTGGAATTTCTTATTTTGGGGTGTCTACTTCGGAATTTTGTTAATTGTAGAAAAGTTATTTTTCCTAAAAATTTTAAATAAACTTCCTAAAATCTTAGCACACCTATACGCACTATTTTTTATCTGGATTGGATGGGTTATATTTGCACTAGAGGATTTTGGAAAGGTAGGAGAATTTCTTAAGGCAATGTTTGGTGGCGGGGCTGGATTTGCTAATACATCAACATGGTATTTGCTTAGTAACTATGGATTAATTTTCCTTATTTTAATTGCTGCTTGTACTGATTTTCCAAAACGTATAGTAATACGGCTTTTTGGAAACAGCGAATGGAGCTTAATAGAAGAAAAAGAGGAAAAAACAATAATAAAACAAAGACTTCGAATCGCTGCAAGCGGTATTTTTATTGTGACAATCTTTCTTCTTTCAGTTGCATATCTAGTAGATGCTTCTTATAATCCATTTTTATATTTTAGATTTTAATCTTTGGACAAGCAGAAAGGGAAGATAGGGCTATGGAAGAACAAAAACGAAATAAAAAATCAATAGAAAAACTTCTACCTACTGTGTTATTTTTACTTTTGATCTTTGGTTTTACAGTTATTAGTCTGTTTGCTCCAATTAAAAAGTTTTCAGAAAATGAAAACAGAGTATTGGCACAACGACCAAAGTTCCAATGGAGTTCTTTATGGAACGGTACTTATACAAAAGATTATGAAACTTTTATTACCGATCAATTTTTTCAAAGAGATGCTTGGATTGGAATAAAAACATGGACAGAGTTAGCAATGCAAAAAAAAGAAATTAATGGTGTCTTTTTTGCAAAGGATGATTATTTAATCGAAACACAAAAAAAGGAAGAAGTCGATACAAAACAGCTTGAAAAAAATGAAGAATGGCTTTTAAAATTTATTTCAAAATATGAGAAGTTATTTGGATGCGATAGAGTTCATGCAATGCTTGTTCCAACGGCTTCGGAAGTATTAGCAGATAAACTACCTAAATTTGCACAGACTTATTCACAACAAAAACTTCTAGATCAAATGAAAACGGATTTTCCAAAGGAAACTTTTTTAGATGTAGGGGAGATTTTAAAACAACATACAGAAGAATATATTTATTATAAAACAGATCATCACTGGACGGCACATGGAGCTTACTATGCCTATGAACAATGGGCAAAGGCATGTAAGTTTCTTCCTTGGGATATTTCTAAATTTCAAATTGAAAAAGTGAATGATTCCTTTTATGGAACAATTTATTCTAAGATCAATATAAAAACCACAAAACCAGATGAGATCTATCTTTATCAAACAGGAGAAACATATCAGGTGGAGTATGATATGGATCGCAAAAAGAGAGATACTCTATATGAAAAGTCCCATTTAGAAACAAAAGATAAATACAGTGTTTATTTAGACGGAAATCATGGAATTGTACAGGTGGATACAAATATAAAGGAAAATGCAGATAGGAAGTTATTAATCTTAAAAGACTCTTATGCACACTGTTTTACACCATTTGCAGTCAACCATTTTCCAGTAACTTATATGATAGATCTTCGCTATTTTAATATGCCAATTTCCCAGTTTATTAAGAACTATCAAATTACCGATATTTTGGTTTTATATAATGTAAGAAGCTTTATGACTGACAAAAATCTATATAAAATAGTCCGCTAAAAATATAGGGAGCTGTCGCACTAAGAAAATATTCCATTCTTAGTGCGACAGCTCCTTAGTTTCTGATTTCTAATAAAAATAGATTCCTGCGTTTGCTATGATTTATTTTTCAGAAATTTGACAAAGAGTTTCATCGATTTTATTTTGTATTTTATTCTGAACAAATTCTGCAAGTTCAGTTGTTTTCATTCCCTTATAATCTTCATAATATAGAGGTTTCATATAGTGAATTTGAACGGTCAGTTTTTTTATAGAATGAGTATCAAATGCCTTAAAGGAATCGATTAATGCAACAGGAACAATGGGGCATTGAGCCTTTGTTGCACTCTTAAAAGTTCCCCCTTTAAACTCTCCAACAACATTTCCGTTTTTGCTACGGGTTCCTTCAGCAAATACAACAAAATTTTCACCATTTTTTACACGGCGGCTCATATTTTGTATGACTGTCATAGATTGGCGGATATCTTCCCGATCAATAATTTCAGCTTGAAGTAGTGTGATAACATTTCTCAATAAAAAAATATCTTTAACCTCTTTTTTCATTACAGTAACAAATGGTCGTTCATGAGTTTCTAAAAATGCAAGAGCGTCAAATAATCCTTGATGGTTTGGGAAAATAATATATCCTGTTTCTTTAGGTAAATTTTCAATACCATAACATTCTACTTTAATACGACCACGACGATTGACAATTGGTGCAATATGGCGAAGAAAAGCATATCTTGTAACAGCATCATATTTTTCGATGTTACATAATTGAAATAATCGAAAAAACCAAAACGGCAGGTTAAAAAAACTGCGTAAAAACATCAAAGCAATTCTTTTCATAAATAAAATCCTTTCGTTATTTCATTCAATTTAATTCATAACCTTTTAACATTCTTGCACGGCTTGGATGTCTTAATTTTCGAAGTGCTTTGGCTTCAATTTGACGAATTCGTTCTCTTGTAACATTAAATTCTTTTCCTACTTCTTCGAGAGTTCGGCTTCTTCCATCTTTTAGACCAAAACGAAGGATTAAAACCCTTTGTTCACGTTCGGTTAGAGTATCTAAAAGTTTAGAGATTTGATCTTGTAATACAGCGTAAGAAGCAGCATCTTCTGGACCCATAATAGTATCATCTTTAATAAAATCTCCTAAATGACTATCATCTTCTTCTCCAATTGGGGTATCAAGAGAAATTGGATCGGCACTGACTTTTAGGATCTCACGAACTTTATCAATTGGTAGATTCATTGCATTTGCCAGTTCTTGTTCTGTTGGTTCACGACCTAATTCCTGTAAGAGATTTCTAGAAACACGGTACGTTTTGTTAATCACCTCCGACATATGTACCGGAATTCGTATAGTTCTGGACTGGTCAGCAATAGAACGTGTAATGGCTTGACGAATCCACCACGTTGCATAGGTACTAAATTTATATCCTTTATTATAGTCGAATTTATCAACTGCTTTGATTAAGCCTAAATTTCCCTCTTGAATGAGATCTAAAAAAGAAAGTCCTCTTCCCACATAGCGTTTTGCAATACTGACTACAAGACGTAAATTAGATTCTGCTAAAATTTGTTTTGCTTTATCATCTCCTATTTCAATTTTTCTTGCAAGTTCAATTTCTTCTGCTACGCTTAATAGTGGATAGTTTCCGATTTCTTTTAAATACTGTTTTACTGGATCATCTGACATAGTACTTGCTAATACAGACAAATCATCAGTATCTACTAAAAGTTCAGTATCTTCTTCCAATTCTAATAATGTATCATCATCTGGTTCCTCTTCATCGTTTGGATTAAGAACAACAATATTATTTGTTTCAAGATATTCATAAATTTTGTCGATCTGTCTAACATTTAAATTAAGTTCTTTAAAAAAGTCATTGACTTTATCTACTTCGATCACACCTTTATTTTCATTTGCAAATGTGACTAAATCTTTCAAACGTGTTTCAAAGCTGCGTACTTGTTCTTCCATCATGTAGCCTCCTGTAAAGTTAGGGATAAGTATGTTTATTTATCTTTAAATATAATAGATATGTTGTAATTTTAAAATCTTTTTCTCCTTTAAAGTAAAATGTGCTTTCGATATTGGTTTGGTTATTTTCAGTCTAATGTTTAGTTGTATATGTCTGATTTTGAGCGAAAAAGTCACCAAATATCATTATAGCATAGGTATAGCGAGAAAGAAACTAAAATTTTATAGAATATTTTTCTGTTTTTCTTAATGTATGTTTTCTATTGTATAGCATTTTTACCAGAATTTATCATTAAAAATTGATAATTAAGAAACAAGACTGGAAAATATATACATTAAAATGTTATAGTAAAAAAAATAAAAAATAATTTTAAAAAAGTATTGACAAATTTTTAGAAACCATTTATAATAAAGACAATAAATCAAACAAGAGATTGTTAGAGAAGGGAAAGAGGTGATTCCGTTGGGAAATATGGTAGATGATACAATAGAAAATCAGATAGCTATTCTCACACAGGGGATAGAAAAAAACAATGGAATTACTCTAAACCAGTTAAAATAGAGAATAGCAATTAGGAGTCCTCTTCTTCTTAGGTGAAGAAGGACTAATCAAAAATCAACTTAATCACTGTGATAAACAGATAAAAGTGGATGAAAACGATACCTAAGAAAAATTTATATAGAGAGTACATAAGTAAGTATAATACAAAAGAAAAAAGAATACAAAAGAAAATTAACCGCTGTAAAATAAAATTTTTGCAGCGGTTTTTTTATGCACAGACCCATGCAGAGGAAATATGCCACTGAGGCAGCACACAAGTCCCTTATTTTAATCTTTGGTTTGCCTACAGCAAAAGGAAGCTCCAAATCTCTTTAGGTGGGGAAGATGTCACGAATTAGATCTGAGAAAAAAACAGAGTTACTTGACATATTTGTCAGTTTAATATAAAATTTTTAGTGGAAGTTTAAAAATTTAGAAAGCGAGGCAGCAGTATGGGAAAGTTAGATGGTAAAGTAGTAATTATTACCGGCGGCGGAAGAGGTATTGGTTATGGAATTTCCACTGCCTTTGCAAAAGAAGGAGCAAACTTAGTTATTACAGGAAGAACTCTTTCAACACTTGAAAAGGCAAAGGAACAACTAGAGAAGGACTATAAAGTTGAAGTTCTTCCTGTTACAGCAGATGGTGGAAACGAAGAAGCAGTTGCAAATGTAATTCAAAAGGCAGTTGAAAAGTTTGGAAAGATTGATACAGTAGTAAATAATGCACAAGTATCAAAGTCTGGTGTTATGTTAGCAGATCATACAAAAGAAGATTTTGATCTTGCTATTTACTCTGGATTATATGCTACTTTTTTCTATATGAGAGCAGCATTTCCTTATTTAAAAGAAACAAAAGGTTCTGTAATTAATTTTGCTTCTGGGGCTGGTTTATTTGGAAGACTGGGACAATCTTCCTATGCAGCAGCAAAAGAGGGAATTCGTGGAATGTCCAGAGTAGCAGCAGCAGAATGGGGACAATTTGGTATTAATGTCAATGTTGTCTGTCCACTTGCTATGACAGAAAGTCTAGAAAAATGGAAAGAGGCATATCCAGATCTGTATGAAAAGACAATTCAGGGGATACCACTTGGAAGATTTGCAGATCCAGAAAAAGATATCGGACGAGTTTGTGTTTTTCTCTCTTCTGAAGAAGGAAGTTATATTACAGGAGAAACAATCACTCTTCAAGGCGGTAGTGGGTTAAGACCTTAATGACTAAAACAGCTCTGAAATAAAAATTTCAGAGCTGTTTCTTTTTCTTGAAAGCCTATAGAATATATGGTATTATATGAAAAAGAAAAGGAGTGATTATAAGTGAAGATTTCAACGAAAGGGCGTTATGCTTTGAGGATGCTTTTGGACTTAGCAGAGCATGAAACAAATAATTATATTGCACTTAAAGATATAGCAGAGCGACAAAAAATTTCTAAAAAGTATCTGGAACAAATTGTTACAGTATTAAATAAAGCACAAGTTTTACAGACAAGTCGTGGTTATCAAGGAGGATATCGACTGGCAAAATCTCCAAAACAATGTACAGTAGGCGAAATCCTACGTTTGACAGAAGGGGGTTTAGCTCCTGTCAGTTGTTTAGAACATCAGCCTAATCAATGTGAAAGAAGTAATCAATGTGTTATGCTTCCAGTATGGAAAGGATTAGAGCAGGTAATCAATGAATATTTAGATCATATTACTTTACAAGATCTTTTAGAGCAACAGCGTGAGTACAATATTAAAATTTAAAAATAGAGGGAGTATACAAGTAAGGAAGATGCTTGCATACTCTTTTTAAAATATTTTATGGGTTCTTGCATAATAGTATTTCGTATAGTATAATAAAAAACTGATTTTATAGTTTGAGAGTAAAAAGAGGGAAGAGAAATGGAGGATAAAATTCTAATTAAACGAAGTATTCGCTTCAAAATAATGACAATAACAACAATGATTGTTATTGCTGTTATGTTAGTATGTACCGCAGTCCTTCGGTATTCTATGAGAAATTTGACGGAATCTATATTGTTAGATGTATTACAGCCTATGGCAAAACAGTCTTCAAAAGCAATAGAAGCAGATATTCATTTGATGGCGGATAGAATAATGGTTATAGCTTCTGACAATAGACTTAATCTAAAAAATACTACAACAGAAGAAATAATAGATGTACTCAAAGATGCACGAAATGTCTATGAATTTTATGGAATCGGAATTTATGATATGTCAGGAAATATAATTGTTGCAGATGGGGATATTTATAACAGTTTTTTAGAAGCAGAATGGTTTGAACTTTTACAGGAAACAAATAATTTAACTGTTGCAGATCCATTAGTTACAGAGCAATATGTAGGAATTCCTATGGGGATGCCAATAAAGGTAGAACAAGAAACCGTGGCGTATTTAGTAGGCATTTATAAATATGACATGTTAAGGGAAGTATTAAGTGCAATCCATATTGGTCAAAGTGGTATGGCATTGATTATTAATGAGAATGGAAAAATTGTAGGACACCATCAAATAGAAGTAGTACAACAAGAGTTAAATATTTATGATCTCGATACAAAAGCTTCTGCACATCAAATTTTTGATCGTATGATTACTAGAGAATCTGGTTCGATGGAAGGGGTTGTAAATGGGCAGGATTCTTATGTATCTTTTTGTCCAATTCGAGGAACACGTTGGTCATTTGCAGTAGAAGTACCAAAGAAAGACTATATACATTCGACTAATGTTGCTCTATTAAATACTATGGTCGGCACATTTGCAGCATTAATTGTAGCATTAATTGTAATTTGGGGAGTAACAACAGTAATTTCCAATCAACTTAAAAAACTGATTATACGAATGAATAGTTTTGCAAAAGGTGATTTAAAATCTGAAATAGAGATTAAGCAGTCAAAAGACGAGGTAGAAATTCTTTCTATTTCTTTAGAAACTACACGAAAAAGCCTTAATGGATATTTAGTAGAGGTACAAAGAGTCTTAGAGAGTATATCAAAGGGAAATTTAAATGTATCTGCGGATGGAGAATATCAGGGGGATTTTATAGTTTTAAAAGAGTCTTTAATTCAAATTATTAATTCTTTGAATCAAATGATGAAACAAATTAATGATACTGCAAATCAGTTGACAGAAACTGCTCATAGTATGGGAAGTCAGTCAGATGAATTACAGCATGTAGTAGTAAGACAGACAGATGCAATGTCTGATTTAAATTCAGAAGTAGAAAGTATTAAAAATAACTTAAATGATGTGACAGAAAATACAAAAGCAACACGTCAGCGGGCATCTGAAATTGCAATGCAGATTGCTGGTGGAAGTGAGAAGATGAAGGAATTAAAAGCGGCTATGGAGGCAATTGATAAAAACGCAGAGGATATTAATCATATTACTAAAATGATTGAAGAGATCTCAAAGCAGACCAATATTCTCTCTCTAAATGCAGCAATAGAAGCTTCTAGGGCAGGAGAGGCAGGTAAAAGCTTTTCTGTAGTAGCACAAAAGGTAAAGGGTTTGGCGGCTCAAAGTGCAGAAGCTGCTAATAATACCATGAGGATGATAGAAAGATCCAGTGAGCTCATTAGAATGGGAGTAAAGTTGACAGTAGAAACGTCTGAATCTTTAGAAGAGATTAATAAAAAATCAGATGCTGTTACAGAAATTGCCAGTCGTTTATCGGAAACAGTAGAAATTCAAGAAACATCTTTACATAAAATAGCAGAAAAGATGGAAGATATTTCTATTATCACAGAACAAAATCTTCAATGCGCAGAAAAGGCATCCGATGTAAGCACAGATTTGAAAAAAGAATCTAATAGTTTAAAAGAATTACTTTCAAGATTTCAATTTCATTAAAAAATTGTACAGAGATGGGGAAAAAAATGAAACAGATTAAAATAATTGGAACTATTTTAACAGTTACACTATTATTAGTTGGCTGTGGGCCTAAGCAGGCAAAGATGCAGGATGGTTCTTATACAGCACAGATGTTAGAGTATTCTAATGGATGGAGAGAATATGTAACAATTACAGTTAAAAATGGTGAGATTGTTACAACAGAATATAATGCAGAAAATGCCAGTGGATTTATCAAAAGCTGGGATAATGATTATATGAAAAGAATGAAACTTGCAAAAGGAACGTATCCAAATGAATATACTCGTCTTTATGCTGCCCAGCTTACAGGACAAATAAAGGCACCAAAGATTGATGCTGTAACCGGTGCTAGTCATTCAGGAGAGAATTTTCAAAGATTATCTTATGCAGTTGTAGAACAGGCAATAAAAGGAGATTCGGCTATTGTTTTATTAAGTCCTTCATCACTAGACTAACAAAATTTTTGGGAACAGGTTTTACCTGTTCCCAATATAATTATAGTATTCTAATATTCTTTTTTCTTTTCAAAGAAAATATCGATATTTTTCTTAATATCCGCAGGTTTTAAGTATTTTAGTAAATATCCAGTTGGCTTTAAAGACATGATTTTTTTTACACTCTCTTGATCGTTTCTGTCAGTTAGAAAAATGACAGGAATATCTGCAAATGCTTTTTCTGAGCGAAGCATTTCTAATGTTCTCTTTCCATCACAAATTGGCATTTCATCTTCTAATAAAATCAAATCAGGTCTATTTAAAGTAATAGCTCGAATTGCAGATATGGCAGACTCAACCAGTGCAACTTCATAATCCTTATTTAATAATTCCTTCATTTGTTGTTGTATCATCTTAGAATCTTCTACTACAAGTACTTTTCTCTTCTGATTTTTTTCTTGTTCCTCTCGATTTATAAGATATTTTTCAACTTCAGTTACAGCATTTTCTGTTTCAATAGGAATTCCAACCCCTTTTTCAAGCAAATGTGGTGCAATGACACAATAAGAAAAATATCCTTCTCCTGTATTAAGTAATAAACTAACTTGCAATTTTTCTCGCTCGAATATTTTTTGAAATTGTTCATAAGACAAAAGATTTTCCTCTTTTAACTCATATGATTCTGTATTGGGAAGCTGTTTCATAATACGCCTTACAAATTGCTGTGCTGTATATCTAGTGGCGTGAATCAACGTGCTATTTAATTTATTTGATGGAACTTTCATAATTTTTCCGACTGTATTAACTAAAAGTTTTTCCTCAAAAACTAAAATGATCTCGTGTCTTTTTTTATCCTGTTTTGTTCCATAAACTAAACGATAATATACCCCTTGCCCGAATCTTTCTCCGCCATAAGTATCACTGATCACTTGAGATTTCAGATGAAACATATTAAATACTAGCTGGATGATCAGATTTTTCATAGCCTCAAGCTCTTCACTCGGTAAAAGATGTTCCCATTTTCTTATAGTTTTTCCTGTCATAGAAAGATCCTCTGTCACAGTATGTCCAATCAACCATCCAGCACAGACGCCTAAAAAGTGATCGATTGCTTCTGGAGAATAAGCAGTCTGTTCTAATTCCTGTTCGAGCTCCAAAAGTGTATTTTCCCGAAATCCTTTATGTATATATCTATGCTGTTCTAGTCCTTCATAATGAATAGAAGCCATATATTTTTCTTCATCAGCAAAATGTTTTATCGCATGTCCTTTAAAAAATTTGATTCCTTCTTGACATGCCCATTGACTGTTCTTTTCATCGTTTTTTAATGCAAAAAGTTTGTTGATAATCTTAAAAAGTCGCTGATGTTCTTTATCGATAATATCTACTCCGATTTTGAACTCATCCTGCCATATAAACTGGGTATCCATATAAAAAGTTCCTCCTTTGCTACAATCAAACTCATATTTTTTTAAATTGTCAGCTTGACAATAGAATTAGTTAATCAGAAAACATAGGAGTGGAAAGATAGCGATCCCCTGTATCTGGAAGCAGTACCACAATTACTTTTCCATGATGTTCAGGTTGTTTTGCTATCTGTGCTGCGGCAAAAATAGCAGCACCAGAAGAAATACCAACTAAAATACCTTCCTTTTTTGCAATTTCTCTACCTGTTTCAAAAGCATCTTCATCTGTAACAGGAATAACAGCATCATAAATTTTGGTATTTAGTGTATCTGGTATAAAACCCGCTCCGATTCCCTGAATTTTATGAGAGCCGGAGAGTCCCTTAGAAAGAATTGGAGAACTCGCAGGCTCGACAGCTATGATTTGAATATTCGGATTACATGACTTTAAATATTCGCCTGTACCAGAGATTGTACCTCCTGTTCCAACACCAGCAACAAAAATGTCGATAGTTCCATCTGTATCATTCCAAATTTCAGGTCCTGTAGTATCACGGTGTGTTGCAGGATTTGTAGGATTAGTAAATTGACTTGGAAGGAAGCTATTTGGTAGTTTAGCTGCCAGTTCTTCTGCCTTTTCTATTGCTCCTTTCATCCCCTTTTTTCCATCGGTCAGAACTAATTGTGCACCATATGCTTTTAACAAATTGCGACGTTCTATACTCATTGTTTCTGGCATAGTAAGGATTATTTTATAACCTCTTGCAGCGGCAACACAGGCAAGACCAATACCAGTATTGCCGCTGGTCGGTTCAATAATTGTAGAGTCTGGCTTGAGAAATCCCTTTTTGATTGCTTCATCAATCATAGTCTTAGCAATTCTATCTTTTACACTTCCAGCAGGATTTAGATATTCTAACTTTGCATAGATTTTAGCATTAAGGTTTTGATTTTTACAATAATTAGTAAGCATCAAAAGGGGAGTATTTCCAATTAAATCTGTAATTGTTTCATATACCTTCATTTTAACCTCCATATTATAGTTGATATTTATAAGAAAATAATAGACTTTTCTATTAAAATAATACTTAAAAAACATAAATATTTATATAAATGTTATAGCATATTGTGATTAGAGTGTCAATATAAGCGTGAAAAAATTGAGAAGGTATGATATAATCATATGTAACTTTTATTCAATACATACGAATAAGAGATGAATACATATTATTTCTATACAAAGTAGAAGTTGTATCAGATGGCGTTCTTGAATTTGTTACAAAAAATAGCATTACACAAATAATTACACAGAAATGAGGATAATTATGAGAAAAGAAAAAAAACAAATAGCAAAAACCATTTTTAGTCTAACTGTTGCGGCACTTATACTCACTTCGTGCAGCCAAAAGGAACCTGAAAAAGAGGTAGGTGTCAGTCCAGAACCGACGAAGGAATTAGTTAGTACAACACCAACTCCAGAATCGACAAAAGAACCAGCGGATCCAACGTCAAGTGAAGAGCCAACTAAAGAACCAGTGAGCCCAGAGCCAACCAAAGAACCAATAAGCCCAACACCAAGTGAAGAGCCAACTAAAGAACCAGTGAGCCCAGAGCCAACCAAAGAACCAATAAGCCCAACACCAAGTGAAGAGCCAACTAAAGAGCCAGTGAGCCCAGAGCCAACCAAGAAGCCAGCAAGCCCGACACCAAGCCTAACACCGACCAAAAAGCCAGCAAGCCCAACGCCAAGCCCAGCACCGACCAAAAAGCCAGTAAGTCCGACACCAAGCCCAGCACCGACCAAAAAGCCAGTAAGTCCGACACCAACCAAAGAGCCATCGGATGATCAGGAATTGTCTAAACAGAATATGGAAGATATTTTTGATAATATTTATAAGAATGTATCAAAAGATCTTCCAGCGATTATTAATAAGGAAATAACAAAAGATACTGCCGAATATTATCTTGGAACTTCAGAAATAGAATTTGAGGAAGCACTTGCCTCAGAAGCTATGATTATGTCTGTTCCATATTCTGTTTGTTTAATTCGTATGCCAGAAGGAAGTAATATAGAAGAGGCAAAAAGAAAAATTGTTGAGTCTGCAAATCCAAATAAATGGATTTGTGTTGGAGTTGATCCAAAGGATGTTTTAGTTGGAAGTGTGGATCGTCATATTTTATTGGTTATGGCAGATTCTATTTCAAAAGAAATTATGGATTCCTTCCTCTCTTTACAAAAGACGGGAGAAAAAACAGAAGTATTATCACAGGCAGTAGCACCAGATGAAAATGGACTTTTATTCTATAAAGATTCCTGTGCTAAATCTTTGGGAACATATCAGGAAAATTCAGTAGTTCAACTGGCAAAAAAGATAGAGTCAATTAAAGATCAATATCTTAAAAATCAAACTAATGTATATTATGCTGTAATTCCAGATAAAAGTTTTTTTATACCAAATACCGATCTTTCCTCTGAGGATTATTTTAGTTTGTCCTATGTATTACAAGAAAATATAAAAGATACCGTATATATTCCTTTGCTTTATGACTTAGAGTTATCAGATTATTATAACTCCGATCACCATTGGAGACAGGAAAAACTATTTGGTATTTTACAGGTATTAGGGCAAACAATGGGATTTGAAGTATCAGAAAAAGACTTTACAGAAAATAAACTATATCCTTATCATGGGGTTTATAGTTCTTATATGAAAGATGCAAAAGAAGAAGCAATGATATACTTAACTAGTAAATATACTGAAGAGGCAATAGTACAACGATATGAAAAAGAAGATAGTACAGGAGTGTATTTTTTAGAGGAGTGGAAGAGTAATACCCCATATAATCTATTTTTAGGAGGTTCTAATCCACTTGTTACAATTACAAATCCATCTGTTCATAACGGTAAAGAATTAATTATTTTTGGAGATTCTTTTATGAACAGTCTTGCTCCTCTCTTGACAGGGGTATATGAAAAGATTACCTTAGTGGATTTAAGATTTGTAATGAGTTCTTATCTCGAAGAGGTAATGGAATTTCATGGACAAGATGTTTTATTTCTATATAATATGGCAGTTGTAAATAATAGCATGTTATTAAAATAAATAATAGGACTAGTGCAAAATAAATCGAATTTTTGCACTAGTCCTATTAAAATTAACCCCACCTTTTTGGATTTTTGGAGGAAATTAGAGTTTATTGAAAGAAAATGAACTTTTGCCATTAGGTTACTTTCTAATGTATAAATTACTTCTTATAGGAGAAAATATACATGAAGCGATCATTATCTGTGGATAAATAGACGCAGAAATTATACAGAAAGGCAGGGGTGCAAGAGTGAAACTTAAAAATTGGAAGGAAATATTCAAAGGCAAAGCTAGTGCAGGACTGTTAGTAACAGGGGTGATGGCAGTGGCAGTTGTTACAGTTATCACACTTAGTAAAGGAACGAAAACGGAAGAGCCTCCGCAGATTGATTTAAATGAGAGTGGAAGTTTAAATCAGGCAAATAATAATGATAATGACAGATTGTTGGAATTTGATGATTATGCAGGAAAGTTGCCTTCAGTGGGAGAAGATTCCATCCATAACGAAGTTAATATTACAGGACCGGGTGCATTAGATGTGGCACAAAATGATAAAGACAATAAACCAGATACTAAACCACAGCCAACACCAGAACTAAAAACAGAAGATATTACAGAAAATAATAATGAAGAGAATCAACAAGTAGCTTCAGCAGAAGACAATCAATTAGAAGGAGCGAATGAGAGTCTTGCACAGGAAAATAACACACAAGTAGCAGAAAATAACAGTCCAACACAACCTAATTCTGAAAAAGAAAATATTCAAGAAGTATCTGGAGTTACTGTAGAAAGTCTTTCTTTCCATTTAGAGGATGGAATTGCATGGCCAGTTCATGGAGAAATTATACTTCCATTTAGTATAGATCATGCAGTCTACCACAAAACATTGAATCAATTTAAAGTAAATCCAGCACTCCTAATAAGTTGTGAACCTGGAACACAGATCTTAGCACCAGTTCGTGGAATTATCACAGATATTACAGAAACACCTCAAACTGGGGTTACAATTACAATGGCAGTAGGAGATGACTATTTTCTAGTCTATGGACAGATGGAAAATAGTGAGCTTGCGATAGGAAATGTTTTAGAAGTAGGAGATACAATCGGAATAGTAGCAAAGGCTACAAAATATTATACACTAGAAGGAAATCATTTATATTTTCAGATGTTACATGAAAAAGAAGCAGTTGATCCAACACAGTATTTAAAAACAGAATAGAAAAAACCATAGTCTTACGTAGGAGCGGTATATAAGAACTTTAGTATCGCTCCTTCCCTATGGGACTGGCACAAGATCAAATGAATTGTGTATGATAGAAAAGAAGGGAGGAAATCTGCTTTAATTTTTTGGTAAAAAGGTGTATAAAAATGGGAAGAATAACACAGATTACATACTAAAAAAGATAAGGCAGCCGATTTTTTTCTTACAGGCAGTACCCCATTTTTGTGATATACCTTTTTATCGGCAGCTTTTGTATAAAAAATTCCGGGCAGGCAGATTTTTTGCTTTCCCGGAAATAAAAGTTAAAGCGACATTTTTGAAATATAAGAAAACATCAACATATAATGACAGAAGGTTCCGCCAAGACAAAACAGATGAAAAATTTCATGAGATCCAAAATTTTTATGGCGACCATTAAACACATTTAATTTTAACGCGTAAATAACAGCTCCTACTGTGTAAATGATTCCTCCAGCTAACAGCCAACCAAAAGCAGCTTCAGGGAGAACAGTACGAATATCAGAAAGAGAGAAGATACAAAGCCATCCCATTATAACATAGATCACAGAACTGACCCATTTGGGACAAGTAATCCAAAAAAGAGCCTGTAAGATTCCAAGCAGTGCCAATCCCCAAATAATACTGAATAAAATAATCCCATGTTTGTCTGATAGTGCGATTAAACAGACAGGAGAATATGTTCCAGCAATTAACATATAAATCATCATATGATCGATTTTACGAAGTTTGAGATTGATACCTTCTGAGATATTAAGAGAATGATAAATTGTACTTGCACAGTACAGTAAAATAACACCTGCTAAAAATAAAATCATAGAAATTCCATGTTTTGCTGAATTGGAAAATGCTCGAATTAGTAAAGGAGGTGCTGCAACTAAGGCGATAACAACACCGATAAGATGTGTAATAGCACTCCATGGTTCTTTCATATGAAAGCGGGAATGTTTTGACGAAGAAATAGTTAATGAATTCATAAGACCTCCAATCTATCGTAGAAACGATTTTAAAAATTTTATTTATTATATGTAGATTGAAAATAAAATATCCTGAAATAAGCTTATTAAAAACTTAATACATAGTATTTAATACTACATAAGGTATATTAAAATATTATACTATAAAAAAGAAAAAAGCAAGAGTATATTAAAATCTTCATAAAAATGTAAGAATTGATTTTCTTAACTGCTGTCTTGATTTTTAACTGTCTTTACTATATAATAGGCAAAAAATATAGGGAAGGGGACATTTGATTGGATATTCAAGTAGGTGATATTATAAAATTAAAAAAGCAACATCCTTGTGGTAATAGTGAATGGGAAGTATTGAGGATAGGAATTGATTTCCGTTTAAAATGTTTAGGATGTGGACATTTAGTAATGCTTCCAAGAAAGCAAGTAGAAAAAAATATTCGTCAGATTAATGGTCAAAAAGCATCTCAAATTCATCCTTAAAATATGGAGTAGGAAAATGGAAGATAAAATTGAACGAATCAATACATATAATGATAAAAGATTTGATCCAGAGATACTCAAACAACATGGAGCCTTTCTTGTAAATGAAAGATTTGTCTGTCAGTTTCAAATTTTTCAACGAACCTGTGCTATAGTGACATGGGAAGGAAATATCGACTTAGATGCCCTGATTAAAGAATTTCGGTTTTATGCAGAACATGTCACAAAATTTTATGATAAAAATTATCATTTATTAAGAGAATATCCTACAGTTTCATTGTTTCGGATTCCACTTTGGAAAATTCAGCCCTCTCAATTTTACGTTGATATGGATAAAACAAAGGCTTTAAAACAAATGATCCGAAAGCCAGAGGATATTATAATTCCAATTAATTCATTTGGAACAAGATACATTTCATTAGATGGACATACAAGGTTGTATTTAGCAGTACAAAAGGGATTTGAATATGTCTCATGTTTTTTTACACAAGACAACGAAGTCTGTTTGGAATTTGCAAAAGAAGCTCAAAGACGCAGAGTATTTGCACCTACAGATTTGATTTTATTGTCACATGAAGAATATTTGATCCGCTGGGTAGGTTTTTGTGATCAATTTTTTCAGAGAAATAACTAAAAATAAACGGAGAATCGTTATGACTAAGGATATGACAAAGGGATCTCCGATAAAGCTTATTTTAAGCTTTTCCATTCCCTTATTATTTGGATTTTTATTTCAGCAGTTTTATAATCTCATGGATACAGTAATTGTCGGAAAATTTTTAGGGGTAGACAGTTTAGCAGCTGTAGGTTCAACAGGCTCTATTAATTTTATGATTATTGGTTTTTGCATGGGAGTGTGTAGTGGCTTTTCTATTCCATTATCCCATAAATTTGGCTCAGGAGATTTTTCTGGTCTGAGAAGATTTGCAGCAAATTGTATGTGGTTGGCGATTATATTTGCAACAGTTATGACCATTGTAACTACCTTATTTTGCAAAACAATTTTAGAGTGGATGAAGACACCAGAAGATATTATTAAAGAAGCACATGCTTATATTTGGGTAATCTTTTTAGGGATTCCAGTAACATATTTATATAATATACTTTCTGGAATTATCAGAGCACTTGGAGATAGTAAAACCCCTGTTATTTTTCTTGTACTGTCCTCCTTTTTAAATATTGGACTAGATCTATTATTTATTTTAGTATTTCATATGGGAGTGAGTGGAGCTGCTTGGGCGACTGTAATTTCTCAGGGAGTGAGTGGAATTTGTTGTCTATTATATGTAAAGAAAAAATTTGAAATTTTAAGAATAACAAGGGAAGAATGGAAGCCAGATACAGAAAAAATGCAAATACTTTGTGGAATGGGAATTCCAATGGGATTGCAATATTCTATCACCGCAATTGGAAGTGTTGTACTTCAAACTGCTACTAATACACTTGGCTCTACAGCAGTTGCCTCTGTAACAGCGGCTGGAAAGATAGGTGGATTTTTAGCGTGTCCTTTTGATGCAATGGGTTCTACAATGGCAACCTATGGAGGACAAAATGTAGGTGCAGGAAAACTAGAAAGGATAGGAAAAGGATTAAAAGCCTGTATCTTATTAGGAGCGGGATATGCTATATTTGCGTTTTTATTCAGTTTATTCTTTGGGCGAAGTCTTGCTACATTATTTGTAGAACGTGAAGAAATAGAGATTTTAGATAATGTAAAAAAATTTTTAATTTTGAACACATTATTTTATTTTCCACTTGGGCTAGTAAATATTATCCGCTTTTTAATTCAGGGAATGGGATTCCCAAAATTTGCAATCTTAGCTGGAGTATTTGAAATGATTGCAAGAGCAATGGCAGGATTTTTATTAGTTCCAGTATTTGGATTTACAGCTTCTTGTTTGGGAAGTCCAATTGCATGGATCTTTGCAGATGCGTTTTTAATTCCAGCATATTTTCATGTGAAAAAAAAGCTTGAAATGCAGTTCTCGCAATAAAGTTTTTATTCCTACGTTTGTCTTGATCTTGAAAGAAAATCACTTGCTTATTTTGTCGGAATCCTTTATGATAAAGATGACAAAACGAACGAACAAACAAAAATGAATAGATGTAGATAATAGGAAAGGAGAAGGACAATGACATTTCAAGAGATTTTTAAGAAGGTAAGAGAGTATTTTATTGATACAGATGTGAGTAGAGTCAAGGGGCATATGGCATTTCAGTTTAATATTATTGGAGAGGGCTCTGGTATTTTTTATGCAGAGATTAAGGATGGGAAACTTTATATAGAACCGTATGACTATCATGATAGAGATGTAACATTTACAGCTACAGCAGAAACTTATTTTAAAATTGCATCAAGACAGTTAAATCCAAGAATAGCATATGCAGACAGAAAACTTAAAATAGATGGAGATCTCGGAAAAGCAATGGAACTCTTATTATTATTATAAAAAAGAGCTTGCATTTAAGATAAGTACATGCTATAATAACAAATTGTGACGTGTTATACAAATTCCTTGCTTCCTATATATATTAGGAGGCCAGAGACCAAAAGGAGGTGCAAGCAACTATGAATCATTACGAGTTAGCCTTAGTTGTAAATGCAAAAATCGAGGATGAAGCTAGAAATGCAGTTGTAGAAAATGTTAAGAATATTATCACAAAACATGGTGGTACAATTACTAATTTAGAAGACTGCGGAAAAAAGAGACTAGCTTATGATATCCAGAAGATGAAAGAAGGTAATTATTATTTCATCCAGTTCGATGCTGAGTCCACTACTCCAAATGAAGTAGAGCAAAGGGTTCGTATTTTGGATCATGTACTCAGATTTTTATGCATTAGACAAGACGCATAAGAAGGAGGTAATTCCTTTATGAATAAAGTCATCTTAATTGGCAGATTGACAAGAGATCCTGAATGTCGGTATTCCCAAGGAACAAACCAGATTACAGTAGCTAGATTTTCATTGGCGGTAGACCGCAGATTTAAGCGGGAAGGTGAGCCAGATGCAGATTATTTTAATTGTAGTGCATTCGGAAAACAGGCAGATTTTGTAGAGAAATATTTGAAAAAGGGAATTAAAATGGTAGTGACGGGAAGAATCCAGAATGATAATTATACCAATAATAATGGAGAGAAAGTATATTCTGTCCGCATTATGGTAGAAGAACTGGAATTTGCTGAGAGCAAGAATGTGACAGGAGGCAGTGAAAGCCATCATTCACAGGATAATGAATATCAGCAGACCTCAAGACCTACTCCGAGTGCAGCAGATGGATTTATGAATATTCCAGACGGGATTGACGAAGAGTTGCCATTTAACTAAATTGTATAAAATAGAACCGGAGAAGAAGGAGGATTATCATGGCTTTCAATAAGACGGATAAGGCAGATAAGGGCGATGCTCCAATGAAGAGAAGAGTAACCCGTAGAAGAAAGAAAGTTTGTGTATTTTGTACTGATAAAACTAACGCAGAAATTGATTATAAAGATGTAAATAAGTTAAAACGGTATGTATCTGAACGCGGAAAGATTTTACCAAGAAGAATTACTGGAAACTGTGCAAAACATCAAAGAGCATTAACAGTTGCAGTAAAACGTGCACGCCATATTGCATTAATGCCATATACAACAGACTAAACTATAATTTTGATAAGAAAGTCATTCCACATTTTTGTGGGATGACTTTCTTTTTCGTTGTAAGTTCTAATTTGTTGTGATATACTAAAATCAACAGATTGTGACACTAATTTTTTTAATAGTAAAAATTAAATAGAATGTGGAGAAATAATGGGATGAAAGCACAACCACCAAATCAAAATGACAGGGTATGGGAGACTCTGTTTCAACAATATGAAATTTTAGAAAAGATTGAACAGGAAGGAAAATTTGTTCTTTCCATAGAACAGATTCGAGAATGTCAAGAATCAAAAGTGCTTACAAAATTTGACCACAAAAATAATTTGCCGGAAATTTTTAAAAAAAATCAACTTGGTATTCTACCAATTTCCATAAAAGAGTATGTTATTTCTCATTTTAATAACTATCAGCCGATAGAAATAGGTGAAAAAACGACACAAAATTTGATTCGTATCACTTATCCGCCTTGTGAATTGGAAAGCCTTCAAAAGGGAAGTATTTTAAGTGAAACATCGATCCTGCAATATGCGTTTGCTTCTGGCATGTTAACTGATTTTTTAGAAGAGGAACAAATTTATCCTACTATTTCAAAACAGATACAAATAGGAACGTTTTCATTTCAAATCAGAAATGAAAAGTCAGATCGAGAAATAGAGTTAAAAGTTTGTAATACTCCAATTGAATTAGATGCTGCATTTGAGAGTAAGGAAAGTTTGACTCTTATTAAAATAAATAGAGATTTGTCTGAAGATTTTTTAATACAAAACATATACTATCCATATAGAGCTTGGACAGATCAAATAAAAAAGCGAATACGCTTAGTTTTTCTTATATACTCTAATGGAGTTTTCCATCTTTATGAATATGAATTTTGTAATCCAAATCAGTATCATTCTTTATCTTTTCTCCGTCAAAAGGCGTATGTGATAGAAGATACCAATATTACACAGATGGATTTAAACGATGTGTGGGTAAATGTAAATCTTTGTGAAGAACCTAAAATTGCTCTTCCACAGGCAGAATATATGGAACGAGTAATCAATCTATGTGAATTGCTTCAATTTAGAACAATGAATCGAGATCAGTTGATACAACAATATGATTTTGACATAAGACAAGCAAATGGATATACCACTGCGGCAAGATATCTTGGACTTGTACAATTACTTTATCCTGCTGGAAAGAAACCAATTTATATTCTGACAAAGCGGGGAGAAGAAATTATGAAAATGGGGTATTGTCAAAGACAATTAGAACTATGCAGATGTATTTTAAGGCATAGAGTATTTCATGAGCTCTTTGGACAGACACTAAAATTTGGAAAGGTTCCTAAACAATGGTTGATTATTGCAAGAATGCACAAAGCAAATCTCTATCAGATGGATAATCCAAAAACATATGAATGGAGAGCTTCTACTATTTCAGGGTGGCTACAATGGATTTTAAATTTATTTAGTAACGAAAAAATATGATAGAAAAGAGGTTAATTTATGATAATTCAAAATGTAAAAATTTTTAGAGAAGATAAAAAATTTATTTTAGGTGCAGTTCGATTAAAAGAAGATCGGATTGAAGAGGTTATATTAGATCAACCGTGGTATTCAAAAGCAGGAGAAAGAAGTTTAGATGGCAAAGGGAGTTACTTAATACCGGGGTTAATCGATTTACACTTTCATGGTTGCAAAGGGGATGATTTCTGTGATGGAACATTAGAGGCACTACAGAGAATATCCGAATATGAAGCAGCACAAGGAGTTACAGGAATCGCTCCTGCTACTATGACACTTCCGATAGAAACGTTGGAAGATATTTTAATGACAGCAGCAGAATTTAAAAAGGAACAGGAGAAAAAGAAAAACTGTCTGGAGGCAGATCTGTTAGGAATCAATATGGAAGGACCGTTTATCAGTCCGATAAAAAAAGGAGCACAAGATGCAAGGTATTGTATTCCATGTAGTGAAGCAGTATATCAAAAATTTCAAACAGCAGCAAAGGGACTTGTAAAGCTGATTGGAGTAGCACCAGAAGAGGCAGATGTGCTTCCATTTTTGGAAGCAGTGAGAGGAGAAGTATGTGTTTCTCTTGCTCATACAAATGCGAATTATGACATCGCAAAAAGGGCATTGGATCATGGAGCAAGTCATGCTGTACATTTATTTAATGCGATGCCTGCATTTACACACAGAGAGCCAGGAGTGATCGGAGCAGTTGCTGACAGCCCACATGTGACAGCGGAACTTATCTGTGATGGAATTCATTTACATCCAGCAATGGTTCGTGCAACATTTCAGATGCTTGGAGAAGATAGAATTATTTTAATCAGTGACAGTATGCGTGCAACCGGAATGTCAGACGGAAGATATACCTTAGGAGGACTTGATGTTGATGTAAAGGGAAATAGAGCTGTTTTGGTATCCGATCAAACTTTAGCAGGATCTGTTACAAATTTGATGAACTGTATGAAAAATTGTGTTTTAACAATGGGGATTCCATTGGCAGTTGCCGTTTCATGTGCCAGTACAAATCCTGCAAAACGCCTTGGAGTTTATGATAGATATGGTTCAGTTGATATAGGGAAAAAAGCAAATCTAGTATTATTAAAGGAAGATCTTACAGTAGAAGAAGTCTGGAAAGATGGAATTAAACTTTCGAAATAAAATTCCTTAAAATTGAAAAGGCAGGTGAAAAGCTTGTATATTGCAGATTTGCATATTCATTCCCGGTATTCTAGGGCAACTAGTAAAGATTGTATTCCAGAAATGCTTGAATTTACGGCTGCGAGAAAAGGAATTGGCGTTCTTGGTTCAGGAGATTTTACTCATCCAGCATGGAGAGAGGAACTAAAAGAAAAGTTAGAAAAAAATGAAGAAGGACTTTATGTTTTAAAAAAGGAATACCAAAAAGACACAGGTAGAAAAGAACGCCCCCAATTTATAATCTCTGGAGAGATTAGTTCGATTTATAAGAAAAATGGAAAGGTACGGAAAGTCCACAGTCTGATTTTACTACCAGATTTGGAAGCAGCACAAAAATTAGCCTTTAAATTAGAAACGATAGGTAATCTACACTCGGATGGACGTCCAATCTTGGGGTTAGATTGTAGAGATCTTGTGGAAATTACTCTTTCTGTCTGTCCAGATGCTATTTATATTCCTGCCCATATCTGGACACCACATTTTTCTTTATTTGGAGCATTTTCTGGTTTTGATACTATAGAAGAATGTTATGAAGATATGACACCATATATCCATGCACTCGAAACAGGATTATCTTCTGATCCAGCAATGAACTGGCAGCTTTCTGCGCTAGATCCCTATTTTCTGATTTCAAACTCGGATGCTCATTCTCCTGCAAAACTAGGAAGAGAAGGGAATTTATTAGAGGGGGAATGTTCCTATTTAGCATTAAAAGAGGCATTAACTACAGGAAAGGGACTTTTAGGAACAATTGAATTTTTTCCAGAAGAGGGCAAATATCATTATGATGGTCATAGAAACTGTGGAGTATGTCTTAGTCCAAAAGAGGCAGAAAAATTTTCGGGAAAGTGTCCTGTTTGTGGGCGTAAATTGACGATTGGTGTATCTCATCGTATTTGCCAACTAGCAGATAGACCAGAAGGAATTATTCCTAAGAACAATAGACCTTATGAAAGTTTAGTACCTTTACAAGAAGTAATTGCTTCCTGTTTGGATTGTGGTACAGAAAGTACAAAAGCAGAGCGAATGTATGAAACTATGTTACAGCAGCTTGGTACAGAATTTGAGATTTTAAGACAACTTCCAAAAGAGGAGATCGCTTCGAAAGTAGGAGGAAAGATTGCAGAGGGAATCCGTAGACTTAGAGAGGGAAAAGTCTTTCGAACTCCGGGATATGATGGAGAATATGGTTCAATCGAGCTTTTTTCGCCAGAAGAAAAGGCAGAGATGGAGGGACAATTATGTTTATTTTCTGGAATAGGACAGAAAGAACAACCTCAGATCTCTTATGAAATACCTTCACAAAAGGAAAAAGAAGCTATAGAAGAAAAGATAGATAAACCAATAAAGTCAGAAATACTAAATGAAAAACAGAAAGAAGCGGCACAGTTTAGTGGACGTACTGCAACAGTCATTGCAGGACCTGGTACAGGAAAGACAAAAACGCTGATAGCACATATCACTTTTTTATTAAAAAACCAAAATGTTTTACCAGAAGAAATTACAGCTGTAACTTTTACGAATCAAGCGGCAAAAGAATTAAAAGAACGGTTAATTCTATCAGTAGGAAAAGAATTAGCAAATCGAATTCAAGCAGGAACATTTCATTCGATTTGCATGAAGCTTTTAACAGACGCAAAAAAGGAGTTTCATTTAGTACAAGAGGCAGAATGTCTGGAACTTGCAGAACGTATTTTAAATTCTTTTGAGCATAAAAAAAGGGTAACAGCGAAACAAATTGTTGAACACAGTTCAAGAAAAAAGATGTTATTATCCTATAAAAATTCTTTAGAAGATCCTTTTCTTTTAGCATATGAAAGGGCACTTAATGCAGAAAATGCACTGGATTTTGATGATCTTTTACTTGAAACTTTAAAGTGTTATGAAACAGAGGAATTTCCAAGAGACTGTTTTTCCTATCTGTTAGTAGATGAAGTTCAGGATATCAATCTAATTCAGTATCGTCTATTAAAGACGTGGAATAAAAATGGAAAACAATTATTTGTCATAGGAGATCCAGATCAGGCGATTTATGGATTTAGAGGTGCACTTTCGGACTGTTTTAAACGCATTCAACAAGAAATGCCAGAAACAAAAACAATTCGTCTGAAAGAGAATTACCGTTCCACCCCACAGATTTTATCTCTAGCAGAATGTGTTATTTCAGAAAAAGATCAACAAAAACGGGGATTACATGCAGTAAATAAAAACGGAGTTTCTGTGCGTATCGTTCAAAATCAAACCAGCTTATCGGAAGGGATCTTTCTTGCAAAAGAAATCAACCGTTTGGTAGGCGGAATTGATATGTTAGACTTTCAGACGGCTTCTACTCCAAATACAGATTCTACTTCCGTCGGTTTTTCGGATATTTGTATTTTATATCGTACAAAAAGACAGGCGAAACAATTAGAATATTGTCTACAAAAAGAGGGAATTCCATATGTAGTTTCAGGAAGAGAAGAATTTTTAATGGAGTTGGAAGTAAGAGCAACGATAGACTTTTTTTTCAGTTTATATCACCCAGAGGATACTTTGCTTTCCAAAAATTGCAGAGAACTTTTATGGGGGAGTACTGGAGAAAAATTATATAAAAAAGCTTTAGAGGAATGGAGTAGTAGAGTAGAAAAAGAAACTCCAAAACAGATTTTAGATCTTTGGATAAAAGAAAGACAATGGGATAAAAAAGAATCTATAAAAAAGCTTGTTGCAATGGCGGGTTGTTATAAAACGATGCAGGAATTTTTAACTGCTTTGATTTTTGGAGTAGAAAGTGATCTAAAACGAAGTGGAAATAGTGTTTATACTTCCGATGCTGTTCATTTAATGACTTTACATGGTTCAAAAGGCTTAGAGTTTCCAGTAGTCTTTTTATGTGGTGCCAATCAGGGATTGATTCCACTTCAGATAGGAACAGATATTGATTTAGAAGAAGAACGTAGACTATTTTATGTGGGAATTACTAGAGCAAAAGAAGCATTAATTTTAAGCTCTCATGCAGAACTGTCTGAATTTTTAGAACCTGCGTTTTCCGATCTTTATCAATCACAAATTACAACAGAGGAAAGAGAGAACACAGCTTCTTTAAACTTTATAGAAAAGGAGGAAAATTACAAAAAAAAGAAACGAGATAAAAAGCAGGAACAGTCTTTTGGAACACAGATGAATCTATTTGATTTTTTAGACACCGGAGGACAGGATGCAAAGAAAATTTGATGATTTTAAAAAGATACAGGAGGTATTACAGCAAGCCCAGACAGGACTATGGGCGATTGAGTTAGAAGATGGAAAAGAGCCAAGAATGTATGCAGATCAAACAATGCTTGAACTGCTTGGACTAACTGGAACACCTAGTCCAGAGGAATGTTTTCAAACATGGTACAATAATATTTATGAGGACTATTATCCTGCAGTTGACGCCTGTATTGATAAAATGAAATTAGAAAATCGCGCAGAAGTGGAATATCCTTGGAGACATACAGTTCTTGGGAAAATCTTTGTCCGTTGTGGCGGAGTTAGGGATTGTTCCTATCCCTATGGTATCTGTTTACGAGGATATCATCAAAATATTACTGATACCATTCGGCTAAGGCAGGAAAAACAGGTATTAGAAGAATTAAATTATGAGATACTAGATACGCTTCAAGGGCTATTTTTTGCAGTTTATCGAATCGATCTGTCGAAGGGAACAATTAAAGAACTTCATCTACCTAAAAACGAACTTCCAAGTGCACAAGAAGAAATAGAATATTCTTGTTTTATTCAACAGAAAGTTAAAAATTTATATCATCCAGATGATTTTTTAAGATTAGAAAAAGAATTTTCGTTAGAGGCTTTAGAAAAATTATGTTATCAAAAACATCAGAAATTTGCAGGAGAGTATCGAAGAATATTTGGAACACAATATAGATGGGTTTCTTTGACAATTTCCTTTTGGGAAGGAGATGGAAAAGGGAAATGGGGTATTTTAGCATTACAGGATATTCATTTACAAAAGCAGCGAGAAGAAACGAATCAACTTGCACTAGAAGATGCCTGTCAAGCAGCTAAAAAGGCAAATAGTGCAAAGAGTGATTTTCTCTCGAAAATGTCCCATGATATTCGAACTCCACTCAATGCCATTTTAGGAATGACAACTATTGCAGAAGCAAACTTAAACGATCCACTAAAAGTACAGGATTGTATTGAAAAAATTAAGATATCTGGAAAACTGCTTAGAAATCTTGTCAATGAAATCTTAGATATGAGCAGAATTGAGAGTGGAAATTATCATCTGAATTTATCTGAATTTACAATGAGAGAACTCATTGATTCTGTACTTTCTATGGTAGAACCGATGTTTCAGGAAAAACAGCAAATATTTAAATTAAATGATAGGAGACTTCAAGAGGAAGTCTTAGTTGGCGATATAATGAGAATACAACAGATTTTTATGAATATTCTTACCAATGCCAATAAATATACACCAACGGGAGGAACTATATGTTTTTCGATTGAAGAACAGTTAAATCAGGGAAATATTTATCGAGGTTTTCAGTTTACGATAGAAGATACTGGAATTGGAATGTCGCAGGAGTTTCTTTATGAAATCTTCGAACCATTTACTAGAGCAGAAGATTCCAGAATCAGTAAAGTAACAGGAACAGGACTTGGAATGGCAATTACATATAGTATTATACAGCTCATGGGAGGAACGATAGAAGTAGAAAGTGAACTTGGAAGGGGAAGTAAGTTTATTGTATGTTTAAATTTTAAGAAAAAAGAAGTTCAAAAGAAGGATGAATTAAAAATAGATAAACAAAAGGAATTAATAGATATCTCTACATTAAATTTAGAAGGAGTACATTTACTATTAGCAGAGGATAATGAATTAAATATGGAGATTGCAAAGGAATTTTTAGAACTATCTGGGGCAAAAGTGAAGGCAGTTTCGAATGGAAAAGAGGCACTAGAAGAGTTTAGAGAATCTACTATTGGTCACTATTCTATCATTTTTTTGGATATTCAAATGCCTGTAATGGATGGATATCAGGCAGCAAGAACAATCAGAGCTTTACCCCGTTCTGACGCAGCAGATATTCCAATTATGGCGATGACAGCAAATACATTTTCAGAGGACATTATAATGGCAAAACAAGCTGGTATGAATGAACATATAGCGAAACCACTTACCTTATCTAAACTTTCAGAAATACTTCAAAAATATTTAGTTCATAACACTTAAAACAGTTGTTAAATTATATAAATTGTGATAGGATATGTTGGAAAATAGGTTTTAGACTTAATATAGTAGTAATTTAGAAACCTTTCTAACAAAGTTCTATCTTTTTGAAAGGAAGGGAAAAGCTATGAATTATCTTAGAGTAAAGAGAGGAATAGATTTTCTTTTATCTTTGCTTGGATGTATTGTTTTACTTCCTATATTTCTAATTATTGCAATTATAATTAAACTTGACTCACCTGGACCAATTTTTTTTAAACAAAAACGAATTGGCATCCATAAAACCTATTTTTATATTTTAAAATTTCGGACTATGCGGATAGATACCCCAAAGGACTGCCCAACACATCTTTTGGAAGATCCAGAACGTTATATTACAAAGGTTGGAAAGTTTTTGAGAAAAACTAGTTTAGATGAACTTCCGCAAATTATAAACATTGTGAAAGGAGAGATGAGCATTATAGGTCCCCGCCCTGCTCTTTGGAATCAGGAAGATCTCGTTGCAGAACGCGATAAATATGGAGCAAATGATATTCCTCCCGGCTTGACTGGATGGGCACAGATCAATGGAAGAGATGAATTAGAAATTCCCGTAAAAGCAGCGTATGACGGAGAATATGTTAAAAAAATCAGCTTTCGATTTGATTTGCATTGCTTTTTTGGAACAATCCGTTGTGTATTAAAACATGATGGTTGGAAAGAAGGCAAGTAATGGTTGGAGGGATATAAGTGAATACAAAAGAAGAATTTGAAAAAATTTATCACGAGATGTACCAACAGCTACGGGATTACGCGTGGAATTATTTAACGAGAAAAGAAAGACTAGAAGAGGTATTACAAGATACTTTTTGGAGCATTTATGTTAATATGGAAATAGTAATGAAAGAAGAAAATTACTATAGTTGGATTTTCGAATGTTTCAAAAATAATCTCAAAGAGGCAATTCAAAAAGAGATTGTAAGTCGTAGGACAGAAGTTTCATATGAAGCTATTTTAGACGAGAACATATCAGATGGTTTTGATTTTACAAAACAAGTTGAGGATAGAGAACTTTTAAACCAAATTGCGAAGAAAGAAGAACTGCAAAGTTTATATTTACAATATGTTGAAGGTTACTCTATTGCAGAAATGACAAAACTTTTAAATATGACAGAAGGTCAATATAAAATGAGGATTTGTCGTCTGAAAAAGAAGTTAGCAAAAAATTTAGAAGAGATAGGTTATGAATCACCAAAAAAGAAGAAAAAATAGCTCATTATGTTCGGACACTTTATTGATTGTTTGTGGAGTGATAGTTGGAGTTTAATTTATTCCTATATTTGCGGGATTTCAATATAAATGAAAACCGTTAGAGGAGGCAATAATGTATTGTTAAATGAAATTTCTTTTGAAGCGGGTCCTTTGGAAACAATGATGGAAAGGCTTTTTAAAACAATGAACTCCATAGATCAATAGTGGTCAGAAAAAGTTGAGCCGGCATCGCAAAAACAAATTCATGCCTTGGAGGAAATATCTGGCTTGAGACAACATGGAAAAAGTATTCCATATGCTTATCTGCTGTTTTTAGAGGAGATGGGTCAAAATGACAATGGATTATTGGAGCAGGAATGGGATGGGTATACAGAAGTCAATATTGACAGTATATTAAGGGATTATATCCGTTACATAAATAAATTTGATATGGATATGAATAAATATATGCTGTTTTCTACACATTGGTCAGAAAGTGTGTTGTTTTTGAAACTGACAGAGGAAGAAAATCCGCCGGTTTATAAATTCGATGGACAATTGTTCTCGGGTTCGTTTGAAAACTATTTATTTCAAATGGCATTCCGAAAAGTGGAAGATACACAGTTTTTATATCAGATTGAATTGGTGGCTTCCCCAAAGAGATTTCGTGAGATTTTATCCGAAAAGTCAATGCAAAGTATTCAATGGACAACACGAATGGAATTGATAGAGTATTTATTGAAACCGTATCAATTACAAAAGGCATGGTTTAGTGATGAAGTGCGTTTCTATGGCATTTCGTCGGAATATATTATGTGCGTGGATTTGAGTTGGGCACTCAATATTACAGTTTCCAGTGATGATCATAGCACCCTTCAAAAAAAGAGCAGAAGTCTGGCTCGTTTATTTGGAATTCAGCCAAAACATTATAAGAAATTTAACAAAGCGGAGTAAAGGGCTTCTAAATAAATTCTGTAATCGTATGCAAATATATACATAATATTATATGTTTTATAAATCAGGAACACTTTTCCGAAAAGGGAGTTACTTTTACTGAATTCCGCTTTTTGATATGCAGTTAGAAAGGATAAATAAATGGCACAACAGAAAAATATTCTGATACCACCAGATAAAGTGCAGGAATTACAAAAAACTCAGAATGTTGAAATTTCGAAATCGGAAAAGACGCTGCTTCAACTGGCAAAAGAAGAGTTAAATCAAATTACTTATAATGAATCAGATCAGCTTATCGATCCAGAGCGGATTTCTTCTTTAATTGAGATTATTAAGAAATATGAAAAGCCAACACTTCCAGAAGGCTTTGGTGAGGATGAATTTTTTAAACGTTTTCAGGATAAGATGCAGTCAGAATCTAAACAAAAGCAAAAAAGTATCATTCAACTTCAGGAATCACAAAATGGAAGGACAGAAAAAAGAGAACAACATTTCAAACGTAGATTTATAGTAACAGCAGCATCGGTTCTCATCTTATTTTCCATTATTATAGTAGGAAAAGTAGCATCGGTTGATGCTAATACAAAATTATTTAAGTTAATAACTCAAGAGGATGGTTTACTTTATTATAAAAATAGTACATTATTAGGTTCACCTATTCAAATAACAGAGGAAAAAGAAGAATTTACACATTATAAAAATATAACAGTGACCATAGATGAATTTTTAAAGGTATATGCAGATGATGTATATTTACCTTTGGAACTGTTAAAAGATCTAAATAATTGCAAGTTTTCCTATGTTGAAAAATTAAAATCCTCTTTTATGTATACTTATACAAATCCTGAAACAGATGAATTTTTTATTATGAACATAACAAAAAGTCAGAGTATTTCTCAACAGATGTACTATGCTCTTTCAAAAAATAGAAAACTTTTAGATGTTGACTGTGGGTGGGATGGCGCGAAAATCTATTATAATGAAGAAGAAAGTAATTTATGGGCAATACTAGAGCTTGGAACAGGTCTTTATGATATTGAAAGTAATATGTCATTGGATACTTTTTTGGATCTTATCAGAAACTTAGAAATTTACAAATGAAAAGATTGGAGAGATACAAATGAAGAAGATAAATAAAATAATGTTATTAACAGTGTTATTAAGTATAGGATTATTTACTGCAAGTCCTAAAACTGTAAAGGCAGAGGATTTGTTAGAGGAAGAAGTATTGCAGGAAATTGAGTTGGATATTGAAAATATGACACAGGAAGAGGCAGAACAATTTTTAAGGGATACTATTGGATTACCAAAGACTTTTTCAATCGATGAGTTAGAGGGAAGAATTAGTGTTATACCAACTTCATCTTCGATTATAATTACATATAGTACTACCTCTCAGATAGGAACTGCAAGTGAAATAGGGGTAAAGCAAGTTTATATCCAAAATAGAGATCCAGGCGGATATACTTATGCAAGTTCACTGATACTTCCAATAAAATCTTATAATACAGAAGATACCTATTTTTCAGGAGGTGTAAGTGTCAATTCTCCAACAGTAGGAAAAGAATATCGTGTGAAATTAACACATTATATGATAGTAGATGGAGTAGAGTATAAATTTACTTCTACAACCGATCCTATTTTATTTACTGGAAACTGAGTATCTCTAACTGGAAGATAAATTTTCACTGAAAATTCAGGAAAATAATGCTTGCCTTTTTTAATTCCTTATGTTAGAATAACAAATGGACTTTTTTTGAAAGGAGTGAATTGAGAATGAAGGTTAGATCTTCAGTAAAACCAATTTGCGAAAAATGTAAGATTATTAAAAGAAAGGGTGCTATCAGAGTAATCTGTGAAAACCCAAAGCATAAGCAAAGACAGGGCTAATTTCCAGTAAAAGCAGGTTTTTTTGGCTTTTATTGTTTCGATATAGTGAGCGTTATCTGGAATTTCTATTTCTGATACGGGCACTTGTATAGAAACAGTTCTTGCTTTCTGCGTTACAATCGTCTGTGGGAAACGGGATAGACTTTTTGTTTAGACCGACAGATGGCATTGTGATATTGTGGGCTGCATTGTGTTGCAGTTTTAGATCGCATTTTGATCTTTCAGCTAAAGTTTTGCTGTCACAATTTAAAGCGGCTGACGTGATTTACAGTATTGTAATCATGGTACTAATTTTTTACTTTATATTTTATATGGAGGTGCTATACGCATGGCTCGTATCAGTGGTGTGGATTTACCAAGAGAGAAACGCGTGGAAATTGGACTTACGTATATTTACGGAATTGGCAGAGTAAGTTCCAATCGTATTCTTGAAAAAGCAAATGTCAATCCAGATACTCGTGTTAGAGATTTAACGGATGAAGAAGTAGCAAGAATTCGTGACGTAATTGATGAAACAATGGTAGTAGAAGGTGACTTAAGAAGAGAAGTTGCCATGAACATTAAAAGATTGCAGGAAATTGGATGCTACAGGGGAATCCGTCACAGGAAAGGGCTCCCGGTTCGAGGCCAAAAGACCAAAACGAACGCGAGGACCAGAAAGGGCCCGAAGCGTACAGTTGCTAATAAGAAGAAATAGTAATACAAAATCCAACAGGAGGGTTTGAAATGGCTAAGAAAGCAGTAGCTGCAAAAAAATTGACGAAGAAGCGTGTAAAAAAGAATGTAGATCGCGGACAGGCACACATTCAATCGTCATTTAATAATACAATTGTTACTTTAACAGATTCCGAAGGAAATGCCCTTTCTTGGGCAAGTGCCGGTGGATTAGGATTTCGTGGTTCTCGAAAATCCACTCCTTATGCAGCACAGATGGCAGCAGAAACCGCAGCAAAAGCGGCTTTGGTTCACGGTCTTCGTTCCGTAGAGGTTATGGTAAAAGGACCGGGCTCAGGAAGAGAAGCAGCAATTCGTGCATTACAGGCGTGTGGTATTGAGGTTACAAGTATTCGTGACGTAACTCCTGTTCCTCATAATGGATGTAGACCACCAAAACGCAGAAGAGTGTAATAAGGAGGTAATCATAAAATGGCTAGAGATATGGGTCCAGTATTAAAGAGATGTCGTTCCCTCGGAATTGAACCTGCATATTTAGGAATAGATAAAAAGTCTAACCGAAATTTTTCCAGAGCTGGAAAGAAAGTAAGTGAATATGGCTTACAGTTAAGAGAAAAGCAAAAAGCAAAGTTTATCTATGGTATGTTAGAAAAGCCGTTCCGCAACGATTTTGAAAAAGCAAAGAAATTGAAATATGGAACAACTGGTGAGAACTTAATGATTTTGTTGGAGCTTAGACTGGATAATGTATTATTCCGTATGGGTTACGGTAGAACCAGAACAGAAGCAAGACAGATTATTGATCACAAACACATTTTAGTCAATGGAAAGTGTGTAAATATTCCTTCTTATCGGGTAAAAGCGGGCGATGTTATCGCAGTTAGAGAAAAAGCAAAGTCTGCACAAAGATATAAAGACATTTTGGAAGTCACCGACGGAAGAGCAGTTCCGGCTTGGTTAGAGGCAGATCATGAAAACCTAACCGGTACAGTAAAGGAAATCCCAACCAGAGATCAGATTGAAGTTCCGGTAAATGAAGTGCTTATTGTCGAGTTGTACTCCAAATAATAGGACTGCCATTTTACTATTTGGAATACCCCTCACAAAACCTAAAAGGAGGGTTCACTGTGTTTGATTTTAAACCACCAAAAATTGATATAGCTGAAATAAGTGAAGATAAGAAATACGGCCGTTTCGTTGTCGAACCTCTGGAACGAGGCTATGGCACAACGCTAGGGAATTCCCTTCGCAGAATTATGCTTTCCTCTTTGCCTGGGGCAGCGGTCAGTCAGGTGAAAATTGATGGTGTTGTTCACGAGTTCTCCGGACTTCCGGGTGTAAAAGAAGACGTGACAGAGATTATCATGAACATAAAGAACCTGGCAATTAAGAACACAAGTGAAACAAGTGAGCCAAAGACTGCTTATATCGAATTTGAAGGTGAAGGTGTAGTAACGGCTGGAGATATTCAGGCAGAGCCAGATATTGAAATCCTCAATCCAGATTTGGTAATTGCAACGTTAAATGGCGGCACGGACAGTAAGCTTTATATGGAACTGACCATTACAAAAGGCAGAGGTTATGTCAGTGCGGACAAAAATAAAAATGAAGATCTTCCAATTGGTGTAATTGCAGTCGATTCTATTTATACACCGATAAAGCGTGTAAATTTGACTGTAGAAAATACCCGTGTAGGACAGATTACAGATTATGATAAATTAACACTCGATGTATATACAAATGGTACATTAGGACCAGATGAGTCTGTTAGTCTTGCAGCGAAGGTATTGAGTGAGCACTTAAATTCTTTTATCGATCTATCTGAAAATGCTAAAACAGCAGAAGTCATGGTAGAAACGGTGAACAATGAAAAGGAAAAAGTGCTCGAAATGAATATCGATGAGTTGGAATTGTCGGTACGTTCTTATAACTGTTTAAAGAGAGCTGGAATTAATACAGTAGAGGAACTTTGCAGCAGAACCTCAGAAGATATGATGAAGGTCAGAAATTTAGGTCGCAAGTCTTTAGAAGAAGTACTTGCAAAATTAAAGGAACTGGGACTATCCTTGAATTTAAGCGATGACTGATAAGGAGGAAATACAATGGCAGGTTATAGAAAACTCGGCAGAACCTCGAATCAGAGAAAGGCTCTATTGAGGAATCAAGTTACCAATCTGCTCTATCATGGCAAGATTGTTACTACCGAGGCAAAGGCGAAAGAAATCCGCCGCATTGCAGAAAAGATGATTGCACTTGCAGTTAAAGAGAGAGATAATTTCGAAGAAGTTACAATTTCTGCAAAAGTAGTGCGTAAGGATAAAGATGGAAAAAGAGTAAAAGAAGTAAAAGACGGTAAAAAGGTAGAAGTATTTGATACCGTAGAAAAAACAATTAAGAAGGATAAGCCATCCAGACTTCATGCAAGAAGAAAGATGAATGCTTATTTATATGAAATAAAAGAAGTTCCTAAGGAAAATGCAGGTAAGAAAAAGAATACAAAAACAGTCAATGTTGCAGATAAACTTTTTACTGAGATCGCTCCAAAATATGCAGATCGTAATGGCGGTTATACTAGAATTGTAAAGATTGGTCAACGTAAAGGTGATGCAGCAATGGAAGTTTTAATTGAATTAGTGTAATAGATAGGAGATGATAGGTTTGTCTAGAATTTTTTCTAGGCATGGCGCAGCCTAAAATCGCCCTATTACGAACTAAAAAACCGGAAAGGTCAAAAGGACAATGTCTGTTTGGCTTTTTCGGTTTTTTGTGATTTTCCGTAAAAGAATTTTAAGAAGATTCTAATCAATATACTATTGCAGAATTTTCAAGAAACAGTTATTATAATATAGAAAGCTTTAACGAATTTTAGCTGTGATCGATCCGTGGAGGAAGAAATGACTGATAGGGAAAATAATAATTTAGGAGAAGAAATTCAGGATATTGTCCAAACAGCAGTCAATACAATGGACTTTAAAGAGTTAAATAACGAAATAACCACTACTATAAATACTGCTCTGTCTGAGGTGCGTCAGGCACTTGGAATTGTACCTGTAAACAGAAATGAACCGAATCGTCCTGAACCCGGAACTTGGCGTCCTATTGGACCACAAAGAGGAGATAAACAAAACCAACAACTGCCAAACGTTTCAAGTTTTGGAGCATCCATAGGTAGCCAGGTCAATTCAAATTTACCTCAGAAAAGGGTCAGTCATCATACAAATGGAAATAGAACAGATAACCGATTTTTAAGAGAACAGACAAATGATCCTAATACTACAAGGCAAAGGACAGACAATCCATCAAATCAAACATTTAGAGGAATGGGACAATCCGGTCAAAGAATGCCTGGTGCAGCACAGGGAGCCTTTGTAGGGGCAAATGGACAGAGAGCTTTTGAACAACCAATAAGGCAATCTGGACAAAAAATGAATCCAACACAAGGACAACAACCAAGAGAAGCTGTAAGGAATACATTTAGAGGACAGACAGGATGGCATCATCAGACAAATCATGCTGTTCGTCAAGACCGAAGACAAGATACAGTTTGGACAGAACAAAATCAAGGCAGAAGAGGCGTGCCGATTCCCTATATACCAGTAGGTAATATTTCAGGAACGTTATGGAGCGTATTAGGAGGGGTAGGAGTAGGTATTTTTGGTGTTGCCTTTTTAGTTATGCTGATTATGGGATTGGTAACAGGAGAAGATGTTTTTGGTGTAATTATGACAGGAATGTTTATTCCTTTAGTGATTAGCTGTTTTTTTGTAAATAGAGGGAAAAAAATCCGTGGAAGACTTCGTCGAATGAAGGGTTATATGAAAGTATTACAAGTTCGTGGATTTAGTTCCATAAAAGAACTTGCCAATGCAACGGGATCAAATGAGAAGTTTGTAAAAAAAGATCTTCGACAAATGCTGTCTTTAGGGATGTTTCCAGAGGGACAATTAGATGATACCAATACCTGTTTTATGGCGACAAGATCTAGTTGTGAACAGTATCGAATTGCACAGACAAGTTTCGAACAAAGACAAGCGGAAGAAAAAGCGAGATTAGCCGAAGAAAAACGCAGAAAAGTAAGAATGGCAAAGTATCAAGAGCAGGAAGAAGCAATGGAACAAAAGAGAGAAAAAGAGAAAATGGAAAACTCTTTTGAAGCAGAAGAATTATCTCCTGAGGTAAAAGAAGCAGTTAAACATGGAAGAGAGTATATGCGTCAGATTAGAGAAACGAATGATGCAATTCCAGCAGAAGATGTTTCTGAAAAATTAGATCGTCTGGAATTAGTCATTGATCGAATTTTCTACCATGTAGAAAAACATCCTGATCAACTCCCAGAGATTCGAAAGTTCATGGACTATTATCTTCCGACAACGCTTAAACTGTTAAAAGCATATCAGGAGTTTGATTCTCAACCAGTACAGGGGGAAAATATAAAAACGGCAAAACAAGAAATTCGAAACACATTGGATACGATTAATATAGCATTTGAAAATCTTTTGGACAGTTTATTTGAAGATGCAGCAATGGATGTTTCTACTGATATATCGGTTTTACAGACTATGCTCAAACAGGAAGGACTTACTGGAAGTGAATTTGAGCAAATGAGCAATGAAAATATGAAATAAAGAAGAATAGGAGGACTTATGAGAGAAGATTTAAAAAACTTAGAAGAGATAGTAGCTCCGACTTTAACCTTTGAACCATTTAAGGAGGAAGCACCTTTAGCTGAACAAAAAAAGGAAGAAGCCGTTAAACAACAGGCAGAACCTGTTTTAGATGAAAGTATGCTAAGTCCAGAAGAAAAGAAAATGGTAGAGGATTTTTCTAATCAAATTGAATTGAATAATTCAAATTTAGTATTGCAATATGGTGCAGGTGCACAAAAAAAGATTGCGGATTTTTCAGAAACAGCACTTGGAAATGTACGTACAAAAGATCTTGGAGAGATTGGAGAGATGCTTTCAGGTGTAGTAAGTGAATTAAAAAGCTTTGATGTAGATGAAGAAGAAAAAGGTGGTTTTTTAGGAATTTTTAAAAAGAGTTCTAATAAAGTAACTTCGATGAAAGCAAAGTATGCTCGTGCAGAGACAAATGTAAATCGTATTTGTCAGGTATTAGAGGGACACCAAGTTCAATTATTAAAAGATGTTGCCATGCTAGATAAGATGTACGAACTAAATAAGACCTATTTTAAGGAATTATCTATGTACATATTAGCAGGAAAAAAGAAATTAAATAAAGTTCAAACAGAGGAATTGCCTAAATTAGTAGAGAAATCCAGAAAGACAGGCTTGCCAGAAGATGCGCAGGCTGCCAATGATCTTTCAGCACTCTGTAATCGATTTGAAAAAAAGCTTCACGATTTAGAATTAACCAGAATGATCTCCATTCAAATGGCTCCTCAAATTCGCTTGGTACAAAGCAATGATACTCTAATGGCAGAAAAAATTCAGTCTACCATAGTAAATACAATTCCGCTGTGGAAAAGTCAAATGGTGCTTGCACTTGGGGTAGTTCATTCTGGTCAAGCAGCAGCAGCACAACGCGAAGTTACAGATATGACCAATGAACTGCTCAAGAAAAACGCTGCTACATTAAAGATGGCAACGATTGAAACAGCAAAGGAATCGGAACGTGGAATTGTAGATATAGATACATTAAAGATGACAAATGAGTCATTGATCAATACATTAGATGAAGTTATGCGAATTCAAACAGAAGGTCGCCAAAAACGTCAGGAGGCAGAAATAGAACTTCGTAGAATCGAAAACGAATTAAAAGAAAAATTATTGACAATACGTAATTAAAAACCAAAAAGGGCTGTTGAAAAAGAGATTTTAACTATCAGATATATGGTATAAAAATCTTATTTCCAACGGCTCTTTTTGATAAAATAGGTATAATAAATACAGGAATCGATAGGATAAAGGGATTGCATTTTTGGACAGAATAAATTAGAATGATACGTAAAAAGTGCTAAATAGTGAGGATTGAGATGAAAGAAACAATGATAGATGCCAAACAGGTAGTCTTTGAATATATCCGCAGAGATGAGGAGGGAAATGTAGAATCTGTCAACCGTGCATTGGATCAAGTGACTCTTGAGGTAAAAAAGGGAGATTTTGTTGCAATTCTTGGAGCAAATGGCTCTGGTAAATCTACAATAGCCAAACATATCAATGCAATTTTAGTTCCAACAGAAGGAACAGTTTGGGTAGACGGGATGGATATTGCAAGGGAGGATAAAATTTGGGAGATTCGACAAAGTGCTGGAATGGTATTTCAAAATCCAGATAATCAAATTATTGCAACGGTTGTAGAAGAAGATGTTGGTTTTGGACCAGAGAATTTAGGAGTTCCAACAGAAGAAATTTGGAAACGTGTTGAAGAGAGTTTAAAGGCAGTTGGAATGTATGAATATCGTAGTCATTCTCCAAACAAGCTTTCAGGAGGACAAAAACAAAGAGTTGCAATCGCTGGAATTATGGCAATGAAACCGAAGTGTATTGTATTAGATGAACCTACAGCTATGTTAGATCCAAATGGAAGAAGAGAAGTAATTCAAACAATACGTCAATTAAATAAAAAAGAGCATGTTACTGTCCTTTTGATTACACATTATATGGATGAAGTTACGTATGCGGATCGTGTCATTGTTATGGATAAGGGAAAAGTTGTACTGACGGGAACACCAAAAGAAGTTTTTTCTCAAGTAGAGATCATGAAACAGCATAAATTAGATGTTCCACAAGTGACAGAACTTGCCTATGAGTTAAAAAAACGCGGAATAATACTTCCAGATGGGATTATAACAAAAGAAGAATTTATTACAGCATTGTTGAATTGTGTGAAACAGAAAGGCAAAGAATATGGCAATTATCTTAGATAAAGTCAATTATATTTATAATGAAGGACTTGCTTATGAAAGAGCTGCATTAAAAGACATAAATTTAACCATTCCAGATGGACAATTTATTGGGTTAATCGGTCATACTGGTTCTGGAAAGTCAACTTTAATTCAACATCTAAATGGACTATTAAAAGCAACGAGTGGTACAATCTATTATAATGGAGAAGATATTTATGATCCTGACTATTCTATGAAAGTGTTGCGGGCAAAAGTAGGGCTTGTCTTTCAATATCCAGAACATCAATTATTTGAAACGACTGTATTAAAAGATGTTCAGTTTGGTCCTAAAAACTTGGGATTACCACAATTAGAAATCGATCTTCGTTCTTATGAAGCTCTAAAATTAGTTGGACTTGGAGAAGAATTAATAGATGCGTCTCCTTTTGAACTTTCAGGAGGACAAAAACGTAGAGTAGCAATCGCGGGAGTTTTGGCAATGAAACCGGAGGTTCTAATTTTAGATGAACCGACAGCTGGATTAGATCCCTGTGGCAGAGATGAAATTTTAAATCAGATCTCAAAAATTCATAAAGAACAAAAGATTACAGTTATTTTAGTATCTCACAGTATGGAAGATGTTGCAAAATATGTAGAACGTCTGGTTGTAATGGATGATGGCAAAGTGGCATTTGATGCAGCTCCAAAGGAAGTTTTTAGTTATTATCAGGAATTGGAAAAAATAGGGCTTGCAGCACCACAAGTGACATATATAATGAATGGACTTGCTGACTCAGGACTTTCTATAAATCGAAATGTTACTACAATACAAGAAGCAGTAGAGGAACTTGTTACTTGGTGGAATTCTGAAAGATAAATACTTATTTATAGAAACAGGAAAGGTATGATAGAAACATGATTCGGGATATTACAATCGGACAATATTATCCGACCAATTCATTCATTCATCGTCTAGATCCAAGAGTTAAACTGATTGGAACATTACTCTATATTATTTCGCTTTTTTTATTTGGACCGTCTTACTTTGTACGAAGTATATTTGGATACACTTTAGCTGCCGCTGCTTTGTTTACTATCATAAAGGTATCCAAAGTACCATTTCGATTTATATTACGAGGACTAAAACCAGTCCTTTTTCTATTGATGTTTACTGTAGTATTTAATATTTTCCTTACTCCGGGGGAAAGAGAATTGTTTCGGTGGAAGTTTATTCGAATTACAGATACAGGTTTAAAAACTGCCTTTTTGATGGGAGTACGGTTGGTGCTATTAATTTTAGGCTCTTCACTTATGACATTTACAACTACTCCTAATCAGTTGACAGATGGATTAGAACGTCTGTTAAATCCATTAAAAAAAATAAAAGTGCCAGTACATGAAGTGGCGATGATGATGTCAATCGCACTTCGTTTTATTCCTATTTTATTAGAAGAAACAGATAAAATTATGAAGGCTCAACAGGCAAGGGGAGCAGATTTTGAAACAGGAAATTTATTTCAGCGTGCAAAGGCGATGATTCCAATTTTAGTTCCCCTTTTTGTTTCTGCATTCCGTCGTGCCGGAGATTTAGCTATGGCAATGGAAGCCAGATGTTACCGGGGCGGAGAGGGAAGAACAAAAATGAAGCCATTAGTATATGAAAAAAAAGACTATACAGCTTTTTTATATTTTATCATTTACTTTGTATTTGTTCTTCTATTAAGAAAATTGGTGACTGCATAATCAAAAGGATGGAGAAAGATAATTATGAAACGGATTATGTTGCTTGTGGCATATGATGGAACACAGTATCATGGATTTCAGATTCAGTCTGATATCAGAACTGTAGAGGGAGTTTTAAATCAAACGTTATCTGAGCTTTTAAAGGAGGAAATTGTCGTAATTGGAGCAAGCAGAACAGATGCTGGCGTTCATGCACAAGGAAATGTTGCAGTTTTTGATACAGAAACAAAAATTCCTCCAGAAAAAATTGCACCTGCATTAAATCAACGGCTTCCAGAAGATTTAGTGATTCAAAAGTCTATACAAGTACCAATAAATTTTCACCCGCGTCATACAAATTGCCGCAAAACCTATGAATACCGAATTTATAATCATGATATTCCCAATCCCCTTTTGCGAAGAGATACTTACTTTTATTATCGGCCTTTAGATGTATCAGCTATGCAAAAAGCTGCCTCTTTTTTAGTAGGAACGAAAGATTTTAGCAGTTTTTGTGCAGCAGGAACACAAGTTGTGGATAAAGTGAGAACGATAGATTGTTTAGAAGTAAATCGGAAAGACGACTTAATCACAATACAGATTACTGGAAATGGTTTTTTATATAACATGGTACGAATTATTACAGGAACATTAATCTGGGCAGGAGTTCATGCCATTATACCAGAAGATATGAAAAAAATTATACAGGCTGAGGATAGAAAAATGGCTGGACCAACTGCGCCAGCCAAAGGGCTTGTTTTAAAAAAGATTGAATATGAAGAGTCAGAACTTAATCTTCTAAAAAATCATTTATAAAATGATTTTTTAGAAGATCAATTCGATCAATTTCAAAAAAACTTAGAAAATATAAAAAGATATGCTTGACACTTGAAAAAGCTTTCGATATAATGTTCCAAGTGACGTGAAACCACAAAATCACTGAGGTTTCAGAGAAAATCAAAATCCATAAAAAAGGATTGCTCTATTATATAAAAAGTTAAGGAGGTAAACCAATGAAAAGCTTTATGGCAAGTCCTGCAACAATTGAAAGAAAATGGTATGTAGTGGATGCGACAGGACATACATTGGGCAGACTCTCTTCGGAGATTGCTAAGGTTTTAAGAGGTAAGAACAAACCAATCTATACCCCTCATATCGATACAGGGGATTATGTTATTGTTGTAAATGCAGATAAGATTAAAGTAACAGGAAAAAAATTAGATCAAAAAATTTATTATAGTCACTCCGATTATGTTGGAAGTATGAAGGAAACTACACTTCGTGAATTAATGAAGAAAAAGCCTGAGAACGTGATTACACTTGCAGTTAAGGGGATGCTTCCAAAGGGACCATTGGGAAGAAGCATGTTAAATAAACTGCACGTTTATGCAGGAGCAGAACATAATAATGCAGCACAAAAACCAGAACCTTTAGAGATTAAATATTAATTGGGAAGGAGGAACTAACATTGGCTAAAGCAAGATATTATGGAACTGGAAGAAGAAAAAGTAGTGTAGCTAGAGTTTATTTAGTACCGGGAACGGGAAAGATTACAATAAATAAAAGAGATATTGATAATTATTTTGGACTTGAAACATTAAAATTAATTGTACGTCAGCCATTATCTTTAACAGAAACAGTAGATAAATTTGACGTTCTTGTAAATGTATGCGGCGGAGGTTTTACTGGTCAGGCAGGAGCAATTCGTCATGGAATCTCAAGAGCATTACTTCAAGCAGACTCAGATTATCGTCCAGCTTTAAAAAAGGCAGGATTCTTAACCAGAGATCCAAGAATGAAGGAAAGAAAGAAATACGGCTTAAAAGCAGCTCGTAGAGCACCTCAGTTCTCGAAGAGATAATTATAATAAAAAATCTACAAAAAGGATTCGTTTTGTTGAGTACAAAAACGAATCCTTTTTGTAATATGATTGAATCTTCTATCCTTTTAATCTAATCTAAATCTTCCCACTAATTCTTTTAAATCCTGTGCCAGATTTGATAGTTCTTCACTTGAGGATGCACTTGTTTCTGCCATATTAGAATTTTGTTGTACAATATTTGATATTTGATTGATTGCAGTGGAAATTTGAAGCATAGATTCCTTTTGGTTTGCAGAAGCTTCATATATATTTTCTACAATATTTGCTGCCACTTTAGCTTTATCTACGGATGTTTCTAGCATCTGTGCTGTTTTATTCGCAACGCTCATTCCTCTTTCTACTGCTTCCAAAGATTTTTCTATCAAATTCTTTGAACTTTGTGAAGCTTTTGCACTTTCTCCTGCCAAGTTTCCGACTTGACTTGCTACAACAGCAAATCCTTTTCCTGCTTCTCCTGCTCTTGCAGCCTCTATAGAGGCATTTAAAGAAAGAAGATTGGTTTGAGAGGCAATATCTTCAATCGTATCAATAATTTTTCTGATTTCATCTGAACTATGGCTGATATCATTCATAGCCTGTACCATCAGTTTCATTTGTTTATTACTCAATTCAATATCTTTTCCAACTTCTGTTGTCTTTTCATTTGCTTGTTTTGCATAGTTTGCATTATTTTCGATCTGTTCATTTACATCACTAACAGTTGCTACTAATTCTTCTACAGCAGCGGATTGTTCCACTGCTCCCTGCAATAGATTTTGTGCACCGTCAGAAACTTGTTTTGAGCTAGTCGCTACATGTTCGGCATTGCTTCCAATTTTTTTCATGCTATTTGCCAAAGATTCAATAATCTTTTTCATAGAATCTTCCAATGTTTTAAAATCACCTATATAATTTTGTGTCACTTTAATATTTATATTACCCTCTGCTAGTTCCTGCAAATGGTAAGAAATATCACTTACATTCATATTTAAATTCTCAATCATAGTAGACATAGCATCTTTTAATATTGCAGTTTCATCTTGTGTGTTTAATTCTGGAACACTGGTATGTAAATCTCCTTGCGAAAGAAGAACAAGTCGATCTGCACATTTTTTAATTGCCTGTGCAATTTGACTAGACATAGGAATAGTAATTAAAACAATAATAATAGCTATTACAATAGAAATTAGAATATTAAATATAATAGCTTGTATCATATTTCCAGTAAATTCGGATTGAACAACCGAAATTCCTATACTCCATCCAGTGCTATTTGGAATAGAGGTATATGCCATATATTTTTTCGTTCCCTCATAGACATATTTTTTCACACCTTCATTCCCAGCTACCATATCGGCTTCTATTTTTGATAATTCTGTTAATTCTTTATTGGTTTTAACCTCTTCTTGAATATTATATTTATTTAAAACAAATTGGTAATCTGGATATGCAATAGTTTCTCCATTTTTATTTAAAATACTTGTCGTTCCGTGATCTCCTACCTTAATTTCTGCTACTACATTACTTAGAGAAGAAGCATCTTTACAGAAAAAAACTACTCCTTCAAATGAGCCGTCTACAGTAATAGGAGCCGCCAATATAATAATTGCACTGTCTTTTCCTGTAATAATGGGATCAGAAACATAGGTACGCCCATTTGTCTTACAAAATTGAAAATATGCTGAGCTAGAAAGATCTTTTCCATTTTCGCTAGTAAAACCATTCTTATCTGTCATACCATACTGCGTAAATCCCTGAATTTCTGCTTCATTCTTTAATTCTGCAAATCTTTCTTCTATTGGTAATGAAATATCAGAAATAACAGGATTTTGAGAGAGCATATAAATAAGGCGTTTATCTCCATCGATTTCTGCTTGTATTCTGCCGGAGGCGATTTTTACCACTTCTACCATAGTATCTTTTAATGTACTAAGTGTTGTTCGATAATTGAGGAAAGAGGATACGACTAATGTTACAGTTGTAATTATAAAAATTACAAATATTATTATCATAATCAATTTTGTTTTAATACTATTTTTCCAGTTTTTCATAGAATTTCTCCTTTTTACTTACAATAAAATATTCAAAGTAATTTTAAATATTTCATTATTAAAGTGATAAGATTGTTAAAAATAGACTCTGCCTTTTAGTATAATTTTTTTTATATACATATGATTGCTATTATGATCACCTCACCTATTATCCGGTGTTTTAATATGTATTTTCACCGATTTAAAAAAATTAGTTACAAATAAAACATATTTTTTTACTATGTCATTGTTTATATTATAACATACAAACTGTGACTTTACAACTTCTATAAAGAGATAGACTTTTTAATAACTTTATATTGGAATAGTATTCCTTTAAACTAATATATAAATAATTGATCTAGTTTAAGTATAATGTTATACTATATTTAGTTATGATTGATGGAGGAATAAAATGATGGTAAATTTTTATGAAAACATAGACGATTATTTACTAAAATTTGCTGTTATAATAGCTAAAATAGATAGCAAATATATTTTTTGTAAGCATAAAGATAGAAATACATTAGAAATTCCAGGTGGTCATAGAGAACTTGGTGAGAATATTTTAGATACAGCAAAAAGAGAGTTATATGAAGAAACAGGAGCAACTCAGTTTGACATTACTCCAATTTGTGTATATTCTGTTATAGCAAAAGAGAACTTTGATGGACAAGAAACGTTTGGAATGTTATATTATGCAGATATTAAGTCGTTTGAAGAAAAACTACATAATGAGATAGAAAAGATTATAATTACAGATGAATTGCCAAAAGACTGGACATATCCAAAAATACAGCCAAGACTAATACAAGAAGCAGAGAAAAGAGGATTTATATGAAAAAATTTTTTGGTAAGTTTATGTAAAGAAGGCCTTTTAGGTGGTGTAATCTATCTTAGAACAGATAGAATAATTTACCGTACAAATAAAATAACAATATCTCCAACGTTGAGAAGTTGAGAATTTTTTGTAAAATATTAAAGGAGTTACAAAACTCTTAATACAGCTATTAGTATGGTAAAGAATCATCATCTGGCAAAATCCATTACAGACACATCGTGGTACGAGCTAACAAGACAGTTAGAGTATAAGGAAAAATGGAACGGCAGGAAATATATCAAAATAGATACCTTCTATGCCAGCAGTCACATATGCTCAGATTGTGGTTATCAGAATGGAGATACAAAAGATTTGTCAATGAAGAAATGGATATGTCCTGTTTGTGGAGCAGAACATGACAGAGATATAAACGCAGCAAAAAATATATAGGACAGGGACTGCCCAAATAAACGCCTGTGAAGATAGTAGGTTACGAGGTCGATGAAGCAGGAAGCCCTACAACTAAAAATAGAGAGGAAAAAGATGAATGGAGTCTAAAATATCTAAATCAAAGTATTGTCTGCGACATATTCCTCACGATCATGGATATGATACAGAACAATTACTTAAATTTTTACCTACAGAAAAAGAATTTGCAGAGGCAGCAGATATTTTCAGTCAACTTTGTGATAGCACAAGGCTTAGAATTTTATGGCTCTTATGTCATAGTGAAGAGTGTGTAGGAGATATAGCAGCAGCGGTAGATATGAGTGCGCCCGCAGTTTCTCATCATTTAAGAGTATTAAAACAGGCAGGCTTGATTATAAGTCGAAGGGAAGGCAAGGAAGTGTTATATACTCTTAGCGATACAAAGGAAGCTGAATTAGTACATCAGATGATTGATGGCGTATTTGCAATGAAGTGTCCGGGAAAAAGGCATAGGCACAAAAGCGAGATACAAGAATAAAATGATTTCATGGCTTCTTTAAAAAGTCTATTGACAAAAGCATAAGAAAGGATTATAATTTTTTCAATATCAATTAAACGATTGTTTAATTGATTAACTATAAAATCGATTAAAGGAAAGGATGAAATAACATGAAAAAGGTGTACAAATTACAGGATTTAGATTGTGCAAATTGTGCTGCAAAGATTGAGGATGCGATTGGAAAGATTACAGGAGTTGAAAAGGCAAGTGTCAGTTTTTTATCCCAGAAGATGATAATTGAAGCACAAGATTCAGAACATGAGAGAATTTTAGAACAAGCAAAAAAGATTATAAAAAAATTAGAACCAGAAGTGGTTGTACTTACAAAATAAAAATAGATGATTTTTAAAAACTGCGTAGGAAAGGGAAGGAAATATATGACAAAGCAAAAAAAGATGTTAATTCGAATTTTAGCTGCATTTGCAGTATTTGTGTTAGGATATGTGCTTTCCCTTGAAGGGGGTTTAAGATTAGGTATATTTTTAATATCCTATGCAGTGATAGGATATGATATTTTATGGAAAGCAGTTCGAGGAATTTTCAAAGGTCAGGTATTCGATGAAAATTTTCTTATGGCACTTGCTACAGTAGGAGCATTTTTTGTAGGAGAATATCCAGAGGGCGTTGCAGTTATGTTGTTCTATCAGGTAGGAGAACTGTTTCAATCCTATGCAGTAAATCAGTCAAGAAAGTCGATTGCTTCTTTAATGGATATTTGTCCAGAGTATGCCAATGTTTTACGACAAGAGAAGATAGAAATAGTGGATCCAGAAGAAGTTTCAGTTGATGAATTGATCTTAATTAAACCGGGTGAAAAAATTCCATTAGATGGAATTGTAACAGATGGTACTTCTACACTGGATACTTCTGCCCTGACAGGAGAGTCAATTCCTAGAACAGTTCTGGTGGGAGATTCTGTTATCAGTGGCTGTATTAATTTAAACGGTACACTGACAGTACAAGTAACAAAGGAATATGATGACTGTACTGTGACAAAAATTTTAGAACTTGTAGAAAATGCCAGTTCAAGAAAGGCAAATGCTGAAAATTTTATCACGAAATTTGCAAGATATTATACTCCTGCGGTGGTGATTGCGGCTCTACTATTAGCATTTTTACCGCCAATTTTTATACAGGGAGAAAGTCTTTCTGAATGGATCTACAGAGCTTTGATTTTCTTAGTAGTATCCTGTCCATGTGCATTAGTAATCTCAATTCCACTTGGATTTTTTGGAGGAATTGGAGCGGCTTCTAAACAGGGAATTTTAATTAAAGGAAGTAACTATCTGGAATTATTAGCCGAAACCGAACTGGTGGTTTTTGATAAAACAGGTACTTTAACAAAGGGCAATTTTGCAGTAACTAAAATTGAACCTGTTTCAATGAGCGCAGAAGAATTATTAGAACTAACTGCAAGGGTAGAAAGTTATTCCAATCATCCGATCTCAAATTCGATTTGTGCTGCATATGAAAAGCAAAGTGGAACGAAAATAAATTCAGAAAAAATTTCAATAGAAGAGATTGCTGGACATGGAATTCATGCTATAATAGATGGAAAACAAGTTTATGTAGGAAATGAAAAGCTGATGAAGGAATTTAAAATTCCATATCAGAAAACGGATGTGGTTGGAACAGTTGTCTACACAGCAGTAGATAAAACATTTGCAGGAAGTATTATAATTTCGGATCAGATCAAGCCAGATTCTGCAAGGGCTATTAGAGGTTTAAAGATTGCGGGAGTGAAAAAGACAGTCATGCTTACAGGTGATGCAGATATAGTTGGTCAACAGGTTGCAAAAGAATTATCTTTAGATGAAGTTTATACAGAACTACTTCCAGCAGATAAAGTTGAAAAGATGGAAGAATTACTAAAAGAGAAATCCGAAAAAGGAAAACTAGCATTTGTCGGAGATGGAATCAATGATGCTCCAGTACTTGCCAGAGCAGATATTGGAATTGCAATGGGAGGTTTAGGTTCAGATGCAGCCATTGAGGCAGCAGATGTAGTAATTATGACGGATGAACCATCTAAAATTGTGACAGCAATGGAAATTGCAAAACGAACTTTGCGCATCGTTAAACAAAATATTGTCTTTGCACTTTTAGTAAAAGCAGTTGTATTAATTTTAGGAGCTATCGGACTTTCAAATATGTGGGAAGCAGTATTTGCAGATGTAGGCGTTTCTGTCATTGCAATTATTAATTCCATTCGTGTGTTAAGAACAAAACCAAGTCAAGTCTAAACTATTTTTGAAGGGTTAATTTTATAATATGGACCTATGTCAATACTTTGGACAAAAAAAGTCAAAAAATTATGCTGCTTTTTTAAGTTCCTCATCCTCCTTTTGCTGTGGTGTCAGATAACCGATAGAGCTGTGAATCCTCTTACGATTATACCAGCCTTCTATGTATTCAAAAATTGCTCTGCGGGCTTCCGTTGAATCCTGATAAGTATGAAGATATATTTCTTCCTTTTTCAATACAGAGTGAAAAGATTCGATACAGGCATTATCGTATGGATTTCCCTTTCGGCTAAAGGAATGCTCGATCCCTTTCCTGCTCAGGTATTCTTCAAATGCCTGGCTTGTATACTGGCTTCCAAGATCGCTGTGCAATATGATACCTTTTGTATTCCTGACGTTCAGGCAGGCGTTTTTTACTGCCTGCACTGCCAGTTCCGTTATCATGGATGTTCCGTAGGCATACCCAATGATCTTGCGGCTACACAGATCCATAACCGATGCCAGATAGGTTCATCCTTCCTTTTGCACATGGATATACGTAATATCTGTGCACCATTTTTGGTTGATGGTTTCCGTTCCGAAATCACGTTTCAAGATATTCACTTTATTATCTGGGATACTGCCGTGATTGGCATGGTGGTTGTACTTCTTTACTACTACAGAGCGCAGTCTCTGCTCTGCCATATGCCTCTGGACACGCTTGATGCTGCTGGGTGTCCTGGAGTCACCCAGTACACGGCATAGTTTGACAGCCCCATATCTGCGTTTGGAATCCTCAAAGGCTTGTTTCACTTTCCTGCCAAATTCCTTATACTCCATCCGTTTATTTGAAGGTACACGAATCAGAGCCTTGTAATAGGTACTCCTTGGGAATTTCAGGGCAGTGCAAAGCTGAGATATCGAGTAGCTGGTTAAGTTGTTCTGGATAAAGGCAACAATCTTGGCTATTGTTCTTTTGCGAATATGGCGGTCGCTTTTTTTAGTATTTCGTTCTCGATCTTAAGGCGCTGGATTTCTTTTTGGAGAGCTTTATACTCCTTGAGGGTGACAGTTTCCTCCTCTGATACTTTGATAGAGGAAAGCTGCTTTACCCAGCCACTAATCGTACTCCGATTTACGCCATATTCACGTTCCAGTTGTGGATACGAGGTTCCTCCGGCATTGTACAGATCCTCAATCTGTTGTTTAAATTCCGGAGTGTAAGATTTCTGGTTTTTCGCCATGTTGAACATCTCCTTTGCTCTTTCACTTGATAGTATAGGTTGTTCAACTTTTCCTGTCCACTCTTATATACTAACACCAGTACTTGTATTACTAAGTTAAAGGATCGCAACTGGACACACTGGTATAAGCACCCTAACATCCAATATACAGACAAGCAGCTCCCAGCTCCTACTAAAGTTGGCCAAACGTCGGACAAGTATAGTGCCGTTTGGTTACAGATGCAACTAAATCGGCAGATTGCTGCAAAACATATTTCTGTACCCGTTTTAACGATAGATGGTTGCTATGGACCTAAAACGGCAATAGCTGTGTTGGCATACTTTAAGTATAAAGGTTGGTCTACCAACTGGTCGGGAAAACAGATCGGTAAAAATACGATTAAAGCATTGGTCAGATAGGAGCTATATTATTTATCTTTTTGCTAAATTTTTGTTAGCATATTGTCACTACCTCCATAATTGGGGGCAGTGATTAAAAAACAGCATTAAAAAACAAAAATAAAATCACGCCTTTTATAGAAATATAATGATTAAAATTTAGTTTATTCTTGAAATAAATCTGAGTGTGTTCCTGTGTCAATAAGTGTCAATGTCAATATATCTTCTTCAATCAAATAAATTAATAGCCAGTCTGGTTGTATATGACATTCTCTAAATCCGTTCCATCTTCCTTTTAATTCATGATCTTTATACTTTGTATCTAGTGGTATTCTTGTCTTTATTTTCTCTACAATATCCTCTAGTAAAGATATATCAAAACCTCGTTTTACTGCAAGCCTTAAACTTCGTTTGAATTTATTGGAATATTTAACATTCAGTTTCATCTTCCAGTATCTCCTTAAACATTTGTTTCACATCTGTATATCCTTTCACATTTGGATCATGACTGATTCGCTTTGCCTCTTCCATTGCTTCTATCACTTCTGGCTTAAACTTTGGATATTTAACATCAAATGGAATACCATTTTGTAAAACAACTTGTTTCAGAAACATGTTAATAGCATCTGATAAATTCAAACCCAAACCCTCTAAAAGTTCTACAGCCTGCTTTTTAGTTGTTTCATCGATGCGTACCTGAGTGGATATAGTTGCCATCACAAATCACTCCTTTTTTCTTTATTTTAACACAATATGTTTACAATGTCAATTAATTATTAAATATTAATCAAATAAACAGTCTGTAAATAAAAAAGCGAACCTATAGTGATCATAAAAGAAACGAAAATATAGAATTTATTACGTTTAAAAAATTTTATCAGCTAATACATAAAGAAACGGAATGCCTGTATAAAAATTGGGTTGGGGAAATTAGAGGGAGTGGCTAAAACAATAACATTTACACTAATAACAAAAGTAAAATAGTAGAAGATATTCTTTATTTTCATGAATTTTTCAAGATCTGAAAAAGTATAGGAGCTATTGGTGAATTTCAGAAAGAAGCTGTTCCACAGGCTTGTGGATTACGCAACGGTGCATTCCGACGGCAGGATGTGTTCACATTCCGCAACAGGGCGGAAGTCAGCACAGAGATTTGAAAGCGGCGGGCAGGTTCCGGGGAGTTCTGGATAATCCTGTCCGCTGCTTTTTCTGTGTGTGGAATTAGAATGTTCTGTGTATGGAAATTTGCGTAGATTTGGAGTATAATAGTAAAAAAATTATTTAACACTGTAAGGAGTGGGAATATGATAGTAGGATTTTTAGATTTATTAGGATTTTCACAATTACTGGATTTATCAACAGAGATGGCGATTGATAATGTTAACTCTTTTAATTATGTGATTAAGACTAGAGTGATGGATAATATGACACATCCTATAGAAGAATACAAAAGGGATTACCCTAATGATAAGCATTTTCAAAAGTTTGGTGAAAAATCAGCAGTATCATCTTTTGAGTATTTGATTAGTTTTAGTGATTCGCTAATTTTAGGATCAAATAATATAGAGTTATTTGTTGAACAATTATGCAATTTCGTATCATCATTATACATAAATTATACAGAACCTTTTAGAGATCAATTTGAGGATATATTTAATGTAGATAGTAACAAAGTGGTTTCATATGAAAATGGAGGATTTAGAAAACACAAGGCTTTTCCTATTTTGTTTAGAGGGGGATTATCAGTTGGAGATGAGTGTACTTTCTTCAAGGAAAATAGCATCCAAAATGGAAAATTTTGTTATGACGGGTATAATGTTTTTGGCAGAACTTATTTGAATGCAGTAAGGTTGGAACATTCAGGAAAAGGTCCTAGATTATTTTGTGACAAATCTATTGTTGACAATATGCAAAATAAGCGAATTATTCGAAAGATAAATGAGGAAAAAAATATATTTGAAATTGTATGGACAATAGAAGGGTGTGAAGCAACTGGATGTTGTAGTTCCGATTTATGGGGAAATGTTTTAGATAGGATTCATTCTAAATTACTTCCGGCCGCCATCAATTTTGTTAAGTTTTACGGTTCTGATGAGAGGTATGCTGATATATTACCTCAATATGAAGAATTGTTAAGATTGGTTTGTTGCGGAATTGTAAAATATGCGAAAGACGAATGCAACAGAGGTGAGGAGGCTTTGGAAAAGATAAACTTTGTTCTTCGCACAAAACATTTGAATGAGTATACATATGCAGACTTGCTAAGTGGTTTTGTTGAGTGAGAACAGTGATAAAAACGACCAAAATCCCTTGGGTGCAAAAAATAACGATAGTCACTCTCAAAAACAGACAATCGTTATTTTTTACACTATGGAATATTGAAAGTACGCCAATTCTGAAAAATAAAACGATAGCCGCCCGTGCATGGGTGCATCTACCATTCCCGAAAGTGTTGATTTCAGAGCATTTGAGATAAATGTAAAAACGATAGCACTTATTCCCAAATTGTATCAATCTCGACACGCAATATGGTGAGTGGAAAGTAGGCAGTTATTTTCCGAGTGTGTGAAAGTTTTTCTGTAAATAGTGTTTTGAAAGGGCTTTTATGATAAAGTAAAAATCATAGGAGACTTTTTATTATGGTAAGAGAAAAGAAACCAGTATACACAATACAAATGACAGAAGGAAAACGAAACATCATCTAGCTTTTAGAGGAATATGATATCCAGACAACAGAAGACATTCAGGATGTCCCTAAAGATCTGCTCAGCAGAACAATCAGGAAAATGGTGGAGGCAGAAATAAACTATCATCTTGGTTATGAGAAGTCTGAGCGATCCAATAACGATAATTATTGCAATGGCTACAAACGAAAACGTGAAAACAGCAACTATAGTTCTATGAAAATTGATGTGCCACAGGATAGAAAATCAACCTTTGAGCCTCAGTTAGTAAAAAAACACCAAAAAATATCTATTATAATACAAAACCAAACTTACTCATCTTCTTTCTTACCATCAAAAATAATACCAGAGAAGTTAGAAATGGCAGTTTTAATAAAGTTACATGTACTTAAACCTAACTTTTGAGCATAAGCCTGTACAAGTTCTCGTTCTTCCTTTGTCATTCTAACTTTTATTTCACAAAATTTCTCCATATATTTTTTCTGAGCTTTTATTTCTGCTGCTGTTTTTGACTTTTTAATAGGCTCTGCCATTATAAAATCTCCCTTCTATAATATAAAAATAGATCATTTTTTATGATACGAATAGTATAACATAGGGATAAATCTACGACTAGATAAAAAATGTACAAATATCTAGTCGTAGATTTGTGCAATTTGTTAATAGACATCTAGGACTAGATATGCTATACTTATATCAAGATAAAGGTAAGGCAATCGCAAGAGCCAAAAGTCTTAAAGCTAAGAACAATATACCTGTGAGGAGGAACCCACAACGAGGCGAACAATAGGCAGGAAGATTACTTAGCCGATAGCCTTATCTTATATTTTAAAGGAAAGCTTGATAATAAGAAAGGATAGTTGATAAAGTGACAATCGAAACAATGAAAAGCTATCTGAAAAATCAAATAACCGATATCTGGTATTATAATAGTAAAATAGATTATGGGATAGAGGAAAAGTTTTTAAACGCTGAAATTATTGGAAAGGATCTGAAAATTATTTGGAACGAAATGGGGAAACAGTTAGAAATGGTGATTACCTATTTTACAGAATACACCCTAGAGCAGCTTTATACGATCTGGATGGAGATAGCATAAAGAAATTTAGGAAGAACAATAATAGGAACTATCCTGTTTTTCCTTTGTAGAGTGGGGCAGCTTCTAAAAAAATAGTGTACAAATGATCTCAAAATTAGGCAGGACAGTATCCTGCCTTTTGTATAGTTTATTAGGGTTATCGTTGCTTTTTGTACATTATATAGGATACAATATAATAAAACACTAATAACAAACTAATAACAATATGACGTTAAAAGCTCTTATTTTATGCCAAAAATAATTAGTATCATTTAATAGTATTTTAAAATAGGGAGGATGTTATATTGCAAGTACACAAGATAGTACAAAGAGAGCTTAGTGAAATAGAAGAAAAGACGATAAATCATTTTAGGTATTATTATGATAATAAGAAATGTTTTGCATTAATTGGTGATTATGTAGTTGTTACATTATCAGATAATAATTCTACCAATCTGGACAGGTTAAAGAAGGAAACATTAGATAAGATTTCTCACGTATTAGATACACCACCAGATTTTCGTACATATGTGATGGATGATATGTTTGGCTTAGTAACAATGAATTATGGAATATGTGCAGTAAGTTCGGAGAAATTATCAGACGGAGAAATTGAGTCAGGAAAAGTAAGTATCGCTACAGCACTTGTCATAAGAAGTTTATGTCTAGAAGCATGTGAGGCTGGTAATATCATTGCGATAAATGATGAAGAATTATAATAAATTTACTTAGTTTGTCATCTAAACAATACATGACATAAAATGAACCAAATATGACATTTTTATAATATAGAACTCCTTTTTTGCCGAAATTATTTCAAAGGTTGCTTTTGTTAATTCTATTTTGCTAATAAGGAGGTCCTGTATGAAAGCTGGAAGTATGGAAGGATTGATTGGCGCAAATGTAAATATGAAGTTATCAAATACACCAATGCGAGTGTATAAGGAAGCAGAACTCAGAGGGGATACCAAAGTGATGAAGCGTGCTATGGAGTATGTTACAGATTTTCAGGAAAAGGCACAGAAATACAGTAATAAAGCACAAGAAGAACTTGCTAAAGAACTAAAAGAAGAACGCAAGGAACAGGAAATCAGACGTGAACAGACTCTTGAACAGAAAGAAGAAGCAAAAGAATATATAGAAAAAATACAGGAGAATAATAAGTCAGATATTTCTAAAACAGACAGTATAGAAATCAGTGAAGAAGGAAAGAAAATTCTTAAAAACAATTCACAGACAGAACAATCTGCTCTGGTTGTACAAAATACGGATGTAAAAATGTATACAAAAGAAGGAAAAACAATATTAATCGAACCTACTGTTAAATCTGTTGATGAAAAAGTTGATATAATAGTTTAAGAAATGTTTTTTTGTAGTTCAAAAAAATATGATTTTATATAGTATAGTTTTAAAAGCAGAATATCCAAAAATCATAGAACGATTTTTGGATATTCTGCTTTTGAGATTTTTATTTTATAAAACTTTTATTTCAGTGTTTTTCGTGTTATTGATGATAATATAATAGTATAATTTAATATAAAACAAACAAGAATTTTATATACAATATAATTATTTATTTTTGAATTAATATAGCTAAAGTTTTAGAGGAATATTAGTTTCTTAGATTTATTAGCTGTATATTAAATCTATTTAAATATTTTAAAATTTTTAGATAAATTCTAAAATATAGTTGACAAATTAATATATAAATGATATTATATCAACATAAAATTACAAAATAATGATTATATTATTAAAATTAGGAGGTTAATATTATGTCAAAAATTATTACATCTTTATTTAAAAAGAGAGATATAAGAAAAAAGGAAGCTACAATAAAAAGAATCTATGAGAAAAGTAAAGCAGGTCCAACATGGCAGTGCGGTCCAGAGATGTGTATGACACCAGAGATTTAGTGTTCTGTAAATAAATTTAGAAGATTAGCATATTATATGAATCCAGTAAGATCATAAGAGAATTTAGATACTTAATAAATAATATTTTAAAGAGTTAATAGGATATATTAAGAGTTGAAAAGTTTAAATACCTAGTTTGTAATCATAAAAATGTTTAATAAAGATTTAGAATGAAAATAATAAATCGGTTATAGGCGAGAATACCATATAGTGGTGTTTTATCGCCTTTTTTGGACTTTGAAGTTAGTAATTTAAAGTTTATAAAATACATTTTATAATTAAAAGGGAGAAATCATTTAATGATAAATATTAATGATGGAGTTCGTTTGACACAAAATATTAATAGTAAAATGATAAAAGGTAATTTTATCTTATATAATTCTAAAATAGGCGTAGAAGCAGAAATAAATTATTTAACCTACCAAATTATAAAAAAAGTTAATGAATGTATAGTTAGAAATATGGATGAACTATATAAACTGACAAAGAGATATAGTAGAAATACTAATCAAATTATAAAACAATTATTTAATTACAAAATACTTTCAGTTTGCGATAAAAAGAATATTAATAAAAATATTTTACCAGTTAAAAGAGTTAAATATCCATTATCTTATTTAGCGTTAGAATTAACAGATAATTGTAATTTAAACTGTATTCATTGTTATGGTCAATTTGGGCGATATAAGCAATATTCTAATCTTACATATGAATACTTAAAATCTATAAAAAAAGATATAGATTTATTACATACTAGATCTATTGCCTTAACTGGTGGAGAGGTATTGACACATAAAGAGTTTGAAAAGATAGCTATGTTCTTTTTAAAAAATGGTTTTAATGTAGTTATTTTTTCAAATGGATATAACTATAAAAGAATGGAAAACTTTTTAGAACTTTCAAAAGATTATCATATGACAATAAAGATTAGTATTGACGGATTAAATAATACTCATAATTTAATACGAGGAAGAAAAAATTCCTATGAAAATGCTATAAAAATGTTAGATATATTAAAAAAGTACGACAATGTTGATACTGATATTAGCACTGTAATTATGCGTGAAAATTTAAAAGAGATTGATGAATTAATTGATATCATAAAAAATAGATATCCTAAATTTACCCATCAATTAGATATTATATCACCTATATTAAATGCAAGAAAAAATCAATCGCTTTTTACACTTTCAGAAATACAAAAAATATATAATCGTTATCCAAAAGTTTTTCTTCAAGAATCACCCATTGGTTTACAAAAATATAGATGTACAGGAGGTGTTACATCTGCAGCGATTAGTTCCTCAAAAGTACTCAAAATATGTGTTGGTGCAGAAGACCCAGAGTTTCAGTTGGGAGATTTAAATAAAGATTCATTATTAAATATATGGAAGCATCCTAGTTCTAATGGAAAGCGATTTAGACAAGAGGGAAGTCATGATTCCTATAAATGCAAAAAATGTAGCTTAAAAAAGAAGTGTAATACTGTAAATTGTAGATTATTAGCACAAGGGTATAAAAATGATAGTAGTATGCCTAATCCACTTACATGTATGGCGGAAAGGATAAAACAAAGTGAAAATAATTTTTGATATGATTAAATTACTAATATCGAGAAGTAAAAAGACTTTTTTTAAAAGTGCCTGTTTTGTTGTTTTGCTTTCTGGTATGCAGATTATACTTCCAATATCCATGCGTTGGATGATATCTTTTACAGAAGAAAAACAGTCTTATATCGTGCTAACTATCTGTATTTTTGGCTATGCCATTTTACTTTTGATAAATAATTTTGTTCATATTGGATGGACTTATTCTCTTGATTGGTTGGGCGGAGAAATTTTAGAGGGAATACGAATGGATTTATATGATGCAATTTCGAACTCAGATTACAAAGAACTTTTAAAAATTGGAAAGGAAAAACTGAAAAATATTCTTTATATGGACACTCTTAATATTTTTCAATCAGTAAGTGTCCAAGGTATGCAAATTATTAGTAATATCTTTTTAATCTTTATTTTTTTATTAGTTTCTTTTTTTATCAATCAATGGCTGTCATTAGTACTTTTATTGTCTTCTATTCTAGGTTTTTTTCTCTCTATGGTTTCAAGAAAACCGATTGCAGCGGCATCAATGAAAGTCAACTTAAAGATGAAAGAGGATAATAAAGTAACGAATGAATATATTGATGCAGTGGAATTATTAAAAACAAATGAGTTGGAATATTATTTTAGAGAAAAGGGGAAATCCAGTTTATGGGATTTTATTCACACTGCATTAAGAGCAGATAAAATATTAGTTTTTTTAAAACAAATGATAACTGACTTTCATCAACTTGTTTCAGTTGGAATTTCTGCATTTTTGGCTATGAGTATGCGAGATACCGTCACTGCAGGAGACTTAGTATACTATATCTTTGTAACCGATATGATTTTGAATACCAGTCAAGCTATTGAAACAGGATTGTATTCTTTAATACGTATGCTTCCAGCGTTTGAAAATATAACTAAGGTTCTTCATTTGAAAAAAACAAAAGGTACAGAAGTATTGAGTAGTATTGATACGATTTCATTTAAAAATGTCAGCTTTTATTATGAAAATAATCAGAAATCTATTATAAATAATCTTTCTGCTGAATTTAAGACAGGTGATATTATTCGAGTAGCTGGTGAAAACGGAAGTGGAAAATCTACATTTATAAAGTTATTGGTAGGATTACTACATCCAGAAACAGGAGAAATTTGTTTTAATGGAATACCTACTCATGAATTATCACCAAGTTGTTTAAAAAAACAAATTATTTATATTAATCAGGATGAGATTATTTTAAATGATACTGTAAATAATTATTTAAAAGCAATATCCGATTTGAAATTAAATGATGAAACAATAGAAGCATTAAAAAAGAAAGTAAAGTTCGATAAAGAAATTGTAACAGTTCGAGAAAATGGAAATTCTTTATCAGGAGGACAACGAAAAAAAATGCTTTTAATGAAGCTATTGTTACGATACCAAGAAGCATCAGTAATTATATTAGATGAAATTGAAGCAGGATTAGATTTAGAAAGTAAAAAATTTGTGACAGAGTTAGAAAAAGAAATTTTAAGTAATCGAAAAAATTGTATTATATTTAAAATTACACACGAAGAGGAGATAGGAGTTTATAATAAAGTCATACAAATGAGATAAAAATATGATAAATAAAATTAAAACAGAGAACTCTTTTCGATGAATCCTGTTTTGAAAGCAGACGTAAAAATAAAAACTACGAACAAAAACAACCTCCCTAACCCAGAAGTTATAGCAAAATTACTTAAATGTTAAAATGCGTTGCTTGTGGCAATGGACAGTTTCGCCTATAATAGTGGTAACAACCGAAAGAAAGGAGGTTATCTATAATGCTCAATGAAAATATTAAAGCAATCAGAAAATCAAAAGGACTTTCGCAGCAGGAGCTTGCTGTTAAGGTGAATGTGGTGCGGCAGACAATTTCTAAATGGGAGCAAGGCTTGTCAGTTCCCGATTCTGATATGTTGATCTCTATATCAGAAGTGCTTGAAACACCCGTGAGTACATTGCTTGGAGAAAACGTCATTGAGTCGAAGATTAATGACTTAAAGGCGATTTCTACAAAGCTGGAGGTGATAAATTTGCAACTTGCACGAAGAAAAATCACCAGAAAAAGAATGTTACATTGGTTTTTTATCTCATTGTGTGCAGTTATAGCAGCGATTTTTGCAATCATATTGACATTCGAAAGTCCTTACTTAGGATGGGATTATAGTGATCCTGAAACCGCTGTTCTCGGAGTAGCATTTCACTCATTTGAATGGCTGTTTGTCAGAGTAGCACCAATTATCTTTATTGGTATAATTATTGGAATTTTCATGACACAGAAGAAAGAATAAAACCAATTCAACTGCAAAAATTATAATATTCAATCACCCGATATGTCCGTATAGCCTTGTGCTGTGCGGGCATTTTCATATATATTATAAAGCTAAAATACATTGACACTATTATACGAGCAGTATATAATAATTTCTAAATAAATAAAACCAAATTCAGAGAGGTGATGCCTGTGAATTATATTGAATTAGGAGATAGATTAAGCAGTATTGGAATTAAATTTATGTATAAACTTCCATGTCATGTTTTATATACAGATGATAAACAAACGATTATTTCCGCAAAATTATATCATGATGAGAAGATTAAAAAAATTAGTTGTGCCACATTATGTAGTCATAATTGTTATAGAAAAATCAAAAAAATGAAATATGTATTATTTTCCTCTAAGGTAGAGTATTGTTGTTATGATACAGGAATTGATATTTTAAAGATAATCGATGTAAACGCAGAGGATGAAGAACAGGTTTCTTACTTATTAAGTATTTTAGACAGAAACTATAATAAAATCGAATACGAAGTTAAAATTAAATATATTACATTTATGTTGGGATATTTTTATTCGATTAATATTGATAATTATGAAGATATCTTATCTCAGTTACTTTATTCTAATGATATAAAAGATCCATGTGATATTATAAATCAGATTAAATATTATACGGATTATGCTACAGAAACAAATAATATTATACTATATAGCAATTATATAGATAATATATTTAATCATATTGAGAATTTAGATTGTATCAACGATTATAAATTAAAGTATAAAAAGTGGTTACGTGATAATCTTTCCTCTTATGACACAGTGACTAAAATATTAAGTGAATTTAATATGAATATGTTTGTTGCATTTGGTCAGGATGATATTCATTTTTTTACAAATGACAATAATATATTTGGTGTCATGATTGTAAAGTTTGATAGAGTTATTTCTATTAGTGCAGGTGCTTATGTTAGAGGAGATTCTGAAGAAATTGAACATTTAGTAGGGGAATGTAACTCAAATGTCACTGTATTAAACTGTGAAGATTTAGAGTATAAGATAATTAAAGTAGAAAATCTCACAAGTAAGTTTTATATGCTATCTGATTTAATGTGGATGACAGAGGACAATAATATGAGAGCTTCTGATGAGATATTATTTAAGATGTTGACATTTGCCTGTTATGGAACAGATGAGAGAAAGAAAAATCAGTTAGATAGTCAAGTTGATCTAATAAAAATGTGTAGCAGTAGTTATTTTTTAGATATTTTAAAAGGAGATATAGAGAGGGTTATGTTTAAAGCATATGGAAAAGAATCTGTACCTCCTCTTATAGAAGAATGGACTACAAAAATGGAATAAATTGTAAAGATAAATAAAGAATAGAGGAAATCAGTATGGATTTGATGTTTAAGTATCCAAGAACCCGTCATATCGAGGGATCGAAAAAGCAGGTTGGTGATGAAGATTTAGATTATATCAGTTTTAAAGAGATCAAAGGATTTTATGTTGTTTTAGAAGAAAAAGTAGATGGTGCAAACTCAGGAATTAGTTTTAATGAAAAAGGGGATCTACTTTTACAAAGCCGTGGGCATTTCTTAAATGGAGGATATGGAGAACGGCAATTTGATTTATTTAAAGTTTGGGCAAATTGTCATAAACTGGAATTATATAAAATTTTAGGAGAGCGTTTTATTATGTATGGAGAATGGCTCTATGCAAAACATACAGAATTTTATGATGCACTGCCTAATTATTTTATGGAGTTTGATATTTTGGACAAACAGACAGGAGAATTTTTAAGTACAAAAAAAAGAAAAGAATTAATAGGAAATTACTCGTTTCTCACCCAAGTGAAAGTGTTGTTTGAGGGAAAATTAAATTCACTTGATGAATTGACCTCTTTTCTTGGAAGTTCTTATTTTAAAACCGATCATTTTTTAGAAACATTAGAAAATCAATGTAAAGAGCAAGGACTTGATCCAGAACTTATTAAGTCACAGACAGATTGTTCGGATCAGATGGAAGGAATTTATATTAAGGTGGAAGGTTCAAAAGAAGCAGGGGATACAGTAATTGGACGCTGTAAATATGTACGCAGTTCTTTTTTAAATACCATCTTAGATTCTGGAACACATTGGATGAAACGACCTTTAATTCCAAATGTTCTTTGTGAGGGAATAGATTTGTTTTCTTCGGATAATGTAGGCTCAGAAAGGAAAGAAACATAATGGAAGCCTTTTTTGAATCTTTAGCAAAACAGCTTCCTATGCTAGAGAAATTAAAAAGTATACCACAAGATCCAGAGTATCATGGCGAGGGAGATGTGTTTATTCATACCAGTTTGGTCTGTAATGAATTAATAAAGACAGAAGAGTGGAATAATATATCAGATAGAGAAAAAAACACTCTTTTATTTGCAGCAGCACTTCATGATATTGGAAAACTGACTTGTACAAAACGCCTTGATGGAAAAATTACTTCTCCAAACCATGCAGTAAAGGGAGCACAACAGTTTCGAAGGCTTTGGCTAAAATATTATGGAAGCAAAGTTTTTCCAGAAGATTTAACACAACGAAATGAGATTGCATGGCTGATTCGATGGCATGGACTACCACAGTTATTTTTAGAAAAAGAAAATGTAGAAGTAGCTTTGCGCAGAGCAGCAAAAACAGTTTCACTTCGCCAGTTGGCTCTTTTATCAGAAGCGGATTTTAAAGGGCGTAAAAGCAGGGAACGTTCAAAACATCTGGAAACCATTCAATATTTTAGAGAATATGCGAAAGAGTTAGGATGTTACGAAACTTCTTCTGAATTTCCAAATCTTTATACAGAATTAAAATATTTAAGGGGAGAATTAGATTGGTATGGGGATTGCCTATATGAACCAGAAGGATTTTCGGTGATTCTAATGATGGGGCTTCCCCTTTCTGGAAAGGATACTTATATAAAACAACATCTTTCTGATGTACCAGTAATTTCCTTAGATGACATTAGACAAGAGTTTTCTATCGGTCCAACACAAGATAATAGCAAAGTGATAACAGAAGGGTTAAATCGTGCAAAAGAATTTTTAAGAAAGAGAGAAAGTTTTGTCTGGAATGCGACGAATCTGACCAGAAGAATTCGGGAAAAATTATATCGACTCTTTGAAGCATATGGAGCAAAAGTTACAGTTTTAAATATAGAAGCACCTTTTTCGGAACTTCTGATACGAAATCAGAAACGAGATCGAAAACTGCCGGAAGCAGTATTAGAAAAAATGCTTGGAATTTTAGAATATCCAGATCCATGGGAAGCCTATCACACAATAACGATATGGAATTTTCAGCAAGAAAAGTAAAACTACACTCTTACTTGTAAATCAGTATATTGTCTGCTATAATAGCTGTATATTTTTTAAAAGAATGGGAAAGAAAGAGAGGATAGGAATGGAACTTATTTCAGTACGCGAATTATACCACGATAAAGAAACTTATTTAGGAACTAAAATCACTGTTGGAGGCTGGGTAAAAAGTATTCGTGATTCAAAGACATTTGGATTTCTAGTATTAAACGATGGAACATTTTTTGAACCTCTTCAAGTAGTTTATAGTGATAAATTAAGTAATTTTGCAGATATCTGTAAATTAAATGTGGGTTCTGCTGTTATTATTACAGGTGAATTAGTGGCAACTCCACAGGCAAAACAACCATTTGAAATTCAGGCAGAAAAAGTTGAAGTAGAAGGGGTTTCTTCACCAGAATATCCTCTACAAAAGAAACGCCATACATTAGAATATTTAAGAACGATGACACATCTGCGTTCAAGAACAAATACTTTTCAGGCAGTATTTCGTGTACGTTCTCTCATTGCCTATGCTATTCACAAATTTTTTCAAGAGAGAGATTTTGTCTATGTGCATACTCCACTGATTACTGGAAGTGACTGTGAGGGAGCGGGAGAAATGTTTCAAGTGACAACACTTGATTTAAACCAGATACCAAAAAAGGAAGATGGAACGATTGATTTTTCAGAGGACTTTTTTGGAAAGCCTACAAATTTAACAGTAAGTGGTCAGCTAAATGGTGAAAGCTTTGCAATGGCATTTCGAAATATCTATACATTTGGGCCAACATTTCGTGCAGAAAATTCCAATACTACTAGACATGCCGCAGAGTTTTGGATGATTGAGCCAGAAATTGCCTTTGCAGATCTTAAAGATGATATGACACTAGCAGAGAGTATGATTAAATATATCATTCGGTATGTCCTAGAAAATGCACCAGAAGAGATGCAGTTTTTTAATTCTTTTGTAGATAAAGGATTATTAGAACGGTTAAATCATGTTTTGAATTCTGATTTTGGTCATGTCACATATACACAGGCAATCGAACTTTTAGAAAAACACAATGATAAATTTGACTATAAAGTATCTTGGGGATGTGATTTGCAGACAGAGCACGAAAGATATTTGACAGAAGAAATTTTTAAAAAGCCAGTGTTTGTAACAGATTATCCAAAAGAGATTAAGGCATTTTATATGAAACTAAATGAAGACGGAAAGACAGTTGCCGCGATGGATTGTCTAGTTCCGGGTATTGGGGAAATTATTGGCGGAAGTCAGAGAGAAGACGATTATCATAAACTTCTTACCAGAATGGAAGAACTTGGACTAAAGAAAGAAGATTATGATTTCTATTTGGATTTAAGAAAATATGGTTCTGCCAGACATGCAGGCTTTGGACTTGGCTTTGAACGCTGCGTTATGTATTTAACTGGAATGGGAAATATCCGAGATGTAATTCCTTTCCCACGTACCGTAAACAACTGTGATTTATAGAGAGAAGTATAGAATATGATAGCTGTACTTTCTGATATTCACGGAAATTATCTGGCATTAAAGGCAGTAATGGACAGTATGCCTTTGGTGTCAGAAATTTGGATTCTCGGAGATACTTTGGGAGAGCTTCCATTTCCTTTAGAAACGATTTCTTGTTTAGAACAGATGAAAGAACATACTACACTTCGTATGATTGCAGGAAATCGGGAAATTTCTTTGTTAGAGGCACATAGGGGAGAACATCCTGATTGGTGGAAGGGTACACGTATGAGAGCTCTGGCTTGGACAGTTGATCAGCTAAGAGATGCACATTGGAGAGAGATGGAGCAGCTTTCAAGTGTATTATATACAGATATATTGTCAGGGGGAGCAGTCTTATGTCATGGAACACCTAGACAAGTAAGAGGAATGATACGAACAAGAAAACAGGCGGAAAGGGAAATAAAGACTTGTTCTAAGGCATGGATTATCTGTGGACACACGCATAATTCTAAATTTTTCCATATAGATCAAAAAAATATAGTGAATGCGGGCTCAGTAGGAATTTCTCTGGATGGAGTTGGGGGAGTAGCGTGTTATGCTTTGATAGAATCATCTAAAAAAAGGGGAGAATCTGGGCAGGTAGAATTAAGATATGTATCTTATGATGTAGAGAAGACTGTCGAATTACTTAAAAAAAGTGAGGTGTGGGAGCTTGCTCCGGGTGTAACAAGAGCGGAAACATTAGAGCTTCAGACAGGAAGGCATTATATGATAAGGCTGGTTTCGTTTTGTCATAAATATGCAGAACAGTATTTAGGGTATCCAGTAGAGGACATTCCAATAGAACTTTGGATGGAAGCAGAAAAGAAATGGATAACAAATAAGTTTTGCTGATTAGACATAAGGATGGAGTTGATGAAAAATGACAGCGAAAAGCAGTACAGGACAGGGAAAGCAGATACATAATAAGAAAAAACGGGGAGTTTTTAAAAAGGCTGCAAATGGGGCAGGCAAAATCGTATTATTACTTGTTTTATTTATGTTATTAGTAGTTGCCGCCGCTGGAAGTTGGTTTTACTTTCGCTATGGAAAGACGATTTTAAAACTACAAAATACAGCAAAGAGATATGCAGCATCCTCTAACATCGAAACATTTCGTCAAAGCCAAACCAGTCTTGTCTATGCAGCAGATGGTACACTCATCTCAAAGTTAAAAGGAGAAAAAGACGTCTATTATTTAAGTTATAACACAATTCCAAAGACAGCACTTCAGGCAATGTTGGCAACAGAAGACAGAAAGTTTTTTGAACATGATGGAATTGATTTATTGGCAAATATTCGGGCTTCCATTGTCTTAATCAAAAATAAAGGAGAGATTCACCAAGGGGCAAGCACGATTACACAACAGTTAGCAAGAAATATTTTTTTATCCAATGAAGTGACTTGGGAGCGAAAAATTACAGAGATCTTTTTAGCAGCAGAATTAGAGAAACGATATAGTAAAACACAGATTCTTGAATTTTATATGAATAATATCTACTTTGCAAATGGCTACTATGGACTTCAGGCGGCTGCCAACGGCTATTTCAGCCGCAGTGCACAAGAATTAAGTCTATCCGAAATCGCATTTTTATGTGCAATACCGAATAATCCCACAAAATATGATCCCTTAATAAATTTTGACAATGTGATGGAACGCAGGGATAAAGTTTTAATGCAGATGAAAGAGGAAGGATTCATTACTTTATCAGAGTATAAAAAAGCACTGAGAAAAGAAATTACATTAAATCTTAATTCTACTGATAGAAAAAATTATGTAGAAAGTTATACCTATTATTGTGCTATTCGAGCATTGATGGAACAGGAAGGTTTTGTATTTCAAAATCGATTTTTAGATGACACAGTAAAACAAGAGTATGAAGAACGATATTATGAAGCATATTATCGAATCCAAAAGACATTATTTACAGGAGGATATCGAATTTATACTTCGATTGATTTAAAAAAACAGGAACTTTTACAACAGGCAGTTGATCAAGAGTTGGCTGCATTTACAGAGCTCGGAGAAAGTGGAGCCTACCAATTACAAGGGGCTGCTGTTTGTATTGATAATGATAGTGGACTTGTTACAGCAGTCGTTGGGGGAAGAGAGCAAAAAGATCAAAAAGGATATACGCTAAATCGTGCCTATCAAAGTTTCCGTCAGCCGGGAAGTGCAATAAAACCTTTAGTAGTTTATACGCCGATGTTTGAACGTGAAATGACTCCAGAAGATATAGTAATAGATGAGAAATTTGAAGATGGACCTAGAAATGCAGAAGGTACATATGAGGGTGAAATTACAGTAAGAAGAGCAGTTGAAGTATCCAAAAATACCATCGCATGGAAATTATTTCAGGAATTAACGCCACAGGTAGGACTGTCCTATTTATATCATATGAATTTTTCTAAGCTTTGTTCCAAAGATAATGTACCAGCAGCATCGATTGGCGGACTGACTTATGGAACAAGTCCTGTAGAGATGGCATCTGCCTATGCCACTCTTGCAAATGAAGGAATTTATCGAAATCCAACCTGTATTATAAAAATTATGGATGCAAAGGGAAATGAACTGGTAGGGGAATCAAAATCAGAAAGTAGAATTTATGAAAAAGAAGCTGTAAAGATTATGACCGATGTTTTACAGGGAGTTATGATACGTGGTACAGGAAGAAAAATGGCATTAAAAGGAATGAGCAGTGCAGGAAAGACTGGAACTACAATGAACCGAAAAGATGGTTGGTTCTGCGGCTATACAAAGTATTATACAACTGCTGTCTGGGTAGGGGCTGATATGCCAAAGAAAATAAGCGGACTTTCAGGAAACAGTTATCCGGGGCGTATCTGGAAACAATTTATGCAGGAAATTCATAAGGATCTGCCAGATCGCCAATTTGAAGCTTATGAAGAAAAAACAAAACAGGAAGAAGAAATTATATGGGATAAAGATACGATTTCTTTTCCGGAAGAAGAATAGTTATGGAGTTGTTGCATTATGATATTCAATTTTTAATGTGACAACTCCTATTTATATTAGATAAACTTTACAATTTAAAGTGCCGATATAATAAAAAATGGATATAGTATCAGATAACTCGCAAAAGGCGATACGTATAAACGATACGTGAAACGCAGAAATGAGGATAATATGGGGGTTAAAATCGGCACAGATAATTCAAGAGTGATAGAGCTAAAGGACAGGAATGGAACTGTCGTAGGAAGTATAAGAGTTTCAAATCCCACTAAGAAAAAATTGAAACATGCACAATATAGTTTTAGAGAACTTTCGGATCTGATCATAAGATCCAAAACGTCAAATGGTGCATATCATGTTGTAACAATGGCTCGTGCAAAAATTGCAGTGCTTCAAAAAAAATTAAAAACAGGTGAATATAACGATAAAGAATTAGAGAGTGCAATTATTCATGCAAAAAAGATGGAACGGATAGCCCGAAAAAAAGCAAAACATTTAAAAGAAGAAGAAAGGGCAAAAAATCAGGGTTTTTGTCTGACAGAATCTGAGGAAATGGAAGCTTCTGACTTAGAAGAGGAAAAAGAAGAAGTTGTTGAATTAAGTAAAGAAGAGTTGGAAAAATTGATGCAGGAATTTCAAGAATTCATGAAAGAATCTATGAAAGAAGAGATGGGACTTAGTGATCTGGCAGATGAATTTATGGGAGTAGAGATACAAAAAGATATGACGCCGCAGGATCTAGAACGTTTAAAGAAAAAACACAGATCGGATGAGATGAAAGAGATTACAGAAGCGAATATGAAGTATTTGAAAGCGTTGTTTCAGGAAATGGAAAAAGAAAAACAAAGCAGTTCCAATGCTGTTTCTTTACAACTTTCAGGAACAGAAATGCCTGTACAGGTGACAGAAACTCCTGTTATGATCGAGGGAGGAAATTTTGACGTTTCTCTATAATACTTGTAAATCTTATTGGATTGTACATAAAAGTATATGATTATCCATTTCCTATCAAGGAGAAAAGTAATACAATGGATATCATATCATAAAACAATAAGAAAAGAGGATGAAAGTGTGAGTGATATAATAAGACCTGATTTAAAACAGATTCAAATAACAGATGAGTTTTGGAAAAAAGAAATAGAATTAATAAGAAATACGGTAATTCCCTATCAATGGGAAGCTTTAAATGACAATGTACCAGATGCAGAGCCAAGTTATTGTATGCACAATTTTAAAGTGGCGGGAAAACTGAACGAGCAACTTGAACAAAATGCAGATTTTGTACAGCCAGTTTATACGACAAATGGCTTTTGTGTATGGCCAGATGATCCAAAAAAGCCAGAAGATCGTTTCTATGGTTTTGTTTTTCAGGACAGTGATTTTGCAAAGTGGATTGAAGCGGTTGCCTATTCTCTACAGCAATGTCCTGATTCAGAGCTGGAAAAGACAGCAGATGAAGCAATAGACATTGTATGCAGGGCACAACGATCAGATGGATATTTGGATACATTTTATATTATTAATGATATTACAAAACGATTTACGAATTTAAGAGATCACCATGAACTATATTGTTTTGGGCATTTGGTAGAAGGGGCAGTTGCCTACTATGAAGCCACTGGAAAGAATAAATTATTACAGGCGGTATGTCGCTATGCGGACTGTATTGCAGAACATATAGGTGCAGAAGAAGGAAAGTTACAAGGATATCCGGGACATGAAATCGCCGAAATGGCATTGGCTCGGTTATACGAAGTTACAAAGGAAGAAAAATATTTAAAACTGGGTCTGTATTTTGTAAATGAAAGAGGAAAACGACCATACTATTTTGATAAAGAGCATCCACCAAAAGAAAAAGAGAAAGAAAAACTACGATATCAGTATCATCAGGCACATCTGCCAGTACGTGAACAGAAAGAAGCTGTGGGTCACGCAGTAAGAGCAGTCTATCTCTATTCGGGAATGGCTGATTTTGCAAGACTTACAGGGGATAAAACATTAAGAGAAACATGTGAAAATATCTGGGATGATATTGTAAATCGAAAGATGTATATTACAGGAGGTATCGGTGCAACTCATATAGGAGAGGCGTTCTCATTTGCATATGATCTTCCAAATGATACAGTTTATGCAGAAACTTGTGCTTCTGTTGGAATGGTATTTTTCGCAAGAAGGATGTTAGAAATAGAGCAGAACTCAAAATATGCAGATATTATGGAGAGAGAATTGTATAATGTTATTTTATCTGGTATGGGATTAGAAGGAACTAGCTTTTTCTATGTAAATCCTTTAGAGGTACTTCCAGAAGCCTGTCATAAAGATGAAAGAAAGGCACATGTAGAACCAATCCGTCAAAAGTGGTTTGGATGTGCCTGCTGTCCTCCAAATCTTGCAAGGTTAATTAGTTCGATTGGAACTTATATTTTTACAGAAACACAAGATTGTGTGTTTGTTCATCTGTATATTGGATGTCGGTTTGAGAAAAAACTCAAATCTGGAACAGCAATTATTTCTATCCAGTCGGAATTTCCATGGGATGGGAAGGTGAAAATTTCTGTAGATTGTAATACGGATGAACCATTTACAATAGCACTGCGAATTCCTGACTGGTGTAAAGATTTTCAAATAACGGGTGTAGAACAGACACAGTCCGAGATGAAACTTGGATATCTTTATATTACAAAGAAATGGAGTTCAAAAGATTTGATAAATTTAGTATTTCCAATGGAAGTTCAGATATTAGATGCAGATACTAGAGTACGTGAAGATATTGGAAAGGCAGCAGTCAGAAGAGGGCCAATTATTTATTGTATGGAAGAGGCGGATAACGGAAAAGATCTGCATTTATTGAAAATAGATGAAAATTCTGAATTTCAAATAGAGAAACAGAAGATAGCAACAGAATCTATCATAGCAGTAAAAGCACAGGGATGGCGGCAGAAAAAATCTGAAAATACAGCTTTATATACCCCTCACACAAAGCCAGAATTTGAAAGTACCACTTTGACATGGATTCCATATTATACTTGGTCTAACAGAGGAGAAGGAGAAATGCAGGTCTGGACAAGAATTTAAAAAGTGAAATTTTTTAAAAACTTCTTGACAATATGTATAGAATTGTACTAAGATAGAAAAATAAGAAAAAGGCGTTGATGAAGAGAGTAGGAACTGTAGAAATTTACAGCGAGTCGTGAATTGGTGGAAGCACGGCAAAAGTAGACAGTTTTCTGAAGATCACTTCATAGCTGCAAGCTGAAATGAAAACAAAGTAGGCGATGCCGGGATTTCCCGTTATAGAAATAATGTATCATGCAGCAGGATCTGTAGATTCTGACACTGCGGCGTATGTGAAACCAGATGGTATCAAAAAGATTATCACAGCTCTCATCCGGTTTTGGATGGGAGCTTTTTACATTGACGCAGAAAGACAATACAGTTCTTCTGTAAATTTTGAATAATAAAAAGGCTATATGCGGAAATGAGGTTAGAAATGTATCAAAAAGTATCTTCCGATCTAAATTTTGTAGACAGAGAAAAAGAGGTTTTAGAGTTTTGGAAGGAAAATAAAATCTTTGAAAAAAGTATGAATTCCAACGAACAAAAAGAAACATATATGTTTTATGACGGGCCGCCTACTGCAAATGGAAAGCCACATATTGGTCACGTTTTAACCAGAGTAATCAAAGACATGATTCCTAGATACCGTACAATGAAAGGGTATATTGTTCCAAGAAAAGCAGGCTGGGATACACATGGACTTCCGGTAGAAATTGAGGTAGAAAAGAAGTTAGGATTAGATGGCAAAGAACAGATTGAACAATATGGAATGGAGCCATTTATTAAGGAATGTAAAGAAAGTGTATGGAAATATAAAGGAATGTGGGAGGATTTTTCCAATAAAGTCGGCTTCTGGGCAGACATGGAACATCCTTATGTCACATATGACAATAATTTTATTGAATCCGAATGGTGGGCGTTAAAAAAGATTTGGGAAAAAGGGCTTTTATATAAAGGCTTTAAAATTGTTCCATATTGCCCACGCTGTGGAACTCCGCTTTCTGCTCAGGAAGTAGCTCAAGGGTATAAAGATGTAAAAGAAAAATCTGCGATCGCAAAATTTCGATTGACTAAAACAGAAAATGAATATATTTTAGCTTGGACAACAACCCCTTGGACACTGCCGTCAAATGTAGCCTTGGCAGTCAATCCGAAAGAAACTTATGTAAAAGTAAAGGTTCTAACAGACGAGAAAGGGACAACTGAATATTATATTCTTGCAGAGGCATTACTTTCTGTTTTAGATGGAGAATATGAAGTAGTAAACACATATCAGGGTAAAGATTTAGAGTATTGGGAATATGAGCCATTATTTGATTATGCTTTTTCCCTTCCTGATGGTACAAAAAATCCAAATGCAGACAGAGATCACGTTCTAGGAAGGAAAGCATTTTATGTAGTTTGTGCGGATTATGTTACGCTTACAGATGGTACTGGAGTAGTGCATATTGCCCCAGCTTTTGGTGCAGATGATGCAGAAGTGGGAAGAAATTATGACTTGCCATTTTTACAGCTAGTAGATGAAAAGGGTTGTATGAAGCCAGAAACAAAAGAATTAGCAGGACTGTTTTGTAAAAAAGCAGATGAAATTGTTATGAAAACACTGGCTTTAAAAGGACTGTTATTCAAAGTCTTGAAATTTGAACACAGTTATCCTTTCTGTTGGAGATGTGATACTCCATTGATTTATTATGCAAGAGAATCTTGGTTCATTAAAATGACCGCAGTAAAAGAAGAATTGATTCGCAATAACAATACGATTCACTGGATTCCAGAAAGCATTGGAAAAGGCAGATTTGGCGACTGGCTTGAAAATGTTCAGGACTGGTCTATCAGCCGAAATCGTTATTGGGGAACTCCACTTAATATCTGGCAGTGTGAGTGTGGGGAACTTCATTCGGTTGGAAGCATTGCAGAATTAAAAGAACTTTCAGAAAACTGTCCAGAAGAAATAGAACTACATCGACCTTATATTGATAATGTGACAATTCGATGCCCTAAGTGCCAAAAACAGATGAAGCGGGTTTCAGAAGTTATTGACTGTTGGTTTGACTCTGGAGCAATGCCATTTGCACAGCACCATTATCCATTTGAAAATAAGGAATTATTTGAAAAACAGTTTCCGGCGGATTTTATCTCAGAGGCTGTCGATCAGACAAGAGGATGGTTTTATTCTCTTCTTGCAGAATCCACATTACTTTTTGACTGTGCACCTTATAAAAATGTTATCGTACTTGGCCATGTACAGGATAAAAATGGTCAGAAGATGTCTAAAACAAAGGGAAATGCTGTCGATCCATTTGAAGCATTAGAACGTTTTGGAGCAGACGCCATCAGATGGTATTTTTATAGCAATTCCGCTCCTTGGTTGCCAAATCGATTTCACGATAAAGCAGTTCAGGAAGGACAGAGAAAATTTTTAGGGACACTTTGGAATACGTATGCCTTTTTTGTACTTTATGCTAATATTGATGAGTTCGATGCAGGTAAGTATTCCCTAGAATATGAAAAGCTGCCTGTTATGGATCGATGGCTGCTTTCGCGTCTTAATTCTGTTGTCAAAGAAGTAGATGACCACTTAGAAAATTATCGGATTCCGGGAGCAGCAACGGCATTATTAAACTTTGTAGATGAGATGAGTAACTGGTATGTACGCCGCGGCAGAGAGCGTTTTTGGGCAAAGGGAATGGAACAGGATAAAATCAATGCCTATATGACTCTTTATACTGCGTTAGTGACAATAAGTAAAGTAGCAGCACCAATGATTCCTTTTATGGCAGAACAGATCTATCGCAATCTGGTTTGCAGTATTGATAAAAATGCGCCAGAAAGTGTACACCTATGTGATTTTCCAGTCTGCAAAGAGGAATGGATCGATACTAAACTGGAAGAAAAAATGGATCAGGTACTACAAATCGTTGTTCTTGGTCGTGCCTGCCGCAATACTGCAAATTTAAAACAACGTCAGCCATTAGGAAAGATGTATGTAAAATCAGAGACAAAAGAAGAACTATCTGAATTTTATCGTGAAATCATCGAAGAAGAATTGAATGTAAAACAGGTAATCTTTACACAGAATGTAAACGATTTTACTTCTTATACTTTTAAGCCACAGCTAAAGACACTTGGAAAGAGATTTGGAAGCCGCATCAATGCACTCAAAGAAACACTTTCTAACTTAAACGGCAGTGCTGCAATGGAACAGTTAAATGAGAAAGGAACTTTAACTGTAATGGTAGATGGTGTATCAGAGGTATTAGAAAAAGTAGATCTGTTGATTGAAACATCTCAGATGGAAGGTTATATCACAAATTCAGATCGCGGGATTACAGTAGTTTTAGACACCAATTTGACCGAAGAACTAATGGAAGAAGGATATGTAAGAGAAGTAATCAGTAAAATTCAGACCATGCGTAAAGATGCAGGTTTTGAGGTCATGGATCATATCCGTGTATATGAAGTAGGAAATGAAAATATCCGTGCTATTATGGAAAGAAATCAGGAAGAAATTAAACGGATTGTTTTGGCAGAGGAATTATGTTTCGAAGTAAAAACACAGATCATGAAAGAATGGAATCTCAACGGACAACAGGTAGAACTTGGAGTAGAAAAATTGCAAAAATAAAATAGGGATAGTAAAATCAGAAGGGGAAGTCTATGTAGACTTCCTCTTTTGAAATAAAACAGTTGTATTTGATAAAAACATATATTATTATCTAAGATAAATGATACAAAAAGTTCGTATGAAATAAGGAGAAGATTATGGATAAAATTGCAAGTTTTACAGTAAATCATCTAAATTTATTGACTGGATTATATGTTTCGAGAACAGATACGTTAGGAGAAGAAACCATTACTACTTTTGATTTACGATTTACTAGACCGAATACAGAACCTGTTATGGATACAGCAGCAATTCATGCGATAGAACATTTAGGAGCAACCTTTTTAAGAAATCATAAAGACTGGAAAGAACGTATTATTTATTTTGGGCCGATGGGCTGCCGTACTGGATTTTATTTAATCTTAGCAGGAAATTTAAAGTCACAGGATATTTTACAATTAGTGAAAGAGATGTGTCATTTTATTTTAGAGTTTGAGGGAGAAATTCCAGGGGCAAGTGCTAAAGACTGCGGAAACTATCTGGACATGAATCTTTCCATGGCAAAGTATTATACTTCTAAATATTATGAAGAAGTATTAGAAGATCCAAAACCAGCACGAATGAACTATCCTTTATAAAATCATATAGAAATGAGGAGAAAGATGCCAAAAATAGAAACAGTAAAATTAAAAGAGGTAGTACTTGGCGAAGGAAGACCAAAGATCTGTGTTCCGCTGACAGCAAAAACAAAGGAAGAATTAATAGTACAGGCAAGAACTGCCTCAAACAGTTGTGCAGATTTGATAGAATGGAGAGCAGATCTATTCTCAGAGGATTTAGATAGAGATCAGCTGCTTTTTATACTTGATATAGTAAAGAAGTCTTTAGGTTCCATTCCTCTGTTATTTACCTGTAGAACGAAAAAAGAAGGGGGAGGAAAAGATTTTTCTGAAGCGGAATATACTAACTTAAATTTGTTTGCTGCTGAAAGTGGATTGGTGGATTTAGTGGATATTGAGGCTTTTTTTGGACAGGATCAATCTTTTGTAAAGAAAATGATTGAAAAAATACATTCATTTTCCATTCCAGTAATTACTTCTAATCATGAATTTTATAAGACACCATCTAGTAAAGAGATGGTAGAGCGAATGTGTTTTATGCAGGAAATAGGAGCGGATATTGTAAAACTGGCAGTTATGCCAGTTTGTGCAAAGGATGTACTTTCCCTGCTCTCTGCAACAGAGGAAATGGTGAGATGTTTTGCAGTAAAGCCTATTGTTACCATGTCAATGGGAAAAGAAGGCGTTGTCAGTCGCATTTGCGGAGAGACTTTTGGAAGTGCACTCACATTTGGAGCAATAGGAGAATGTTCTGCACCCGGACAGCTTCCCGCAGATAAATTAAAAGAAATATTAATGATTTTACACGAAGGCAATTAGAGATTTTATATTAAGATTGTACCTGTGTACGGTGATCTTTATAGTAATCATATACAATGTTACCATCGATAATCGTATATAGGCAGTTAGTAAAAACTTCCATCGGATCTCCATCAAAAATGGCAATATCAGCATCTTTTCCTTCTTTTAAAGAACCAACTCGATTATCAACTCGGCAGATTTGGGCTGGATTAATCGTGATAGCACGCATAGCTTCTTTTTTTCCAAGACCAGATTTAGCAGCAAGACCAGCACAAAGAGGAAGGGATTGAATTAAAGAAACGGGATGGTCTGTGGTAATTGCCACTTTAACTCCTGCTCTTGAGAGAATTCCTGCGGTTTTAAATGCCATGTTTTGGACTTCAATTTTATTTCTGGAAGCTAAGTCAGGGCCTACAATAGCAGGAAATTTACTGGCTGCTATCTCAGATGCAATCAAATGTCCTTCGCTACAGTGATCTAAAGTAAGATCTAAATGGAATTCTTTTGCAATCCGGATTGCAGTTAAAATATCATCTGTTCGATGGACATGGGCTTTGACTGGAATTTTTCTTTCAAAGACAGGAATCCAAGCCTCTTTTTTAAAATCAGGTGTCCAGTCTTTAAAATTCCTTTCTTTCTTCCATTTTAAATAATACTGTTGTGCCTCAAAAAGTTCTTCACGCAGCATAGAAGCAGTTGCCATTCGGGTTGCAGGCATTTTATTTTGTGTACCATAGTTGACCTTAGGGTTCTCGCCAAAAGCTACTTTCATGGCAGCAGGTTCTAAAATACAAAGCCTGTCAATTTCTCTGCCCTTTGTTTTCATAAATAAAAATTGTCCGCCTACTACATTGGAACTGCCAGGACCTGCCATTACGGAAGTAATGCCTGCACGTACTGCATCATCGAATGCGGCATCCATTGGATTAATAGCATCGAGAGCTCGAAGATAAGGGGTTAATGGATTTGTAATCTCATTACAGTCATCACCCTCCTTTGCCATTTTAGATTCGGTAATTCCAATATGACAATGTGCTTCAATCAGTCCGGGATAGACAAAACAGCCACGAACATCTAGGACAGTCAGTGGTTGTTTTGTCTGAGGAATATCTTTTGGGCAAATAGAGGGAGAAATCGTTTTAATTTTGCCATCTTCAATAAAAAGATCACGGACTATTGGCATATCATCTTCCATTGTAACTAACGTTCCATTTTGGATTAACAACATACGGCAATACCTCCTATGAATTTTATAGGAATTTAGTATTTCCGAAAATTCATTGTTTATTCTTTTACAAAGAAAAGTGCTGCTGAACGTGCTTTTAAAGTATAATTTAACTCCAAAATAGGTTGTTCTTTCGTAAAATGAGAACAGAAAGTATCTGCATATAAAAACCATTGTAGAGAGGAAGGCAGATTTGGAAGAGAAAAAGTTTGATCTTCCCAATAGACATTTAAGGCAAGATAGACAAGATCTTCGCTATCTTTATCCTCGTCATGTCCTGCATATAAAATTCCAATCCATTTTGTTTCATGAGTCAGTTGATTGTCTGGTGGATTGGATGTATAAATATTAATAGGAGAGAAACCACAAATAGAAGAAGATAGATCTTTTCGAATGACAGTATGCTCCTTACGAAATCGAATCATCTGCTTGAAAAATTCAAAAAAATCTCTGTTTTTTTCTAGTAAACTCCAATCCAGCCATGAAATTTCGTTATCCTGACAATACGCATTATTATTTCCATACTGTGTGTTGCAAAATTCATCTCCAGCAAGAAACATAGGAATTCCTCTGCTACACATCAACACCATACAGGCATTTCTCATCAGACGAAAACGTAGATCAAGTACTTCCTTTTCCTTAGTTTCTCCTTCTATTCCACAATTCCAGCTTCTATTATCGTTACTGCCATCTGTATTATTCCAACCATTTGGTTCATTGTGTTTTTCATTATAGGAATACAGATCATATAATGTGAAACCATCATGACAGGTTAAAAAGTTGACAGAGGAATTTGAACCAATATATGCTCCCTGATATAGATCTGGAGAACCAATAATTCGTTTTACAGCCTCAGGTGCTCTCCAATATTCCCCCTTTAAATAACTGCGAAGTTCATCTCGATATTTTCCATTCCATTCTGCCCAACGTTTCCAAGCGGGAAAAGAGCCGACTTGATATAAGCCTCCTGCATCCCACGCTTCCGCAATAAGTTTAGCATTTCCTAAGATAGGATCTAGGGCAAGTCGCTCCAATAGTGGAGGATTTTTCATTGGAGATCCATCTTCATTTCGCCCCAAAATACTTGCTAAATCAAATCGAAATCCATCTATTCGATAATCTGTTACCCAATAACGTAAACAATCGACTATCATTTGCTGAACAATTGGATGATTACAGTTTAAAGTATTACCACAACCACTGAAATTATAGTAGTGTCCCTCTGGAGTCAGCATATAATAAATATTGTTGTCAAACCCTTTTAAAGAGATAAAAGATCCATTTTCGTTGCCCTCTGCTGTATGATTAAATACAACATCGAGAAATACTTCTATACCATTTTCGTTTAAACTTCGAATCAGTGTTTTTAACTCTTGCCCCTCACGGTTATATTCATTCGCAGATGTGTAACTAGTATTAGGTGCAAAAAAACTGACAGGATTATATCCCCAATAATCTAAAAGTACGTTTCCATCTATTTCTCGTTTTCCTAAAGTTTCATCAAACTCGAAAATAGGCATTAATTCAACCGCATTGATTCCCAGTTCTTTTAGATAAGGAATTTTTTCCATAAGCCCAGCAAATGTACCAGGATGAGATACATTAGAAGAAGGATGTTTTGTAAATCCACGGACATGTAATTCATAAATAATTAAATCGCTCATTGGTAGTAGGGGCTGCCCAAAATCGCCCCAATCGAAATTATTTCTTACGACACGTGCCCGGTAAAGACCATCTTTTTGTTGTTGCACTCCCCAGACACTTTGACCAGTAACAGCCTTTGCATAAGGATCAAGTAATGGTTTTTTAGGATCAAATAATAACCCTCTTTTAGAATCCTTTGGACCATCTAACCGAAAGGCATATTCAAATTCTTCAATATTTAATCCAAATACAATCATAGAATATACTTTTCCAATTCGGTAGCGTTCTGGAAATTTTAAAATAGCATATGGCTCTTCTTCTTTTCTGTGAAATAATAAAAGTTCGCAAGAAGTAGCTCCATTTGAGTGAACAGTAAAATTTACCGCCCCGGGAAGTGCAGTAGCTCCATTCACATCATAAAATCCGGGGCGAACAAAAAAGCCAGAGATTTCATCTAATGGCATCATAGAATCTGAATTGTCTTTTTTAGAATTCATCATAACCCTCATTTCTTAACAGGATTGACATGTACCATACAGTGTTTGACTAATGGAAAGTGTTCTTCTATTGTAGAGTGTACAGATTCTGCAATAGAATGAGCAGCGTTTAATGTAAGTGTACCGTCGGCTGCAATTTCGATATCAACGTAGATCATAGCTCCAAACATTCTTGTTCGGATTTCATCGATATGATCTACTCCAGAAACTTGAAGAACAATCTGTTTCATTTGTTCCACTAAAGTATCATCACAGGATTTATCGACCATTTTATCAATAGAATCACGAAAGATAGAAATGGCTGCCTTTAAAATAAATAAGCAGATGATTACACTGGCAACTGGATCGAAAACAGGAAATCCAAGTCTTGCTGCTAAAATACCAAGAAAGGAACCAATGGAAGAAAGGGAGTCTGAACGGTGGTGCCAAGCGTCTGCCATAAGAGCATCGGAATGAATTCGCTTGGCAGCAGATCTAGTATACCAATACATCCATTCTTTTGTAATAATAGAACCAATAGCAGTAAAAAGAGCTAATCTTCCCGGAATAGAAAGAGAAGTATAATCTTTACTAGCTATTTTTTCTATCCCATTAAATCCAATCCCAAGACCTGTTGCAAATAAAATGACAGATAAAACGATAGAAGCTACACACTCTAACCTGTCATGTCCATAGGGATGTTCTTTATCAGACTTTTTACCAGATAGGGATATACCAATCATAACGATAAAGGTACTAAAAACATCAGAAGCAGAATGAACAGCATCAGAAAGCATTGCACCTGATTGTGCAACAATTCCTGCAACAAATTTTGATAATGACAAGATAATATTTACAATAATACTTAAAACAGAAACCCGCATGGCAATACGCCGATTATTTGTAGCATAATTTGATTGTTCCATACCCATAAATTCCTCCTTCATTTTTTTGGGCACATATTAAAAATCGTTCGAATTGTCATGTACAGAAATAAAAAAACATCTGTAGGACAATACGAGTAAACTACTGTCCCACAGATGAAAAAGACATCTGTTGTCACAAAAACGTGACCCGGCTCCAAAAATATATGGCCTGCTCAGTTTGTACTGTAGATTAATATGCAGTGCAAAGAGAATTAGTTATATTATATGGAATAAACCTTAATTTGTCAATTAATATATTACCATTTAATTAAAAAAATATTCTATTTTTCTAAGATAATATCAGAACAGATAGGATAATGATCCGATAAAAAAACACCATTTTTTGTGTCTTTCCAGAGTGTGGTATTTTGTATCGTAAAGTCAGGACTTACAAGCAAGTAATCAATTTTAACTGCATTTTTTAAATTTCCATATTCATGATATGTAATTCCCAAGTCTTTTGAAGTATCTGTAAGAGTGGAATTTGTAATAATAGAAAGTTCCTTATCCGCTGGCTCTGCATTAAAATCACCCATTAAAATATAAGGGTAAGGATAAAAAGTTAGATCTTCTTTTATACGAGAAAAAATCTGAGAAAGTCCTTGTTCTCTGGCATAGACGCTCTCATGATCTAAATGAGTATTATAAATAAGAATAGGAGTGTTAAAAAAGGCAGGTTTTAAAATGGCAGCGGTACAAGTACGGGGACATATACTTTGTGGTTCATAACGAGAAGCAGGAATTCTAGGAGTAGGGGAAAGCCAAAAGACATCTAATCCAAATAATTCTATACTTTCTTTTCTAAATGCGATAGAAGTATATTCATCTTCCAAATGGCTATCCCTGCCGCCTCCCACAACATAGTAATCGGATAAGTTATCTCTTAACCACTTTTGAACATGGGGCAAAACTTCCTGAAATCCAATAATATCTGGTTTTTCCTGTGCAATCTTTTGAAAAATCATATCCTTTCGATAGCAAAAGCAGTTCTCTTTATCCTGATTGAAATCACATCTTATATTAAAAGTAACTACCTTCATAAAAATATTCTCCTTTTTGATTTATTTAATAATAATATAACATAATATATAAAAGATACAAGCATAATCTATCCAATCCCTACGACAAACACAGAAATTGATTTTTATGAAAAATGTGAAAGCAAATGTGCACTAATGTGCACATAGTTATGGTATAATAGTGTTTAACAAAAGTAGAAAGGATGGAGAAGAAATGGATTGGGTAGCAAAGTGGATTTGTCCAAATACACAGTTAGGAGAGATTTGTCCTGTTTTTGAAAAAGAGTTTCAATTAAATGGAGATATTTGCAAAGCAAATTTATTTCTTACAGCATTAGGAGTTTATGAAGCAGTTTTAAATAGGGAAAGAGTTGGTGAATTTGTTTTAGCACCCGGCTGGACAGCATACCGAAAAAGACTTCAATATCAGCAGTATGATGTAACAAAGCTATTACAGACAAAAAATCATATCAGCATAACAGTCGGAAAGGGATGGTATCATGGAAGGATGCCGGGATGGGGAGGTTCTCCTGTTCAAAAAGAACTTCAAGAAAATCCTATAGGAATATTAATGCAGCTTGAAATACTTTACTGTGATGGTAGAAAAGAGATCATCTCTTCTGACGAAACATGGACAGTATCGGAAAGTAATATTCGATTCTCAGAGATCTATGATGGCGAGATCTGTGATGCACTATTTCAAGATTTGAATAAAAAACCTGTAGCAGTATTTCATGGACCATTTCATACATTAATTGCACAGCAGGGGGAAGAAGTAAGGGAACAGGAACGACTTACACCAGTTCAAATTATTACAACACCAAAAGGGGAAACCGTTGTTGATTTTGGTCAAAATCTAACGGGATATGTAGAAATATCAATCGATGCAAAAGCAGGAGAGGAAATTGTCATATCCCATGCAGAAGTATTAGATTCTCAGGGAAATTTTTATACAGAAAATTATCGGGGAGCAAAAGCTATTTATCGATATTTTTGTAAAGAGGGAAAACAGATTTGTCATGCAAAATTAACTTTTTATGGATTTCGCTATATCAGGTTGGATCGTTTTCCAAAAAATCCAAAGCCAGAACAGTTTCAGGCAGTTGTACTTCATTCCAATTTAAAAAGAACGGGACATTTTAGATGTTCGAATTCTTTGTTAAATCGACTGTTTGAAAATATTATATGGGGACAAAAAGGAAACTTTGTCGATGTGCCGACAGATTGTCCACAAAGAGATGAACGGCTTGGATGGACAGGAGATGCCCAAGTTTTTATTGGGACAGCCTGTTATAATTTTGATACAGAAAAATTTTTTACAAAGTGGTTAAAGGATATGGCAGCAGATCAGGGAGAGGATGGAAGAATAGGTCATGTTGTGCCAGATATTTTGCAAAATCCAAAAGCAAGTGCAGCTTGGGGAGATGCTGCTACAATTTGTCCTTGGAAGTTATATTTAGCCTATGGCAATCCAGAAATTTTAAATACACAATTTGATTGTATGAAGAGATGGATAGAATATATTGGTTCAACTACAAAAGAACCTTATCTTTGGACAGGCGGAGAACATTATGGTGACTGGCTGGGATTAGATGCCGCTTCTGGCAGCTATAAAGGTTCTAGCAGAGAGGATTTTATTGCTTCCGCTTTTTATGCACATTCTGTTTCTCTTGTTATAAAAGCAGGAAAAGTTCTAAAAAAAGATATTTCAAATTATGAGCTGTTATATCGAAATATTGTGACAAAATTCAGGGAAACATTTCCAGACTATAAGACACAGACAGAATGTGTACTAGCAATCTATTTTGGATTAGCAGACGATTGTATGACTACAGCAAAACAACTCACAGAAATGATCCATGCTGCCAAAGATCAGCTTCAGACTGGATTTGTGGGAACACCATATCTGTTGCACGTTTTAAGTGATTATGGATATGAAGAACTTGCCTATACTCTTTTACTTCGAACAAAGTATCCATCATGGCTTTATCCAGTAACAAAAGGGGCAACCACCATTTGGGAACATTGGGATGGAATTATGGAAAATGGTGAATTTTGGAGTAAGGATATGAATTCTTTCAATCATTATGCCTATGGGGCAGTAGCAGACTGGATCTATGGGATTGCGGCAGGAATTTGTCCAGTAGAAGAATATCCGGGGTATCAGCACGTTGCTATTGCACCAAAGCCAGATGTACGATTAGATTGGCTGGAAGCTTCCTTAGAAACCAGACATGGAAAGATTTATTCTGGATGGAGAAAACAAGATGGTGTTTGGAGATATGAAATAGAAACACCAGTAAGAGCGAACATTACAATAGCAGGAAAAACATATGAAGTTTCAAAGGGAAGTTATGTTTTTTATAGTGACATAAAATAAGAGTGTATTTTTAATATGGGAAGATCCTTATCTAAAGGATCTCCTCATATTTAGAAAAGCTATGAAAGTCTTCTATCCAACCATTATCTATTTTACGTTCTCTAAAATCTTCGATTATTTTAATATCATATCCATAAGTGTCGGCAAAATCTACTACTGTATCTATAGACCTTTTAACTAAAAACAGCAATTCATCTCCCACTTCTTTAAGTGGGAGATGAATTGCGTTTCTTGATACTGTCTAAATATTGACGTAGAGCCAACTCTATAATCTTAGTTATTGGTATCATGCTTGTATTAGAGTATTCCCTTAATTCACTTAGTAGGTTTAGTGGTAGTGTAGTTGATATTCTTTTTCTATTTTTTAACGCCATAATTATTTCTCCTTTTATTTATTATATATTGTAGTATAACATGATATAATTATTGACGCAAGTTATATAACGTAATATAATATTATATATGGAAAGAGAGGTGATAATTATGTTAAAAGCTTATAAGTATAGACTTTATCCAAATAAAGAACAAAGAGAATTTATCAATAAAACTATTGGCTGTGCTAGATTTATCTACAACAAAATGTTAGGTGATAAGATAGAGCATTACAAAGAAACTAAAAAAATGTTAAAGAATACACCCAGCCAATACAAAAAGGAATATGAATGGTTAAAAGAAGTGGATAGCCTTGCACTTGCAAATGCTCAAATGAATTTAGATAAAGCTTATAAAAACTTTTTTAGAGATACAAAAGCAGGATTTCCAAAATTCAAATCTAAGAAGAAAAGCAGCAATAGCTATACTACTAATAACCAAAAAGGTACAGTATATATTGAAAATGGGTATATCAAAGTACCTAAGTTAAACCATGTTGCAATACAGAACATGATAGAGATATGAACGCAAGTTATAACTTGCTAAAACTAGCTATGTAGAAGTGGCATTACTTAGAGGTTGGAATAACCTTGATAGCCTAGGTAAACTTGCACCAGTAGGTGTATTGACTAGGAAGCCCACACTTCTATTAAGTGGGGGTAATTCACAAGGACTTGATAAAACAACATCTACCAGTTTATCTGATAAATACTTGGTAACTAATTTTCTGTCTGACATACCCTTTAAGGATAACTCACGTAGTTTATCATTATGATTATTATAATTTGGGTTCTACATGACGAATAAAATATATATGTGTCATAATAGTCCTCATTTCTATTAGGATAAAAGTTTCCTGTTATTAAGGTGAGTTTATTTTACCATATTAGAACAAACTTTAAAATTGTGCAATTTGCATAATTTTGAGTGTCGAAATTTGTCGTATATTATTTAAAAAATGAAAGAAAATAGGTTGACATTCGAATCTATACATGATAATATACAAATAAAGAAATTGATAAAACGTTTTAGCAAAAAGTTCTTCACTGAACTTAATTTTTTGACTAAATGATAAAACGTTTTACCAAAAATAGATACATACATTAGGGAGATTATAGAAAGGGAGAAGAGATGGCTCAATATCAAAGAGTGAAAAATGGTCTTACTCCGGAAATCTATGAGATGCTTAGAAAAAAAGTGGCATTACAACATTATGATCAAGAAGATGTAGTACAGGCATTAAAACATACCTTATTTTCGATTGTAATTAAAGAAGATTGTGTTCCGGTGGGAATTGGAAGAGTAATTGGAGATGGGCGGATTGCTTTCTTTATTAAGGATGTTGTAGTAGAACCTTCAAAACAACATTGTGGAATTGGGCGAATGGTAATGGAAGAACTGATGTGTTATATCAAAGAAAATGGATGTCCAAATGCGTATGTCGGGTTAATGGCATTAACTGGAAAAGAGGGGTTTTATGAAAAGTTTGGTTTTCATATTCGACCTTATAAAGAGCAGGGAAGCGGAATGACTCAGCTTGTCAATCAAACTTTATAATAATGAATTACAGATAGGAGGGTAAACATGAAAAGTGTAATTGTGTTTGGAAGTCTGAATATGGATTTAACCATTCAGTGTGAGCGAATACCACAACAGGGAGAAACGGTAGAAGGAAGTAATTTTTTATCCAATCCCGGAGGAAAAGGCGGTAATCAGGCGGTAGCGGCTGCAAAGTTTGGGGCACCTACAAAGATGATTGCCTGTGTAGGTCAGGATGTATTTGGACAAAAACTACTGAATGTGTTAGAAGAGTATAAAGTGGATTGTCAATCGGTAAAGATCAGTAAGACAGGACAGACGGGAGTAGCTGTGATCACCTGCCATCAAGGAGATAACAGGATTATTTTAAGTTCAGGTACAAATCATGAATTAAAGGCAAAAGATGTAAAGGAGGTGCTTTATAAGGTAGCAGAGCCAGGAGATCTGTTTGTAACTCAATATGAATGTGAACAAAATACGGTATTAGAATCTTTACAGATTGCAAAGGAGATGGGAATGTATACGATTTTTAATCCAGCTCCTGCAAAAATAATCCCAACACAGTACTATCCATATATTGATCTTTTAGTAGTAAATCAGACAGAAGCACAGTTTCAGACAAAAGTTTTTCCACAGGAAGAAGAAAGCTGTAAAGAGGCTATACAAAGTATGTGTCAAATGGGAGCACGACAAGTAATTATAACATTAGGTAGCAACGGAAGTATTTTTAATTTGGGAGAGGAGCTTTATCAAGTACCTGCCTGTCAAATAGAAGCTGTAGATACAACAGCCGCCGGAGATACTTTTATTGGGGTATTGGCAGCTTGTTTGGCAGAAGAAAAAGATTTAAAAGAGAGTGTACAATATGCAACGAAAGCAGCCGCTTTAACGATTACACGGTATGGAGCACAGCAGGCAATTCCTTATCGAAAAGAAATTGAAATTTAATATTTAGGAGGGTTTATATTATGAGTAAAAGACCAATTATTATTGATACGGATCCGGGAATTGATGATGCACTGGCAATTGCAGTTGCATTATTTTCAGAAGAATTAGAAGTAAAGTTAATTACTACAGTAGCGGGAAATGTTTCCTTAGAAAAGGTAACAAATAATGCACTGCGACTGCTTGCTTTTTTTGAAAAGGATATACCAGTAGCAGCAGGTGCATCTGCTCCATTGATTGAAGAACTAATAGATGCGTCTAATGTACATGGAGCAAGCGGTATGGAAGGATTTGATTTTCCAGAACCAAAGAAGTCATTATTATTAAAAGAAAATGCAGTGAATGCGATGTATCGGACAATTATGGAAAGTGAAGAAAAGGTTACTCTAGTTCCAATTGCACCGCTTACCAATATCGCTCTATTGTTTGCAATGTATCCAGAAGTAAAAGAACGAATTCAAGAGATTGTTATGATGGGCGGATCAGCTTCGAGGGGAAATAAAGGTGTTATGTCGGAATTTAATGTAGCGACTGATCCAGAAGCAGCAAAAATGGTATTTGCCTCTGGTGTGCCGCTCGTTATGGCAGGGTTAGATGTAGGCTGGAAAGCTTTAGTTTTACCAGAGGATACTGCAAAACTTTTGGAACTTGGAGAAGTAGGCAAGATGGCACATTGTCTGTTTAAAAAGTATCGGGGCGGAAGTTTTAATACAGGACTAAAAATGTATGATAGTTGTGCTATAGCATATCTTTTATGTCCGCAGATGTTTGAGGTAGTAAACACCTATATTGATGTAGAACTTTGTGGTTCAATGACAAAGGGTTGTACTTTAGTAGATCTGAAAGGATATCTGAAAAAAGCACCAAATGCGAAAGTTTGTATGGATATTAATCAGGAACTATTCCGCAAATGGTTTTTAGAATCCATAGGACAATGTAAATAGTTTCGTATAAAAGGGGGAAAGGATATGACAACAGCGATTATGTATCTTTCTGCGATTGTAGCAGTAGCAGTCGTTATCTTTATGTTAATTAAAAAAATGGATATCAAAATTACTCTGTTTGTAATTGGTATTCTGCTAATGTATATCGGTATGGCTTGTGGAAACAGTATTGGAGGAACACAATTTGCATCTACAGGTATGGCATGGCTCGATCCATTAAAGGCGATTGCAGATCAATTTAAATCTACTATCAGTTCCGCAGGTTTTATTATTTTGATTTTGGGCGGTTATTCCACCTATATGAATTCAATTAAGGCAAATAATGTGACAGTTAATGCTTTAACAAAGCCAATCGGCAAAATCAAATCAGTATATATTTTAGTTCCAGCTGTATTTTTAATTGGAAACTTATTATCTTTAGTTGTACCAAGTGCTTCAAACTTAGCAATTATTTTACTCGCAACACTCTATCCGATTATGATTCAGGCGGGTATGAGTACATTGACAGCAGCGGGAATTATTGCAACAACAGCAACTGTAATGCCAACACCACTTGGAAGCGACAATGTGGCAATGGCAGCAGAATTAGCTAATACAGCAGAATTTGCAGGACTTACTGCCAGTGAATATGTATTTCGTTATCATGCCTTAGTTTCTGTTCCTACTTTGTTTGTTATGGCAGCAGCTCATTATTTCTGGCAGAAATTTATGGACAAGAAAGAAAAGGGAAAAGAAAACGAGAAGTTAAATAACCAAGTCGAAGTAGAAGTGATAAAGGGCGGGAAACTGTTCCAGACAGTATATGCCATTTTACCATTACTTCCAATTTTAATGCTGATTTTAGTTTTTATCGTACAAAAAATCACAGGTATCAATATTAATTTAAGTGTAGAAGTTGCAACATTATTCTCATTTGTTATTGCAATTATATGTGAGATGGTTCGCAATCACGATGTTAGAAAGACTTTAGATGCAACGGAATCTTTCTTTAAAGGAATGGGTGGTGCAATGCCAATTGTTGCACTATTAGTAGCTGGTACAATCTTTGTAACTGGATTAAAAACAATAGGTTTAATTGCAGCACTTCAAGAAGCAATGACAGGTCTACAAGGCTCTGGATTAGGATTTGTACTTCCATTAATCTTAGTAGCACTGACTGCATTAATTGTATTATTAAGTGGAAGTGGAACAGCTCTTTTCTTTGCAATGGTTCCATTAATGGTTCCGTTGGCAGCAGCAGCAGGCATTAATGTATTGGCTGTAGCTATTCCAATGGGACTTGCAGGAAATCTACTTCGTGCAGTATCCCCAGTATCAGCAGTAGTTATGATTGTAGCAGGTTCAGTAAAGAAAGAACCATTACAAATTGTAAAAAGAACTTCTGTTCCAATGATTGTTGGTGTAGCATTTATGTTTATTCTATCTATGATTTTGTTCTTATAAAATAATAAGAAGATTTTTTAGTATAGTTGCCTCTTTTCTTACATTATTTCAGCCTATTTAGGTTAATTTGTAAGGAAAGAGGTTAATTCTTATCCTCTCATTTCTCACTCTTATTCGTAATGTCCTATATTCTTGTCTCCACTAAATTTCTACTAACAAATAAAGTATATTTATTTCTGATTCCATTTATTAGAAATATTCATAAAATGTGTAACAAATTAAAAAATATTGACACTTATTTTATATTGCTATATAATGAATATATAGTAGTATAGAATAAAAATATTCTAAAAAGAAATAGGACGATTATTATAGATAGATAATACATAAGAACGGAGAATTGAATGGAAGACAACAAGAAGAAAAAGGTAACAATTAAAGATATTGCAAAAGAAGTAGGAATTTCTCCTGCGGCAGTTTCTCTTATTTTAAATAATAAACCTTGTAGAATTGCACAGGAGAAAAAATCTCTAGTTCGAGAGGTAGCAAAACAAAGAAATTATATAGTCAATCAGGCAGCAAAGAGTTTAGCGACTAAAAAATCGTATATGTTAGCATTGATTTTGCCAGACATCGAAAATACATTCTTTTCTTCGTTAGCAAAACAAATTGAGAACCGTTGCCGAAGACAGGGATATTCCTTAATTATTGCAAGTTCAGACGAACGGGGAAGTAATGATCGTGAACTATTACGAGTTTTAGAATCAAGAGGTGTAGATGGAATTTTTTTGATTATGAGTAGTGAGTCGTTTGAGAATTCAAAAACGTTAATGAAAGATTTAGATTTATTAACTATGCCATATGTAATGGTAGATCGAACTTTTCCAGATTTAGATTGCAGTAGAGTGCGGTTTGATCATGAACAGGGAGGATATTTAGCAACAAAATATTTACTAGAACAGGGGCATACAAAGATTGGTTGTGTATTTAAAGAAATTGGAAGTGGAAGAAGTCGGCTGGATGGATACTTGAGAGCGTTAAAGGAATTTCACATACCTGTAAAAAAAGAATATCTTCAAGCAGGAGATTATCGAATGGAAAGTGGATACCGAGCAGCACAACATCTGCTTTTAACAGATGTTACAGCTATATTTCTCTGTAACGATATGATGACATTGGGATTTTTAAAAAGATTATATGAAGAAAAGCTACAAGTTCCAAGAGATTATTCTATTGTCAGTTATGATGATTCACTACAAAATTATTTATTAGAGATTGAGTTGACTACAGTAGTTCAGGATATTACAATGATTGCAGAACAAGCATGTCAGATGATGTTTCAGAAATTTATGAAAGAAGAGACAGAAAAAAAAGAGATCATTTTAATGCCAAAACTGCAAGTTCGAGGTAGTGTAAAAAATATTATAGAAGAGATAATCTAATAATTATCAAAATGTAATGGAGATAAAATAATATGAATATTCAAATATTCGGTACAAAGAAGTGTTTTGACACAAAGAAGGCTCAAAGATATTTTAAGGAGAGAGGTATCAAGTTTCAGTTTATTGATTTAACAGAAAAAGGACTAAGTAAAGGTGAGTTTCGCAGTATAAAACAGGCAGTCGGTGGTTTAGAAGTTCTATTAAACCCAAATTGTAAAGATCAGGATACTTATAATCTGATTAAATATATGACAGAAGCGGATAAAGAGGAAAAGATATTAGAAAATCAGCAGGTATTGATAACACCAATTATAAGAAATGAAAAAAAGGCAACAGTAGGCTACAAACCTGATATTTGGAAAGATTGGAATTGAGAGAGTATTATAAACAAAGATGATAGGTATCGTTTTTCCTGCTTATTGGATCGAGCAGATACAAATAAGCAGGTTGTTATCTATTAGGAAAATAATTCTTTGATGATTTTTTGGGCACACTTTTCTGAACTATATATACTTGTATCCACTTTAATACTATACTTAATATTTTTAGCCATTAAAGTATATTGTTCCTGAGATTGCATTTCATACCTATCTCCACGAATCATATTACGTTGTCTGCAAATATCTAATGGACAATATACCTCTACGATATCCAACGGATTATCCTTTAATATTTCTAATAGTTGATAATAATGAGGTTTCATCTCTTCTCTTTCCACTAATATTCCATCGATCAGTACATTTTTTCCCATATCAGAAAATAGTTTTGCCGTATGGTACATCATAATAATTACTTCGCTAAGGTATTTCCAATAATTTTCATGTAAATAATGCTCTCCAATCATTTCCTGAAATAAGTCATTAGCCACAACATAAAAAAATATCTCCTTTTGATCTTGAAGAGCTTCAACAATAGATGTTTTACCTGAACTGGTTACACCGTTCAAAAAAATTATTCTTCCTTTCTGCATTTTTGCTATACCCCTTTCTATCTCAAGTTTACTATAAAAAGAGTTATTTGTCATTCTCATGTAATGATCAAAAAAAGAACGAGAGAAATTAGTCATATAAATTTCTCTCGTTCTGTACGATTACTATTTTTTTTTCATCTTACCTAAAATACAGTTTACAAAAGACGACCAACTGTGCCATATATCTGAGAGGTAGGAAATTAGTCCGAAAACTTACTATTTCCACACTCCAAAAATTATGGTATAATTGGACAAACAAGCATAAAAAATGAATGATTTTCGTTAGGAGCAAATAAATGATAGAATTCAGTAAAGAACATAGTGACACATGGTTAGAACTTATGGCTACTTATCAAGAATTTAGAACGAAAGTGTTTTATTGGGCTAAAGAAAATGATGATGTAAAATTTCATGATTTATATATGGAACTTAGCCTTCCTATCATTGAAAGAGATTTACATAAACGTTTACTAATAATGAATTTCTTACAAAGTACAGACATGTGGGACGAAAAAGCAATATTACTCGTTTATGAGGTACTTACAGAGATTGCATTGCAGGAGCAGGATGAGGTATCTGCCTATGCACGGATAGTTTTGAAAAAAATTAAACATCGCCCAGAACGAGTTGATATTGCAAAAAATATATCTGTAATAGCAAGAGAAGAAGCAAAGCAAGAAAATCCTGATTGCATTATTTTTCATAATGGCTGTATGCTCCTGCATGACTTGGGGTGCAAGGAACAACTTGAACAATTCATTGAAAAATATAAGCACCTAATTTATCTGGCTTCTGGTTTAGATGAAACTGATTTGCTTGAATTATTAGAATCCACTTAATAGTTTGTTCACTTTGCTAAGCAAACTTGTGCGAAGTCCACAAGAACGATTTTTCAGCATCCGAGGATAACCTGCTGAAACGGCTTGCGAAAAATCGGGCTTGCTGAAAAATCCAAAACCAGAGGGGAGGAAGTAAGAGAACAACAAATCATGATTTGTTGGTTTTTGAAAAAACAAAAGTATCAACCAAAAAGTTAGTTAGGCAATTCCAAAATGACGACGAAGAATTTACTAAATCCATGTAAACATCTTATCATTTATCGGGAAGATAGCAAAGCCAGCCGGACAGTCAATAGCGGTACATGAAATGCACCGCCCAGTTCAATTTTGAGAAAAGAACAACACCTAAAAATGAATGCGACCAAGCATTATTTATTGTTAGCTCCTTGTAAATTGACTTAAAATTCGATATATACTTTTGGCAGAAAGATAATATTTTACGGCTAATTCCGAAACTTTTATGCCCTGCAAAAACATCTCATATATTTCTTGATTTCTTTTGTATATCTCTAACTGGTAATTATTATAAGCAATTTTTGTTTTAGAAACTTTGGGTATATATAAATTTACACCGTTTACATATTTTTGAATTTCTTTTATTAATTCTTTAGGTAATACAATATTTGCATTTATATAACTCATTTTTTCTCCTTTCAACAGTAAATACTGATTAAAAAGAGAATTACTATGCACATATTTTTATATTTTTATCTTTCGATAAAATATTAAAGATAAACACCTCTCATTAAAGTAGACATATTTATACACTCCTTTCGTATAACTTAGTTTGGGTTTATTATATCAAAAAATTTGATTTTCTTCAATATAATATGTTATAATTTATCATATAATTTTGCTTTTCTTATAGGAGGCGTTTTGGATAGCATGGAGTATGTAAAAGAAGTATTTGCACAATATGATAGACAATGTATTCGAGTTTATCAAGCATATAATTCCATCATTGCCAAAGAAGCGATTACACTGCAAACATTTGGAGAAAATTTTAACATAAATCGTATGACATGGATAAAACCATCCTTCCTATGGATGATGTATCGTTCTAATTGGGGGACAAAGAAAAATCAAGAATGTATCTTAGTTTTAGATATATATCAGGAGAAGTTTAATGAGTTATTGGGAAAAGCAGTTTTAACTTCCCCAGATTCTACAGACTATACTGGAATGGAATGGGAAAAAGCTTTTGATGAAACTACAGTATATTGTCAATGGGATCCTGATAGAAATGTAAATGGAAATGTTATCAATCGTGCAGCAATTCAAATTGGACTGAAAGGAAACACATTGAAAGATTTTTTAGACACTGGTATTTATCGAATAGAAGATTTAACTCCACTTGTGAGGAAATGGAATGAGCAAAGAAAAAACGGAAAACTAAATTCTAAATTACCAGTAGAGAAGATATATCCTATTAAAGACAGAGTAATTAGAAAACGATTGAATATGAAATAGAATTATAAAGAAATGAGGGAAAGAATGATAAGTGTAAGAATGAAAGAGATTGAAACTGAAAAGGAATTAAAAGATGTTTTAGAATTTTGTTATAATATTTTAGGTGAAGTTAATTCAGAATTATATGGATATCAGGCATGGTATAAACGTTTTTTAGACGGATCACAGCCATTAGTATATGCGTGGAAGGATGAAAAAATTGTTTCAGCCGTTTTAGGACGTGCAGAGAATCAAGATAGTCTTGTAATTGGATTGGTTGCATGTCATAAGGACTATAGAAGGCAGGGAATTACAAAGAGCTTATTAGGTTATTTTGAGAAATTGGCAAAGGAAAAAGGGTATAAATATATTACTTTAGGTTCTAAAGAAGATATATTTTATGAGAAGTGCGGATATAATGTGATATTTCAAATTCATGGACAGAATATATATCAAAAGATATTATAATTAAAATTTATGAAGAATTTTGTCAGGAGGAAATAAGAATATGACTACAAGAGAAGAGATTTTAGAATATGGTTTATCTTTTGAAGATGTTTATCAGGATACGCCCTTTCTTGATAAAAGTTGGGTGTTGATACGATATAAGAAAAATAAAAGAGCATTTCTTTGGACGTATAGTTATAAAGAACAGATACAGGTTAATGTAAAGGTAGAACCCCAATGGCGGGATTTTTGGAGAAATACCTATGCGTCAGTTATTCCGGCATATCATCAAAATAAAGAACATTGGAATACAATTATTTTGGACGGAAGTATACCAGATGAAGTGATAAAACAAATGATTGCAGAATCATATGATTTGATCTGTAAAATAAAATAATTTATATGAAAGGGGCTATTACAAAATAAATGTTATCTGAAATCTTATTTTGTAATAGCTCCTATTTCATTAGCAGGTTGCACCACCTGTCAAATGGAGTTTAGCATTGAGAATTTCCTGTTTTCTTGAAAGAATATCATTAGAAAGAAGTTGTGATTCTACATTTTCAAATCCTAACCTTTCTATAGTTTGGGCAAAGCGCTCCCCTGTTTTTCCCTGTTCACGGAATAAAAGAATTGCTTTTTCAATCGTATCTAAAGCTTCATTTTTATCAGTAAATATCTTTTTTAAAGGTTTTCCGTGGGCTGTCCACTTTCCCCAACGACCTCCAATATAAATTTTATAACTATATGGTCCTTCGCTTAAAGCGTCAAAATGACAGTGACCAATACAACGTCCACAGTTATTGCATAAATCGTTATTAATCTCTAAGACCCCTTCTACTAATTTAGTAGCACCCATTGGACATATTTTCTCTACTCCACATATTTTGCAGCCATTACATTCGTCAGGATCAAAATTAGGTATTCTCTGACCAATAATACCTAAATCATTTAAGTCTGGTTTTACACAATTATTCGGACATCCACCTACAGCAATTTTAAACTTATGAGGCAACTTTACTGTATGATAGCCTTCATAAAATCTATGATGAATTTCTTCAGAAAGACCAAAAGAATCTAAAAGACCATATTGACATGTAGTTCCCTTACAAGCTACAATCGGGCGTACCAAAGAACCAGTTCCACCGGTTTCAAGACCTTCTTTTGCAATATATTTTTGAAATTCTTCGATCTTATCATAAGGAATACCCGGAACTTCAATAGTAAGACGTGTTGTAAAAGTAATTGTTCCATTCCCAAACTTTTCTGCTGCTTCTAAAATACATCTTTGCTGTGCTGCTGTGACCTTCCCATTTACAGTAATAATACGTCCAGAAAAAAGATCTGTTCCCTTGTTACTTAAAAACCCCATTGCCTTAACACGTTTTTCATCTTCTACACTAATCGTTAATGCTGACATCTTATCACCTTCCCCTTTCTTAAAATATGGATAGACAAATTATAACATGAAACTTACATTATAGCAACCATTCGATTCGTCATGACAAACACAAGAATAAACTGCACTCTTGCGTTTCCCTTTGATATTTGTTATACTTACCTTATATAAAAACAGCAACAACGTGCAGAAATGGGGATTATTATGACAATCCGTCATTTAAGAATTTTTGTTCAAGTAGCAGAAACAGGAAAGATGTCTGATGCAGCTAAGAAGTGTTTTATTACTCAGCCTACCGTAAGTCAGGCAATCCATGAATTAGAAAATCACTATCAAGTTCAGCTTTTTGAACGTCTTTCAAAAAAGTTATATATTACTGAGGCAGGAAAACAACTTCTTTTATATGCCCATTCTGTTTTAAGTCAGTTTGATGTAATGGAAACAAATATGAGAGAACTTTTGGCTGACAATTTTTTAAGAATTGGGGCAACTATAACAGTTGGAACATGTTTATTATCCTTCGTTTTAAATGATTTAAAAAAGATATATCCACACTTAAATACGTACTCATGTGTAGCCAATACAAGTGTAATTCAAAATAAACTTCTCAACTCAGAACTAGATGTAGCTCTTGTAGAGGGCATTATTACAAGTCCAGATCTAATTTCTATTCCAGTTGTAGATGATTTTTTGGTTCTTGCTATGGCAAAAAATCATCCACTTACTTTACAGGAACAAATTCATGTTCAAGAACTATCTTATTATAATTTTGTTCTCCGTGAAAAGGGAAGTGGCACAAGAAAATTGTTTGAGGACTATCTTATAAAACATCATGTTTCTTATCATATTTCGTGGGAAGCTACTTGCTTGGATGCTATAAAAAGTGCAATTCTTTATAATCAGTGTATTTCTGCTCTATCAGTAAGACTTATGGAAAGAGAAATTTTAAACGGTGAAATTTATGTAGTACGCAATCTGGAATCTGACTGGAATCGAAATTTTTATCTGGTATATCATAAAGATAAGTTTTTTTCTGAACCTATGCGTTCTTTAAAGGGAATTATGAATCACTATCAATGCCCTGAATTTTTAGAAAAAATAAAGACAGGGTATCTTACCTGTACATAAAAATTTTTGCTGTTTATCTGAATAAAAGTCTAAATTTTTTTATTTAGACAAACAGCTATTTTTTACTTTACTACACCAGCTATTTCCCCATAACTAAAATAATCAGAGTCGTCTAGCTCCAATGTTTTATCTACATAGTATTCTAACCAGTCAAGAAAACTCATTGTGTTGTTGGTAGCTGGATTAATTAAAGGAAATAGTCCTGCATCGTTTGCAAAGTCATAATACCAAACAGTCCCATAAGTATCTTTATCCTCTGCATTTACAATTAATACACTGTACATACCACAACCTTCATGGCATAAAAATACATATCCTACCTTTATCTTTTTAATAGTATCTTCAAATTCCTCGTCAGAAAGTTCTTCACAGTGAAAAAGATCAAAAGGTTTCTTAATTGTAAGAGGAAATTTTTTATTGATATCAACACTTTTAGGCTGTTTTGGCTCTCCAAGCAGACGATATAATCCATAAAATGGCTGTGCGCCACTGCCTGCAACCGTAGTAATAAATCTCTTATAGTCTTCTGGAAGCACTATCCCATTCTCTTTCTCATATCTTTCTACTATTTCCTTTTTTAAAGGCTTATCCCATTCTGTTTCAAGATCTTCCATTTTTTTCATTATTATACAAATCCGTTCGTCAATATTCATAATTTGACCTCATTTCTATATTTTAGTTTAAACTGCTTCATAAATTTTCGCTCTATCTCTACAAAAAGATGTTCTTTTTCATAATTATAGCACAGCAAATAAAAAAATTAAAACTAAAATTATTATTTAAGATATAATTTTAGTTTTAGTAGCAAAACTTCCTATTTTCACATTCTCGAAAGTATGGTATAATGTTGAAACAAAGAAACATTGTTTCAACTTCTGATTCCATGTGCACAAATGCGCACAAAATTAGGGTATAATGTTGAAACAAAGAAACATTGTTTCAACTTTTGATTCCATGTGCACAAATGTGCACAAAATTAGGGTATAATGTTGAAACACAGGAATATTGTTTCAACAATTAACAGAAAGGATTCAGGAATTGCCAGGAACAAGTATATGAAGAAATCCACATCATTGTCTTGTTCTTAACTGCCGCGAGTGGATTGAAACAACATTAAGGTAATGAATCAAAATTAGTACTACATAAAAAGCAATATATAGAAAGGAGGTAAAATTTGTGAATCAATATCCACATTTATTTTCACCAATTCAGATTGGCAAGACAACTGTAAAGAATCGAATTTTTATGCCGCCGATTTCTACAAATTTGGCGAAGAAAGGTTATGTAACAGATGAATTAATAGCACATTATGCTGCTAGAGCAAAAGGCGGGGTAGGCTTGATTGTTACAGAGGTAACGACCGTAGAACCTACATATATTTATCTGCCGGGAGATATGTCAATTTGTGATGACTCCTATATTGAGGGGTGGGAAAGGCTTACAAAAGCAGTTCACCAATACGACACAAAGATTTTACCACAGCTTTTTCATCCAGCTTATATGGCGTTTCCAATACCGGGTACCCCAAAATTGATTGCTCCTTCTAATATCGGTCCTTATTATGCAAAAGAAGCTCCAAGAGCTGTTACAAAAGAAGAGTTAAAAATCATTATCCGTCAATTTGGAGAGGCAGCAGATAGGGTAAAAAGAGCAGGAGGTGATGGAGTAGAGATTCATGCGGCTCATGCCCATGGGTTATTAGGAGGTTTTTTGTCACCGTTATATAATAAAAGGACAGATGAATATGGCGGAGATATCTGCCATCGTCTGCGGCTGACATTAGAAGTAATTGCACAGGTACGTAAAGTTTGTGGAGAAGATTTTATTATAGATGTCAGGATCTCTGGAGATGAGTATACAGATGGAGGTCTAAATCTAAATGATGGAATCTATATTGCAAAACAGCTAGAGAAAGCAGGAGTAGATTTTATTCATATATCAGGTGGAACAACGATTATGAGAGGAAGTTCCATTCCTGCACCTGGAACACCTATGGGTTCTCATATAAAACTAGCGGAAGAAATTAAAAAACATATTTCCATCCCTGTGGCAACGGTAGGAAGAATTACAGAGCCTTGGATTGCACAAGAGCTGATCGAAAATGGAAAGACAGATATTTGTATGATCGGGCGTGCAAATTTATGTGATCCAGAGTTTTCCTTGAAAGCACAAAATGGAAGAGAAGAAGAAATTCGTCCTTGTATTGGATGTCTACGTTGTCTAAACGGTATTATGTTTGGAAAACGGATAGCTTGTTCTATTAATCCATCTTTGGAATTAGAAAATGAAGATACCATTTCTGAGGCAGAAGAAAAGAAAAAAATTCTGATTATCGGCGGCGGACCTGCGGGAATGGAAGCTGCTTATATAGCAAAAAAAAGAGGGCATCATGTAGTTCTATGCGAAAAGGAAGATACACTTGGAGGGCTTATGAGGCTTGCAGCCGTACCGATTGCAAAGCAGGATTTGACAAAAGTAATTCAGTATATGTCAAAAAGGTTAGAAAACATCGGAGTAGAAATCCGTCTTAATTGTACTATAACAAAGGAAATGCTAGAACAGGAGTTTAAAGGTTATGAGGTGATTGCCTCAACAGGTGCAACGCCTATTGTCATTCAGGCATTTACCGGATTTAAACAATGGATGACAGCAGATGATATTTTAGCAGGAAAGGCATTTCCGGGAAGAAAAATAGTCATTATAGGAGGAGGCTCCGTTGGCTGCGAAACAGCAGATTATCTTGCACCATTAATTCATGATCTGTTTCCAAGAAATCGTGAGATTACTGTTTTAGAAATGGAAAAAGGTGTTATGTTAAATGAATCTGGACCGGGAAGAAGCCTTTTGGTTCAAAGGATGTTAAAAAAAGGTGTAGAGCTTATTTGTAATGCAAAAGTAGAAAAAGTAGACCAAGAAAATATTTATTATATAAAAGATGGAAAAGAATTTTGTATTTCCGATGCAGATACTTTAGTATTTGCAGCAGGATACCGCAATGACTTTGCTGTAGAAGAAATGCTAAAAGAATGCGATATGAATTATCATATAATTGGAGATGCTAAAAAAACAGGCAATATAAAAGATGCTATTACACAGGGATATCAGACAGCAAAAGATATTTAAAAAGAAAGGATAAAGAATATGAATAACTCTCTGTTATTGCAGCCGTTAAAAGTCGGCAGCCAGACTTTGAAAAACCGTATTATGTTTCCGCCATTAACTACTGGATATGAGGAAAGAGATGGTTCTATTGGAGAACGTAGTTTTCACTTTTATGAACGTTTAGCCAAAGGAGGAGTTTCCTATATTGTAATTGGAGATGTAGCACCAGTAAATACAGCTTCTCCAACTCCGAAACTCTGTGATGACAGACAGATTCCATCATTTAAAAGGCTGGCAGACGCAGTTCATACATATGATTGTAAATTGGCATTACAAATTTTCCATCCAGAATATGATGTGCCGGGAGTAGGAAGGATGATTGTGGGAGCTATGACAGCCGCAAAAGAGGCTGAAGCCGCAAAAGCCGCTGGTGATATGGCACTTTTTGAAGAAAAGATGACACAGTCCAATCAAATCCGTACACAGGCATATCAAAAACTGCATCACGATATGCTGCATTTTGTAAGTGAAGCAACAATCGAACAGCTTATGGAAATAAAATCTGCAATAGCTGTTTGTGCAAAGCGTGCAAAGGCAGCAGGAGTAGATGCAATAGAAGTTCACGGAGATCGTCTGTTAGGCTCTTTATGTTCTTCTCTATTAAATCATCGGGAAGATTCTTATGGCGGAAGTTTGGAAAACCGTGTTCGCTATGCTTTAGAAGTAGTAAAAGCGATAAAAGAGGCTGTACCAGATTTGATTTTAGAATATAAGCTACCAATTATTACAACAAATACAGATGGATCTATGCGTGGAAAAGGTGGACTCTTTCCAGAAGAGGCAAAGAAATTTGCTGTTTTGCTAGAAGAGGCAGGCGTAGATATGATTCAGGTTGCACAGGCAAACCATACAGGAAATATGGGAGATACGATTCCTCCGATGGGAACTGTACCTTATAATTGGACTTTGCCGATTGCACAGGAAATAAAATCACTGGTTTCTGTTCCAATCGTAACAGTAGGTCGTGTTATTACCGTAGAGGCAGGAGAAAAGATTTTAGAAGAAGGTCAAGCAGATATGATTGGATATGGTCGTTCCCTTCTGACAGATCCGGATATCGCAAAAAAAGTAGAAACCGGCGAACCAATTCGTACTTGTCTTAACTGTAATAAAGGATGTGTAGATGCGATTCAGGATCGCCGTTATATTTCCTGTGTTTTGAATGCAGAAAATGGAGATGAAGCTACGATTTCCATTCGTGAAGGAGAAGGAGAGAAAAAGGTAGTTGTGATAGGGGCTGGAATTGCGGGATTGGAAGCTGCCAGAGTAGCTGCAAAACGTGGATATCAAGTACAAATTTATGATACTGCTAAAAAAATGGGGGGACAGATTTTATTAGCCGCTGTTCCTCCTAGGAAATCCGAGATTTTACGTGCGGTGGAATATTATGAAAAAATTCTTCCAACATTAGGTGTTACAATAAAGTTGGGACAGACCTGTGATATAGATACTATGAATCAAGCAGACGCAGTAATTGTAGCGGTAGGAGCTGAAAATGTGATTTTACCAGTAACCGGTTCATCTGCCGAAAACGTAGTTTCTGCATGGGACATCCTTGCAGGAAAGAAAACAGTATCAGGACGTTGTGCTGTTATTGGAGGCGGTCTAGTAGGAACAGAAACAGCAGAATATCTGTTACAGAAAGGATGTAACGTTTCTATTGTCGAAATGTTGGATAAGATTGCAAATGGAGAATCCTCTACGATTCTTCCAATTATTATGAAAGATTTTGAGGAACATCAAGTACAACAGTATACCAATACAAAGGTGACAGCAATTCTGCCGTCAGGTGTGGAAGCAATCAATACAAAGACACAAGAAACAATCACTATTCCATGTGATTATGTTGTAATGGCAGTTGGTTCAAAGAAACTCCCATTTTCTACAGATGGAATTACTGTTCCAGTAAAATTTGTTGGAGATTGTTCTGGAGAGAAAACAGCAAGTATTACAGAAGCAATTAGAAGTGGATATCACGCGGCAAATGAGATTTAGGAGTTAAAAAATTTATATAGTAATATATAGGAAAGAAAAGGACATTTTCAAAAAGAAAGTGTCAATCGGAAACACTTCCTAAAGATTACTGTGTGAGCAATGACAATGATCGGATACGCAAATTTGAGAGAGAAATTTTTCCTAGAGAATGTAATATTTTTATTGATAAACAGAAAATATTATATGGATATTTTATAATATCTGTGAGGACTTGAAAGTATTCGCTATCTCGAATATAATAAACATGACACATTATAGATGGAACATATCACAAAGAAGAATTGTAGTTTGTTGTAAAGAAGGCAAGATTGAAAGTACAGTTCTGAAAAGGCGTATGTGGATCATGCCTGCTATTACAAAAATTCTAACACTCCTCGAAAAGTACGAAATATAAAACAGCAAATACATTATAAAAAAAGAAAAAATCTAAAATAACATAAGATATGCAAAACAAGGAGAATGAACTATGAATGAAGGAAAAGACTTATTGACCGTGTTATGGAGTGGTGCAGATGTTTTAAGGGGAAAAATGGATGCAAACGAATATAAAACCTATCTTTTAGGTCTTGTTTTCTATAAATATTTATCTGACTCCTACTTAGTAAAGGTATATGATTTACTGAATGATGCAAAACCCGATAGTCTAAACGAGGCACAGTCAGTATATGAGGAGGCAATGAAATCGGATGATGCTTTCGACCTGCTTGAAGAAATAAAGGAGTCAATGCACTATACACTTGATCCAGACATGACTTACATCAGTATATTGAACGCAGCAAAAAATAATTCATTCAACAGGGAAAAACTACAGGCGGCTTTCAATCGAATTGAAGAGTCTGATGAACTTTTTAATGGATTGTTTGCGGATGTGGATTTATATTCGAATAGACTTGGAACAGGCGATCAAAAACAGAGTGCTACGATTGCAGAGGTCATTAAAGTCTTAGATGGTGCTGATCTTATCCACACGGAGGGCGATGTTCTTGGAAATTCATACGAATATCTGATTGGTCAATTTGCATCTGAAACAGGAAAGAAAGCAGGAGAATTTTATACTCCGCATGGTCCTGCACAGATTTTATGTAGAATTGTAATGGTTGGTCAGGAACAGAAAAAGGGATTGCAGGTATATGATCCCTGTATGGGTTCAGCATCTTTGATGTTAAGCTGTCGGAACTACTCAAAGGAGCCTGATTTTATAAAATACTACGGGCAGGAACTTATGCCATCAACATATAATTTAGCGCGTATGAATATGTTTCTGCACGGTGTTCTTCCAGAAAATCAACACCTTCGCAACGGAGATACTCTTGATGCTGACTGGCCGACAGGTGAAGAAACAGAGTTCGATGCGGTAACAATGAATCCGCCTTATTCCGCAAATTGGTCTGCGGCAGAGGGTTTTAAACAGGATGAGAGATTTATGGACTATGGAGGAAAACTTGCTCCAAAGTCCAAGGCTGACTACGCTTTTCTGCTTCATGGCTTCTATCATTTGAAACAGACAGGAACAATGGCGATTGTTCTTCCGCATGGCGTTTTGTTTCGGGGTGCGACAGAAGGGGCAATCCGGCAGATTCTTCTTGAAAATGGTTCGATTTATGCAGTAATCGGACTTCCTGCAAATATGTTTTACAATACCTCTATTCCTACATGTATTATCGTTCTGAAAAAACACAGGGAAGGGCGGGATGTCCTGTTCATTGATGCTTCTAAACTGTATGAAAAAGAGAAAAAACAGAATGTAATGCAGGAAAAGCATATTGACCATGTGCTTGAACTGTATTGTAATAGAGTGTCGGTTGATAAAGAAGCTTATCTGGCATCTTTTGAAGATATCAAAGCCAATGATTATAATTTGAATATTCCAAGATATATTGACACAAGCGAAGAAGAACAGGAAATTGATCTTCACCAGCTCTCAGAAAGCATTAAAACGACAAATAAGGCTATCAAAGAAAGTAATGCTAGTTTGCTTGAAATGTTGGGGGATTTAACTTTTTCTAATCCAGAAACAAAAGACGCGGTGGAGAAACTCATCAGCGTTTTTCGGGAGGTGTGACAATGGCGAATACACCGAATATAAGGTTTAAGGGTTTTGTGGGAGATTGGGAACAGAGGAAATTGGGGGAGAGCTTTAAAGAAAGAACAGAAAGAGCAACCGGAGATGAAGAATTACTGTCGGTAACAATAGGAAATGGCATTATCAAACAAACAGATTCTGATAAGAGAAATATAGCTTCGGAAGATAAAAGTAATTATAAAATTGTGCGAAAGGGTGATGTTCCTTACAATTCTATGAGAATGTGGCAAGGAGCAGTCGGAAACTCAGAATATGACGGAATTGTAAGCCCTGCGTACACTGTACTCATACCAACAGCACAAGCAAATGGTAAGTTTTTTATGGAATTGTTCAAGAAAGAATCAACATTGAAAATATTCCAAAGATGGTCACAAGGTTTAACATCTGATACATGGAACTTAAAATTCCCAGTATTGTCTTCCATAGAATTTTATATTCCATCGATAAAAGAACAGACCAAGATTGCTGAATATTTTAAAAGTTTCGACCACCTTATCACCCTTCATCAGCGTAAGTGTGATGAAGTGAAACTACTTAAAAAATTTATGCTCCAAAAAATGTTCCCAAAGAGTGGTGAGCTAATTCCAGAGATTCGTTTTGCAGGATTTACTGGCGATTGGGAACGGCGTAAGCTGGGGGAAGTGTTTAAAGAATACTCTGAGAAGAATCATCCAGAGTTGCCAGCACTGACAATAATTCAAGGCGGTGGGACTGTAAAAAGAGAGGAATCAGATAGAAATTTAATGTATGATAAGTCGAATTTATCAGGGTATAAAATGGTTCGGGGAAATGACTTTATCGTACATTTGCGTTCTTTTGAAGGAGGACTGGAAAAAGCATCATCAGATGGCATAATAAGCCCTGCGTATCATACATTTCATGGCGAGAATGTGGATTCAAGATTTTACTATCCTTACTTCAGATCGCATGAGTTTATTAAGAGAAAATTGATAGCTCATGTATATGGAATTAGAGATGGAAGAAGTATTAATATAGATGGGATGAAAACGATTGAAATCCCGTATACTTCTTATAAAGAACAATGTAAAATTGGTGACTATTTGGAGAACCTCGACCACCTCATCACCCTCCACCAGCGTAAGTGTGACCAACTAAAAGAAGTAAAGCGTTTTATGCTACAAAATATGTTTCCACAGAAAGGATAAATATGGCAGAATTAGAATCCGTAATAGAAAAAAGGCTGATAGAGCAGCTTTGCTGCGATGAATCACAGTGGACATACCGACCAGACATCAGAACTGAAAAACAGCTATGGGACAATTTTAAATATATCTTAGAACAAAATAATAAGGCAAAACTAAAGGATATTCCATTGAGCGAGTCAGAATTTGCAAAGATTAAGAACGATTTGTCCCATGCCTCCTTTTATGATGCTGGTAAATGGCTGGTTGGCGAAAATGGCAAGGTGTATGTTCATGTACAGAGAGGAAATGAGACACTTCATCTTATGGTTATGAATAATGAGCATATTGCTGGTGGAACGAGTGTCTATGAGGTGATAAACCAATATCAGGCGTTTGGTTTCAAGGAACAAGAAGGAAGCAGAAATAGGCGGTTTGATGTTTCGCTGCTCATCAATGGCATACCGCTAATACATATCGAATTGAAAAATAAAGAACATTCTTATATGGATGGTTTCCGACAGATAAAGAAGTATATTGCTGAGGGCAAATTTCATGGTATCTTTTCAAATGTGCAGATGTTTGTAGTGAGCAATGCTGTAGATACGAAATATTTCGCTGCCGCAAGGGATACAGAGCTGAACAAAAAATTTATATCTGGGTGGCTTGACAAAGAAAATCTGCCAGTTTGTGATTACATTGATTTTGCTAAAGCAGTACTTAAAATTCCAGAGGCACATGAGATGGTGGCAAAATATACTGTGTTAGATAATGATAAGAAAAAGATTCTTATTCTGCGTCCTTATCAGATTCATGCGATTGAAGCAATGCGCGAGGCTTCCAAGAAGGGAAAATCAGGTTTTATCTGGCATACAACAGGTTCTGGCAAGACGATGACATCATATAAGGCAACACGCAATCTACTCATGGATATCCCGTCAATTGATAAGACAGTATTCCTGATTGATCGAAAGGACTTGGATACACAGACAAAACTAGCTTTTCAGTCATACGCAGAAAACGATACGATTGATGTAGACGATACGGATTATGTTGATACCTTAATTAAGCGGATGACCGATGACAGCCGTCAGATGATCGTTACAACAAGACAAAAAATGCAGATTATGGTCAGTAAGCGGCTAAAAGAGGGAAGCAGAGAATACGAAAAAATAAAAGGTTTGAAACTGGCATTTGTAGTAGACGAATGCCATAGGGCAGTCACTCCACAGACAAAACGTGATTTAGAACGTTTCTTTTCTAATTCGTTATGGTATGGCTTTACTGGAACGCCTATTTTTGAAGAAAATAAATACGAGCAGAAAGGTGATCTGCCTCAAACGACCGATCAGTTGTATGGGAATAATGGAAAGCCTTTACACAGCTATACCATTAAAGAGGCGATTCATGACGAGGCTGTACTTGGCTTTATGGTTGAGAATCTTGGACCGAAAGGGATATCTTCAGAGGAAGAGGCGCAGCTGTATGATACCGAAACACATATGCGCAGCGTTCTAGATGTTATTCTGAATCAATCTTATGCCAAGTTTGGAATGCAGAATGGACGTGGAAGGACTTATGAGGCACTATTGACAGTCAAGTCCATCGCCATTGCACAGAAATACTATGACCTTCTCAAAAAAATAGTAAACGGTGAGGACGAGTTAAAAATTAGCGAGAATATGCACAGGGCACTTCCTGATTTCCCGAAATTTGCCATAACCTATTCTGTTTCCGAGAATGAGGAGACTTCTCAGATGAATCAGGAAAAGATGAAAGAATCATTATACGACTATAACCAGATGTTTGGAACTCATTTTGGAATAGAAGAAATTAATGCGTATAACAGTAACCTGAATGATCGCCTTGCACGGAAGGATAAAAAATACCTGAATAGAGAGCAGCAGTTGGATATTGTTATTGTGGTGGACAGACTTCTTACGGGATTTGATGCTCCTTGCCTTTCAACTCTCTTTATAGATAGGCAACCAATGACTCCGCAGAATATCATTCAGGCATTTTCTCGCACGAACAGACTGTTTGATGAGGGAAAACAATACGGACAGATTGTGACATTCCAAGCGCATGATAATTTCAAAAAGGCTATTAATGATGCCCTTATGCTTTACTCTCGTGGAGGAGACGGGAATCCAATTGCAGAGGATTGGGATGATGTGAAAAAGTCGTTTATAATTTCACTCAAATCTATACGAAATCTGGCACAGACACCAGAGGCAATCGCGGGACTTTCTCGTAAACAGAAAAAAGCGTTTATACAGCTTTTCCGGGCGTTAGATCATGATTTTGCACATCTAAAGTCATTTTCCATATACAATGACTGTGTACTTGATGAGTGGGAATTCAGTGAGTTAGAATATGAAGACTTTGCTGCAATGTATAAAAATGTTATGGAAGAACTAAAAAAGCCGGGAGATGACACAGATTCTGTGGACGAACCTGTTCGTGATGACTATGAACTTATAGCATACAGCAAATTACGTATTGATTTTGAATATATTGTAGAACTACTACGGGGATTTGTTGAGTTCTTAGATCAGTCTTTAAAGGATTATGATGAGACATCTTTTGAAGCAAAAATAAGAACGCTTCGGGAGATTATTGTTGAATTTTCGGGTAATAATCCGAAACTTAGTGTGCTGCTGACGAAGGTTGTTGATGAAATAGAAGCGGACAGGGGAAGATATATCGGGCAGGATATATCGGTAATTATAAATCAAATGCGTTATGCCGCGATTGACAAAGAAATACAAAAGTTTGCCAAGAAGTGGTATCTTAGTGTGGATGACGTCAAATATGAAGCATATAATTACAGAGATGGCGAACTTGCCAATGAGAATAAACTAAAGGATAGTGTGGATTATACAGCTTATAGGGAAGCCATACCAGATGCTTTACCTAAGTTCAAATTTAGAAAGCGAATGATTGATGAATTTAAGGAAGTTTTGATGCCGGAAATTGCTCCATTGATTGACTAAAAAATGACTTGTGGGATATATAAGATCTTATCATAGTTAATATATAATTTCTGGGTTAAACAGTATATTAAAGATAATTTTTATGACTATATTTTCAATATACCAAAAATTATATTGTAACAAAAAGATGGTTTTGATTTAGATAATATATATAGAATATTCACATATTGATATTAAAAAGGAACAGATATAATGATAAAGAGGGAAAATATGTATTGCTCAGAGCTTAAGTATACTGGATATTATGAAATTGCGGTGGAAGGTCGAAGGCGTAAGCCGTTACTACGACTGGGTAATTGACAAAACCTATTTCCCTTTTAAATCTTTTTGCAGTATAATGAAATCAGCAAACAAATTTATGGAGGATAAATTACAATGAATGTAAATGATGTCAAGTCCAAGGAAATACGTATTCATGACGGCATTTCTCCCATCTATGTTCCAGATGAAGAAGATGAGGATAAGGCATTTCAAATGCTTTGGGATTATCTTGTTCCACCATCTGGAAAAGCTCAGACAGCACAAGGGGAAATTATTAGGATTGCCGGTAGAGTACAACATGAGTTTTTAGGCAACGGTTGTGTCAACTGGGACAAAGATTTTCAAAAGATGTTAGATGCCTTTTTGAAATATCTTCAGTTGGGAAACGGATTTAATGAAGAAGATTTGATAATTGCACAAACCTTAGTGGAACTTCTAAAAGAAAATGGAGAGAAGTGTTTCATAGACGATCGATTGACATCAACTTTATGTAGTTGTGCTATGGCTTGGGTTAAGCAGAATTTGGAAGTCATAGTTCCTTTAGAAGCAAAATATAACAGATAAACTCATCTTCCCGTTTGTCGGGGTTGAAAATTCCACTGCTAAAGCAGGGATTTATTTCTGAAAACTAAGTCCTGTTTATTTGAAAGGGGAAAAGGCGTATAAATTTAAAATTTGGAAATGCCAAAAACGGGCGCAAAAACAGAACCCCTTTTCTTGATTTTCTGTCTTGGTGTACCGTTTTTAGCTGACGTCTTTCTTGCTTCCTACCACACCGGATATCCTCTGTTATTATCGCTTATTTAGTATTGTGGCTGGGGGATATGTTCCCCCAAGATACACTATGCCAGTCTGAATAATACCTCATTGTTCTGTAGAAAAAGCCTTCTGGATATTCTTCTGCCAATATGCGCTGTCAAAGTAATTCCCGCTTTTAGGCAGATTCTTGAACATATTCATAATCATGTCATAAGTCATGGATGACGTGTCAATCTCCAGTTCCTTCCCGTCCTTTGACTTGATTACAGTGCCATTATCACCCACATAAGCAACCGTATTATCATCAAGGTGTTGTATCATTCCTGTCATTTCCGCAAATTTCTTCACCGGAAATTCTCCTGTTTCCTTGCACATCTTCCAAAATTTTTCGGCATCTTCCTCCGTCATATATGGCTGTTTGCCGTCTATTACATACCATGAGATACCTGTTGTCGAATCTGTATATTTTGGTGATGTCAACGCCCATTCGTCCAATGTCTTGCCTTTGTACCATGTGGTCAGACCACTGTCATTTGACACTGTGTTTTCTTCCTGCCTCGTTAACGGATTTGTTGATTTAAGTGCTTCGTATATATCCTGTACATTGGCATTCTGCTTTGTGTTTTCGGGAACGGATTCCTCTGCCGCCTGTTTTTGCGGGTAGAACTGTCCGACTTTGCTCCTGTTATACTTATTCGTTGATATATTGTTCTGATAATAATTCTGTTCTATTCCGTTTATGCTCATTTCTAAATATCCTCCTATTTGGTGTCAATTAGTTTTAGTTCTGTGGCTCATCTGGCAATCAGAGTCACTCCTGCTCCCTTGTAATAAGTCCAAGCAGTTCATCATTATCACAAAATACATTTCAGCTAACTTCCTCTGTCAAATTCCATATCGCCTACACCTCCTCGCCATACTATTAGTCTATCCATAGAAAATAACACTCTCCTTAGCCCGATATTCAGCCCTATTTTATTTATCGGAACAATTACTGGTAAAATGAACTGCCTGACATACTACGAAATCATACTGAAAAACTCTATGGATTTTTCCAAAATTGAAGTAAATGGAAAATTATTAGATGTTTTAAATTTCAATCTGATGATACCTATTTTATTGCAGTCTATCCGTAAAAAGTAATTCGTATAGGTATATACGTCAATGCTGTTGTGGTAGATATTGTATGTTGCATAAATAATATTCATCTTTTATCTGTCCTCTTTTGATTGATTTTTGAAAGCATTTCAATCCATTCACAATTCCCATATATTTTGTGTTATAATGTTTTATGTGATTTGGTTTCCCTCATTTTTTTCCTTATCAGGGTTCGTAATGCCTTGTGACAAGATATAACACAAGGGAAACTTTAAGGGAAAGTTCACCTAAAATAAACTTAGTGTTTTCAAGGGTTGGCGAAGAGTTTAATAATAAAATATAACAACGAATGTTTTCCTTAAAAATCATCAAACCACAATCAGGAATTATGAAAGAATTGCTTGAGATTGTTTGTGTAAGATAGGAGAAAAAATGATACAAAAGCGTTATACAGATACTACAAAATTGATTACGAATATTGATAATTTAAGATTGACAGATGCAGGAGAAGTTTTGATATATTGTGGAGATAAATGGTATAGTGAAGTCACCATCAATTTAGAAGGGAAAAAAGAAAAATTTGAAGAATTAAAACCAATGATTGTTTATATAGCTAAAAGTCTTTGGAAAATAGATTTGATTACACAAAAATATAATACCTTACATGAAGATGGTAAATTTACTTACAATTATGAAGTGGCGTATATATGTTTCAACACTTTAGATGAAATTTGTGTGAGATATTATGGCATACAAATGAATACGGAATTTGATGTAGTTTTTCAGTGTGTCAATGATGAGTTCTTGCTTAAAAGTTTTGGAATGAGGACAAACTAAAACAGGACGGTGGGGTGTTTTTCTTTGTGTGGAAATATACAAGACTTGTACTATTATAATATTTGAAATTTTATGTGGATTAAAAAATGGAGAAATAGCAGGAGGTATTTAATGAGTAAAAAACTTTTTAGATATATTGGTTTTGAAGATTTTATAAATCTTACCATGTAGACTTTGAAAAAGATAATGCAACAGCTTCCTAATGTGAAAAGGGCTGTTGCTATTTTTTGAGCGAAACCGAACCAATGACTAAAAGACAAGCATGATGGAAATGTGCATAACAGGATATTTTGTCACAGATAACTTCATAAGACAGCCAGTTATACACATTACCACAATGCCGACTACTACAAAATCTTGCCCATGCCTTTTTCTCTTATAAAGGTATTTAAAAATATTTTGAAATAGTTATTGACTTTTAAAGCTGATGTTCCTATAATTCTATTTAAAGAAATTTTGAAATAGGAGGGCAAGAATGATTGGCAGTAAGTGAAGTATTAGTAGCTTTGGCAGATGAAACCCGTAGAAGGATTTTACAAAAATTAAAGGAGGGTAGAATAAATTCTGGTGATTTAGCAAATGCACTGAACATGACACCACAGGCATTATCTTATCATTTGTCAAAGCTAAAAAAGGCAGACTTAATTTATGAAACAAAATATAAAAATTTTATTTATTATGAGCTGAACTTATCTATTCTGGACGAAGCAGTCATGTGGATAAACAGTTTACGAGGAGGTCAATAATGAAAGTAAAAAAAATAGTGTTTTATGGGCTTATGTTTCTACCACTGATAAGTACTTTAAGTGCATTACAGTTTTTGCCAAAACAAATCCCTGCCCATTATGGTTTAAACAATCAGATAACACGTTGGGGCAGTAAATACGAGACTCTTATTGTTCCCATTGTTACAGCCGTGATGGGTTACTTTTTTCTAGGAATAGCAAAAATTGCTGCAAAACATGAAGAAAATGGAAACAATAATGAGAATGTATGTATTGTTACGGGCATTGTTACACTTATTATTTTTAATACTATGACAGGGTACGTTTTATACGCTAGTTTTAATAAGATTGAAAACCTATCATCCAGTAAATTTGATGTTAATCAATTATTGTTTGGAATTTTAGGTATTGCTATGATTATCATAGGGAATATAATGCCAAAGTTAAGAATGAATGCGGTCACTGGACTAAAAACTAAGTGGAGCATGAAGAATGAAACGACATGGAAAAAAAGCCAGCGTTTTGGTGGAATCTCCCACATTATTGGAGGTATTGTTATAGTGGTGATATGTTTCTTTATTCAAGGTATTTACTGCTTTCTATCAGCGTTAGGAGTAATTGCTATTCTTTTAGTAATTGACGTTTTTTATACTTATAAGATAGCTCAAATTTGTTAAGCAATAGGGCAATTATGTTGAAGTAATTAGGGGGCGGTAGCTCAAAATGATGTTACAACTTGATTGTATGACAAGAAATCAACAATCCGCAACCGGACAGAGGAAATCATCCCTGTGCTCCAATACTGCCCGAATCATGGCAACGGTAATTTCCTGCTGATAGGTGTTGATATTGGCTTAAGGTTTTGAAGTATGCAGTTCTGCATTGGAATGCTTCTTTAGCAAATCTTACTGCATATAATTGCGATAAATCGCAAAAATTTTCATTAGGAGTTGTAAAATCAGTTCGAATGGAATATAATTATAGAAAGAGCTGTTACATTAAAAAATCCAATTTTTAATACAACAGCTCCTTTTATTTTGATTAATGAAAATATTTCTACATATAATGATATTTCTTTCTTTTTGCAAAAAGAAAGATAAGCGATATGAGAAAAGCGAATACTTCTGCAACAGTAATTGCCCACCAGATACCATCGAGATCTAAAATCATCGGTAAAATTAAGACAGAAAGCATCTGAAAGACAAGAGTACGCAAAAAAGAAATAATTGCAGAAACACCACCATTATTTAGTGCTGTAAAGAAGGAAGAAGTAAAAATGTTCATACCTGCTAAAATAAATGCGAATGCAAATATTTTAAATGCGTGTGTTGTCATCTCAAAAAGTTCTGCATCATATCCAACGAAAATTTTAGATAAAGGGGAAGCTAGAATTCTGGCAAGTATCATCATAATAATTCCACCTGCTCCCATCAAAACAATACTTTTACGCAACAAATTTTTTAATTCGCTATAATTTTGTGCACCATAATGATATCCTATGATGGGAGCGGTTCCAATAGTATATCCGATAAAAATTGCTATAAAAATAAATTGAATATACATCAAAACACCATAGGCAGCAACCCCGTTTTCACCTGCAAATTTTAGAAGCTGAAAGTTATAGAGCATACTGACAAGTGAACCAGATATATTTGTCATAAGTTCTGACGAGCCATTTGCACAAGCTTTTAATAGTATGTTTCCTTCAAATTTTGTCCTTTTTAGTTGTAAAAGACTATTGTTAGGACGTAGAAAATAAATAAGTGGAAAAATACCACCTATACACTGACTGATACCTGTTGCAAGTGCAGCACCTGCAACTCCCCACTTGAAAATGGCAATAAATAAAGCATCTAATGTCATATTTGCAATACCTGCTGCCACAGTAGTAAAAAGTCCAAGTTTAGGCTTTTCAGCAGTTGCCAGAAAGGTTTGAAATACATTTTGTAACATAAAAGTGGTATTAAATAGAAATACCAATCTGCTATAGATAACACAATCTTCTATCATCGCGGGTGTTGCTCCAAGTAAATAGGAGATAGGACGTATAAAAATAATTCCAATAATAGAAAGAACAATACCACAGATTATAGTGAGGTTTATCATCATAGTAAAATAACGGTTTGCCTTATCTTTTTTACCTTCTCCAATCGTTTTAGCAACTAAAGCACTGCCGCCTGCACCAATCATAAATCCAACGCCGCCCAGTATCATAATAAAAGGCATAACCAGATTAATGGCGGCGAATGGTACTTTGCCAACATAGTTTGATACAAATAATCCATCAACTACGCCATAAATTGAGGTAAATACCATCATAATAATCGGTGATAGACAAAAATGTAATAATTTTTTATAAGTAAAGTGATCGGATAATTTTATAGTCATATGAAATGTCTCCTAATCTTCATTTAATTCTGGTATATGATTTTTAAAAAGGTCTGTATATTTACGAAATAATCCAATAAACGTTTTTTGTTCCTCTTCTGTTAACTCTGAAAGGGCTTTTTGTTCAACAATAATAACTTTATCAACTGTTTTCTCTGCAAGTTGTTTACCTTTTAAAGTTAAAACTACCTGTTTACTACGACGATCGCTCATTTCTTTCAATTCGATATAGCCATCATTTTGAAGTTTTTTTAAAGCAGAATTAATTGTTTGTTTTGGTTGATAGATAGCTGAACAAATTTCGCTTTGTGTTAGTACTTTACTATCTTCCCGTAGAGTATATAGTATCCAAAAGGTACAATCAGGCAGATCAAGTGTTTTGGCAATTTTGCGATAGAGTTCATCTGTTTCTTTAATAATGCTGTTATACTCAAAAAGTCTTTTTTTAATATTTTCTTTTAGCACGATAAAATACCTCCTGTCCAAATTATCCGAAATCGGACTATTATACTATAATCCGAAATCGGACTTTTGTCAATACTATTTTATAAAACTAATTTCAAGAACGTCTCCTACAGATTGCAGGAATATAATTTACAGCCTTAAAAAGCAGATATCCAAAAATCTTCCTAATTGTTTTTGGTATCTGCTTTTAAATTTTTAATATAAAGTTATTGAAATTTCTTTTTAAACTTCTTTACTATAAGGGATAGAAAAATGAATAATATACCAGTTATGAGAAGCCATATTTTGGGTTCAAAATCAGGAGTACACATAGAAAATAAATAGTAATTACCAAGCTTACTGCCTACACCGTAATTGAACATATAATAAACTAAGGGTATCATATATGCGACTACAGTATTTTCAGTCAGTGCAGCACTTATCATACCAAGTGAACCAAGAAATACTGCATTTCCTACTGTTCCAATAAATAGTAAAAACGTTACATCACATTTTTGCATACTCATATAGACAACAAATAAACCAATAAAGAAGATGGAAAGAAACACTGCATAGATAGTTCTTATCAAATAGACTAAGTTTGTACTTACATATTTAGAAGATACTAAATCGCCTATTTCATTATTTTGTTCTGGTTGAAATATTGGTGTAAGTAACACGATTCCAATAAAAGAAATAAACATCTCTAATGGAACTGCCGACTCAGTTCTATTTAAATTGGCAATTCCGAAAATAATAGGTGTAATAATAATAATACAAATAGATACTACAATAGATAAAGCTGCATTATGTTTAAGATTGACTTTTGCGATTTGTAATACTGGTAAATACTTCTCTGATTTTATTGTTTCCATTTAGTTTACCCTTTCTTTTTGCCTCATAAATAAGAATTGTTACAATAACGAGTAATATTGATAAACCTACAAAAAGCAGACGATTGACAAGCAGATTTGAAAAGTTATCTATAAAATCCTGTATTCTAAAATAAGAATGTATATCTGCATTATGTCTTGGAACTAAACGGAACAAGGAATAAGATGCGGTTACAGATTTCATTCCCATATTGATATCTAAAAACCACCATAGTCCATTTACTGCAACAGCTATTGGTGTGTTTGTAAGCTCTGTTAGACACATACCAATAGCTATTACAATCATTGCCGATGGCATAATCCAACCAAAATCATATTTTAGTGGCATTAAATAATCTAATTTCATTTCCTTATACATGCTCCATACAGTTATATTAGAGAGATAAGAAAGAATAATAACAGGCAACATAACAGCAGTTATAGTTGCAAAAAAACGCACAAAAATAATCTTTATACCAGATATCTTTTTTGTATAGATAAGTTCTGATATTTTGGATCGTTTATCTTTGATACTCATAGTCACTGCAAGAAAAACAGGAAGTATAGAAAGAGCCATAGCGACTGTATAATCACTGAAAAGTCGTGCATATCCTCCTGTCATTTTATCATGACTTTTTATAAGTTCATACCTTTGAACTGCTTCTTCATAAGTAAGAGAAACGACTCCATAACTAATTAAAGACTCTGGCGCATAGGCTGAACCACCTCCTAAAATATCGTCAACCTTTTGCATAAGATTTTTAAACTCAGAATAAGATATATCATCTCTAACAGTTAAATTTATTTGTTGGTCTTGCTCATTTTTTTCCTCCGAATTGTTCTGTGTTGATATAATAAAACCACCTTTACCGTCTGGTTGAATATCTGCATTTCCCTTTATATCAAGCGTCATATCTTCATTATTATGAGAAGAGTTTGTATATATTTTATCTACATCTACACCTGTAATAGTAGATATCATTTTAGCAATCTCCATCTGTTCATTATCATTAAGTTTCACATTTTTTATAAATCCGATAGGATATGTCTTATAATTATTTTCTTGAAATTCAGCATAAAGTGACTGTAATGCAGCAGGCATAATAATTTCAGGTATTTCTTCATTTTTTGTTCCATAATTTCCATTGGGTTCAGGTTTCGTTATTTTTGAGTTACTAAAATCTAATACGTCTTGTGACCTTAATACGAAAACAAGCATAACTACAAAAAGAAAATAAGGAACTCCGAAAATAATCTTTTTTAATTCCTTCCAAAATAACATTCGTTTTCACCTCCCATTTCTTCCATAGATAGAGGTAACAATTTGGTTCCATTTTCTTTTAGATAAAGCATATAGGCATCTTCTATATTTGGTTCGCACATATTCATACCAGAAACTTCATTTTCTGCTATAAAACGGATATATACGTTTTTGCCTTGTGTGTGCATACTTGTAATGAATAGTTCATTTTTTAATTTCGACAATTCTTGTCTACTTACTATTTTGGTGAATACTTTACCATCGGCTGCTGCTAATAAGTTGTTTACTGTACCATGATATAAAACCTTTCCATCATTTAAAATCGCAATATTTTCACAAGTGGCTTCTATATCTCCAACAATATGTGTGGATAACATTACAATCCGATCTTGGGATATCTCTGACAATAAATTACGAAATCGAATCCGTTCTTCCGGATCAAGTCCTGCTGTCGGTTCATCGACAATCAACACCTTAGGATTATTTAACAATGCCTGTGCAATTCCAAGTCTGCGTTTCATTCCGCCTGATAGAGCTTTTACTTTTTTATTTTTGTGTTCCATTAAGTTGACTTTCTTCAAAAGCATTTCAATACGTTCTTTTTTTTCCTGTTTTTTTAAGCCTGCAAGAATAGCAAGATAATCCATTGATTCTAATATATTCATGGATGGATACATAGAAAATTCTTGTGGCAGATATCCAATTATGTTACGAATTTCTTTCTCATTCTCAATAGGAATATCATATATAGTAATTGAGCCATCTTTTTTTGGAAGAAGTGTTGCAAGTGTTTTCATCAGTGTTGTTTTGCCCGCTCCATTTCTGCCTAACAAGCCAAACATTCCTTGTTCAATGGAAAGATTAATGTTAAATAATACTTGTTTTTTACCATAAAATTTGTTCAGATTTTTAATTTCAATAGAATGATTCAATTTCAATACCCCTTTCAAACTTTTGATAGTTATAGGATAGTGAATATTTTTCAACTTTTTATCTACATAATAAAAAAACTTCCTGTCGTTTCTGACAAGAAGTTTTTTACTATTATAAAATCGGTCATGAGCGAAACGTTGCAGTTACAAAGGCACCATTACTATTTTCCAACTTCAAATTACCACCATGTTTTTCACAGAGTATTTTGCAAATATTTAAACCCATTCCAAAATGCTTATTATCTGTTTCCTCAGAAGATTTATAAAATGGTTTTGTCGCATCTATAAGGTCTTTTGGTGAAAATCCCTTACCATCGTCTAATACAGTAATACAAAAATAATTCTCTTTGATATAGACAGACACAATTATAGTATCATGTGCATACCGAACGGCATTTGCCAATAGATTCTCATACACCTGCATAATCACAGATTCATCTAATTCCATTTTTATAGTGCCTATAGGTTTTTCTCTAAATAAAAATTTTTTTGTCGAACAGACAGAGTTTCCTATTGAATTTATTTGTTTTACAATACTTCCTATCTCAATAGACTTTTTTTGAATTTCTATATTCTCTAAACGCTGTAAATCATTCATTGTATTTACATAGTTCTCAAGTCTTGCAATATGTCGCTCCATCATCTTAGCAATTTCGACTATTTTTTCTTGTGACATTTCGGGAGCGTATTTTATAAGTATTTCGCTCTGACCTTTAAGAACGGTAAGGGGTGTCCTTAAATCGTGGGCAAAAGCGACATTTAGACGCCCTCTTTCTTCAATCTGCCGCCACATCTCTATGTTATTGTCCCGTAATACGCGTCGCATTTTTTCAAAAGATAAACAAAGTTTCCCCAATTCATCTTGTTTATTATAAATAATTTCAAAGTCAAGATTATTATCCGAAATATTACCTGCTGCATCACTTAGAATTTCCAAGGGCTTTTGTAACTTTCTTTTATAAAATAAAATACTCGTAATACCTATACATATAATAAAACTGATTGGATAAACAATCACGCTGCAAATCCCAAAGATGTTATATACTAATTCTTCAGAAGGTGTAAAAAGTGTGGTAATATCGGCTGTATAATAATTAATAGACAGATCATTGCTATTATCATCATAGAGAAGTTTTTTTGTGGATTGCCTATTATATTCATATTCAATCTTATATTTCTCACATATCTGTTTTTGCTTAGATTTACAAAATTCAGAGCATATTAAAGATAAGACAAGCGAAGATAAAATATAAAACAATATATATATGGCAAAATCTTTTTTTATGGATTGTTTTAAAAGAAATCTTTTTATTTTGCCCATCGATAGCCAATCCCCCAGACAGTTTCAATATAAGGTTTCATGCCTGCATCTTTAAATTTTATACGAATACGGCGAATATGCTCGGCTATAACAGACACTTCCCCTTCACTATCATAATCCCAGACCAATTCATAGATACGTTCTTTACTAAAAACTTGTCCTCTATGTTGTGATAATAACTCTATAATATCAAATTCTTTTTTGGCAAGAGGAATTAAGTTTCCATCATAATAAAGACATCTTTCGGTATAATCGATTGCCAAGTTATGATCAAGACGAACTTTTGCTGACTCCCTTTTGCGGTATTCCCTTCTTATATGTGCCGAAACTCTTGCTCCGAGTTCATCTATAGAAAATGGCTTAACGATATAATCATCAGCTCCAATACCAAAACCTTTAATTTTATCAGAATCATCGATTCTAGCAGTCAAAAACAAAATAGGACAGCTAACAAAATTTCTGATACGAGAACAGACCTCTATACCATCTATCTCTGGCATATTGATATCAAGTAAAATAATGTCTGGTTGTTTTCCAGCCTTTTCTATTGCTTCTAAACCATTCCTAGCAGTCAATACATCATATCCATTAAATTCAAAGTAACTTTTAAGCATCGTAACAATATCCACTTCATCATCAACAATCAATATTTTATGTTTCACAAAATTCACCTCCAATTAAATCATATAGGCAGTTTTTCAATTATTTATCAACTCTACACTTTTTTAATTATATCTACTTCTTTCAATAGAATCAATGACATTCCTATTTAATCACTGTTTATAAAATTATAAAATTTGCCGATATAAAAAATAATATTATACTACAATGAATAAAAATATAGAGTTTTAAAGAAGAAAGGTAGGTATATGTATCAAATCGGTATAATATCGGATACACATGGATTATTACGGGAGGAAGTTAAAAAAGAACTGAAAAATTGTCATGTGATTTTACATGCTGGGGATATAAATAAACAAAATATAATAGAACAGCTCCAAAATATAGCACGTTTATATGTAGTACGAGGGAATGCAGATAAGGAATGGGCAAAGGATCTGCCACAGATGTTGGAAATAGAATTATATGGAATTCGTATTATCATGATTCATAATAAAAAGGATCTGCCACAGAAATTAAAAGATGTAGATCTTATTATATTTGGTCATTCTCATAAATATACAGATCAGATAGAACAGGGAATTCAGTGGCTAAATCCAGGAAGCTGCGGTCCAAAAAGATTTCACCAGTCTGTTACTATGGCAATAATAGAGATAGAAAAAAATAAAAATTATAAGATCAGAAAAATTGATCTTTTAAAGGAACAGCCAGAAGAAAACTTAAAAATGCCAGAAAAAGAACAAGATCGCCGTATACTAATTCAGACAGTAATGAGAGAAATAGATAAAGGAAAAACAGTGGAAAAAATTACACAGAGTAATCAGATTAGTAGAGATTTAGCAGAACAGATCTGTCGTATGTATCTGACACATCCTGGAGTAGATGTAGATGGTATTTTGAATCGGATCAATTAAGTTTTATAAAATAAAAGAAATATGGAGAAAAATAGATATGATAAAAGTAATAGATAATAATTATTATACTTTTACTGAGGGTATAGAAAGTCAAAAAGAAACGAAAGAGGGATTCGCGGCTGCATTTTCTGAATTGGTACAAAAACAAAGACAGGAGTATGCAGAAAAAATAAAAAATGGAACAACAGAACCAAGTTATCAAATTGGAGCGGGATCGTATACAAAAAAAGAATGGGATAAATTATTAGAAAGTTTTGATAAAGCACAAGAAGCTTTTCGTAAGGAATTGGAGGAAGAAAAGGCAAAAGAGGAGCAAAAAAAGGATACAAGAGATTCCATTTCAGATAATGTCAGTACAGATTTACTTTGTTCAGATTATATTTCCTGTACTCATACATCAGAATCTAGTAAAATAGAAGATTTGTACATAATTGCTTATGATTCACAGGGAATTCGCTGTGTAGGACAAAAGGGATGTGTATGGGAGATCAAATTTAGTAGCGAATTTCAATACTCTAAGGTTAAAGAATTTATAGACAGTCTTGATCCTAAGGAAAACTTTGAGTTTATTTCTGAAGAAAAATTTTGGAAAGGATTCCTTGAAAAATAATTTCGGAGGCTGATTACCAGCCTCCGAAATTATTTTTGTCTCTTTAAAATCGTATAACATCCAAATCCAAGAAGATAGATCATAGAAATTAAAAATAAAGTAATATAACGTTTTTTATTTTTAGAAACATAGCTCTCTGCTGTATAGATAGAATCTACAGTAATATATTTATTTTCCTCCGCAATAGAAAGTATTCTGCGTTTTACAGGTTTCCCCTCTGCAACGATTTCCTGTCCAATACTTTTGGAAAGGACTTCTACACTCCATTGATACCCTCCTATTTTAGAGGTGCGATAAAATACTTTGTAAATCGTTTTGGTTGGATTCGTACGGCGATATTTTGTGCTGGCACTTGTATTTTTTACCTGAATAGGATAGACAGCATAGGGTTTAAAAGTATGTATTCCTTTATCTATATAAGCGTCTGCTGGTAGTTCATTGACATAACGAAATATAGAGGTTGCTGCTGTAATAAGAGCTAGTACAAGTAAAATCATTTTGATTGTTGCCCAAAATGATTTTACTTGTGAAAAACTTTTTTTAATAACAAGATCATCTACCTTTCATAATGGTTTCTATTTTAGTATTAAGGTTAAAGCTGTACACAGATACATTCATAAATTGCTTTCATAAGTTTATCGCCCTGTCTACATTCTGAAACAATAGAGACAACAGCCTCTTTGTCCGGAAATACGATTGATAATTGAGAGTATTTTCCATCAGCTCGAAAGGAATTATATTGTCCTCTCCAAAATAAGTATCCATAAGGGGCATCAGCTACCTGCTGTTTTGTACTTTCTGCAATCCATTCTTTCGATAAGAGCTGTTTTCCATTCCAGTTTCCTTGGTTTAAGTAAAATAAACCAAACTTATGAAGTTCTGTTAAAGTTAAAAACAACCCCCCAGATCCAAAAGAATTCCCAAATGGATCCGTTTCCCACATTGGATTTTTAATTCCTAAATGTTTAAATAATCGTGGTGTAAGATAGGAAACTAAATTACATCCAGAACGTCTTTGCACAAGTACTCCAGCTAAATATGGACCGACATTATTATATACAAAATGTGTTCCGGGTTCATATACAAATGGAATTTGAAGTGAGAGCTTTACCCAGTCATCTTCTTCATAAAAAGGACGCTGTTCACCCATAAGATGTGCATTTTCTTGCCCTAAACACATCGTTAATAAATCTCTTACTGTTGCTTTTTTTAAATTATCACTGATTTTTTCTGGAAGATCTTCGCAAAAAGCATCTACAAGCTTTTCATTTAAGGAAAGTAATCCTTCTTGCAGCGCAAATCCCACAGCGGCGGAAGTAAAACTCTTTGTAACAGAATAGACATTCCTTCTACATTCCTTTTCTAAATACCATTCTGCAATAAGTTCTTCTTTTTGTGTCACTAAAACTCCAAGGACACCTATAGGCTGTACAATTTCTACAAACTTTGAAATATCCATAATATTCCTCTCCTTTATAACATTTAAGTATTGTTTTATAAAGTTTAGCACAAATTCAATGATAAAAACAATTAAAAAATTTAAAATACTATACAAATATACGTTTCCTGAATAAAATTGACATTATAATTTCTGGCATATATACTGATTATCTTTCTAATTTGATAAGATATTCCGTTGTATCTTCTTCCAACTTTCGCTCACCTGTCAAATGAAAACCATGCTTTTGATAAAATGAAATGGCTCTAATATTTTTTTCTAATGCCCATAAATGATCCGCGAAAAGTTCTTTTACTGCATATTCAATTAATTCATTGCCAATACCTTCATTTTGAAAAGATATATCTACATATAATTTACAAAGCTCTGTTTCATTTATTTGAATAAAACCTTTTATTATTCCGCTATCAAATACATATATATTTTTTATTATTTCCTCTTTTTTAAAATAATTATCTACTAGTGAAATAACTTGTAGTTCGCCAAAAGAAAACCGCTCATCTTTAAAGATAGGAAAAAAATTTATCCTGTTATTGAATACATATATTTCAGCTATTCTGGATAAATCCTCTGTGCTAGCTTTTCTAATATTCATTCTGTATCTCCTTTCCATAGTAATATAATTATTCAAATTTTTCTGGATATCTGTTATAAAATAATCTCCCTTACAAAAATTTTCACATTGATGTAATAAAAATATTATACCATAACTATGTGCACGTTTGTGCACATAAAATCAGAAGTTGAAACAAAGTTTCTCTGTTTCAACATTATACCATACTGACCTGTTTAAAACAATTTAATTTCCCTATCTGCTCACGAGAAACGCATGAATAAAGATTTTATAAACAAAATGTCGAAAAAGCAAACGATTCAAAATCCGTTGCTTTTCCATTTTCTACAAAAATCAATTCATGCGTTTGTCGTGGTTGCATTTAATACAAAATATTGACAGATTATAAATAATATGGTAATATAAACACATATTATACTTTAATTAGATAAAGTGGTAAATTTAGATCTTTTTCTATTTACTGGAAGGGAAAAAAATCTATGAGAATATCGATTCGTTTGTTTAGAAAACCATTATTTACTATAATATGGATACTAATATTAACTATAACAGTATTATTCTTAAATTTAGGGATTAATCTTTATTATTCATCAATAAAAACAGATGCAGTATTAAGTTCAAAATATACCACAGTTGCAGTACCAGTTCCAATGGATAAAATATCTAGGTTTGAGAATGGAAAAGAAGGAGTGACAATAAAGAATGCCCAATATCCTACAAAAGAGGAAATTGGGCAGATTTCTTCTATGAATTCGGTTGAGTTTTTTGATGTAAGAAGAATAAATGCCGCTTATTCTCCAAGATTTGCTCCTGTAATTTCTATTCAGACAGAAGGTGCATACCAAAGTTACTATGATAGTCCATTTAATAGTGTTCTTATGTCTGTAACTCTCTTAGAAAACCATTTTGGGGAAGGGTTTAATTTTGGATTTTATGAAATAGAGGGACAGGCACAGATAGAAGAAATATTTTCAATTCATGATGGATATCAAAGAAAGAGCGACAAAATCAAAATAGACTGGGTTTCTCCAGAAAAACAAGAACTTTTAGAAGAGGGGAAAACGTATCTAATTTATGGAAATTATATCGCTTATGATTTATATCCTCCTATAGAAGAGGTATCTTCTATAGAAGAAATGTTGCCTGTGGTTCAGATTTCTGATCATTTTAGTGTTATAACAGAATTTCATGAGGACGGCACAAAAACATACCAAATAGGAAAACAAAATGAAACGCCTACAATAGCAAGATTAGACTGTTCTTTGGAAGAGTTTTTAGAAAGATCAGAAAATAAGTTGTGGAAACAGTATATAGAGGAATTAAAGATTACGACACATTCACTTCCCCTGATTGGAACGGACTGTTTAGAAAGTATGTATTCTTTTGCACAACAGTCCGCAAAGATAGTTCAGGGAAGAAAATTTACAAAAGAAGAGTATAAAACAGGAGAAAAGGTCTGTATCATCAGTGAAGCAATAGCAAAGGGCAGTGGACTTTCTATAGGAGATGAAATTTTAATTTCTCAGTATGAGTGTTTACAACGTTCAGGAGAACAAGAAATCGTGAGTGGAAGTAATCCTCAAATCTTTCCCTATCATAGTGAAAATGATTTTCTTACTCAAGAAGAAAAATTTACAGTTGTAGGAATTTATCATTTAGAGAATTATTGGAGTGATGAAGCATATGCTTTTACGCCAAATACTATTTTTGCACCTAAAAAAGCATTAGCAGGAGAAAATCGATTAAATTTTATAAGAGAGGGACTTGGTATATTTGCTTCGATCAAGTTAAAAAATGGTGCAGTCGATCAATTTCTGACGGAATGTATTGGAACAGAATTTGAGGAAAAGTTTATTTGTTTTGACGGAGGATATGAATCAATTTTTGGAGAAATGCACAACTTATTAAGTTCCTCAAAACAGTTTTTAGTTTTATCGATTGGATGCTGGCTGTTGATTTTGGTTTTATTTTTAATCTTATATCAAAACAGAGAGAGAAGAAATCTGGGTATTATGCGATCTTTAGGTGCGTCAAAAAGACAGACCTTTTACTATTTATTTGGAAGCGGAAGTATTGTAGCAGGAATTGCAGTTTCTTTAGGAATGATACCAACAAGATATTTTATTGAAAAGGTAATCGAATCTTTAAGAAAGAACAGCGTTTTAGAAAATGAATTTCAGGGAGTTTTTCAGTCAGCAGGATTACAAAATTCTTCTGAACAGATTTTTACGTTATTAAGAGAAGGTAAGATGAGTCCATTTTTGATTTTTTTATGTGGAATCGTTCAATTTGGAGTAATTGCAGTTTTTCTTTTCCTTTCATCTAAAAAACTGACACAGATAGATCCACGAAAACTGTTAAGTGAAAAAGGAGGAAAAAAAGGTTGACACCATTTCTGTTTACCAAAATTTTACGCCGACCGATTTTGGCATTTTGTTCTATTTTAACTTCAGCGATTTTTTGTATTTTACTTTGTTTATTATCAGACTATGTGAAAAGACAAAAGACTGAATTTGAATCGGTAAGAGATAATTTTCCGATCGAGTGTGTTGTAAGTAATGTAGAGGGAACAAGCACTAAAAATTTAAACATTCCCTCACAATATATTATGTATGTAACAAAAGAACAGTATCCACTTACTTCTTATATTAAAAATCTTTGTATGACAAAAAATTTTTCTTATCAATGGACAGATATAGAAAGAGATAATGTGGGTACAATGATAGGAATGAATCAGTTGGAGTGTACAAAAGAACTATCATCAGAGTATAATGGAAAGATTACATTTTACGATTGGTATAACGAAGATTTTTTAAAGGAAGAAAGGGCAGTCTGTCTAGTTTCTACCGCTATGGCACAAAAAATTCTAATTCAAGAGGAAGAAAATCGCTTCTTGAATCTTTTCGTTCACGATCCATTTCTTCAAATAAAAAAGGAGATTACACTTCAAGTAGTTGGAGAATATGAGTCTAAAAGTTCAGATTTATATATTCCATGGGGATATTGCTGTAATTTCATGTTAGAAAACAGTGATACAATAAGCTGCGATAGTATGTCTTTTTTAGTAAAAGAAAATCAAAAGCTTAATGAATTGAAAAAGGAAGCACTCAATATGTTTGTTTCTATAGATCCAACAGAACAGACTCCCTCCTATCATTTCGCATTAATTATACGAGATGAAATTTATTTTTCTACTTTATTATCCTTAGAGCAAAATGTAAAGCGATTAGAGAGGATTATGCCATTGTTATTAGGACTGACGCTTGGAATTGGAGGACTGATTAGTTTTCTTTGTGTGCGAACAGAAAAAAAGTCTTATGCTTTAATGAGAACATTAGGAGTTACAAAAAAAGAAGTTTTTCTTGCTTCTTTGTCAGAACAAATGGTATTAGAGATAATAGGAGAACTAACAGGAATTCTCTTTTTCCTTCTCACTGTTTCAAAAAATACAAGTTTACCTGTCCTATTTTTGCTTTTATATTTTCTATGTTATTTTTTAGGATGCTGTTTTGCGGTTTATCATACAGCAAAAGTAAGCCCGGCACAGTTATTAAGAGAGGAGGAATAATATGTCTGTTTTATCGATAAAAGAAGTGTCTTATCAATATAAAAACAAATATCAAACAGTATCTGCACTAGATGGTATTTCGTATGAATTTAATTTAGGGAAATTGTATGCAGTGATAGGAAAAAGCGGAAGTGGAAAAACCACATTATTATCACTGCTTGCTGGACTTAGTGTTCCAACAAAAGGAAAGATTTTGTTTCACGAAACAGCAATGACAGAATTAAATTTAGATGAATATCGCCGAGATCATGCCTCTGTAATCTACCAAAATTTCAATTTATTTCCCTTGTTGACTGCAAAAGAAAATGTAATGTATCCACTATTATTAAAAAAGATGGAAAAGACAAAAGCTAGACAGCAGGCAGAAGAAAAATTATGTTCTGTAGAATTGACAAAAGAGAAACAAAAGCGTATGCCTGCACAATTATCGGGAGGAGAACAGCAAAGAGTTGCAATCGCTAGAGCTTTGGCATCAGAAGCAGAAATTATTCTCGCTGATGAACCAACTGGAAATTTAGACTCAGAAAACAGCAAAAACATTATAAATATTCTAAAAGAGTTGGCATACAAAGAAAAGAGATGTGTAATTCTAGTAACACACGACAATAAGGCTGCATCTCAAGCAGATAGTATATTACATATAAAAGATGGAAAATTAGAAGTCTAAAAGCAGATATCCAAAAATCCGTTGATTTTTGGATATCTGCTTTTTAAATTTTTTATTGATACGTTTGTCCTACTATATTGAAGCACCTTGCATAACTCTTTATGATATGCTAAACTAGTTAAAAAGGAGTTATGTATGAGAAGTTTAAAAAATATGATAGAAACGAACTATAATAAGGAAGATACCATAACAATTACAGATTTTTGTGTAAAGTTATTTCAATATACAATAAGTAAAAACAAAAATGTAATTATTTCTCCTTTCTCTCTTCTTACTGCTTTGACTATGACAGCGAATGGAGCAGGAGGAGAAACACTTACTCAGATAGAACAGGCTTTTCAACTACCAGTATCAAAGTTAACAAAATATCTGCATACTTATCAAAAGACCTTTCCGATTGAAAAAAAGTGTAAGTTAAGTATGGCAAATGTGGTTTGGTTTAAAGATGATGAAGACTTTAGTATAAATCAAGATTTTTTACATAAGACTACAGATTATTTTGATGCCAGTTTCTATCGAGCTCCTTTTGATTCTTCTACTTTAGAGGATATTAATAAATGGGTAGAAGAACATACACAGGGAATGATTTCAAATATTCTCGATAAAGTTTTGCCAGATGCAGTTATGTATTTGATAAATGCAGTTGCTTTTGAAGCAGAATGGAAAGAAATTTATAAAAAAAATCAGGTGTATCATAATAAGTTTACCAAAGAAGATGGAACCGTTCAAGATGTAGAATTGATGTATTCTACAGAGTTCCACTATTTAAAAGAGGAACGGGCAGAAGGTTTTTTGAAATATTATGCCAATCGGAAATATGCGTTTGCAGCTCTTCTTCCAAATGATAGTATTACAGTTTGGGATTATATTGCATCCCTTACAGGAAAGAAGCTGTATCAAATACTGACTAATCCTATCAAAATGACAGAGATTAAAGCGGCGATTCCAAAATATAAAACGGAATATAGTATACAGATGAGTGAAGTTCTTCAAAAGATGGGGATAAAAGATGCTTTTGATATGACGAGAGCAGATTTTTTTGGAATTGGTTCTCATAAAAAAGGAAATTTATTTATTAATCGGGTGCTGCATAAAACGTTAATTACAGTAGACACAAAAGGGACAAAGGCAGGAACAGTAACAGTAGTAGAAGAGTGTCTAAGGGGAGCAATTCCCTCTAAAACAATATATTTAAACAGACCTTTTGTATATTTAATTTTTGACTGCGAAAGGAAACTGCCAATATTTTTAGGAACAGTTATGGAAATAGAGTGAAATTATTTTATACTTAGTGATAGGGAGGTTTTTATGGATATAAAAGAAAAAATGCATACATGTCAACTTTATCTTCCAGGTGAGGAAGAATTATTAAAAGAGCAGATGGGATATTTGGATCGTCTTTATGATTTTAATCATACCCGTCCTACTGAAATAGAAAAACGAACTAAAATGCTCAAAGAAATGTTTGCTGAAATTGGAGAGAACTGTTATATTGAACCTCCTCTGCATACTAATTTTGGCGGACATCATGTCCATTTTGGAAAGAATATTTATGCAAATTTTAATTTGACATTAGTAGATGATACCCATATTTACGTAGGCGATTATACAATGTTTGGGCCGAATGTAACAGTTGCTACAGCAGGACACCCGATTCTTCCAAGACTGCGTCAAGAAGGATATCAATATAATGCTCCTGTCCATATCGGAAAAAACTGTTGGCTCGGTGCAGGGGTTATTATTGTACCGGGAATTACGATTGGAGATAATGTAGTAATTGGGGCGGGCAGTGTTGTTACAAAAGATCTTCCATCAAATGTGGTTGCTGTAGGCAATCCTTGTAAGGTTTTGCGTGAAGTAAATGAACACGACGAGGAATATTATTTTAAGAATAGAAGAATTAATAAACTATAGTAAAATTGGAGAAATATAATGCAGGTTACACAAATTAAAGTTAGTCACCACAATAGAACAATCGATGGAACATTTTATAAGCCAGAAGGAAATAAAATGTTCCCATTAGTTATATTTAGTCATGGATATAATGGATATAAAACCGATTTCGATATTTCAGCAAGATATTTTGCTTTAAATGGAATAGGGGCAGTATGTTATACTTTTTGTGGAGGAAGTGTACAAGATAAGAGTGGCTTTAAAACAACAGATATGACAATATTTACAGAAAAACAAGACTTAAAAGCAGTAATAGACGAGGTACAGACATGGGATTATGTAGATAAAAACAATCTTTTTTTATTTGGTGGCAGTCAGGGGGGATTGGTATCTGCATTAGCTGCTGAGGATAGATTGCAGGAAATTAAGGGACTTATTTTATTATATCCTGCTCTATGTATCGCGGATAACTGGAATGAAAGATATAAAAATCTTGAAGATATTCCAGATACAGAAGAACTTTGGAATATGACACTTGGAAGAAAGTTTTTCGAAACAATACATGGTTTTCAAGTTTATGAGCATATTGGAAAATTTTTGGGAAGAGTATTCATAATACATGGAACAGAAGACAGAGTTGTTCCATTTCATTACAGTGTTCGGGCAAAAGAATTTTATTCTCATGCCAGACTAGAAAGCTTCCAAGGAGAAGGACATGGATTTTCTGAGGAAGGGAACAGGCGAATGGAAGCTATGACCATGTATTTTATACATGAATGTATCGAAAAAGTAAATATCTAGGAAGTGACATAATGAGAATAGCAGTTTGGGATTTGTACTTTATTATATACGCCCTATCATCAGTAATTTTGCTGCATATTCTCTTTCTATTTGTGCAACTTTTTTAATTATGCTTCATCTTGACAGAAAAAATGTTAAGATGAAGCTGTTTTTAGCCGTTACAAAATAGTATGAAAGCATTCAAGACAATATCAAATAGAACTGCGCAGACAAAAACAGCAGTTAAAGGGAAGTTTCATAGATGCTTGGCAGTAGTAATAAAGGAGAAACAAAATAGGGATTATCAAAGGAAGGAACAAATGAAGATTTTAGAAGTTGAGGAGATAACACCATCACTAAAAGAACAGTTAATCTTTGTATGGGAAAAATCTGTAAAGGCAACGCACCTGTTTTTATCAGAGAATGAAGTGGAAGAAATAAAAAAGTATATCCCGCAAGCTTTGAATAGCATTGCACATTTGATAATTGCTCAAAACAAAGACAACTGCCCTGTTGCGTTTATGGGGATTGAAAAACAAAAAATTGAAATGCTTTTTATTGCGCCGAAAGAACAGGGAAAAGGGCTGGGAAGAAAGCTAATCCAGTATGGAATTGAAAATTATTCAGTCAATGAACTAGCGGTCAATGAGCAGAACCCGCTTGCAAAGGGTTTTTATGAGCATATGGGTTTTTATGTTTACAAACGGACAGACTATGACGAGCAAGGCAATCCATACCCACTTTTATACATGAAATTGAAATGACCTTGCCGATTGTAGGGGGATAGTATGGCATATACGAATACACCGCAACTGGAAACAGAAAGGCTGATATTAAGAAAATTTACAAAAAATGATATAGAAGCATTGTACTTGATACTGATAGATAAAGAGGTCAACACTTTTTTACCATGGTTCCCGTTAAAAAGTATTGAGGAAGCACAGTCTTTTTTTGAAGCAAGGTATGCGGCAAATTATGAAAAACCGCAAGCCTATGCTTATGCTATCTGTTTGAAAGAGGACAACTATCCGATTGGCTACATAAAAGTCGATATGGATGAAAGCCACGATTTTGGCTATGGGCTTCGGAAAGAGTTTTGGCACAGAGGAATTGTCACAGAAGCCGGGAGGGCTGTTATAGCACAGGTAAAAAAAGATGGACTTCCCTATATCACAGCCACACATGACATTAACAATCCACGAAGTGGTGGGGTTATGGCACAGGTGGGAATGAAATATCAGTATTCCTATAAAGAACAATGGCAACCCAAAGACTTTTTAGTTACCTTTAGAATGTATCAGCTAAATTTCGATGAAAAAGACCATAGTGTTTTCAAAAAATATTGGGACAATTCTACTGTACATTTTATAGAAACAGGGATTTAGCTTTTGGTTCAATACGAACAGAAAGAGACATGGCATTAACAATTCAGGAACGCTTGAAAGACCTGCTGAAAAATCCAATCCCGCAACAAATGCTCATGTACGGTAAAGAAGTAAGCAACCGAAAACAAGAGATAGACCGCCAGCACCACACTATTCCGAACCAAAGAAGCTAAAGACCAAAAGACAGCCAGTTATACACATTCCCACAATGCCGACTACGACGGAATCCCACTCATACCTGTCTTTTTCTTTTGCAGTAAAGAACACGCTATATTGATTGACAATCACAGAGCTATTCCAGTATATTTAATTCATAAAACAGGCAAAATTACAGATATGTAGGTGAATAGACATGAAAAATATCCATAGCATTGAATTTTATACTGGAAGCAAGGAAGAATTGCTTCCCGATTATGAAAAAGATTTTCCCTATATCGCTTCGAGGGCAGAACTTGACAAGTATATAGGGCGTTATGTGCCGTGGCACTGGCACAAGACGGTGGAACTTTTTTACATGGAAAGCGGCAGCATTGAATATGATACGCCGGGAGGAAAACTATTGTTTCCTGCCGGAAGCGGCGGCATGGTAAATTCCAATGTACTCCATATGACAAAAGCAATATCACAGAAAGAACAGAATATACAGCTACTTCATATTTTTGATGTTTCCCTGCTTGCCGGGAAACAGGGAAGCAGGATTGAACAAAAATATATTGCACCTGTTATAACAGCCCCGCAGATTGAAGTAATCCCGCTTTTTCCGGGTAATGCAGCAGAAAAAAGGATTTTGAATCTTATTGCCACATCATTTCATTTGTCCAGTGATGAATTTGGGTATGAAATAAAACTACGGGAAGCCCTAACAGAAATATGGCTAATGCTTTTTGAACTATCCCGCCCTATGCGTGAAAAGAAAAGATATAACAAAATCAACGACAAAATAAAGCTGATGATGATATATATTCATGAGCATTACGGGGAGAAAATATCTATCCCGGAACTTGCGGCGGCGGCATACCTAAGCGAAAGAGAGTGCTATAGAGTATTTCATGACTGTCTGCACATGACACCCGTAGAGTATATAAAGGCTTACCGTCTGCAAGCCGCCTGTCAGATGTTGGCAAACGGGCAGGAATCTGTTACAGTTATCAGTCATGACTGCGGTTTAGGGAGCAGCAGTTATTTCGGAAAAGTTTTTCGGGAATATGCACATTGTTCACCCACAGAATATCGGAGGAAATGGCAGAATAGTGATAGATAAGGGCAGAAATGAAATATTTTTCCTACATCACTTGCATTATAATGATACCTGTAAAGTAAATCAGCTATTTGCAGGAGGTGAGTGCAAAGTGTTAAAACTGAACATTCTGAACATGAAAAATTTTTTAGATACGGTCAATGCCTGTACCGGCAAAGTAAATATGCTCTGCCCGGACGGCAGAAAACTGAACATCAATAGGGAAGAAAAGATACAGGGTGGTTTGTGGCGGCAGTATTTCCAAAATAAAAACTGCCTGCGGCTTGTTTTAGAAATCCCTAATCCAACGGACTATATGAATATTGTTTCATATTACGCCGGGGATTGCTGATTTGTCTGTAAATATTTCATCATAAAGGGGCTGGACGGTTTATCTGCCAGCCCCGCCTTTTTGAAAGGAGTTAAAATGGAGTTAAATATTCAGACCGCAGAACTGGCATTAAAGGAAGCGTCAGAATCCAATCCGGGAGCATGGGTAGACCATTCCCGGTATGTAGCCGAAGCCTGTAAAAACATTGCGTCACACTGTAAAGATTTATCTTCTGAACAGGCATACCTTTTCGGGCTGTTACATGATATTGGGCGTTATGCCGGAGTGACTTCGGAAAAGCATCTGATAGACGGCTATCGTTACTGTATGGAACGTGGGTGGGAAAAAGTTGCACAGATATGTATATCCCACGCATTTATGATACAGGATATAGATACTTCTATCGGGGAATTTGATGTCAGTGATGAGGATTACCTATTTATGAAAAAGTTTGTTGAGGAGGCGGTATATGATGATTATGACCGTTTAGTGCAGCTATGTGACGCATTGGCTATGTCTACGGGGTTCTGCCTTTTGGAAAAGAGATTTGTAGACGTGACAATACGGTACGGCGTCCATCCGGCAACAATAGACAGGTGGAAAAAAATTTTAGAGATAAAAGAACTGTTTGAAAATCAGATTGGCTGTTCCATTTATACCTTGCTTCCGGGCGTTGTGGAAAACAGTTTTCGTTAAAGGAGGGATATTGTGTATTACGAAGCAAGCGATTTTTTAGAAACTGCGGACAGCGATACATTAAAGCAGATCGCCCGTACAAGGGAATTGACACGGGAATATTATTTTTCTGATTATGAAGATACGGAGAAAAGGGCTGCCATTCTTCATGAGTTGTTGGGGGGAATGGGGGAAAATGTAGCAATCGACACACCTTTTTATTGCGATTATGGGAAAAATATTTTTTTGGGAAGCAATGTGATAATCAATATAAACTGCACTTTCGTAGATAATAAGCCTATCCGTATTGGCGACAGGGTTTTGATAGCGTCAAACGTGCAGATTTATACTTCTTCACACCCGGTTCTGCCACAGGAAAGACTTGTGCTGGATTGGAGAGAACGTCAGACAACATTTTTTAGAACCTATGCGCGTCCGATAGAGATAAAGAACAATGTCTGGATTGGCGGCGGCTGTATTCTTCTGCCGGGAGTTACCATAGGCGAAAACAGCGTGATAGGGGCTGGAAGTGTTGTAAACCGCCCTATCCCGCCTAATTGTGTTGCGGTAGGGAATCCATGCAGGGTGATACGTTATTTTGATACAAACAAAGAAAGGCGACTACATGAAATATGAACATATCGTTTTTGACATTGACGGTACTCTGATTGATACGGAATACGCTGTCTTGCATTCCTTACAGGAAACCATAAGGGCATTGTCGGGGAGAGAGATACCATGTTCTGAACTAAAATTTGCGTTAGGGATTACCGGGATAGACGCTTTGAAAAAACTTGAGATAAAAGACATTTCCTATGCGGTAGAATTATGGGATAAGAATATGTGCAAATATACAGATACCATTAAAGTATTTGACAGAATCCCCGGTATATTGAAAAATCTTCTAAGACTGGATTGTAAAATGGGGATTGTCACCTCAAAAACAAGGGAAGAATTTACACATGATTTTTGTCAGTTTGGTATCAACCATTATTTTAAAACAATCATATGTGCAGACGATACGCAGGAACATAAACCCAATGCCGCACCGCTTTTGAAATATGAGGAATTATCAAAAACAGACCATAGGAAAATGCTTTATATTGGAGATACCAAATATGACAGTAAATGTGCGGAAAATGCAGGAATTGATTTTGCTTTGGCAGTATGGGGCAGCCATAACAAGTACATAAAAGCAGATTATTTTTTGGAAAGACCTGCCGATTTGTTATCTGTAATGAATGCTATGAATTAGCAGTTTGGTTAATTGCAAAGGAGTGATATTTGTAGGAAAGATACTTGTACTTACATTCAATGACACGGAAGAAAAAGCAGTCGAGAAAGCCATAGCCGCCCATGCCATATAGAGCGACATTCCTTGATAAAAAATATTCGACATTATGTGCCATAAAGTAACAAAAAGGGCTGTCGGAAACGGAGGAATCTATGTCAAGACAGACCGCCACAACACTTATCACCGCCCTTTATCCGAGGTTATCCCATGAGGACGAGCTGCAAGGCGAGAGCAATTCCATAAGCAACCAGAAGCGAATCCTTGAAAACTACGCCAAACAGAACGGCTTTTCAAATCTGAAATGGTACACGGACGACGGTTATTCCGGGGCAAATTTCCAAAGACCCGGCTTCCAGTCCATGCTTGCCGACATTGAAGCGGGGCTTGTTGGTACAGTCATAGTCAAGGATATGTCACGGTTAGGGCGAAATTACTTACAAGTGGGAATGTACACGGAAATGATTTTCCCACAGAAAAACGTCCGCTTCATTGCCATCAATGACGGCGTTGACAGCGCACAGGGCGACAACGATTTTGCCCCCTTGCGTAATATTTTTAACGAATGGCTGGTGAGAGATACGAGCAAGAAAATCCGGGCGGTAAAACGCTCAAAAGGCATGAGCGGGAAGCCTGTCACAAGCAAGCCCGTTTACGGCTACCTCATGGACGAGGACGAAAATTTCATCATTGACGAAGAAGCCGCCCCGTGGTGAAGCAGATATACAGCCTTTGCCTTGCCGGGAACGGACCGACCAAGATAGCCCGTATGCTCACGGAGCAGCAGACACCCACGCCGGGAACGCTGGAATACCGCCGGACGGGAAGCACACGCCGCTACCACCCCGGCTATGAGTGCAGATGGGCGACAAACACCGTGGCGCATATCCTTGAAAACCGGGAGTACACGGGCTGCC